>CAZLAD010000008.1:0-1587 GCA_964557535.1 uncultured Candidatus Saccharibacteria bacterium | reverse complement strand
AATTAAGGAGTTAGTCTTTTTACTCCACGATAAAGATAGGTAACTTCTCTAACATTCGAAATATTGAGAAGTTTCATCAACATTCGTGTCGGCCCTGGCGCGAAGCCGCCGTGCGGCGGACAGCCGTATCGGAAAAAGTTCAGATATGTCTCAAACGATTTCGGATCAAGTCCCTGTTCGCGAATTTGTTTTTCTAATTGCTCAACTCGATGCTCTCGTTGAGCACCACTTGTAATTTCCAATCCATTCCAAAGTAAGTCAAAACTTTTTGTGATGGTCGGGTCATCCTCTTTTCGCATACTGTAAAACGCGCGAACTTTGGTTGGAAATTCGTGGATAAAAACAAATTCGCTTCCAGTTTCTTTCTGAATATGTTCGCATATTGCGCGTTCTTCTTCTGGGCTCATGTCATCGCCTCGCTCGTTTGGAATACCCAAACGACCCAAAATTCCTTTTGCCTCTTTTATAGTTAATCGAGGAAAAGGAATTTTGGGAATCACGACTTCTCGGCCGTAAACTTTTTGTATTTCATCGCCATATTTTTCTTTTACTGCTGTAAGCATCGCGACAATCATTTTTTCCTCCTCGGCCATTAAGTCGTGATGCGAGGCGATGTACGACATCTCGACATCGTACATAGTAAACTCAGTGTCGTGCCGAGAAGTAAATGAAGGGTTTGCTCGAAAAACTGGTCCGACTTCAAAAACTTTTTCAAGCCCTGCCGCCATTGCCATTTGCTTGTACAGTTGCGGAGATTGAGCAAGATGAGCTTTTCGATCAAAATATTTGACTTCAAATAATTCAGAGCCCGATTCTGTTGCGGTTGCAGTTAATTTTGGAGAATGTATCTCAACAAATCCGTTTTCAATGCAGTAATTTCGGAAAGCTTGTTCCATTGTCGTCCATACTTTGAAAATGAGAGCTTTCTCTGGCTTTCGCAAGTCAATCCATCGCCAATCCAAACGGATTTGTTGGTCAGTTTCCTCTTGTCCTTTTTCGACGACAGGAATTGGCAATTCTGGAATAGAGGAAGATAAAATTTTTATTTCTTCTGCCTGTATTTCTACGCCACCAGGAGCTTGTTTTTCTTCTTTCGCCACACCAATTATTTCGACAACAGATTCCATGCTCAAAGAGGCAGCAAGTTTCAATGCTTCTTCGCTGGCTTTTGTTACTACAACTTGAATAAGACCAGTAATATCGCGAATGATTAAAAATTTTATACTTCCTTGGTCGCGGACAGTATGAACAAAACCAGCAATTTTTACTTGCTGCCCAACTTTTTCTCTAATTTGAGATATATGTATTCTTTCCATAAATATAAAACGCCCTTACAAGTCTACCAGTGAAAAACACTGATGTTCTTGTAAGGGCGATCTAGTCGCGGTGCCACCTTACTTTGTCTGGCTTCGCCAGACCTTGTCCCGCTTTTCGCGGTTTGTACTATGACGGGTACTTCCCGGAGAGTTCTACTTGCTCTTTCAAGCTTTCTTCTCTCGGCTCGGCTGTGTCAGCAGCGTCATTGCCTTTACATTTGAATAATAGCAGATTAGTAAAAAGAGGGCAAGAGCCTTTTCTTTTTTTGAG
>CAZLAD010000007.1:0-5546 GCA_964557535.1 uncultured Candidatus Saccharibacteria bacterium | reverse complement strand
TTATTAAAACATTGCGAAAGTCCAACTTATATTTGTCATAAAAGATTAAAATTTTTAGCAAAAATTTTAAAAAATGACTTTAATATAGATGTTTTTGATTTTAAAAATCAAGATTTAAATATTTAAAAAGAGCCATTTATTCAAGGCTCTTTTTTGTTGGATGTGTACTTGACAATATTTTATAAAATTAGTAAAGTGTAAAAAATTCTAAAACACTAAAATCTATAGTTATGATAACCAAAAGTAAAGTTCCAATACTGGAAACTGTAAAATTCTCTATTAACCCTGTTGAATTGCCCACAACTCCTACAGCACTCATTCTTCCTTGGAAAACAACTGGACCAACACCTTCAAGTCCATTAGTGTTTGAGCTTTTAGCTAAATACCGAAAACCTAGTGTAGAAGCAAATGTACAAGCCGAACGTATTAACATTGTGAAGGGAGACGAAATTTCTGATTATTTTATGCTTTGCGAAGAAAGAGCTTTGAAACCTTTCAGTAATGTTGATCAGATTGTTTTATTTCTTCAGCTTTATAAAAAAACCACTGAAGTAAAAATGTTTTTCCTTTTTGATTTTTCATCAAGAGGTCAATATTTTATCACACTCAGAGTTTTTAACGGTAAAGACGAAAAAGGAGGATATTTACTTGAGTGTGTATTAGGATTTGAATCAAAAGATCAACCTATTATTACACATATGCCATTTGGGACACCAGGTCTTATTGTCGGGCTGAGGGACTAGATAATATCTTTTTTAAATTCACTGCTTCATGCAAATGAGGCAGTTTTTTATTTTGTGAGCCTTTAACAGATAGAACCAATTTGATTTCTTACCCCGCAAGGCAAATTAGTACTTTTTCAGTATATCAGGTCGATCCTTCTCGTGCGTCTATAAAACAGCACATTCCAATAATAGATCTCTATTCTGAAACAAGGGTTCCCTTAAGATAATTTTTAACTCTTTTTTGTTGCCTCTCGATACCGTCCGATCTTTTAATAAACTCGTTTGTCGACATTAACATCCATTCTGTTCCTTCGTTTCCAAATAGAATGTCTTCAGGTGTAAATCTTGAAGTTTTTGCGACGATGAAGAATGATTTTTTATCTGGTTCTATGGTGCTTGGTATGGTGCATGAAAAGTCTATTTCATCTTTTTCAATCTGTATTCCAAATTCTTCCATAACTTCTCTTTGGAATGTTTCGAATGGAGACTCATTCTCTTCACGAGCGCCGCCGGGCAAATCAATGCATAAAGGAAAATTATTTGTTTTAGTATCGCGACGATACACAAGCATTTCCGCTCCAAGAAATACAATTCCTTTCGCTCCGTTGAAATCTACTTTTGAGAATGTATCTTTGTGAATCATTTTTTATATGCTTCTCGAGCTAGCACGATACGGTGAACTAATTATACAATTTGCGCGAACTTTTTTCCAGAAGAAAATGGACTAATGGACTCGGTTTTGCGAAACTACTTTCTGGGGAAAAGGATTCGCAAAACCTCGGCTGTGCTCCCGCGCGGAGGAGGGGTCTGGGGAGGAATCCGCGCGGGCTTCTGTTTGGATTTTTGGCGGGGCGGGCACTAAGGTTGCTATAATTAAATTGTATGGAGACAACAGAAAAGGAAATTCTTGATGAAATCTTATCAGAAAATAGATATGTTGGTGTGGTATCTGACACTGTATATATAAATAAATTTGTAAAAGAACACAATCTCGATATTACCAATCTTCCACAAGAAACTAATCAAACGGTAAAATCTGTTATTGTTGCCTTGAAAAAGAAAATAAGTGAAGTTTTAACAAAAAAAGCTATTTTACAAATTGGCTTTCCAGAGTATGAAAAGAGCCTTTTAAAAATTTTCGCAGACGTTCAAGATATGTCCATTTGCGAAGGGTTTAAAACACTACAAACTGAATTTATTAAGAAAAATTATCTTTCTGCTGAAATTGATATTATCTACGGTCTACTGTTTGGGTATAAAACCTGTGACATTCGCTACTATATTCAAACAAGAGATCAGGGTCTACCCCGTCACCAATTTGAGACAGAAATGGATAAAAAGATCGGCAACAGAGAGAGGACTCTTGACGAACAGTATGTTAGATGCGAAAAGTGTATCCTGGAGTATCTTAAATAAAACAGGGTATAATAAAGCTATGAATGATATATCAAATGGCGCTCAGTTTCTTGTTATTAAAGGCGGATCCTTTAAAAAAGTTACTGCTTTTCCTGAATTTCCTATTGAAATGCAGACTTTAACAGCAAACGATTTGAGCGAAAATGACTTTGTAAAAGCTGGGCGAGTTGGATTTATACTTACAAATGTTGATTCAGAAAGCGCTACTATAAAATTTCTCAATACCAATGTCGATGATATGAAAATCTCGCTCGGAGAGAAAAAAGAGTTTTCTATTGACAATAATACTTACACAGTTGAGCTTTGGGCAGTTAGGTATAATGCACCTGCATGGGATCAGTGGAAAGTTTCTTTTTAAAGAATCATTCAATTCTCTTTTTGTTTATTTATTGCTTCCGTGATTTTTCTAGCAAGAATTTGACTATAACTTTTATTCTCCCCATCAACAACTTCGTCTTTGCCAACACTTTTTTGGTCTAAGTCTGTACCAAAAAATTGTTCAGCAACCTGCAAAGCGAGTTCGGCATCAGCTTGCGATCCTCCGTGCATAACAATCTGATCATTTAACCTAACGCCTTGTTCGGATAAGTCTTGAAAAATTTTAATATCACCATTGTATTTGGCGTCTCTTAACGCCATCATAAATTGTGTAAATCTTTCAGGGGTTAAAGTATTTAGATCTTTAACAGAAACATAGGACTTGTAAGTTTCATTGCTCTTTTCTCCGGTACTATTGTTGATCCCAAAAAACAACCAAGAATTAGAATCTTTTGTTCCCTGTCGCACTCGTATGTTATCTGAAAGAAAGCGATTTTCTTGTCCAGCCTTCTGTTGTATTTCATAACAAAATTTTGCGAATGCTTTTTCTGATTCTTCTGTGATCTGTGCTTTTCTTTCTCTGTTAGCTGAAACAATTTCTTCAACAGAAGTGCCCATACGTTGCCACGGTGCAACCCTTAATTGATCATCATCAATAGCCAAAGAGTTTTGTATTGCAAAATCTACATATTCTTCCCTAGAGATTTTTGATAAATCTATTCCTTGTTGTTTTGCAATTTTTGCCAGTTCATAGCTAGCAGTCCAGCCATGCAATTTTTTCCTTTCTTCAATACTCAGTACTGGTAATTCTTCTGGATTAAAAACAACAGGAGGTTTTTCTTGATTTTCAGTGGTTTCAACTGGTTTCGTAACTCCTAATTGCTCTCTTAATTCTGCAATCTTTTGCTGGTCAGCTTGATGCCTTTCTTCTTTTCCTTTTTCCGCAGATTCTTTTTCTCGCAACGCAGCAAGCGCTCTTGCTTTCTTTTCTTTTAATTCTTTCGTTTTCTCTTGATCGACGTATTCAGGAAATGTCCAAATAAAATCAAGAGTTTCAGAATCTAAACCTCGATATTGTGAAGGAATTTCACTTATCCCTTGTTCTAGTTTTTCTTCTGATATTTCGGCTAGTTTTTTCTCAATACCCGATTTAAAGGATTCTGGTAAACCTTGAAAAATAGAATCCTTAGATTCTCCATTTTTAATACGATTGACATATTCCTCAATTTTTTGCTCTGCTCCTGGCAAGGAGTTTTTTTGATCTAAAGATTCCATACAATACTTACAATTTATCATTTTTAGTGTCTTTTTTCCACTTGCCCGCCCCGCCAAAAATCCAAACAGAAGCCCGCGCGGATTCCTCCCCAGACCCCTCCTCCGCGCGGGAGCACAGCCGAGGTTTTGCGAATCCTTTTCCCCAGAAAGTAGTTTCGCAAAACCGAGTCCATTAGTCCATTTTCTTCTGGAAAAAAGTTCGCGCAAATTGTATAATTAGTTCACACAGCGGTACTTGCCCAAATGTACCAACATCGTGCGCGTAGCGCGAAGTGATACGCGCGCAATCAGTCTCGCGATTTGCCTTGGCAAATGCGACAAAATCCCACAGTTCCCCCCAGTGTATGGAAACAATTCAAACCAAAACTAAATGTGTCCTCTACGCTCGCAAGAGTACCGAAGATGACGATAAGCAAGTAATGAGTATTGAAGCTCAACTTTTTGAACTACGAGAATATGCGCGTAGAGAACACATTGAAATTCTGAAAGAATTTACAGAAGCGAAAAGCGCAAAGAAGCCCGGGCGAGAAGCATTTGCAAAAATGTTGGCGTTCGTAGAAACATCACGAGAACCGGTTGGTATACTCGCGTGGCATCCAGATCGTCTCGCCCGTAATTCTGTTGATGGTGGAAAAATAATTTACCTTGTAGACATCAACAGAATTGCTTCTTTGCGTTTTCCACAGTTTTGGTTTGAATCAACTCCGCAAGGGAAATTCATGTTGCAAGTGGCGTTCGGTCAATCCAAATACTTTTCTGACAACCTCGTGGAGAATGTGAAGCGTGGAATTCGCCAAAAATTGAGAAAAGGTGAATGGCTCACCAAAGCTCCCTTTGGCTATGTGAATAATTACAAAACGAGAAATATTGAACCCCATCCTGTGCATAGCAAGGTTATTGTCCGTGCGTACAAAGAATACGCCAAAGGTACGCATACTTTGGAATCACTTTCTCAATTTTTGGCGGATCATGGCGTATGTCAGAAAAATGGAACGCCACTTGGCAAAGCTTCCGTAAACAGAATTTTGATGAACAGAGCATATCTCGGGTTTGTAAAACATAAAGACGAATGGTATGACGGAAGCTTTGCGCCAATTCTTTCTCCAACACTGTTTGAAGCAGTGCAGAAAGTCCATAGAACAAAGCAGAAACCGAGAAAATCAAAAATAGCTCATCCGTTTCATTTTCTCGGTTTTGCTCGTTGTGGCGAGTGCGGAGGCATGGTGACTGCCCAATATGCTACGAATAGATTTGGTACAACATATGCCTACTATCGTTGCACAAAAAAGAAAGGTGTTTGCTCTCAGCCGTATCTGCAAGAATCCGCACTCTCTGCACAAATAAAAACACTGCTTCAATCAGTGTCGCTTCCTCGTGAAGAAATATTGAACATGGAAAAGAAAATTGACGAATGGGAAAATGAAACTATTTCTTCACGAGGAAGTGTTGCCCAAAATCTCAAAAACAAGATTCGAGAGAATCAAGAGAAGCTGGACAAACTTGTTTCCATATATTTAGACGAAGATATTGAACGAGAAATATATTTACAACGCAAAGATATACTCATGCGAGAAAAAGCTTCTCTTCTCGAATCCGAAAGAGATTTTGGGCAACAGAGAAAGAATTGGATCGAACCCTTGCGGAGTTTCGTTTTGTCCTTGAAAGAATGCGCCGATTTGGAAAACACGCAAAATTATTTGGAATGGAAACGCTTTTTCCAAAAAATCGGCTCGAACCCTGAAATCAAGGACAAAACGGTTTCCATACACTGGGGGGAACTGTGGGATTTTGTCGCATTTGCCAAGGCAAATC
>CAZLAD010000006.1:0-10285 GCA_964557535.1 uncultured Candidatus Saccharibacteria bacterium | reverse complement strand
ATGTTTTTCATATGAGTAAATTATACCAGAATAACTATAAGCAAAAAATCGCCCGAAGGCGATTTTTTGCTTCTAAAAGATTTAGAAAACCCTAGTCGTGATGAGAAACTGAATTTTTCATTTTCTCGATCACGCGAGATGCAGCTTCTTTTCCACCAAGACCAAATGCGAGTCCGCCAGCAAGTGCTAGCATCGCAACGATTCCAGTGAAGAGAATTTGCATGAATGCTGGAGCAATTCCGAGTTCAGACAAAACGATGATGATAACGAATATCCAAATTGCCCACTTCGAGATTGATCCTGCCATTTTTGCTGAGCGAACGCCCATAGCCATAGCTGAACCCTCGACGAATCTTTTGATAGAATCTGCAACCAAAGCTGCAATGACAACCAAAAGAGCCGCAACGAATACACGTGGTAGATAACCAAGAACAACTTCGCGAAGGAATAGATTGACCTGACTTAGGCCCAAGATATCAAGTGACGCCATCAAGAAGACCAAAACGATGAACCATTTTGCGACTTCACCGATGAACACTCCAACATCTAGTCTAAATCCGGCGCGATCAAACATACTCTTTGCGCCGACACTTTCGAAAAGTTTGTTTATCTTTAGGGCGTTAATAACCTGTGCGAGTGCCTTTGACACCACAGCACCAATTGCCCAACCAATAATAAATACAATTATTGCGAAGAGTAATTTTGGAACAAACGCCACAGCCCCAACCCATAATCCTTGTAGAGATGAAGTAAATACATCTCCCCATTGTTGTATAAACATAATTTAATAATTATTAGTCCCCCGTCGGAGACATTATGATAAAGCTAGCTAAATACTATAAATATTAAACCTAGAATCGACCTTGGTTTATACCCTTATTATATAACGCTTATTTGCGTGTTTTTAGTCCTTCTGTGGATAATCCCGGGGTCGTAAAGAGAATCTCGTGATTATAATCAAAAACGTCACAAATTAGCTTGTCATACATGCTCAATCTGTATTTAAATTCATCAACAGTAAATGCCGAATATCGTAATTCTGTTCCTATTTCTGACTCAAGTCCCCTAATCATATTTTCAAACTTTTTCTGGCTAATACCGTCGCCGACAACTAAAATATCCAATCTAGATTCTTCGTCTTTTAGAAATGCTCCAGCCACAACCAGCATTTTTATTTTGCCGGTTTTTCTGATGCGACCAATCAAATCTTTCTTGTCGATAGATTTGCTGGCAATCAAAAGATCAAAAAGTGCCGATAGGTATGGAAATTCTGAATTTATAAACCATCCAGAAACCTTGCGACGAGTTTCCCTATTGTGGATTTTTATTGTTTTGTAGAATGAACCTTTTTTGACAAAACCAATCGATTGGAGAAGTTGGAGCTCACGTTTGGTGGCGGCTGGTTTGGTACGGCAGTGTTTCGAGATGTCTTTGTTCTCGAAACCGGCTTCTTGATTCATGAGAAAAAGTCGCATGATTTTGACTAACGCTTCGCTTGAAAATAATTTGGCTAGGATGTTCATGAAGAAGATTATACAGGTTCAGAGACTTGCCCGCAAAACTAGACAAAACCGCTAAAATTCATCGCAAACAAGAGTAGAAAATCCGCCCTGTTGGGCGGATTTTCTGATTCTTAAACTTCTATTTTTGGATTTTCTCCTCTATCCATTGCGTTAGCAATATCATGATATCTAGCCATACGATCTTCGGGTGATTTCTGATACTCTGTATATAATTTGGCTGCTTCTGCCATTTTCTCATGATAGATTACAAGCTTTTCAGGATTTGCTGTACGCAATATTCCTTCATCTTCCGTACCAAAGATTTCCATTCTAATTTCCCTGGCAGTAAACTCCAACGGCGTAAGCTTCTTGGACGTTTCTGGTGTTCCCGCACCTTCAGGTTTAAACATAAAAATTACAAAATTAAAACGGGTTTTTAATGACCAAATTCTACTCCCCTAGATAGTCTCCCGTCAAGGGAAAAGCAAAAACCGCCCAAGGGCGGTTTTTGCTTTTGATTTCTTTATTTACCTAATCCCAACGAGCGTCTCTATCATCACGTCTCTCTTTGTCATATTTCTCCATCTCAACTTCTTCGTCCAACTTTATAGCCGCTTCCGCTTCGATTTGCGTAGTACTCGGCACCTCATCACCCTTGCGCTTCTTAGGTTCCCTTTTTTCCAAATTCATACCAATAATTATACTAGAGCAAAAAAGATCGTCAATAGAAATCGGAAAAGCATACGGCCCAGCTAAGCTGGGCCGTATGCTTAATTCGATTCCTATTTAATTCCCTCCTTATCCTTCGACAATCTCAGGACCTCCGGCAATGTTGAACTATTTAAGTTCAACCTTGCCTCCGGCTTCTTCAATAGCCTTCTTCAAAGCCTCTGCTTCTTCTTTCTTTGCAGATTCTTTTAGAACTGACGGAGCAGCGTCTACGAGGTCCTTGGCTTCTTTGAGTCCAAGACCAAGCGCTTCTTTGACAACTTTCATAACTGCGATTTTCTGCTCACCAGCTGAAGTAAGTTCAACTTTAAAGTCTGACTTTTCTTCACCAGCTGCGGCGGCGGCAGGTCCAGCCACAGCCACAGCTGCTGCAGACACGCCCCACTTTTCTTCGATTGCTTTGACGAGAGTGTTCAATTCGAGAACAGTCATCTTCTCAACAGCTTCAATAATTTGTTCTTGATTCATATATTATTTACCCGAAAATTATTAATTGGCGGGTTTAGCTTTTGCTACCTCGCCAAGCACAATTGCGAAACGTTGTAGCGGTGAATTTATAATATTTGCGAACATGCCATTTAACACTTCGCGTGTAGGAATTGTCGCGATAGACATCATTTCCTCCATTCCGACAAATCGTCCATCAAAGACTCCGCCGACAATTTTGATATTGTCTTTGTGGTCTTTCTGGAAGTTGTAGACTTCACGAGCTGGCGCGATCATGTCATCAGATGTCGCGATAGCGATCATCCCAGGCATGTCAGCCATGTCACCAGTTACTCCAGATCCTTCGAAAGCTTTCTTGAGAAGTGTTTTCTTGACCACTTGATAAGAATTACCACTATCTCGTAAAGCTCGACGAAGTTTCGTTTCATCGGAGACAATCAATTTGTCAAAATTTACAAAGACGACAGATTTGGCATCTTTTACGACTTTGGCCAAATTTTTTACCAACTCTTTCTTTTGATCTTTTGTTTTTGCCATTTTTTAGTACGCGGTACGTAGACCGTAACACGTAGAGAAAATAATAAATCCGTTTGAAAACGGAGTAAGTCCTTTTGAGAGTCCACGCAAGGCGTGGTTACGACCATTCGGCAGGCATGTCTTGCGACACGTTAGGCTTCATTTGAAGCACCCGCTGTCTCTACGGCTTACGGATAGGATATTAGCATAAATCCCCGAGTAGTCAAACCCCATCAATTACGAGTGACAGGGTTAAACTGACTAGAATCGTAGCCGTTTTTGTTGTCTTCGACGTAATTTACCACCAAAGAGATAAACGCTCCGCCAGCCAGAATTAGGACGAAGAAAAATAATCTCTTGATAAAGTGTCTATTTAGCATAAAAATAAATCCTCTTCATATAAGGCCAGCGGGTGCGAAGCTCCAACAAAACAAATTGTGAGTGCAGCCGCTGGCCATAAACAAAGACGATGCAATTATTATACCAAAGACTTTTTAAATCTGCGTTAGGTGATTAATAACAACGCTCCGAAGTCCTAAATTGTTTTCTTTCTCTAGGACAAATCCTTTTATAGAAACATTCTTGCCAACAAAGTCATCAATCGATTCGTTAGAAATATTTTTAAGAGCATACTTTGTGTCTTTGGAAATCAAAAGGAAATCAAATTTTATCGGATCATTCTGGTGAAAAATCTCTTCTTCAGACAAAGACAGTAGTCCTGTAAGTTCTATAAATTTACCCTCGTTTCCGTATTCTTTCATTATCCATGCTTCTAAAAATTTATCCCCTTCTTTGGTATTGGATATCTCCAAATATTCAATTTCCGGCGCAACATAAAATAGTGCTCTCTGTGTCGGAATATCTAAAATGCCATTTTGATTGAGCCCAACGACTTCTTGAAAACGATAAATAGCAAACTTGGTTTTCCATCCAAAAAGTCCCGAAAGATTGCCGTTATAAAAACCGAGTTCTTTGAGTTTTGTTTGGGCTTGCAAAACAATTGCGTTGGTGTTCTCCGAACTAAAAACTGAAAGTACCGAAGCGGTCTGATTGGAAAAAGTAAAAGGAATAGATCCAATTCCAACCAACATAACGAGGGCGAGAACTATTTCAAAAATTTTGACTTTATTGTTCATGTAAAACGATTATCTCATAATTTCTCGTAGATACAATATAATGCCCCGAAAACCCCCACACCTACTTTTTCATAATAAGGAGAACTTGAACAAAAAATCTGATTTAATGAAAATATCCTTAAAACAAAATAAAAAGCTATAAAAAGTAGATGTGGGGGGTAAAACACGAAAACCGGCCAAGACCGGTTCACGTGTTTGTTTTGTTTTGGAGCCTAATTATTGCAATTAAGCACTCACGCCAAGTAGTCTATCATACTTGAATATAAAAGTCAAATAGAAAAACGCCCCGCCGAAACGGGACGTTTTTCATGATTGTAAGGCGACTATAAGCCGGGTTCTGTCTCGCTCACGCAAGGACAACTATTTATCTAGGCTTGGAATCACTCCCAAGCTCAAGCGGCACTTTCCAAGATCGCTCCTGAAACACGGCCTTGCACGTAGGTAAGAATTTTGCCGTTTCACCCTAGCGTTTCCGCTAGATTATTCCCGAAGCCCGCCCGTACCGAAGTACGTTCGGGCGGGGAACTCCTCGCCTTTCGGCTAAGACGTCACTGCTCGCATCTCTTGGCTTTCGCCAGACGGGTATTACCCGCTACCATCCTGCCAAGTTTGTCCACCGGAGGTGGTTACAAATTTGAGCACCCTGAGCTTGTCGAATAGGTAATTACTCGACCTTGCTCGGAATGCGCAATTTTGTACTCACTTTCAGTGAACAAAATTGGCACGTGTCCGGACTTTCCTCAATCCCGCAAGGGATCGCAGTTGTCCGTCGCCAACAAAGAAACATTATAACAATGAATTAAATTAGTCAATCTATAAATAAGCCGGCTATGGCTTGTTTTTGTGGTGCTTAAATAAAAAAATAAATGTGTATCATTTTCATGGACGACCGTCTCAATAAATGTTACATAATATTTTCGCTTAAATCACAACATGAAAAAACACCGCCTTACAGCGGTGTTTTTTCTTTGGTTATTCCCCCTTCTCTTCTTTCTTCATACCGTCGGCTTTGGCGTTTACTTCGTAGGCGGTGTTTTGCTGTTCAAAGAAATTCACGAGTTCGTACACGTCGGTTGCTGTTGTCATCCACTTGGCTGGATTTGTGACATTGTAATGTGACGGCATACCGAGCTCTTCGAGTCGACGATCTGCCACGTACTGCACATACTGGTTCACGTAATCGGCATTGAGTCCCAAAATGCCTTTCGGGAAGAGATCCTTGTTGTAATTTACTTCCAAATCAACTCCTTCGATAACAATATTCCTAATCTCGTCGGCAAATTCCTGGGTAAGAAGTTCACTATTTTCTTCAAGGATGTTTAGGATTAAGTTCATGCCAAATTTGAGGTGAAGAGACTCATCACGCAAAACCCAGTTAATCATCGAACCAAAATTTCTTAGTTTATTTCTCTGACGGAAAGAAAGCATGACCATAAAACCAGAATAGAACCACACTCCCTCCATGACGATATTCGTTGCAACCAAATTCCTAATGAAGTCTTTCTTTCCTTCGATAGTTTCTACATCCAGGGTATCTTCGGTCATGCGCTTCATGTACTTGTTGATGAAGTCTTCTTTTGCCTTCATTGACGGGGTCTGTAGATGCATGCCATAGATTTCTTCGCGATCAAACGGAAAAGTCTCGAGAACGTACTCAAAAGCTACGCAGTGATTTGCCTCTTCCCACATTTGCTTGGCTAGGTAGAGGTGGCATTCGGCAGATTTGAGATACGGATACACACCGAGAGCAAGCGAACGATTGACGATAAGCTCGGCTGGGTTAAAGAAACTCATGATGAATTTGACCGAATGTTGTTCATCGGTAGTCATCTGGGTAAAATCTTCGAGATCTTCTTTTAGCGCAATTTCATGAGGATACCAGGTGTTAGCGATTGCCTGATCATAAAGCTCGCGCGCCCATTTATACTGAGATGGATATAAATTTGTATCTTCGGGAGAGAATTTTCCTACTAATGACATATATTCTTTAATTACTTTTTATAAATTATTTATTCGCACGAAATACAAATATTTGCTGCGCCCGGATCTTCGATATCTGGAGTACTGTTTGCTTTGACAACTACCGGTTCTTCGTTTATTGGGTTAGCTTGAGTAATCGCTGGGGCTGGTACATCTTTAGCATTCCATATATTTGCAAAACCTACTTTACCCATGGCTTTCGCTTTGTTTACCGAAACTGTCGATTGTTCAGCAGTATGTCTCGGCTTCATATGTAGGTAGTAAGTAGACTTAAGACCCTTCTCCCACGCAGCCGAGTATATCTTCATCGTCTCATCGATATCGCGAGTCTCTAGATACATGTTTCGTGAAATCGCTTGATCAACCCACTTCTGCGCGCGGGCAGCAATCTCAATTACCCCATATGCGTCTGTTGTAAACGAAGTTTTATAAATTTCTTTAATTTCATCTGGAATTGCGACGATAGAAAAAATATCTCCTTGGTTTTGAATAATTTCGTTTCGAACCTTTTCCCAGATACCCAGTTTCTTTAACTCACCTACCAAGTTATGGTTGATATCTAAATATTTACCAGAAATCTTATTTCTAGAAAATGCTTGTGTAAATCGAACATCAATTCCAGGTGTCGTACCAGCGACAAGTCCGATATTTGCATTCGGTGCAATGGCGAGAAGTGTTGCATTTCGAATTCCTGATTTAACTTTCTCACGTAGTGTATCCCAATTCAGTCCTTTATGTTTAGAAATCTTTTCTATTTGGAGTTCAATCCCACGCTCATTCTCAAGTCTAGCCAAAGTGTCCATCGGCACGAGTCCCTTTGACCATTCTGAACCTGGGAAATTCTTGTAAGCCCCACGCTCCTTGGCAAGATTCACTGATTCGTCGATTGCAATATAGCTCATGAATTCAAATACCTGATCGGCAAGATTGTATGATTCTTCGGAGTCGTAAGCATAACCCATTTTTTCTACAGCATCAGCAAAACCCATAAGACCGAGTCCGACAGCGCGGTTTTCTTGGTCAGATTTTCGAGCCTCGGCAACCGGCAAGAGATTGATGTCGATGAGATTATCGAGGTGACGAACACTAATTCGAACTGTTTCTTCCAATTTCTGCCAATTAACTGATTTACCGGTGAGATGCGCTGGTAGAGAAATAGAAGCCAGATTACAAACAGCAATATTATTTCGATCCTGCGGGAGAGCAATCTCGGTGCAAAGATTACTCATGTGAATAGTGCCGGTGTTGTTATTGAGGGCACGGAGATTCATCGGATCTTTCCATGTAAACCATGGGTGCGATGTCCCCTGAAGAGACACGAGCATATTCCTCATAAGCGTCTCGGCTGGCATTTTCTTCCAAAGCTTTAGCTTTCCTGCCTCGGCCATTTCGATATATTCTTCATAACGCTTACTGAATTTTTCACCATAAAGCTCTATGAGGTCTGATGTTTCTTTGGGGTCAAACATATACCAGGGCTTGTGAGCTCGAACCCTCTTCATGAATTCGTCAGAAATATAGGCGGCGGTGTTGGCGGTTCGCATACGCACATGATCATCTCCAGCATTATGCTTCCATTCAATAAAATCTGGAAAATCATAATGCCAGTTTTCCATATAGAAACATAGAGCGCCTTTTTTCTTGCCACCACGCTGAACAGCTCGAACAGCTACATCCATTATTTTCGCAAAAGGTGTTGGACCAGACGAAACAGTATTGCTCGATGCAAGCCTTGAACCAGTGGCGCGAAGTTTTGAAATCGAAACACCAATTCCACCAGTTGCCTTCGAAATCATAAGGACGTCACCGACCGTTTTCGCTATATGCTCCATGTCATCCTGCATCTCGATCAGGAAACAATTCGACATTGCTGGTCGAACCGTACCGGACATAAGATTCGTCGAACCACCAGAAAGATACTCTAGGTGAGACATCTTATCGTAGAATTTCTTGGCCCAAGCTGTTGGATCCTGTTCATTATAAGATAGCCCCATCGCTACACGCATGAAAAAGAATTGAGGAGTTTCTTGAGAAATATTATTAATATCTTTTAGAGAATATCGATGCAACAAAGTCGAAAGTCCAGCGTATTGGAAAAGTTCATCTCGAGTTGTATCTAGATGTTTCGCTAAATCTTCAAGATTAAATTTCTCTATCATTCTCTTGTCGAGAAGTCCGTCAGCAACAGCTTTCTTTATATATTTTGGAAAAATTTCAACATGTTTTTCTGCAATGATTGTCGAATTATCCCGAGGATAATCTCCGAGAATTCTTTTGTAAACAGTTTTTAAAAGAAGTCGTGTTGCAATCCGATCAAAATCTGGATCATCTTTTACATTCTGTAACGCGGCATCGATGGTCGCAAGGTCGATCTCGTCTTCTTTGATGCCATCGTAGATGGTGAGCTCCATCTCAGTCGCAATCTTTATGACTTTTCCCACCACATCAGGGAGTCCGGCACAAGCTCTCTCGAGCGCGCGATTGATTCGATCCGCGTCGAAAGGTTCTTTTGTTCCGTCTCGCCTAGTGATGTTTAGTGCCATACAAAATTAGATTAATTTATAAATTTAGGTCCACTCATTGTAACGGAAAACCAACATAAAAAACCTGTGGAAAAGATATAATTTCCCACTTGCAACATCAGTCAAAAAACTTGTCTATACACACACCAAAAAGCCGGCAAATTCTATAGGAATTTGCCGGCTTTTTGGTAACGTTTTTAAAATTTCCGAAAATTATTTAATTTGCGCTGCGACATCTATTGAATGATGTCTGTTGTCATGAAAGTGTCGCCTAATTTGATGTTATTCATCTTGGAGTATCCACCCAGAACTTCCAAAACATACTTTGCTGGGGCATCAGGCTTGAAAACCGCTGGATAAGTATCGGGCGAAACATTTTCTTTGATTGTAACGACTCTGTTTTTTTCGTCGATCCAAATTATATCTATCGATTTATCCATATTCTTCATCCAGATACCATGATAGTCGGCATCATCAAACTCAAACAACATACCGTTCTTGTCATTTAGAAAAGTTGCGCCAGCCAAACCGCGCTCTCGTTCCCAAGGAGTGTTGGCCACCATAGCAACCAAATTTTTATTACCAATATTGACGATTGCTTGCTTGGTAATTGTGTCGGTAAAGTTTGCGATTGGGGTACCCTTTTTGCCAGCCACCAACAGAAGTACTACAAAAACGGCCACGATTACCAATAGTACGAGAAATGATTTATTTAGAACTTTTTTATCGGTTTTTTCCATATTCATCCCGTTAGAGATAGCAAATTATTAATTTGCGTATCTTGGTTAATATTTGTAATTAAATAAACTTACGTATTTATAATCTCCTTAGGGATTGAGTCAAAAGAAACATCTCTAACGGGATACATAAAATAAGCTGTTAAAAATTAAGCTAATACAATTCTACAATACGTGAGTGGAAAAATCCATTCAATATGTTGATAGTAACAAAAGCTACTAAAAGCAAAAATCCCCCGACGGGGATTTTTGCTTAGTTTCCTAAAAACCAAATACGATAGATTTGAAAATAAGTTCTGCGTTAATACCCTATATTCTGCTTCGTTCTACCTTCCACGATCCATTATATATTGTGGACAGGTTTTCGATCCAATAACGCTTGGATAACGAGTTGAATTCTATTTCTTTCAACCACAGCATTATCCTGATGCACCGAAGTGCGAGAAGGATAATCGACACTCACATTGCTTCCGCAACATTTCAAATTGAATTATTCCACGAGCAGCTTCCGCTACCCGTGCCTTGTTACGACTTAGTCCCTGTCACCGAATTTACCTTAGGCCACGCGATGCGCAGACTTCGGGTATCCCCGGCTCCCTTGACTTGACGGGCGGTGAGTACAAGACTCGAGAACGTATTCACGGCAGTGTGCTGACCTGCCATTACTAGCGATTCCAACTTCATGAGGTCGAGTTGCAGACCTCAATCCGAACTGA
>CAZLAD010000005.1:0-14988 GCA_964557535.1 uncultured Candidatus Saccharibacteria bacterium | reverse complement strand
GCGGAGGGTAGGAGATTCGAACTCCTGGTGGTGTAACCCACACACGCTTTCCAAGCGTGCGCACTAGACCGCTATGCGAACCCTCCAATAGGGCAAATACTAGCTTATTTTAAGAGCTTTTTCCAGTAAAAATATGTTAGAATTTTGGCATGGAAAGTAAGAGTGGATTACCAGAAAATCCCGAAGAAAAATTTAAGCGTTTTTGGACAATCAAGGCCAATGAGTGGCTTGAAGAGATAGATAAGTCCAAGATGGATCCGGTTTCAAAAACACGCCTTAGAGCTTTTATTGAGGTGAGTTTTATCAAGGCGTACGTCAATAATAAAAATAGACCAAGTATTTCGGTTTTTACAGGACCGCTTCTCGAGGAGTTTGGGACAAGCGCCGTTGAGGAATCCGAGGACGCGGAGAAATCAGATGAGTCTAGAATCTACCAAATGATTTTGGAAGACGTGCGAGATTTATATATCGACCCGAAGAATAATTAAATACTTTTCCGTAAAAGCTCAACTCTCTTCTCTACCGGCGGATGGGTGGAGAAGAGCCCGCGGATTTTGGAACCAAAAGGATTGGAGATGAATAGATGCGCGGTTGCATGGTTCGCCTTTTTCATCTTGCCAGAATGAGCGCTGATTTTCTCGAGCGCCGATGCAAGACCTTCTGGATAGCGCGTCAGGAGCGCGCCAGACGCATCAGCCAAATATTCACGCTTTCTAGAAATCGAGAGTTGTATAAGGGTCGCAATTATTGGTGAAAGAATCATGAGTACGAGTCCGACAATCATTAGGATTCCTTGGACACGCCCATCTCCTCTGTCACGATCTCCGCCTCCGCCAAATAATTGCGAGCGCAAAAACATGTCTGCCATAAGCGTGATAAAACCGACGAGCACCACGACGACTGTTGAAACGAGCATGTCACGATTGCCGATGTGAGAAAGTTCGTGAGCAATGACGCCCTCCATTTCGTTTTTATCAAGAACATTCATGAGCCCAGTCGTCACAGCCACAACAGCATGCTTCTTGTCACGCCCGGTAGCAAAAGCGTTTGGCACTGAGTCATTGATGATGTAGAGTTTCGGCATTGGAAGTCCAGCCGTGATGGAGAGATTCTCGACAATGTTCCAAAGTTCACGATTTGATTCGCGACTAGCCTCCTTCGCACCAGTCATCGACAAAACAATTTTGTGCGAGAACCAATATGACAGGACTGATTGGAAAATAGCGAAAAATATGGCGAAGTACAGTATCCCCGGATGACCGAAATAAATCGACAAAAAATAGCCAAGGCCAATGACGATGATCAAAAACACCGTAAAAAGAAACCATGTTTTCCTGACATTTTTACCTGCTAGATTGTATAGGTTTGACGACATGGCCATATATTACCGCAAAACTCGCCCGTGGGCGAGTTTTGTTTTTACGTTATTTTTTAACTTCTAACGGAGGGCATCCTGGTGGTGATTCAAATTGATTTGTTTGTGGATTGTATACTGGTTCACAAGGATTTAAATTAAATACCGCACCGGTTAGTGGACTTCCCTTGACTCCTAAAATTTTTGTGTTCAGAACAGCTTTAGTTTTAGGGTCATAAGTTCCAGTGGGTGAAATATTATTAGCTACCTGAAAATTTTTAAGCGCTGTTTGGGTCGCAACATCCAACTTACCAGTTAAAACATCATCTGAAGATGAAAGATAGCCAAACATTCTTAATTTAAATTGGGCATCAATAATTTCTGAACTGGCTGATATTCTAAGTTTATTATCTATGACAGAAAAACTAATCGTGTTATTTGGGTAACCTGTGGGAATACTCGGTAAGGAAGTATCACCACCCTCATCTCCAACGAGTGCATCACCTATCTGGCAAAAATCGCCATCAATACTACTAGAGGTAAACCCGTCAGCGTACCAATTTGCAGAACCATCCGAATTAATATCAGCAATAGTGCAGCTTCCATCAGAAAAAAACCATGTTTGAATAAGTCCCTGAGGCTCTACTTGTGGAGTAACACCATTAAGCGGGTCGTTAATCTTTGAGACAGAGGCCAATAAACTTGTTTGGTTATTTAAATTTACACTTAATTTTTTAGATATATCTAATATTGCTTGAGTGTTAACAACAGAGACGATTGCCACCAAACTTAATACTCCCGCAAATATTTGATTTCTTGATAAATTCATTTTGTTGTTTTATAGCATGTATATTGTACTCTTTTTATCCTCAATTTCTTTGTGGAAAACTATTTCGCTGAAGCGACAATTCTGTCAAAGAGACCGACGACAGAAGCGTTGGTTGAGTTTGTTTGAAATACGTAACCGTTTTTTACCTCACGATGAGTATACTTACCCATAACTACTGTATCAGTAATACATCCATCTTTGTAAATAAGGGCAATTGGAATCGTTGGCGCACCAGATGCCTGCGTCGAGATGCTTACGACATCCTTGCACTCACCAATTACCGGATAAGATACGTAATATGTCGGTGGAATATCAAAAGTGATTTCATTTTTTATTGATCCTGATGTCCACACACCCACTGGTTCTGGCAGAACGATAGGCGCAGGATTTTCAACCGTTTCCTCGATTACTGCCTCAGGCTCCGTTACAGGAAGGGCGTCTTTGTCTCCAGATTTCCCTATTTTTGAAACGATAAAAATAGCTACCAGAGCCACAACCAAAACCACAATTACAATATTAAAAAATTTTGATTTCTTTTCTAGATTATTTGGAACTCCCATTTGATTATTTTCCATATTCTTTTAATTAAATTTTTAAAACTTCACCTTTACAGCATCACGCTCAACTGAGCCGGCCTCCAAGCCAAAGAACTCTTTCTTTGTAAATCGAAACATTCCGGCAAAAATATTTGTTGGAAATGTTTCGATCTTGATATTCAAATCCCGAACCGTGCTGTTGTAAAACCGGCGCGCAGCCTGGATTTTGTTTTCGGTGTCGGCAAGTTCTGACTGAAGAGACAAGAAGTTTTGATTGGCTTTTAGATCTGGATAATTTTCAGATACTGCAAATAGTGATTTCAAAGTACCGGAAAGCATGTTCTCGGCTTCGTCTACTTTGGCTGGATTGCCAGAATTTTCAGCATTCAAAGCATTGGCGCGAGCGCTAGTAACTGATTCTAAAACGCCCTTTTCATGAGAAGCATAACCTTTGACTGTCTCGATAAGGTTCGGGATAAGGTCATAACGACGCTTTAGTTGAACGTCTATATCCGCCCAGGCTTCATTGGCACGAGTTCTCGCTCGAACCAGACTGTTAAATATGCCGATAACCGCAAGAACGATTACGCCTAAAATAATCCAAATTATCATGGTTTTATTTTACACCTTTTGGTGGCAAGACCCAAACCTTGACATACCAGTAAAAATAAGTATTCTGAAGGCAGATTCTTTCAAAAGTTACTTGCTTTGCCATAGCTTTCAGCGCCTGAAATTCGGGAATTGAAAGCTATGGCAAATTTACGCCATCGCTCCAATCCTGGATTAAGGATAATCATTAAAACACAATGACGCCATGCCACGCATGACCCCATTGAAACTGCCTTCAATTACTGATGGTCAGATCCTCAAATTCACCGAAGTACTCGCCGCAAGGTTAAGAAATTCGGGCCTACCTCGGGACCTTGTTCAAAAGGTCCTCGGTAAGAAAAACACTCTTGCTGGCAATTTTGAAGATGAACTCCGTAGGTTGGTGGTGATGGAAGAGAAAGCGAGCATGACGCTCGTTCGCACTGTCGATGTTGAAGGCGGCCGGGACCCCGAAGCAGTCGAAAAAGCCCTAAAGGCGGCCGGTTTCCAAACTCCATATGCGATAGGTTCACCGAACCCATTCCACAGAGAAATGGTGAAAGGTATGCCTAGGACTGAGGCTGGAACAAAGGAGGTTCACTTCTTCAATCTTGGTTGTAACCCCTTATATCCACGAGATCCCAGACTCATAAGTGTTGGTAGCCATTCGAACACTCTCGGAATAAGCATTGCTGCAGAATACCAGCGTCGCAGTCTCACACCGGTCGACCCCTATACGCTCGCGACGATAAACGAGCAAGACCCATCGTTTGCCAGAGAGTACCCCAATGGTACCCACTGGCTTGGCGAAGACACTCGAACATACCACATGGCATTCTCAGCTCAACAAAACACTGGTAAGATGAATCCTGGGCTTTACGCCGACATATATCATCTGATCAGTCAGCATGTCTTCTATGTGTGGCTCGCCGGTGTTCACAAGTAACTGCACAACCAAAGCAACAGGCGCACCTCACGGTGCGCCTGTTCTGCTTTTTGGATGAAATTATTTTACTTCCGAAACTTTACGTTGCCACTTTTCGACGAGGACGAGGAGTGGGCTTGCGATGAAAATTGATGAATACGTTCCAAAAAACATTCCGGCCGCGAGAGTCAGGGCGAAAATCTGAGTTGATTTTGGTCCGATAAATACAAGCGCGAGCAAAACAATAATCGTCGACAAAGAAGTATTAAATGATCTGACAAATGTTTGATTTAGACTTTTGCCGACAACTTCAGAAAAATTATTTGAAATTTTATTGGCCAAATTTTCTCGAACGCGATCGAACACCACAATCGTATCATTTATAGAAAGACCCAAAACCGTGAGCAAGGCCACGACAAACAACGTATCCGCTTCAGCCGAGGTTAAGTGGCTAATCAAAGCAAACGATCCCGCTGTCAAAATCACGTCGTGAATTAGCGCCACAACGGTCACCAGACCATATTTCCAAGAAGACACCGGTTTAGAAACTTTTCTGAAAGCGTAAGCGATAAACAAAATCATTGCAACGACCACAACCACGAGCGACAAAATTGATTTTGTTTTTAGTTCGCGACCAACCGATGGACCAACAGCGGTAAAGGAAAGTTCTTCCATTTTAATCTTTCCGCCATCATTTAATTTTTCAATCAGGGCTTGTCTTTCGGATTCCGACAAATCTCGAGTCTTGACGGAAAGATCGTTGTCGCCAACTGGTTGGATTACGACCGTACCATAATCGAGTTCTGCTACGCGTGATTCGACTTCTTTAATGTCTGGAAAAACTTCCGGGTAGGATACTTCTGTCAAAGACCCGCCCTTAAAATCAATTCCGATTCGAAGACCCCAAACAGAAATTCCTATGACAGACAATAGTATCAAAACTGCTGATATGCTCAGGAATATTTTTTTGTATTTGATGACAAACATATGGATATTAATTAGTATTTAGTATTAAGTCTGAAGTATACAGTATCAGGATTCATGATAATAGATACTTATTTGGTTAATCCGCTTTTAAATAAGAACTTTCCAATTTTAGAATTACGGACATCAAACGACATAAGGATAATTCGACTAATCGTCACCGCCGACAACATGGACAATAGTGAGCCAATACCAAGGGTCAAAGCAAATCCCCGAACGATAGAACTACCGAACCAGTACAGTATTATAGCTGTCAAAATACTTGAAACGTTCGAGTCACGAATCGATGTCCAAGCACGTTCGAAACCAACACGAACTGCATCGTTTACTGAGCGTCCGCCAGATATTTCTTCTTTTAGACGTTCGGAAATCAAAATGTTGCCATCAACAGCAAGCCCAAGAGAAATGATAAATCCAGCAATACCAGAAGCAGTTATTGTGATTGGAATTAATTTTATAAGTGCACACAAAAGCGCAACATAAATCATAAGCGCAATCACCGCTACAATTCCCGGTATGCGATACCACAAAATCATCATGACCGACAAAACAATAAATCCAACCAAACCAGCAAAGATACCAGCTTCTACGGCCTCAACACCAAGCGATGGCCCGATGGATTGAGTAGAAATAGACTCTATCGGTAATGGTAAAGCGCCGAAATTCAAATCACGAGCAATTTGTTTGGCTTCTTCTGGAGAGAAGTTTCCAGTAATTATGGCTCGGCCATCACTTATAATTGTCTGAACAACTGGTGCGGTTTTCAATTCTCCATCCAAAAATATCGCCACGACCTTACCTATATTGTCTCGAGTAATTTTTTCGAATAATTCTGCTCCCTCTTTATTGAATTCTAGATTAACAATTGGCTCACCAAATCCTCCCTGAGGAGATCCTGATTGACTAAAATCAACACTAGCACGTTTCAAAAACCGACCAGTGAGTCCCGACTCTATAAAATACGGATCTTCAAAAGTAGACAAATCGACCTCTTCTCCATTTGTAATTTTCTCTTGGAGTTTCTCCATTTCAGCAATCAGACGTGTCTTTTCTGGACCCTCTGGTCGCTCTGTTTTAAAAACAAGTTCTGGTGTTTTGCCTATTATTTTCTTTGCCTCTTCGATATCTGTCACTCCCGGAATATCAACAATCAGACGATTTTCTTGGTTATTTGCAAAATTAGCTTCTTGAACAAAAACATTGATTTCTGAAACAGCGAATTGATTTACTCGATTTTCTACGACTTCACGTAGAGCATTCATGGCGTCTTTGACTTCACTTGAATCAACTTGCGACACATCGGCACGGTAAACTAAGTGTGCTCCGCCAGACAAATCAAGACCCAAATTAAAAGCATATTTGGATTCGGGATTTTTTATTTCGGTATTATAAACAAAATAGGCCACCAAGCCTCCAATCATAATCACGACAAGCGCGAGAATTTTTCTTTTCCACATATGGCGCCTATTCTACTCTCTTTATTTAAAAACTCAAGAAATAAAATTTCGAATTGCCCTAGACAGATATATTAAAAGTTGGTAAGAAATTATCGCCATTACGAAACCAACGACAAAACCTGTCAATATATCAAAAGGATAATGCACTCCCGCCATCACCCTAGTCAATCCTATAAATATCGTCAAAATACCAAAAATCATTCCGAGCCGCCTGTTGTAGATATAGATTATCGTTGCAAGTGCCATAAAAATAGCCGCGTGACCCGAAGGAAAAGAATCAAAACCGCTTATGTTTATAAGTTTTGTGACGTCGGGCAGGGCCACAAATGGACGCGGGTGCAAGAAAATTTGCCACTTCAAAAATTGCACAACGACAGCCGTTAACCCCACAACAAAAGAAATCGTAGTAAATTTTTTAACGCTTTTGCGAAAAAATAAAAAATAAAACACCGTAAAAATAATCAATATCCACGGTAATCCATTGGCCACAAAAACAATAAACGAATCTAGCCAAGGACTTTGTCCGGCAAAAGAATTGAAAAAATAAAATATATTTTCATTCAAACTGGTCATCTTAAAAACAGATTTTTAAACAAATTTACTACAGTAATAGGCCCGACGCCACCAGGAACAGGAGAAACGATGGAGGCTTTTTCATAACAGGCAGTATCTATATCCCCCATTATCTTACCACTTGCGGTTGATGTACCGGCGTCTATCAACACAGCGTCTGGTTTGATCATGTTTGGAGTTATAAGAAATGGCACGCCAGCTCCTGAGATTATGACGTCGGCAGAAGCGAGTTCGTTTGTTAGGTCATTGTCTCTATCGACTACCACATTCTCGAATCCTTCTCGCCATAAATATGCCGAGACTGGTTTACCGACAAGCACACCCTTGCCAACAATTACAATTTTTTTACCACGCAGATCAACTCGATACTCGTCTATAATTTCTTTGACCGCACCGACAACCGGCGGGAGTTTGGCTGTTTTATTATTTATAAAATTTTCATAAGCTTGTCGGGACAAAACGTCAACATCTAAATCTGCTCTCACGGCATTTAAAATACTTTCTTTGTCAAATCTTTCTGGAAGTGGCAACTGTACAATAATGCCAGAATATTTTTCGTTGGCGTTTTTGATTTCATTTATCAAAAAATCTTCCGCCACATCATCAGAAAATCGCAAGACATGAACATCGATACCGAGATCTTCGCCGACTCTTTTTTTTAGGGCGACATAACTATCAATGACCGAATTTTGCCCGACATAAAAAATTGCCAAAGATTTTGGTCCACTCGTTTTCAGAATTTCTCTGATGTTTTCTTTGATGCGGTTTGCAATTTGTTTACCATTTACCAACATAGTACGTAGTGCGTAGTACGTAGTGCGTAGGATTTATAGAATTCAAGTTTATTTTCTCGCTTCTACGTACTACGTACTACTTTCTACTTGCTAACTCATATTCCTAAAAACTCTTGATTCATGTCGTCTCTGTGTATTTTACGTGAATATTTATTCATACCCACAACAATCCCAAGGCCAGAAAAAAGCATAAGCATGTTTGATCCGCCATAGCTCATAAAAGGCAATGTTATACCAGTAACTGGCATAAGTCCAATGTTCATGCCAATATTTATAACCACATGTGAAATGATAAGGACCGTAAACCCAATACTAAAAAGCATTTCAAAATTACTAGCGGAATACATTGCCATTCTCAAAATACGCCACACGATTAGTGAATACAAAATCAAAACCGTAATCGATCCAGCAAAACCCCACTCTTCGGAAAATGCGGCAAAGATAAAGTCTGTTTCGTATTCTGGTAAATATTTTAGGCGCGATTGTGTCCCATAACCAACGCCTTTGCCCAAAAATTCTCCCGAACCAACTGCGATGGTTGATTGATAAGCGTTATATCCAACCCCCTGAATATCAGACAAAGGATTTAAAAATGTCATAATACGGGCTTTTTGATATGACTGAAACACGAAAGTCCAAAGTATAAAAAACGCAACAATGCCGAGACCAAAGACTATCAAAAGGTGTTTTTTGGAAATTCCGGAAACCAAAGTCACACCAAACCAGATAAAGAAAATAATAATCGCCGAACCAAAGTCTGGCTGAATCACCACAAGCAAAAACGGTAGGGCCGCATAGAGAGCTGAAATAAAGATATGTTTTGGATTTTCAATTTCTACATGTCTACGAGAAAAATATTTGGCAAGCATTAGAATCAGAATCAATTTCACAAAATCAACCGGTTGAAACGAGAATGATCCGAAATTGAACCAAGACGTCGCGCCCTTGACCGTCGAACCGAAAACAAAAAGTAGACACAAAAGCAAAATAAAAAACAAATAAATCGCCATCAGAACTTTTGTCTTTTTCAAAAATCTAAAATCGAGTGCCGACAAGAATAAAAAGACGACAAAAGACACGCCGACCCAGATGAGTTGTTGAGAAAAAAAAGAAGTATCACCAACAAAGGATTTCATGGTGATAAGTCCTGCGCCGATTATTGGCGCAATGAAAGCAAGCATCATCCAATCAATGTGTTTTAGACTAAATCTTTGCATGTTATCTAACTACGTTTAGTTCAAAAACATTTATTTGTGGGAAAATATCTATACGCGTCGGACGTTCAGTAAATGGCTTTGGCCATGTGAACACGACCGGTGCTTTGGAGTTTTTGGGTAGCACTTCGATTAGGGTTTTGGAAACGGTCATGACGTTGTCCTCGTCATCGTAGAGAATTGCGTAAACATCTAAATTCTTCATTTCCACCAATGTTTTGTTCACAATCTGTGCCTCGAGTTTCGGACTCTCAAGCGGATTTGACAACACTTGATCCTCGGACGACACGGCTAGAGAATTCTTCTGCTCGCGATTTATTTTTATCCATGTCGGAAAGCTAGTAAATTCAAAAGTGACTCGAGCCGGGATTCTGTTACCCGTCTCGACACCAGGAGCAAATACAGCTGTACGATCATTTGAAGTTATAAATGTTGAACCAGATGTACGACCGATAAAGATATTGTCTTTGTCATAGAGTTTGAATTCATAATTCATGAGAGGAATTCCGGATTCACGGTTTTGGTTTTCGATATAAGCCATGACGTTATATTTTCCAGGAATAACTTCAAAAGCTCTAGCCCACAAAGTCACGAGCTGAAGAGCTTCTTGGGTACAGACTTTTAGACACGTGCCACCGCAATCAATTCCCGACTCCGATCCGTTCATCTTGTCATCGAAACAGGTTGGCTCACGGTTAAAATATGGATAAATCAAAATGACGAGCGCAATCGCAATCGCACCGAAAACAATGGAAGAATAGAACAGCTTTCTTTTAGATGACCAAGATAGTGACATGAGATAAGTATACAGTATAGAGTATGCAGTATAAAGTGTGTGTTCCAAAAAGCACAAAGCCCCGCGAGGGGGCAAGGGCTTTCAAAGAGCTTTTCTTACCGAGTATGGTAATACTTCTTGTACACACCCGGTAAGCGGTTTCGCAAGACTGGGAAGCCAATAGAGAACTGAAATTCCCCCCTCTTTGGTTCCCCATAATCTCCGATTAGGGCGGCGTAGAGATTCACACCCCCTTCATCCGGCTCCAGAGGTGTGGATTTCCTGTACCTTGGTTCATTTGGTACGTTCAAATCGACCATATCTCGTCCGACAAAGCACGAAATGAGAGGACCGAAGTGGGGATGCTCAACCCAAAAGACAAGTTTTGGGTCAGTGAAGACCCGACTAAGTTGCTCGCAGTGAAACATGGTGGTCAATTGTTGAGATGTTGGTTTTCCTTCCAGAGGCGTGGCGTCGAAATCTCAGCCAACGATCCAGTCATTGAGAACAAGAATTCCCCTCGTGTGGGGATGCCGTTGCTTTCGATGATGGCTTCATATACATGGACTCCGCGCTGATCTGGTTCGAGCCTCTGCCGACGACGTTTCGAAATCGGCAAGCGATCGAAGACGCTCTCGGATATCACGTTGTCCTTGTCGTGTTTGCCTAGAGTCATCATGTAGACCTTCTGGCCTTCGGGTATGGGTTGTCCGCGCTCAGCGCAAAGTACTGTTGGTTGTTCGGTCATGGTGGTGTTCGTTTTGTTTCCGTTATTTCTACCAGAAACGGGCGAAAAGTCAATGGGGAAAATTGACTTTTCGTTACTTGTTATTTGAGATGAATTCTTATAGTATTTCCCTATCGAGGGCCCATAGTAAAGTGGTATTACGCGTCCATGGCATGGATGAGGCCGGGGTTCAATTCCCCGTGGGTCCACATGAAAAAAAATTTTAATTTGGCGTGGAAAAGTTTTGAACTATGTCTACAATTTCTCTTAGAAGAGTTTCCGAACATTTTACAAATAATAACCGGTTTTATAGTCTTTGGTTTTCTAATTAAGCTTCAAGCAACAGGTATGGATGGTAAGGTTCAGGTGAAGAATAATGATGTGGAAAAGTATGTTGTAAATTTAAGTAGGTTTATCCGTTATTGCTATTATATATTATCTTGCTATTTGATATTTAAATTTATATTCTTTTTTAAAGATAGGTGGTCAAAAATTAGAGATCTAATAAATAATATCGATAGTAAGATAATGGTGTACTGCATATTAGTAATTTTTATTTCTGCTACCCTTACGACTTTTTCAGTATTTGTTACCGAGCCTCTTTCTCAAATAATTACAGAAAATGAATTACTACGTCTAACAAATATATACACCAAATAATACTAAACAAAAAACTACCCTCTATTTGTACGCTAGCAAGAACGGTTCTTGCGAATCACAGAAACTTATTTACCTCCAAATAATTCGGAACACACTTCTTGGGTTTGACTTATATTGCAATCAAGAAATGCTTCGTATCTTGCTTCGTAACGTCGATCCGCCTCTGTAACAATAAGAAAAATTATTACGATTCCTAAAATCACTATAATAATCTTCCAAAACACGTTAAAGATTTTCATAATCTATATTATACCAAACAAATTTCCCTCTAAACAGGTAATTCTTTGCGCTCGCAAGAACGGTTCTTGCGAATTAAAAAGCGTCTTTGACCTCAATTCCCTCTGGTAAATCCTTCTCACTAACTTCCACCACTTCTACTGGTCTGACATTTTTGTAGGCCATTGCCTCCACATAAGCCGTCGGGTCTCCTGGGATTTCCCCTCTCGGTGAAAAATCATTTCTATCAAAAACATACACGTATCCTTTGGCATTGTGAATCTGATCCATCGTAGCTTTCGTCACTCGAAACCGAAGACCTTTTTCGTCATGATCATAAGCGCTACGAGAACCCTTGGGGGCGTTTTGATAATTAAAAATTGACATAAATATAGCAATGTCGGGTTTGGATGTTGCAAAAACTGCCGGCTCGCCATCAGGGATAGCGTCTTCTTCGCTGTCGTGCGGATGATTATATGCTTGTCTTGGTTCCAATTCTTCCAACATTTCACCAGAACCATGAAAAACGTATTTTTTTGTTTCTGCCAATTCTATCAACCTCTCTCTTCCAAAACTTATTTTCATTTTCTAATTTTAGCACAAACACGAAGGCCCCGTTTGCACGGGGCTTCGTCATGAAGTACATGGAATCCAATCAAAATACGTTGACTTGTCTTTTTGCCATTCAACGTATCCGTCTGGATTATAGAGCTCTTTTGGGATCTCATATCGAAACCACACCCGAACATTTCTCGTAAGCAGTCCTGGGTAGGAATCGGAAATCTCAAACTTTATGTCGGCGTTGGTTTGATGAACACCCCTGTAACCTCTGCCTATATACATGCCTAACTCTTCGCGCAAACAGCGTCGAAAACCAAGGACAGGTCTTTCACCGATACGGAGCTTTTCTCCGGGCAGACAATTGCGCTTTCTGATTCGACCATCTTCGAAAACCTGATAGATTTCTATCAAGTGAAAACCTTCATAACACAAGTCGACTATTACCGTATGGATTTCTCTCACTATTCCATTTATGGTGCATTCTCTTTTGCGCAATTCTTTGCCAAGGTGCTGTATCGTCTTTGCCTTCCCTGTGCCCCACAAACCAAGTGGAACATCTAGGGATTCCAGATATTCCCGAAGGTGTTGTTCTCGCAAGGACATGGTGGCTGTGCTTTTGTGTAATTCTATTACCATGAAAGACTAAAAGCAAACAAAAAATCTCTCGTTTTCGATTGAGATTCTTTGTCTTGAAATATTTGTGTGTTCAAAAGAATGGTTCTGGCGAATTATGGCCCACCAAACGAAGCTTGCTTTTTTATACAAACATGGTATAATTATAAAGTAACTCCAAGCACATGAAAAAGCTCGCGATTTTGGGCGTAGCCGGATTGATTTTCGGTTTCGTCTTGGGTGTGGTTCTTCTGAAAATCACGCCCCTGCCCGGCACCCACACGGACGTCGGAGTGGTGACGATGGCCCTAGTTGGGCTACTCGGAAGCGTAACGAGCAAACGCTTCTACACGCTTCTCAGCGGTTTAAGCATCGGTTGTTCTGGTGTAGTCATGTACGCACTAGGGATATCGACCGTGGCTGGCTACATCATCTTCGGTTTCGTATGTGTCACGCTGGTCGTGACAATGATCAGGATGATGGTCCAGAGCATGAAGAGCCTGTGAAGCAGCGCATAGCGTGAGGCCCTCGTCGGAATGACGAGGGCCTTTCAGCTTTAAATTATTTTAAAAGTTACGCCCTAACTAGACTCTTTCACAATTATAAACCGCGCCATTGTCTCCAGTCGCTTGAAAATGAGATGGTAAAGGAACATTGGTTGAAAAATTAATCTCCCCAGGTAGCAACCACGGACCACTCTCCTTTTTACAACGATAATTATTAGATAAGGAACTGGTAGGAGACGGGGTTGTCGTTCCTGGACGAACTACTGACTTATTAAGATCTAAAGAATAAGTCGAAACTGCGGCCTGTTGTTTGGCGGACATTCTTAAGGTTGCACCAATGTTTACAATCATTAAAACGGCCAACAAAATCAAAACTTTTACGGTAAGATTATTTTTCATAAAATAAATTATTAATAATATTCAATTAAATAAATGATATCCGATGGGTAAAGAAAGTCAATTAGATTTTCAAAACACTAATGCACATCAAAACAAAAAACCGCCCCTTAGGGCGGCTTTTTGCTTGAAATCTTTGTGCTGGCGACTACCTACTTTCGCCCAGAGGACTATCATCGGTACGACAGCGCTTAACTTCTGTGTTCGGAATGGGAACAGGTGTGACCACTGCGTCAAATCACCAACACAAAAATTTCAACCCGCCTGCTCCGCATTCGGGCAAGCCTTTTTGACAACTAAATCAATTGAGTAAGGGTTCACCACGTCAAACGTGGTTCACAAATTTTCATGAAGTGATTCCATTAGATTTCCTAATAGGAATCGAATCATTAGTACTCCTTGGCTTAACACATTGCTGTGCTTACACCTAGAGCCTATCAACCTAATCATCTCTTAGGTTTCTTAAACGACTTCTAATCTTGAAGTTGGCTTCCCGCTTAGATGCTTTCAGCGGTTATCCATTCCCGACATAGCTACTCTACATTGCCCTTGGCAGGACAGCAGATACACCAGAGGTCAGTTCATTCCGGTCCTCTCGTACTAGGAACAAATCTTCTCAAAAGTCAACGCCCACAGTAGATAGGAGACCAACCTGTCTCACGCAAATGTAGCTGATAGCTTCTAGCGGTTAGCTTTTAGCTTATCAACGCCGCCATTACTGGCGGGATCGGACTATATTTTAATCCTTCGTTTTTACTCAGGATTGCTGACGTGTAGTCTCTACGGGTCCCTTCGATTTCACTCAGGGTTCCCTCGGTATTATCCCGGTTGGGACTTCACCGATATAAGTCAACTTGCTGCACACACATTGCTGTATGTGACCGCCGTGATGGTTGATTCCATATCTATTTCTTATTTTCTTTGTTAGACGAAATTATTTTAAATTTCAGTTAATTTTTTACTCTCATGCACTTCGCAAAAATTGCTCAGTACAAGGTTCATTATGCCTCGTGGGATTCAGACTGTGAAAAATGCGAGATTTAAGATTTAAGAAGTAAGATTTAAGAAAAAATTTGCAAAGCAAATTTTTATTCCTAAATCCTAAATCATAATTCCTACTTCTCGTAGTCTTCACGGTCTGAACCCAGCTCGCGTACCTTTTTAAATGGCGAACAGCCATACCCTTGGGACCTTCTCCAGCCCCAGGTTAAGATGAGCCGACATCGAGGTGCCGAACTCCGCCGTCGATATGAACTCTTAGGCGGAACTAGCCTGTTATCC
>CAZLAD010000004.1:15845-95963 GCA_964557535.1 uncultured Candidatus Saccharibacteria bacterium | reverse complement strand
TTGGAAGTTTTGAAGAATTTAAAAGTAAGTTTACTGAGTCTGCGACGACACTTTTCGGCTCAGGCTGGGTGTGGCTTGTTGTCCAAGATGGTGCTCTGAAAATAATTCAAACCCCACTTCAAGACAATCCGCTCATGGACCTGCCTGCGCAGGCAGGCGATGCGAAAGAAAAGGGTGTACCAATTCTCGGGCTCGATGTTTGGGAACATGCGTATTACCTCAAATATCAAAACCGCCGAGCGGAATATGTGACGGCATTCTGGAATGTGATTAATTGGGAAGAAGTTGACAAAAGATTTAAAATGTGCTAAAGTCTGCTGGTAAAAGCTCCTTTAAATTCAAGGATTATTTGCGATTTGCCACAGCTTTTAGTGCTTTTATGAGCCTTAAAAGCTGTGGCAATCCTGCCCAGTATAACCAACAACAATATCTGACCATGTCAAACATGCTCGGAGACGCACTCAGGGAATACACCGGACTGCGTCATCAGATCGATGAGAATCTCATCGGTGAGAATGGCCCCGAATGGGCTGAACAACTCAAACGGTTCCTGCGTAAGGAACCTTGCTGGGTAAACGGCTCTGCAGACAAACCGCCCGCTCGCTTCGAAGAACGTGACGGCGTGATCTACTTCACGGTCACCTCGAACGGCAAGACCGGTGCGGAATGGATGGTCCATTTCGAGAAGACAGGCAAACGTCTGTCGGACTATGCCAAGCAACTGCTGATGTCGCCAGCCTTCAAGCCGACGAATGGCGTTACGACCCAGATCCAGGTGCTGAAAGGCATGCTCTGGAACGATCGTGATCGCACGACGAAGAACATCCGTGCGATGGCCAAGGAGCGGAAGCTCATCGATCCGAACCCGGAAGTGGCCTGCCTCATCCGAGACATGTTCACGGATGCGGAGATCGAAGCCATGGGTCTCTGGTGGATCATCGCGATGCACGAACCCATCAAGGATTCCGATGGCGATCCTAACCTGCTCTATGCGAGCCGTGATGGTGGTGGGCAATGGCTCAAGACCGCCTATGACGGGCCCGACGACCTGTGGAGTCGTGAGGGTGGCTTCGCCTTCGCGTCTCCGCAAGTATGAGCTCTCTGGACTTTGTGATTTGGAACTCTTAGTTCCTTTGACCTTAGTCCGACCCTGCAACGCCTTGAAGATTGGCGGTGAACTTCGACCCCGTGTCTGTGCTGAAAAGCTGGATGCGGGGTCTTTTCGTTTATAATATAAAGCGGTAGTAAGGGAATATGTGGGCGATCAAGATTTCCCGCTCCTGAATCCAGTATCCATGCATCGAGAATATTCGCGATTACGATTTCGGATAGAGTGGTGTATGTAGAAACTTCAAACAAAAAATGAAGATACTTGGCGTAGGGTGCTAAGGTATTTAGATACCGAATAAGATACAACCTCAAGAGTATTCAAAGGGTGGTGGCACAGACGGCACTCTACGCATTTCCGATGGCGATCCTAACCTGCTCTATGCGAGCCGTAATGATGATGGGCAATGGCTCAAGACCGCCTATGACAAGCCCGACAACAAGTGGAATCGTGAGAATGGCTTCGCCTTCGCGTCTCCGCAACTCTCCTCATTTCTCTCCTGCTATCCGGCAGGAGAGTTTTGTTTAGAAAGTTGGCCATTCCAACCGCCGAGCATTTTACCAATCTCATCTAGCTGAAGAGATAAAGCAATGTATTTTTTGTTATCAATCGACTTAGTTTCCCAGAGAACCATTAGAAGCAGTCTAAGCGTATCTAGTTTTCTGATTGCAATTCGAACATAGGGGAGCTTCTCTCCTTTTATGAGAAAACTTGCTACGGAAATTGACTCGATTATTTCTACAAAGAGAACATCAATTCTTTGACCAAGAGAGTGTCTGTGGAGCTTGGGAAGTGTTTGATAATATTGATACCACAAAGTGTAACTGGTTTTTATATGTTGCAAAACGGGCAAAAGTTGCGTGGGGGGGGGGTCGAGTCAGATGTTTTAAATTTAGTCATGCCTATCATGATATCATCTCACTTGAGAATTTACTCGATGCTTGGCAAGAGTTTCTTTGTGGAAAGAAAAATAGAAAAGACGTTTTAGAATTTCAGCAAAACTTGATGAGAAATCTCATCTCTCTCCATGAAGATTTAAAAAACAAAACATATATTCATGGCGATTATCAGGCTTTCAATGTTTCTGATCCTAAACCTCGTAATATCCACAAGGCATCTGTTCGAGATCGCGTCGTCCACCATTTGCTCTACAAAGCCCTGTATCCCTGCTTCGACCAGAAATTCATCCACGATTCATACTCCTGTCGCACTGGAAAGGGAACACACAGAGCCATCAAGCGTTTTGAAGTCTTTACTAGAAAAGTCTCAAGGAACTACACCAAACAATGTTTTGTTCTCAAGTGCGATATTAGAAAGTTCTTCGCGAACATTGACCATGAAATCCTCAAGAAAATATTAGCCAAGCATGTCGAAGACATAGACATCCTTGCGCTGCTTGCAAACTTAATCGATAGCTTCTCCGCTAGGAATTTCCTAGCGGTAGGCTTACCTCTGGGCAATCTCATCTCACAGTTGTTGGTGAACATCTACATGAATGAGTTCGATCAGTTCGTGAAGCATTCGTTCAAAGAGAAGTATTACATTCGTTTTGCAGATGATTTTGTCTTTTTATCACAAGACAAGAAATATCTTGAAAATCTTGTTCCAAATATTTCTACTTTCCTGGAAACGAAACTGAAGCTCTCACTTCACCCCAACAAAGTGTCCATCAAAACGATCTATTCCGGCGTTGATTTCCTCGGATGGGTGAATTTTCCGAAATACAGAGTTCTACGGACGAGCACGAAGAGGAAGATGGTGCGAAATCTCGTTGGTGAACCGAGCGAGGCCACAAAATCATCGTATGGGGGAATGCTAAAACATGGAAACGCTTGGAAATTAAAGAAAAAACTCAATCTGGTATAATTGGTCCATGGATCTCGATAAAAGAAAAGGCGAATTGTCAGATCTCGAACGTGAAGTCACCCAGAACAAGGGTACGGAAGCGCCTTTTACGGGCGAGCATTGGGATAGAAAAGAAGCTGGTAATTATGCTTGCAAGGTTTGCGGACAAGTCTTGTTTAGCTCGGACACAAAACTCGATTCAAGTGAGGGACCGACGGGTTTGTGTGGTTGGCCGGCTTTTGATCAAGCAATTCCTGGAACTGTGAAATACCAAAACGACGATAGCGCTGGAATGCATCGCACCGAAGCAGTTTGTTCAAATTGCGGAGCCCACCTCGGACATCTTTTTGCCGATGATACAAAAACTGGTGATCACTTGTGCATCAATTCCTGCTCACTGGACTTTAAGCCAGAGGTGTAGATTTAAGAATTAAGATTTAGGATTTAAGAAATGAAAATAATTCCAAAAACAAAAAAAGATTTCGCGTGGGTGAATTTTACGGCGAAGCAACTTGAAACTGTTGCTAAAAAACATATCGAAAAACTTAAAAATGATCTAGCTGAGATCAAATCTATCCCAAAAGATAAAAGAACGTTCGAAAACTCTATTTTAGCAATTGAGAAAGCGGGCTTGCCAGAAATTGAAACAAATACTATTGCGCTTTTATCTTATGTCAGTCCAGATGAAAAAATCCGCAAAGTCACAGCTAAAATAATTTTGGAGTTGTCTAAGAAACAATTGGATGTAATGCAGGATAAAGAATTGTTTAGAGCCTTCAACGAGTATAAACCAAAAAATCTAGCTGAAGACCAGAGGCGTCTATATAAGGATTTGAAAAGGAGTTTTGAAAATATGGGTTTTCATCTGTCTGATTCCAAGCAAAAGGAATTAGTAAGAATCAAAAAAGAAATAAGTGATATTGATCAGAAAGCTGGCCTCGAAATAAATAATGATCGCCGAACTATTTTGTGTACCAGAGAAGAATTAGATGGATTAGACGAAGGATTTATTAATAAGCTTTCTAAAGACAAGAAAACTGGTAAATATATCGTTTCTACCGATTATCCAGAATTAAAACCGTTTGCAAAAAATGCCAAGAATAATAAAAAAAGGAAAGAATTGATTGACGAGGATTCCTTACGAGGCGGCAAGAAAAATCTGGAAAGATTAGCAAGAATTTTAATATTGCGCGATCAGAAAGCTAAAATCTTGGGGTATAAAAATCATGCTGAGTATGTGCTTGAAGAAAAAATTGCAAAGAATTCGGAAACTGTAGAAAAGTTCTTGGTTGGAAATTTGTCTAAATTAAAAATAGATTATCAAAAGCTAATAAACGAAATCAGAAAAGTAAAAGGTTCAAAACCGGAATATTTTGATTACGAATACTACTTTAACGAATTCATAAAAAATAATTATGCAGTTGACGAGTCAAAAATCAAAGAATATTTTGAGATTAATAATGTTTTATCTGAAATATTTAAATTGTTTGGTGGCTTGTTTAAAGTAACTTTTGTAAAAAATACAGAAATAAAATTATGGCACGAAGATGTATTTATGTTTGATGTTTTTGAAGGCAATAAAAAGATCGCTCATTTGATGTTCGATTTGTTTCCACGAAAGGGTAAGTATAATCATGCTTGTCATTGGTCCATGGCGCATGGTTCATATAGAAAAGATATTGGAGGATACGAGGCCCCAACTAGCGTTGTTATCGCCAATTATTCTAAGGCGGATAAAACAAATCCTTCACTTCTAACTTTCTGGGATGTCGAAGCTTTTTATCATGAGTTTGGTCATGCCTGCCATGCGTTACTTACTCGTGCAAGATATGCCTCCCAGTCCGGAACGTCAGTCAGGCAAGATTTTGTCGAAACACCGTCCCAGCTTTTCGAGTTATGGCTCGATGATAACGAATATTTAAAATCAGTAAGTTCGCATTACAAAACAGGAGAACATCTCGATCTCGATGTTATAGAAAAAATACAGGCTATGAGGGGTGTCCAGGCGTTAGATCAAAATTTTAGAACATTTGTCTTGGCGTTGTTTGATTTGAAAGTTCACTTAAATCCGAAAGCAAAAATTCTAACGATAAGAGATAGGATATTAAAAGATTATGGATATTTCAAAATATCTAAAATAGGTCTTTGGCCGGCGAGCTTCGGGCACATCTTTGGTGGCTATGATGTCGGTTACTACGGTTATGTATGGGCTCTCGTCTATTCCTACGACATTTTTTCTCGCTTCAAAAAAGAGGGAATTATGAACAAGAAAGTTGGCATAGAACTTCGTCGCAAGATTTTGGAAAAAGGCGATTCCGAAGATCCAATCAAACTCATGACAGGTTTCTTGGGCCGAAAGCCGAACAATAAGGCCTTTTTGGAAGCATTGAAATAATTCTAAAAATACGCAGGGCCGGCTGAAAAGCCGGCCCTTTGCACCGTATGCGGTTGGTTGCTAGCGCTTTTGTTTGTTGAGGTACGCGTTCGCCATGATCTCGCTTTCGCGGATCAAACCTTGTACGACCTCTCGCAAGAGGGTATCGAGTTCCTGCTGGGTCATCTTGGGTAATTCATCATGTTTGTGGGTCTTACGCCCACTGCTTTTGATGAAAGCGATCTTATCCTTACGGGTCATGGCGGTGGGCTTTGTTTCAGATTACCTCAAGAAAACCATATAGTAAAGCCGTGTTACAATACGTTTATGACTAGCTTTGAGACGGAATACAAAAGGCTAAATAAGGCCCAAAATGAGGCCGTGGACACGATTGACGGACCGGTTATGGTCGTGGCCGGTCCTGGGACGGGCAAAACCCAGATTTTGGCTCTTCGTATTGCCAATATTTTGCAAAAAACCGATACCCCGGCTGATGGGATTTTGTGTCTTACTTTTACGAACTCTGGAGTCTTTGCTATGCGCGAAAGACTTCGCTCATATATTGGACCGACGTCTTCAAAAATAAAAATCTCGACATTTCACTCGTTCGCGATATCGATGATCGAAGAATATTACGAAGCACTTGATTTTGTCGAAAAGCCGAAGCTTATCGACGAAGTCGACGCGACGCTTTTGTTTGACGCAATTCTTTCTGACCACGAATGGCAACATTTGCGCACGCGCGCCAACAAATCAGCATATTTCCGCGATATAAAATCTCTCGTTTCGCTCCTCAAGCGCGAACGACTGTCGCCCGAAGATTTTTCGGTGGAAATTAAAAAAGAAATTGAAAGTATCAAAAATGACGAAGGAAATATCTCGACGCGCGGTCCATCCAAAGGAAATCTAAAACAAGAAGCGCTGAAACGCATCGAAGGTTTGGAGCGCACCGAAGAAGTGGTGAAATTTTATTCTCTGTATGAACTTTTGAAAAAGGCCAAAAACTTGCTCGACTTCGATGATGTACTGGAAGAGCTTGTCCGCCTTGTAGAAATTTCGGATGATGCGCGTGACACAATTCGCGAAAAATATTTGTATGTTCTAGTTGATGAGCATCAGGACTCGTCGGGCGTGCAAAATGAATTTTTGGAAAAGGTCTGGGGCGATGTTGAAAAGCCAAACATTTTTGTTGTCGGCGATGATAGACAGCTAATTTACGGCTTTGGCGGAGCATCGCTAACGTATTTTGAAAATTTTAAAAGTACGTTTGGTAAAGTCGAGCTTATCACGCTCACTGAAAATTATCGTTCAACCCAAAACATCCTTGATATCGCTGACGCACTTTTGCAAAGTTCAATTGCCGAAGCTAAACTTGTGTCGAACTCCAAAGACACGCACACGCTTCGGATTATCGAGGCTGAGTATCCGCGTGACGAAATTTTACGTGCCGGACTTGAAATAAAAGGTTTGATAGAAAAAGGTGTCGATTCAAACGAGTGCGCGATTTTGGTTCCCAAAAACAGGCAGGTTCAAAGTGCCGTGCGTGTTTTGACCGATCTTGGTTTACCGGTCTCGACATCCGGTCGGGCGAAGTTTTTTGCCGACCACGAAGCCGAAAGTTTCATCGATATCTTAAAAGTCCTTGAAAATCCAGAAACACCGGAAATAATTGTGCCAATACTTCTTTCGCCACTTTCGGGCGTTGCACCACTTTCTGTACATCGATTTTTATCTGAAAATGATGCGCGGAAACTGACACTTTCAAAACTCTTAAAACTTAAGAAAGGCGAAAGCGAATACGAAGAAGACGATCTGATCGCAGATTTTGCCGATAAGCTCTCGGCATGGCTTGCGTTTTCTTCGGACGGCGATTTGTACTCACTGGTGCAGAAAATCGGCGAAGAGTTGTTGCTTAAAAATGCCCCGAATCACGAAATGCTCGTACGGCGCGTTGAAATTATCCGCACACTTCTTCATCTTGTTGTGTCTGAAACTGAGAAAAACCCAAGACTCACGCTTGGTCAGTTTTTGGTATTTTTGGAGCGTTTGCGTGAGTACGACACCGACATTCCGCTTGCGACATTTAATTCCGACAACGGGATCAAGGTCATGACACTTCACGCGTCCAAGGGTCTGGAATTCGAACATGTCTACATCGCACATTTGGATGAGAAAAATCTACTTGGATCTAAACGAAGCGCGTTTACGTTGCCTGAGCGGGTCAAAGAGCTCGAACACAAAAAGGGCGAGACGGAGGCGAAAAGGGAACTGTATGTCGCAATAACTCGCGCCAAAAAACACTGCACACTTATGTATTCACTTTTCGGCTACAATGGCTCGGCGCTTGAAATGGCGCAGATCGTCAGTGAGTTACCGACGGAGCTTTTCGAGAAAATTTCTGCGAGTGAAAATGAAAAATTTATTATGGATTCGGGAATCGAAACCTATGTTCGTTCAGGAGAAGCGGTTTTTGATGCCGTGACTGTCGGCAAACTTGCCGATGTGGTGAAGAATGAATATTTTAAAAATAAACTTTCTGTTACGCACCTCAATAACTTTTTTGAATGTCCGTGGAAGTGGTATTTTCGAAACTTTTTGAAATTACCCGAGCCAAAAACAGCGTCGCTCGAATTTGGAAATTTGGTTCACGGCACGATTGAGAAAATTTTGAAGAAAAAAATTAAAACAGATCAAAAGTCGATTGCCAAAAATATTACCGAACTTACCGAAAAGCTCCATGGGTTTGCCGACAAAGAACTTGCTCAGATGGCACGTGAAGCCGAAGAGGTGGTTTTGGATTGGGTAAAAATGGAATTGCCAAAAATTTCCGCAATTTACGAAAGTGAAGAGAATCTCAATGTTTTTGACGCAGAATTTGAGAGACTTGAAATCACCGGAAAAATTGACTTGGTTGAACAAATCGAAGAAGGAGTTTTCAAAGTGACGGATTTTAAAACCGGAGGTTTGAAGAAAAAATCTGAAATCGAAAAGGAGACGGATGAAGGTCGCATGTCTGATTACGAACGTCAGCTCGCGATGTATTCGTATTTGATTGAGCAAAAAAGTAGTGGTAATTCCAATGTTTCAGAATCACGTCTCATGTTTGTCGAGCATTTGGGTGAAAAAGATTGTGTCTATACGACAGAAATTACAAGCGAGCACATAAAAAGTTTGACTAGAGATATTCAAGATTTTGATCAGCTGCTCTCGTCTGGGGAATGGATCGACCGACCGTGTCAGTTCAAACCGTGGAAACCAGGTGAGGTCTGCCAATATTGCAAACTGGCGGAGATTTACAAAAACAAAAAATAGGAACGAAGAAGCCCCGCCAATATTGGCGGGGCTCAAGATGTATTGTTGATCGTTCATCCATGCGAATCTCCCAGATTTACTACTATTAGTAAAAGTAAGAAAACCAACCCTCCTAACAAAAATGTCTTTATTGTGGGGTGTTGAAAGATCCAAACCTCGAAGGAATGAAGTTTAGCTCCTAGCGCATGATAAGCCGAAGCCAGAAAATCGTAAACCCAATAGATGCTATCGAAAAACCACTGATATCCAAAGAAGTAGAATATCGCTGTGATCAAGAGCAGGAAGAGAACGATCTTGAGCTTTTTCATTTGGGTGGATTGAAGGTTCTGTGAAATAATACATTCTAGTAATTTTTTGTCAACCCTTCCTAAAAAACGAAAAACGTTCTACTATTTCTTTTACAGACATGAAAACACTCGTAAACACCAAATCAAAAGAGGAGCTTTTGGCTCAAATTGAAAAGGAGGATTTTCGACGCAAAACCCTGTCTTTTTATCGCTATGTGAAAATCGCTGACCCAAAAGCGATGAGGGATTTTTTGTTTTTAAATTTTGAAAAGCTTGGGTGTTTGGGGCGGATTTATATTGCAGAGGAGGGGATCAACGCCCAGATGAATGTCCCAGAACACAATTTTGAAAAGTTTGATAAATTTATACAATCCATCCCAGAATTTAATGGCGTGCCGTACAAAATTGCCGTAGAAGAAAAGGGTAAGTCGAGTTTCCTAAAACTTATTATAAAAGTTCGCCCAAAAATTGTTGCTGACGGTATTGAGGATCCAACGTTTGATCCTGCAAATACTGGTGCCTATGCGAGTGCTGAAGAGGCGAATGCGATGATTGATCGTGGCGTAACTGTGATTGATATGCGGAATTTCTATGAAGCTGAAATTGGCCATTTTGAGAATGCGAGCATTATGCCTGTTGATACGTTCCGTGAACAACTCGCTAAAGTTGAAAGCATGTTCAAAGACGATAAAGAACAAGAGGTGCTCCTGTATTGTACTGGCGGGATTCGCTGTGAGAAAGCGAGCGCCTGGATGAAACACAAAGGCTTCAAAAATGTAAAACATATAAAAGGTGGAGTGATCGACTACGCTCATCAGGTAAAAGAAAAAGGGTTGCCAAATAAATTCCGTGGCAAGAACTTTGTTTTTGATGAGAGATTGGGTGAACGAATCAGTGATGAGATTATTTCCGATTGCCAGGTGTGTGCCAAGGTCAAATGCGATGATTATATTCATTGTAAAAATCAATTTTGTCACGTTCTGTTTATTTCTTGTCCGAGTTGCCGAGAAAAGTTAGGAGATTATTGTTCACGAGCTTGTCTAATTGCCGACAAACTTCCGAAGAGTTTGAACAAATTCTTCATCCGAGCCGACAGGCAAAAACACAAAAATCAATACAAGAAAAACTACAAACGCTCAAAATCTAACACTTTCTCGGAATAGCTTTTACTGTTATATTTAACCCCATGGAAATAAAGATTGATACAACTGACCAGGAAAGACTAATCAAAGAGCTTGATTCTCGAAGTGACGCAGAAGCTATGCGAATCAAGCGCTATTTGGCTATGCCGGATTTGTCGCGAACGTCAGACAGTCCGCTTCATGAGATTGTTGAGCGAGTAAAAAAGGTCCCAGCGCTTGGCGGGTTAGACGTGATTAAAATTCCAGAAATAGTACCAGCCGAAATTACATTTGACCTCTTCGACTTTCCGGCCGATCACGTGGCCCGTTCAACTTCTGATACCTACTACGTCGACGCCAAAAATATTTTGCGCACACACAATACAGTTTCTTGGTATTACTATTTCAATGATAAAAACGTAAAAGAGAAATTTGCCAAAGGCGAAAATTTGGGCGCACTTTGTTTCGGTAAGGTTTACCGAAAGGACGAAATCGATCGTCGGCACATGAACGTTTTTCATCAGATCGATGGTTGGAAAATTATTCCAAATAGTCAGGGGCAATTAACGCTCGATGATTTGAAACGAGTTTTGTCAGAAGTTGTGGAAAATGTTTTCGGCAAAGACACCGAATATCGTTTCTTGGACGACAATTTTCCGTACACGGATCCATCAACTCAAATCGAAGTCATGGTAGATGGTAAATGGGTGGAAATTCTTGGCGCCGGCATGATCAAGCCATCAGTCCTCGCTAAACTTGGTATCACTGGCTACAACGGCTGGGCGTTTGGATTTGGAATCGAGCGACTTGCGATTCTGTCGATGGAGCTTCCTGACATCAGACTTCTTTGGTCAAATGACGAACGAGTAAAGAAGCAACTTGTGCTCGGAAATAAATTTAAAGAAGTTTCAAAATTCCCGGCCGTGGTTCGCGATATTTCTTTTGTTGTTGAATCGGCGACATTTCAACCAAATGTGTATTTCGATCTCGTGCGCGATGTGATCGGCGACATGGCCGAAGAAATGGCGCTTGTCGATGAATATGAAAACGCGGCAAAGTTTGGAGAAGGGAAGAAAAGCTATGCGTATCGCGTGACTTATCGATCGCTCGATCGAACTTTGACTGACGCGGAAGTAAACGATCTCCATAAAAAACTCGAAGAAGAAACTAGGAAAGTTTTAAACGCCCAAGTTCGGTAATATATAAATGAGCAAGCCCCGGCGATCGCCGGGGCTTGTTGGTAGTGGTGCGCCAGATCATTGGAAGGAATAGTTCCAAGTCCATTTTCCTCCATTTGCGTTAGTGTGTGCGGCGATCAGGATAGTGTCACCATCTGAGACGTTCGGCCGGGGTACTGGACCATAGTTAGGTCCGCTGATCCATAACTCCTCGTTCCAGACGTCGCTTACTGGGCGTACCTTGATTCGATTCTCATCATTCAGTCGGTCTTCCACCACGGTGGCTAGGAAAGTACAGCTCTTGTTGGTGATACCCAGGAAACCGCACGGTTTAACCGCAACTGTACGTGAATGGTATTGGATCTCAATGTTCGGATCGTTCTCGGGCCCAAGAGTATTGGTGCAGGATACTGCCAAGATCGCCAGTGCGATCAAAAGACGAAGAGCGTTCATGACTGTGGGGTTTAGGTTGGTTTCGGTTTCATATTACATAAAAACTTGGAATTGTCAAGGATTTTCACTCACTTTTTACCCATAATTTCTTGCTAAAAATGTCTTGGTTTCGACGCCTAAATTTGCTATAATTACGGGGCTTCAAAAGAGCTTTTTTCGTTTTAAATATCCATAAAAATAATCAATGGCTGAAAAGGTAAAAGGTAGTTATAACGCTGACGATATCTCGGTTCTCGAGGGTCTTGAGCCTGTCAGAAAGCGTCCCGGAATGTACATCGGATCAACTGGTCCGGATGGTCTTCACCACCTCATCAAAGAAATTTTCGACAACTCGAGAGACGAAGCCATGGCCGGACATTGTGATCATATCGAAGTCGCTTTGCTTCCAGGTAACATCGTGCGTGTGACTGACAACGGCCGCGGTATCCCAGTTGATCTCCACAAACAAACAAAAGTCTCGGCACTCGAAACAATCCTCACCGTGCTTCACGCCGGAGGAAAATTCGGCGGCAAGGACAAAGGCTACAAAGTTTCTGGAGGTTTGCACGGCGTCGGTGCCTCTGTTGTAAACGCGCTTTCAATTTACATGAAAGCCGAAGTTCATCGCGATGGCGGAAAGTTCGTCCAAGAATACAAACAAGGCAAGCCAAAAGCCAAAGTCAAAGAAATTGGTAAATCAAAACTTCACGGCACGATTATTTCATTCGAGCCAGATGTCGAAATTTTTAAAGAAGTTAAATTTGATTGGAATCGCATCGTGCATCACTATCGCGAGCAAGCATATCTCGTCAAGAAACTTCGCATTACGCTTATCGACGCGCGAGGATACGAAGGCAAAATTCCCGAAGACGGATATTATTATTTCCAAGAAACCGGCATCGAAGTTCCGTCAACGACTTTCTATTTCGAAGGCGGAATTGTCTCGATGGTTGCGCATTACAATAAAGACCAGAAAAAAGTCCAGGACAAGATTTTTTCAGTCGATAAAGATGTCGACGATATCAATGTCGAGATCGCGCTTCAGTACGTTGACGACATTGTCGATCACATCATTCCTTTTGCAAACAATATTTCAACTCCGGGCGGTGGTATGCACGTGACTGGTTTCAAGACTGCGCTAACACGTCTCATCAACAATTACTCGAAGAAAAATAATATTTTGAATGAAAAGGAGGGCGGCTTCACTGGTGAAGACGTGCTCGAGGGTCTCACCGCCGTGATCTCAATCAAAATGCCAGAGATTCAGTTCGAGGGTCAGACCAAGGACAAACTCGGAAGTCCCGAAGCTCGTGGAGCCGTTGAAACAGTGTTCTCGGCCGCGTTCTCGACATTCCTCGAAGAAAATCCTGACGAAGCTCGCTCAATCTTGAACAAAGCCGTGCTTGCTCTAAAAGCCCGCAAAGCGGCCAAAGCTGCCAAAGACTCGGTCCTACGCAAAGGTGCGCTCGAAGGCCTAACCCTTCCAGGAAAACTCGCCGACTGTCAATCAAAAGACCCGTCAGAATCAGAACTGTTCATCGTCGAGGGAGACTCGGCTGGTGGCTCGACGAAAATGGGACGCGATCGTCGCACTCAGGCCGTGCTTCCGCTCAAAGGTAAAATCCTAAACGTTGAACGCGCACGCCTCGACAAGATGCTTGATTCCAAAGAAGTAAAATCTCTTGTTATCGCGCTCGGAACTTCAATCGGCGATACGTTTAACATCGAAGACATCCGCTATCACAAGATCATCATCGCAACTGATGCCGACGTTGACGGTGCGCACATTCGAACACTTTTGCTCACGCTTTTCTACCGATATTTCAAACCAGTCATCGAAGCGGGATATATCTACATCGCTCAACCACCACTTTACAAAATAACAAAAGGCAAGACCGTTACGTACTTGTATTCTGATGAAGATAAAAATAAATTCTTGAAAGCCGAAGGTATTGGCGAAAATGACATGAAAGAAGCCGAAGAAGAAAATGAATCTGCGTCCGAAGAGGGTACAGAGAAGAAAGTTCCGAAGTTTTCTGTTCAGCGTTACAAGGGTCTTGGAGAAATGAACCCAGACGAACTCAAAGAAACGACGATGGACGTGAACAACCGAATACTCCTTCAAGTCAAAATCGAAGACGCCGTCGAGGCGGACAAGACTTTCGACATCTTGATGGGATCCGAAGTTCCGCCACGAAAATCTTTCATCCAATCAAATGCCAAAATGGCGGAGATTGATATTTAAATTATGGAAGGAAATATTCCAAAACCTGGAGCAAAGAAAGAAAAAGCTAAAGATACTGAACAGCCTTTGGTTGATATGCCCGAATATTGGACCGAGACGATGAAGAAGGAAAGATCTGGAGAAATTAAACCACTACCTGCTTTTGATGATGAAGAGTGGCTTGAAATGGCAGAAAAAGGTAATTGGGCATGGCCAGGCTCACTTTTAACCCCAAAAGAATTTGTTGGAGCCTTAAAAACTTTTGGGTTCCAGAGTTTCGATGACTATTATTCTTTGGATAAGAAATCTAAATATGAACTTTTAAAAAGCTTGGGTGTTTTTGAAGGGCTAGATCGTGTTGGTCTTAAAGGGTCGCCACGTAATAGACCACTCGAGGGAACAGTGCGTGGGTATGTTTTTTCACTCCTCCAAAATCCGATGACCGAGAAGCTCATGGATAAACTATATGATCAATCAATCCGTCTCTACAACGCCCCAAAAGAAAAAATCGATACATTAAAATCTTCACAACTTTATTCCGCTAAGATGTCGGAAGCTATTCAAGGGATTCAAGAGCATGGAGAAACTGTCGTTAAAGATCAGATTCTCGAAGAGATTCCAGATATTCGTGAAATGTCTGAAGATGAAAAAATAGATTTTTTTGAGAAGATTTCCAACAAAGAAGAATCTCTAGATTCTTTGTTTGATCTCAAAGGAAAGAAAAAGGAAGAAATAAAATTGATTATTGAATCCATGGGTTCGATAGGCGTTGATATTGGTTCTTTGCGATCTAAAATAAAAGAAGAAATTTTAAAATGGGATCGTGGGGAATTTGATCTGGTGGAAAGAGACATGCAGCAGAAACTCGATGTTCTGTATAAATCTTTAGATTGGGGTTTAGTCTTGGAGTTACGAACGTCTGCTATTAATTTGTTTGTCCAGCAGGTCAAAGAGGAACTTATAAATATTGCCGAAGTCGATAGACTATTAAAAGATGTGGAAGAGAGTTGGGGTGCATCCTCTGACGCGCGTAGTTTTAGCAGTTCTGAAATGCCAGAAGAGGTAAAGAAAAAAGAAGCGGAATTAATACAAAAGTACGCATCTTTTTATGGAAAAATTTCTGACGAATATCGCGATAAGCTTCCTGGTTGGCTGCTAAGAAAAAAAGCCAAGAAAGATTTCGTCGAATTTATAAAATCTATGAATATAGAAATAAAGAAAAGAGTTGAAATTATCTAGAAAACAAAAAATACCCGAATAGGGTTTTTTGTTTAGCTAAATATTTTCTTTAATCAATTTCCGCAATTCCTCGATATGCATTTTCTTTTCGTTGTGGAGGCTTTCCCAGAAAGCTTTCTCGACGTCGCTACCGGCTTCTTTTATATAGTTTTGTTCGATGCGCCAGAGAGACTTCTGCTCTTGGGTCATCTGTGTCATCAAATTATGTAAATTATTTGGGGTCATATTAGGCGATGTTAGTTTCTAATTTTTGGATACGAACTTCGTGATCATTAACTTTGCCCTGGATCTCGTATTTATTTTCGGAAATCTTATCAAAGAGTTCTTGTTTGGCATTTTGCAAATCAGCTTTAGTCGACATGCCATCAAGACGGTCTTCGATCTTCGTCATGCGTTCAGCGACAAATTCAATATGGCCGTCGAGTTTTTTGTCGATTCCTTCAATAGTATTTATTAGCTTGTCTATTTTTTGTTCAAGACCATCCATGGGCCAAGGATACCACGGCTCCATAATCCAGACAATTGTGTAAAAGCTCAAAAACTTGCAAAAATCCCTGTTTTCCGTATACTGGTTGCCATGGTAGTCCGAATGCGACACACAAGAGCCCATACGAAAAATCGTAGGTCTCATCATAGAGCACCGATGGCGAATATCGTTATCGATAAGGAGACAAATACTCCTCATCTTCGTCATCGCGTCTCACTCGAAACTGGCAAATACCGAGGCAAACAAGTCTTGGCAGTTGTTAAATCTAGCGACAAGAAATCAAAAGCCAAGTAATTGGCTCGCGCTCGGTTTGCTTGTAATTTTCCTTCCTCCTAACCTAACCAGACCAAACGGTCGGAAAATCACAATCAAACCTCGCACTTAAGTTATTTCTTTGTTAGAATATTAGAGTCTTTTAATAGAATTTGTTCTTATCATTATGGCCAATAGGCACCTTGCACGATCAGTCGTTTTACAAACACTTTTTGAGTGGGATTTTAATGGGCAGAAAAATGAATCTGCTCCAGAATATCTCGAACGCAATCTTGCCGAGTTTGCGCCAGGAATGAAAGAAGTCTCCTTTACCAAACACCTGCTTGATCAGGTTTTAAAAAAATATGTTCTCATCGATGAGATCATAGAAAAAGCCGCGCCTGATTGGCCAATGGATAAAATTGCGATTGTTGATCGCAATGTTTTGCGCATTGGTCTGGCTGAACTTTTGTTTTCAAACAAAGATGAGGTTCCGCCAAAGGTTGCTATCAACGAAGCCATCGAACTTGGAAAAACTTTCGGTGGCGAGAAATCTGGCAAATTCGTCAACGGTGTTTTGGGCGCAGTTTACAAAGAAATGGGGGAACCAGGCAAAGATCAGATCACTCCAAAGAAACGCGCAAATAACGAAGACGATCCAGAAAAACTTCCAAAAGAGAAGAAAGCCGGCGGAGTAATCATTACAGAGAAAGATGGAGAAACTTTGGTCGGGCTCGTGCACGATGTTTTTGGTTATTGGACGCTAGCCAAGGGTGGAGTGGAAGGAAATGAAACTTCCGAAGAGGGCGCAATCCGCGAGATAAAAGAAAAGACCGGACTGGATGTCGAAATCGTTAAACTTTTGGGTGAAAATGAATATGTTGCATCTCATCCGGAAAAAGGTAAAATCCTAAAACAGGTTAGCTACTATCTGGTAAAGACGCCCTGGAAGGAGATGGACCTTCATTCAAACGGCGGACTCGATGACGCCAGGTGGTTCAAGCTCTCCGAATTAGAAAGTATAAACACCTACGACGATATACTGCCGCTTCTGGCGCAGTCAATCGACTACGTTACCAATAAATAAAAAATTATGCCGAACTTCGCGAAATTTGAAACCGAAAATAACTTAGACTTCAAAGACAAGGATCTACTAAAACAAGCTTTTACTCATCGATCATATATAAACGAAAACGCTGGTGCAGGGTCTCACAATGAACGCCTAGAATTTTTGGGCGATGCGGTGCTTGAACTCGTCACAACTGAAGAGCTTTTTGCACGCTACCCAGGTAAATCAGAGGGCGACCTAACCGCTATCCGTGCGGCTGTCGTTAATACCGTTTCGATTTCTGCTGCGGCGGTGGAGCTTGGCATGAACGACTATCTTCTTTTGTCCAAAGGCGAAGCCAAAGATACAGGCAAGGCACGTGACTACATTCTCGCTAACACTTTCGAATCAGTTATCGGCGCGATATTTCTAGACGCTGGTTATGATGCGGCCAAGAAATTCATAGCCGATGCTTTGTTTGGCAAGATTGAAAAAATCGTTGCTCAGAAACTTTGGCGCGATTCCAAGTCTCTAATCCAAGAAAAAGCTCAAGAGATTGTGAACATTACGCCGCGCTATGAAGTGCTTGAAGAAACCGGCCCAGACCATGATAAGAATTTTACTATCGGTGTATTTTTTGGAGATGAACTTATTGCCAAAGGCTCCGGCAAATCCAAACAAGAAGGTGAGCAGGCTGCGGCTCAGGAAGCACTCAAGCTAAAAAAGTGGTTGGATTAGCAAAGAAAAATACTCATAAAAAGGCACGAAGTTTTGTCTGTAAACGACAAACTTCTCCCTCTCGAAAAGCCCGCCCTTCAAAAGGCGGGCTTTTTCTTGCGAGAGTCCTTTTTATGAGGATTTTTCTTTGCCTGGTGTGGTAAAATATGGGGGTGAAATTAAAGAGGATTGAACTTCTCGGGTTTAAGTCGTTTGCCAAAAAAAGCAGACTGGATTTTGACGTGCCGGTTGTTGGAATCGTCGGGCCAAACGGATCTGGAAAATCAAACGTTGTTGAAGCTTTCCGGTTTGTCCTTGGCGAACAATCAATGAAATCTCTGCGTGGAAAGTCGGGCTCGGACCTTATATTCAAAGGCTCAAAAGATTTACCAAAAGGCTCACGTGCGTCAGTCGAAATAACTTTTGATAACAAAGATCGCGTTTTTAAATTGGGTGAACGTTCCGAGCCAATCAATCTAGATTTCGACGAAATAATTTTGAAGCGTGAAGTCTTTGCCGACGGAAATAATATCTACTACATCAACAATTCAGCTGTTCGTTTGAAAGACATTGTCGAAATGTTGGCTTCGGTAAATATCGGTGCTTCGGGTCACCATATTATTTCTCAGGGTCAAGCCGACAGGATTCTCACAAGTTCAGCCAAAGATCGTCGGATCATGATTGAGGATGCTTTAGGTCTCAAAGTTTATCAAAACAAACTCAAAGAATCGCACAAGAAACTTGAAAAGACCGAAGAGAACATGAAAGAAGTCGGAATGCTTCGTCGTGAACTTGCGCCACATATAAAATATCTCAAGAAACAAGTTGAAAAAGTTGAAAAAAGCGTCGAGCTTCGAAGTGAACTTTCTAAACTTTATTTAACCTTTTTCAAATCAGAAGAAAAGTTTTTACAAAACGAAGAAGCTTTCCTGAAAAGTAAAAATCACGATCGAGAACGCGAACTAAAAGAAATTGAAGTCAAATTAGCTTCGATGAAAGATGTCTCAACAAATGATTTCGAGTCTTCAAAAAATATCGAAATCAGTAATTTGGAAAAAGAAATTGTTTCGCTTGAACGAACCAAAGATGATTTATCCAGAAAGCTTGGACGTATCGAAGGTATGATCGAATTTGAGAATCGATCGACAACTGATAAACCAGACAGTATTTCAATCAAATCAAGCGACCTCGAGACGTTCATTAGTGAGATGGAAAGCACTCTCGAAAGATCTTTGGCGGATTCAAACCTCGAAGTTATAAAATCAAATCTCAAGTATTTGAGAAAAGCTATAACGGACTTTGGCCAGAGATTTAAACAAAATAAAGCTGAAAACAAACCAAACTCTTTCAAGGATCTAGAAGTTACAAAGCGTGAAGTCGCGGCTCAGCTAGAAGAAATTGAAAGAGTAAGAAAAGTTCATTTGGAAAAAATGAATTCTTTGCGTTCTTCGATTGAGTCAAATAGAGTGACGATGTTCAAAGACCAAGAAGAAAAATTTGCTCTTGAAAATAAAAAGAACAAGATTTTGGCCGAAGAAGAAATTCTCCAAAACCGAAATGAATTTTTCAAAAAGCGAAAAGCTTCTTTTGAAGAAGGAGTCAAAGAAGCTGTCGTTTTGGTTGGTCAAGAAATTTTACAATTTCGAACAAGTGATATTTCGATTGTCGAAGTCACTGACGAGATGCGTCACAACATTGAGCGTCTCAAAATCAAACTCGAAGACGCGGGTACTGGCTCTGGCGATGACGTAATGAAAGAATATCAAAGTATTACAGAACGAGATAATTTCTTGGTCAAAGAGCTCGAAGATTTAGAAAAAAGTATTTCCAATTTACGTACACTTATTGACGATCTTAAAGAAACTCTGGACAGAGAATTCAAAGAAGGCATGGAGAAAATCAATGTTCGTTTTGAGGAATTTTTCAAACTTATGTTTGGTGGTGGCGCAGCTTATCTGTCTAGCATTGTTCAGGGATCAAAGAAAAATGATTCGGAAGAAGACGATGAGTCTGGAGAAAGTTCGGATGCGGACGAGGAAGAGAGACTTGATTATGGTATTGAGATTAACGTGACTTTGCCACAAAAGAAGGTGAAAGACCTGGCCATGCTTTCTGGTGGCGAACGCTCACTTACTTCTATCGCGCTTGTCTTTGCCATGACTCAAGTTAACCCGCCGCCATTTTTGGTTCTCGATGAAACGGATGCGGCACTCGACGAAGCCAATTCTAAACGTTATGGCGATATGATCGAAATTCTTTCGAAATATTCTTCACTTATCACCGTCACTCACAACAGAGAAACAATGTCTCGTGCCGATGTCATTTACGGTGTAACAATTGGATCTGACGGCGGATCAAAACTCCTATCAATCAAATTCTCAGACGCTGAAAACTACGCCAAGTAAAAAACAGAACCGCCGACCCGAAGGGTCAGCGGTTCTTGCTCAATGGCTTACGAAAATACTCCGCAGGCTCATGGCTAATCTGTGCTTGATCCTCTCGCTCACATAAGGATCATCAAGGTACACCTCCAAGAGTAATCGACCAGCACCCCATCGAAGTCTCCGTAGTGCTTTCTCCTTTATTTGCCGCACGCGCTCTCTTTGTAGGTCGTACATCTTGGCGATATCTTCCATGCTCACCTTCTCTTGATCAGCTAGCCCGAAATACATCGTCACTATTTCTTGTTCCTTGGTAGTCAGGTTGGAAAGCTTCCCCAAGTAAATCTCAAGAAACTCCTTCAGGCTCGTTTCGTGGGCAGCTGAGTCTGGCTCTAGCGCATCTTTGTCGAGGATATCGAAACAGATGGCGCCATCTTCTTCAGACGCAAGCTGATCTAGGTTATCGACACGGAGAAGTTCTTTCCAAAGGCAAATCTTCCGCACTTTTTCCTCGTCGATTTTCATTTCGTCAGCCACGTCTTCAATCAGCGCGTAGTTGGTTTCGACATCATGGGTAATGAGATCGAAAGCATGGTCGTATTTCTTGATTAACTTGCGACCCACAGACTTTACTCTGATCAAACGGTTGTTCCTGATTGCTGTCATGATTGCTTCATCAACGCTGAAGACAGCATAGCTCAAGAATTTAACGTCTTTCCTGGGTCTGTAGTTTTTTGCAGCTTTCCAGAGTCCGATTGACCCGTGTTGGAATAGGTCTTCGAAAGACAGAGCTCGGTCGTATCTTAGGTATCCAAGAAATTCGAGAACTTTCCAGGCCACGAATTTCAGGTTATGGTAGACAAGCTTCTGGGTCGCTACTTTATCACCTTTTGAGCTTTTTACGCCCAGATCGTATTCTTCGTCGCGAGACAGGAGTCGAATCCCTTTGATGCTTTCGAAGTAAAATCTTCTAAAGCCTGGTATCAAAGAGTCACTTCTTTCCTCGAGATCAGGTGTGTCTAGAAGATCTTCGGTTCGCATGTTTGTTCTGGTTTGATTTACTTCTATCATAGAAGATAGCTAATGTCAAGGTTATATAATGGCTCAGTATTCTAGAACCATTCTTCATTTTAGGATGATTTAATTTTTAGATTTTTTTTCTACAACCTCTCTGAATATTCTTGGAAAATGACTTTGTTTTGGCGGTTCCAAGCTCCTCCATCAAATTCTCCGAAGCCGAAAATTACGCGAAGTAAAAAAAGAAGAAGCCCCCGACGAGGTCGGGGGCTTCATGCATGCATGGCTTTGCCGGCTCACTTTTTCATGAGTAGCCGGTTGATCGTGCGTGGTCAGAGTGAGCGCTTCTTGAGCGCCGGCACGATAGCGTCCATGGGCACCACCACATGGTTCCGCAAGAGGGACTTCAGTGCCTGTTCAGCTGTTTTGTTGCGACCGTTGTCTTTCGGTATGCGCCAGCTGATTGCCTCGAGGCACGCTTTCTGATCTACCGGTTCGAAGGTCATCAGGAGGTCCATCCAGAACTTCACCCGACGATTCTTGGCGAAGCCACGGGTCACTCGGAATGGCCGAGTGCTCACTGGCGATTTGCGCTTCCGTGGGCTCTTTTTCGGGTGGGTGGGCCCATCCTTCTTGGTCGAGTTGTCCGCGAGGGACTTAGCACTTTTCTTGATTGCCATGTTGTTGGGGTTCAGGTTTGGCTAGACCCTAACATATATCTTATCTTTTGTCAAGCACCTATATCTCCCCTAAATATTGTTGGATTGTTAGGTTTTTTGTTTTGATTTCTTTGGCAGTTTCAGCACCGACATATCGCCAATGCCATGGTTCGAAAATATAACCCGTATCACGATTTTCTGGGTAGCTCATGACGAAGCCATATTTGTGAGCATTTTCTGACATCCACTCAAAGGCTTTGGTGTTTTTAAGTAACGTGCTAGCTGAGGCGTTTCCAATCTCGGCACTCGTTATATCTATGGTTGTACCTAGCTGATGTTCCGAATGCCCAGGGATAGCAATTGACTCTTCTTCGGCGGTTGTGTTTCTGTTTTCGTAAAGTATTTCTTGGATTTCAAAACTTCGAAAACCAGAAGTTATAGAGATGTCGACGTTGTTGTTTTTTGCATCAACAATCATTTTTTCAAGTTCCACGGCGGATTCCTCGAGAAGACATATTTCTCTACCTTCTTTTGTCGGGATTACTTTACTGATTTCGACTAGATTTTCTGGAATATACTTACCAACAGATTTTTTATTACTTACATTTGTAAAAGTTTCGTTTGTTTCGGAGTTTCCGACAGGACAAGATCCTCGTTCAAATACCGTCGATGGGGAAGAGGCCGTCTTTTTGTTGCCCAGAATCGGTTGATATTTTTCATTTATTACAAAAGGTGTTTCGGTGTGGCTTTTTATTCCTTTTTTGGTCACAACAACTTCGGCATAAAGTCCGCCCATTGTTTCTTTTGAGAAATATTGGTCAAAAACAAAATTACCGAGAGAATAAAATATCAAGCCGTCTTTGTAATTTACGACATCTTGCGGAACGTGAGGATGATGTCCGACAACAATATTTGCACCGTTATCAATCAACCTCTTGGCTAGCACTTCTTGTTTTTTGTTATGAGGTTTGTATTCGTCGCCCCAGTGAACAGACACAACTAAAATATCCGACAATTCTTTTGCCTCCTTCACAATAGCGTCGAGATTTTTGTCGCTCGCCAAAAGTATGCCCATTTTTTCTTCGGTCGCTTTCATAAATTCTGGGCCAACGTCCGACATTGCCAAATATCCAATTCGGACACCGTCTCTTTCCACGATTGTCGCCCGAGAAGCTTCTGCGTGGTTTTCTCCAGCCCCGACGTAAAGGATGTTTTCTTCTTTGAGTCTGCCGAGTGTGTCGAGAAAAGCGGGAGTCGAATAATCACCGACGTGATTGTTAGCAAAAGACAAGACATCAAATCCAGCTTCTTTCAAAGCCTTGGTCGAAAGCGGGTCCATTCGAAAAGAGTAGATGCTACCAATTTTTGTGCCTTTGTCAGAAATTGGACCTTCTAGATTTCCAAACATAATATCTGGCTGGAGAATTCTTGGCGCTTCGGCCAATATTTTTTCATAATTTCCACCAAAGTTTTTTATGATTGAAGTTTTTACACCTCGATCAAGCATGATGTCGCCAACAAATCCAAGAGTAACTTCACTTTCTTTTTCTTGTGTAGAATTTTCGTATGAATAATAAACATTTTCTTTCACATAATCCAAAATTCTGTTGATGTCAGAAACACGATCGTCTGTCTTTAGTAACGCGATAGCGATATTTCGAATTTCTCCGTTGGCGATTGGACTAGAGAAAATAAATACACCAGTGCGATGAGCGGCGTCGGTGTAGCCGGTTTTGCCACCCAGATAATCGTCCCTTCTCGAAAAACGATTGGCATTGACCCAAGTTCTGCCTTCGGCACTATAACGTTCTAGATTTGTGATGTTAAAGACGGTGCGATGTTTGGTAAACAAATAATGAGCCATCGAAAATAAATCTTCGGCCGTGGAAGAGTTTTTTGCCGAAAGACCGCTCGGATCATTGAAATTTGTATTTTCCATACCGATATCTTTGGCGTGTTGATTCATCCAGCCCAAGAATTTTTCACGACCGGCATGTTCGGCCAAAACTTCCGAAGCATCGTTTGACGAGACGAGAAGAAGTGGGTAGATAAGGTCAGATATTTTCATGCGATCACCCTGAGATAGACCACTTTGACCCAGAGTTTCGACAGCTTTTCTCGAAACTTTGGTTGTTTCGCTTTGGTCTAGACTCTCAAGCGATGTAAGCGCGGTCATTAGTTTGGTCACCGATGCTATCGGCGAAACCGTGTCCCCGTTTTTCGATATGATTATTTGTCCGGTGTCGGCATCTCCAACCACATAAGCCAAAGCCCCGACATGAGGGCGTAATGATTCGTCCTCGAGATGATATTTTCTTACCGGAGCTTGGGTGATGTAGCTAAAATTCAAAGACCCGGCAATATTTTTGGCTCTATTAAAAGTTCTATATTTAAAGTCTTTTAATTGTGCTAGTAGATTGTTTCCTGTCGTTTCGGTGAGGCTTTCGCTCGTCTGCGTTTGGGTTTTGGTTCTCGTAGAGATCTCGCTAAAAGCCTGAACCACCAGCGCCGAAAAAGCCAGTCCAAAACCAATAGCAATAATGCTCCACAAGAAAACTTTCACCCAGCTTTTTTTTGAACCTGAATCCATCCCGATAGTGACAGGTTGCGGTCTCACCGCTTCCCGAATTAATTTGTAATAATTTTTGCTTGATCCTGTGTTTTTTAAATATCACCCCAAGCGACCTCGGTCACTCGCAGGATCCATGGCTCTATGATACCAAAAGATAGTCTATTTGTTGTTTTTCGATGTTCACATTTTTTACTTTGATGCGAACATTGTCGCCAATACGCATAGTCGTATCGGTTTTTTTGTCGATTAGCATTAGTTTTTTCTCTTCGTAGACAAAAGAGTTGGTTGTAATATCACGCAGACGGACAACGCCTTCGGACTTGGTCGTCTTTTCCGCGACGTACATGCCCCATTCGTTTATGTCCGTGATAATTCCATCAAAATCTTGTCCGATTCTCTCGGCCATGTATTCCATTTGTTTATATTTGATACTCGCTCGTTCAGCTTCGGCGGCTTCGACTTCGCGCATGGAACAATGTTCGGACATCTTTTGAAATTTGGCAATATGATCATTTGGAATTTTTACACCATTTACGTAGTCCATAAGTAGTCTGTGGGCGATGATGTCTGGATAACGTCTGATGGGCGACGTAAAGTGGGTATAAAATTCAAAAGCAAGTCCATAGTGTCCCATGTTTTTGGTTGAATAAATTGCTTTGGCCATCGAACGGATGACGGTCGTTTGGATAGTGTCTCGTTCGGCTCGGCCTTCGAGATCTTTGAAGAGTCGATTCCATTCGTGTGGTTTTACTACGCCCTTTTGTTCAGCCAAATCAAAGCCCAGAAGTTTGAGATAATCTTTTAGAAGTTTTACCTTTTCTTTGTCTGGTGTGTCATGGATGCGATAGATAAAAACTCGGTCCTTGCCCGAAGAGTCTTTGCCACCCCATTTGGCGACTCGGCGATTGGCCAAGAGCATAAATTCTTCGATAAGTTTGTTTGTATCTCCGCGAGTTTTTATATACACAGAAATTGGTTTACCTTTTTCGTCGAGCCGGAATTTGACCTCGTCAGACTCCATGAGAATTGCGCCGTCTTTGATCCTTTGAGCATTTAGTTTTTTTGCAATTTTGTTCAGCGTGTCTAGTTCATCAAAAAACTCGCCTCCTCCGTCGTCTAGAACTTTTTGAGCATTTTCATATGTGAATCTTTTGTCTGAATTGATGATTGTTTTCCCAAACCATTCTTTTGATACGTGGCCGTTTGCATCCATCTCAAAGACGGCGCTCATGGCGAGCTTGTCAACGCCTGGATTTAGACTACACAAATCGTTCGAGAGAATTTCTGGGAGCATCGGGATGGTCCGGTCGACCAGATACACAGATGTCGCCCGTTCGAGAGCTTCTTTGTCGAGATTTGTTCCCGGGGTTACGTAGTGACTAACGTCGGCAATGTGAATTCCGATTTCGTATTTTTCACTTTGGCCGGACGGGCTTTCTAACTTTCGAAATGATAGTGCGTCGTCAAAGTCTTTGGCGTCTTCGGGATCAATGGTAAAAGTTGTTACGTGTCGCATGTCACGACGACGTTTTATTTCTGCGTCTGAAAGTGGTGTGCGTTTGATCTTTTCGGCTTCGCGTTCAACTAGGGCGGGGAAGCCGGACTCGAACCCCCTTTCTAAGATGATGCCCTGCATCTCGGCCTCGTGTTCACCGGCACGGCCAAGGATTTTGTCGACTTTTCCAAGCGGAATTGATTTCATGTCTTTCCAGGTGCTTAGGGTCACAAAAATTTTGTCACCGACTTTGGCGCCCTTGGCGAGTTTCTTCGGGATGACGATTCGTGTGTACATGCGCGGGTCAGAAGCCTTGAGAGCGAAATCCTGACCATTGTGAACGAGTTCTCCAGCAAATCCGCGCTTGGCTCTTTTTGTAACGGCAATGACTTTTGCGCGCGGACCACCGTCACGGATTTTACCGCCGATTTTTTCAATTTTTACTGTGTCGCCATGAAGCGCGGTGCCCAAATCGTCGTAACTTATCTCGGCGTCAGCCTGACCTTCGGGTAGACGAAAATAGCCAGTTCCGCGCTGGCTTACACGAATGATGCCGGTTAGGCTTTGGGGTGGAGGGCTTTTCTTTTTGTGCATAGGGCAATATTAACATATTACTTTTGTCCTTTATAGAGGTGTGGTAGAATAGAGACAAATCATCCAAGCCATGCCCAGTGAGATCAAAGGCAGAGTTCCTGAACTCCTACTCGATGATGCTCGTAGAACTGTGAGCATCTCTGACAAACTCGCGATAGGTCAAGCTGATCAAGACGAAAGCCTGACATTTAGCGATATCGATGCTCGTGTCAATCATGAGACTATCGAGAAGCTTCGCCAAGAGCGAGAAAAGAGGAAAAAGGAGAAACGGGACAAAAAGATCGAGGCTCGAAAGAAGAAAGGAAAGAAGAGGCGCTTCAACCGACCTTCTGTCCAAAGACCGAAGCCAAGATCGAGACCGAGCTACGCTCGATGATCAATAAGTACAAAACTTTCTGCGCCCCGATCCCGTAAGGTCGGGGCCAATCCATTTTTATTGACGCCTCAACATATATCTGCTAATATCCATCACATGTTAAAAATCAGATTACAAAGAACTGGACGCGTAAATACCCCGGCATTTCGGGTTGTTTTGACTGAGTCCACAGATTCTGCTCAGAGTGGTAAATTCCAGGAAATTCTTGGCAATTACAATCCAAAGGCTGGTCTCGTAGAATTGAAAGCCGACCGTATAAAGTACTGGCTGAAAATGGGCGCGCAGGCATCGGGAACGATTCACAATTTTCTCGTAGATCAAAAAATCGTCGACGCCAAGAAAAAGAACGTCTTGCCAAAACGCACCAAGCAGGCCAAGAAAGAAGCCGAAGCAAAATAATAATTTAAAAAGCCGGCTCGGTTCATTTGCTTTACTCCCTCCAAACCTAACCCAACCAAACGGTCGGAAATCAAACGAACCTCGCCGGCTACTGCTTTTTGTTTTCATTTAATCGTGGTACAATGTACACAGCAGGTTTTCTTAGTCAGAGAACTGCGTTCATTAGAAAATAGTAGACAGATAATTATGGAAAGAGATCAGGAATTTCTAGAGTATGTAGTAAAGGCATTAGTAGACCATCCAAATGATGTAAAGCTCGACAGAAAAGTTGACGAAATGGGAGTGCTTCTAACTTTGTCAGTAAATGGCGAAGACATGGGCAAAATCATCGGCCGACAAGGAAACACAGCGAAAGCTATGCGTACACTTCTACGAGTCATCGGTATGAAGAACAATTCACGTGTAAACTTGAAAATCGAAGAACCAGAAGGATATGTCAAACCAGCCGGAATGGGCACACCAGTAGCATCTGCTGATGTTGACCAGACGATGGAAGATCTAAAAGGAATTTAATAAGTACGTAGTACGTAAACTAGCAAAAACCACCCATTTCTGGGTGGTTTTTGCTAGTTTGTTGGGGAAGTCTTGTTACTTGACAGAGGGCATTGATTATGCTATGATTCGACCGACAGCACTAGCACCTAACACAAACACACCAACATGCAACGTACCGCTGATTACACCACAAGGTGGGGACGAATCCGGGAGTGGTCTTCCCAGAATTCGGCTAGCGTGTGGAAGGCCGTCAAGTTGATCCTCGTAGGGATCGTCTTGGTGGTCGCCTACACCTACTGGCCGTCTTCCTGGAATTTCTACCCAGACTCCTGGAAGTTCTGGTCTTCGACCGACGAAGGTCAGGACGGCACCTCTGCCGAGACTGCCGCCTCGGACAGCACCGCGACTGATTCTGTCGCGACCATCTCCGTCGAGGAGATGATTCGGCTGGAGGTCGAAAAGGCGCTCGTCGAAGAGCGCCGGCAAGACTCCATCAGAGAGGCTTCTCCGCTGGAAGGTTACGAATACGACCCCACAGGTCGTATCGTATACTTAGAGGTCATCGATACCCTAAATGACGGACGCGTGTTCGTCTCTAGGGAAAAAGGCCCGGCGTGGAGGAAGAAGCAGTGACCGACTGATCATTCAGTGTGGAGCCCCGGTTCGCCCGGGGCTTCTTCATTGCAATTTTTCCTAAAAAATATAATCTTTAATAACGTTTCGCTAAAGGCTAATGGCCAACAGCTAACGGCTATTCAATGATATTTCACATCATCCCGCCTTCGCTAAAGCTTCGGACGGGCAAGTACAATTTTCAAGTATGAATTTTCATGTAATTACATTATTTCCAAGCGTTGTAGAGGCTTATTTATCCGAGTCTATTTTGGCGCGGGCGATCAAGGAGAAGAAGATAAAAGTGAAGTTTTATAACCCGCGGGATTTTGTGCGTGGCAAACTCCGCAAAGTCTGGCCAGATGGAAATATTTCGTCGAAAATCGACGACAGACCTTACGGCGGAGGTCCGGGGATGGTGATGATCGCTGATCCGATTATTCGCGCGTGGGAAAAAGCGAGCAAGAATTTAGAAAAGCCAAAGACAATCATCTTTGCGCCGGGGGGTAAAAAACTCACGACAGAATACGCGAAAACTTCGGCGAAAAAATACACGGATTTGATTTTGATTTGTGGACGCTACGAGGGCATCGACGCGCGCGTGAAGAAAATCACAAAAGCGCAAGAATTGTCTGTCGGCGATTATGTCCTGACCGGCGGAGAAATCCCAGCGATGATTGTGATCGACACCGTCTCACGTCAGATCCCAGGAGTGCTTGGGAAAATCGAATCACTCGAAGAATCACGCGTCTCAAGCGGGGAAATGTATACCCGCCCAGAAATTTACGAACATAAGGGCAAAAGACACAAAGTCCCAAAAGTCTTCCTCTCCGGCAACCACAAAGATTTGGAGGAGTACAAGAAGGGGAAATAATCGTTCGTTATAGTTGTGTATATTGACAGAATTATAAAAGTATATATAATAAAAGCAGAATAAAACCCACACACAGATGCAGAAGAAAAAGTTCGTCCTCTCGGAAGGCGTGATGAAAGTGGATTTTGATCCTCACATGTGGGATCTTGCGGAAAAAGGTGTTTTGCCCAAGATCGAAGTTTCGGCCACGGTCAAACTCAACACCGGTGATGATGCGAGGATGAATCTGTACATTGAAGGTGCTGGCGTGGTTGAAACAGAAGAAGAGAATCTCTTCAACTCTCGCTTTGGTCGTCCTCCGGTAAAAGGGGAGAACTATTGGAGCCAAGCTTTCCCTCGGATTATGTACGAGATGCTCCACTTCGTCACCTTCGGTAGCAAGAACTGGGTACTGCGTGGTCACGTCACAGCTGGTGGTGGATCCAACAAGGTCCCGATCCTCGTATTGTATTCGGAGACGATGAGACGCGCTTTCTATAGCATGAAGCGCGACACCGACACCGATAGCCCGTCGAGCACTGGTGATGCAGATCGCAAGAACGGTCGGTGGTGGCTCAATTGATTCCACCACTTTCGGTCTTTGTTCAAGTCCCCGCTAGGTTGCAAAACCGGCGGGGGCTTTTTCGTTTCATTTAAAAAGTTTGGAGGAGTACAAAAAGAATAAATAAAACTGTATTGTTATGAGTTCGCATATGCGGAGAAATAACAATATTGAAGATGTGAGAAATTTAAAAAGAAAGTAATTCAGATTTTGACTAACAAGCGTTTAGGACGGTGGCCAACAGCTAGTTGGGGCAGTAATGCATTCCAAGGCGACGACGGACCCCCTGAGTAGTGGCGAGCGAAAAGGAATAAGAGAGCCTACGTTCTGATCGTCCTTGTACGCTCAGAACAGGACCGGGAAAAATCCAGCCATCCGCCCCGGGAGCGCGTGCGCTCCCGGGTTTTTCGTTTCTTGTAAAAACCACCCATTTAAGGCATTATCTAAGTAATGAAACTTACGGATTCAGAAAAACGAGACATCATAAAATACCTAGAAGCTGGTAAACCTCTCCCAGAGAAATATCGCTTCCTGCTCTTCAAAGATGACCGTGAAGTTGAGCTTGTTTGGAATGGAAAGTCTAACGAAGTCACTAACGTAGTTCTTCCATTCCAAGTAATCGAGCAGATTGATGAACCTCGTGAAGGTAAAGAGTTTGGAGATAAAGGAACTCTCTTTGATTTCTCTGGTAAACAAATAACTGGTTGGACCAATAAGCTCATTTGGGGAGATAACAAACTCATCCTCTCATCCCTCAAGAATGGTCCTATGCGTAAAGAGATTGAGGCTCAAGGTGGGCTCAAGCTCATCTATATCGACCCACCGTTTGACGTTGGGGCTGACTTCTCAATGGATATAGAAATTGGTGATGGTGGAGATGCCGAGAGCTTCACTAAAAAACCATCTGTAATTGAAGAAATCGCATATAGAGACACTTGGGGTAAAGGTGCAGATAGTTTTATTGCGATGATTTATGAGCGTATCAAGCTGATGCACTCATTACTTGCTGAAGATGGAAGTATTTATGTTCATTGTGACTGGAGACTTTCAGGACATATAAGATTGGTTCTTGATGAGATTTTTGGTAAGGATAATTTCAGAAATGAAATTATTTGGAAATATAGCGGAGGTGCAAGCTCAACTCGTTTTTTTGCAAGAAAGCACGATACTGTTTTCTTTTATTCAAAATCTGAAAATTATCAATTCAATCAGCAGTTTGAAGAGTTTGCTGAAGCAACTCTCGCTCGTTTCAATAAAGTTGATGAAAATGGTCGTAGGTACAAAGAAAACAGAATGTCAGACGGTAGGGTCTATAACACCTATATGAATGAACAAGGAAAACCTGCAACAGATGTTTTTGAGTTCAACATTGTAGTATCTAGTCACGATGAAGCAGTAAAGTATCCAACACAAAAGCCTGAAGCATTTCTTGAACGAATTATCAGTGCATCTTCTAATCAAGGTGATTTAGTTGCTGATTTCTTCTGTGGCTCAGGTACAACTTTAGCTGTTGCAGAAAAGCTTGGTCGTAAGTGGATTGGTACAGACCTTGGAAAGTTTGGTATTCATACATCACGAAAGCGAATGGTGGGTGTTCAGCGTGAACTCAAAAAAGCTGGAAAAGACTTCCGTGCTTTTGAGATTTTGAACATCGGTAAATATGAACGAGAAAGCTTCCTCACTACCAACGATGACTTGCGAGCTGAAGAAAAAGCAAAACAAGCAGAACGAAAAGAGAAAGATTTTATCAAACTTATTCTTTCTGCATACAAAGCAGAAGCCGTAGAAAGCTTCGCTCATATTGTAGGTAAAAAGCGTGACCGTTTGGTTGCGGTGGGTCCAATCAACCTCCCTGTATCTTCAAAGTTTATTCGTGAGATTGTTGATGAATGTAAGAGCAAAAATCTCACTAAGATTGATGTTCTCGGCTTTGACTACGAAATGGGAATGAACTTCAGTGAATACGCTGACGAAGGTATTGATGTTGCTTTCAAGATTATTCCTCGTGAAGTATTCGATAAACGAGCTGTAGAGCGTGGTCACGTGAACTTCTATGATGTTGCATATATCGACATCAAACCAATTATTTCTGGACGTGGAAATATGAAAGAGCTTTCAATTGAGCTCACTGATTTCTCTGTATTTTACTCACAAAATGTTTTAGATAGTGTAGTAGAGGATTTGACAGGTCAAAAAAATAAAACAAAAATTATTGTAGATCAAGGACAAATCTGGAAAGTAACCACTGATAAAGAAGGGAATAGTAATCCACCGGAGCAACTCACAAAGAAATGGAGTGACTGGATTGATTACTGGGCGGTTGATTATAACTTTACGGACCGTAAGGAAATCATCAAGGTTATTGAGGATGGTGAAGAGAAAGAAGTCTGGACTGGAGACTATATCTTCGATAACGAATGGCAAACATTCCGTACTAAGAAGAATAGAAATCTTGAACTGGTCTCTGCTCCCAAAGAGCTTCCCAAAGGAGACTACAAGATTGCAATAAAGGTCGTAGACATATTCGGAAACGACACTACCAGAGTAATTGATGTAAAGTTATGATTAACGAAGACTTTAAACAGAAAATAGAAAATTTGCCAAGATTGATAATTAACTATTCTAATTACGGTAGCCAGCTTGATGGCTCACTAGAAAACAAGATTTTTGATTTTTCTGTAATTTTATTTTGGAAACTTTTTATGCTTTTTGTTTATGAAAAGATACAACAGGTACGGTATATAATCGATGAAGATGTTTTTACTCAAAAATGGAACACTATTTTTAAGGCTGAAAAATATGATATAGCAAAATATGATAAAAAAAATTTGTATGCATATAACCAGCTCGATGATGATGAGGTTATAAATTTTCTAAACATTCTTTATCCCATCGATAGTAATTTTTTAAAAAAATTAAAAAGCTTAAAACAAGATCGTCATACTGCTGGCCATGTTTGTGATCCAACTCTAGCTAATCAAGAAAATGACATAGTAAATTTCTTAAGAGAAATATGTGTAATTTTCCAAAAATTACAAGAAGAACATAGAAATACATATATCTCCCCAACAGATTTTTCTAAATTTTATTCTGGGGAAATTAGCTTATCTAATGATGACAAGGATTTTCTAATTGCAAAATTAATTGATAGCTTGCCAACCATACCAAGTTTTGAGGCTGCGAAGGCGCCGCTTAAGTTTTTAGAAAAAAATTTAGAATCAATAAGTATAGAAAACCAGAAAAAAATACTTGTTAACTCTCTTAAAAATGGTGGTATGTATAATCAGATTATTGAGTCTAGTTCAGGTAAAACATTTTTTAATGAATTGTTTAAAAATGGAAAACTTCAGTTGGAAGATTGGGAGCATTTTTATATTGAATCAACTGTTAATAATCAATTCAAAGAAATATCTGGTTATCATTGGTTAGGAGAGGAATTATTAAGTAAAGGATTTGCTGTTAATGAACAGGTTTTAAAAAGAAAACAAGAATTATTCGCCGAAAATCCGTTTTAATTTTATGGCACTACACAAAGATTTTCCAAAAGACCCATATGCAATTCTCAACCCTGAAATCAGGTGGTTTCCTGCTACTGAGGATTTAAGAAATACAGCTGATTATGAGAGATTAATTCCTCCTCTGGTCGCTGAACTTAGAAGACAAGTTAAATCGTGGCGGGATAATAACTATGAAGGAGCAAGTGAGACCTCAAAAGCCCTTTTGACGTGGTGGTTCAAGGAAGAACACATCCTCTACAATCAGGACGGTTTTTCCTATAATTTCCGATATTATTTCTCTCAAAGAGAAGCAATTGAGACTGTTGTGTGGCTCTATGAGGTTGCTAAAGTAAGAGACAAACACCATCTAATGAGATACAATTCAAGTGGGATTTTAAGTGCTCAAATGTTTACTGAAGAGTGGCTTCGATTTGTTGTTAAAATGGCCACAGGAGCTGGTAAAACCAAGGTAATGAGCCTTGTTGTCGCTTGGGCATATTTCCATGAACTATACGAAGAAGGCTCTAATCTAGCAAAGAACTTCTTACTCATTGCTCCAAACGTTATCGTGTTTGAGCGTATCAAGAATGACTTTGAAGGCAACAAGATATTCTTTCAAGACCCTGTTCTTCCTGATAATGGTTATATGGGTCAAAACTGGCAGGACGATTTTCAGATTACACTACACCTCCAAGATGATCTTAAGAACGTTTCTGATACTGGGAACATATTTCTTACCAACATCCACAGAGTATTTGAAAGTGATGTAAAAGATTATAGTGCTGAAGATGAAGATAGTTCAGAATACTTCCTTGGCGATAAACCTGTAACAAAGACAAACGAAGGTACGGTTGATTTAGGGATGGTGGTCAGAGATATTGATGAACTTATTGTTATCAATGACGAGGCTCATCATATTCACGAAGAAAATGCGTGGCTCAAATCTATTCGTGATATTGATAACAAACTCAAACAAAAAGGTGGAGGGCTTTCACTTCAGCTTGATGTTACCGCTACTCCAAAAAACAGTAAAGGCTCAATTTTTGTTCAAACAATTTCTGATTATCCTTTGGTTGAAGCAATTCACCAACGAGTAGTAAAACAGCCAGTTGTACCTGATGAAGCGAGTCGGGGAAAACTCAAAGAAGGTCAAAGTGTAGTCTTTACGGAAAAATGGAGAGACCATATCAACCTTGGAGTTGAAGAATGGAGAAAAACTTTCAAGCGACTTGAACCAACTGGAAAGAAATCACTTCTTTTTATAATGACTGATGACACCAAAAACTGTGATGATGTTGCAGATTATTTGGAGATGAACTATCCAGAACTTAAAGGCGCTGTCCTTACTATTCATACAAACCAGAAAGGAGAAATATCAGAAAGTGTAACAGCAAAAAATAAAGATGAGCTTGATAAACTTCGAAAAGAATCAAATGAAATCGATAGCTGGGAAAGTCCGTATAAAGCCATTGTTTCAGTAATGATGCTCAAGGAGGGTTGGGATGTGAAAAATGTGACCACTATTGTAGGGCTTCGTCCGTACGCTTCTGATAGTAAAATCCTTCCTGAGCAAACACTTGGGCGGGGTTTGCGAAGAATGTATTTCGGGAGAGATGATATTGATGAATATGTGAGCGTGATTGGCACTCCTGCCTTTATGGATTTTGTTGAAAGTATCAAGGGTGAAGGCGTGCTCCTTGAGAAGCGATTGATGGGAACTGGTTCAAAACCTATATCACCGATGGTCATTGAAGTTGATAAGGAAAACGAAAAGAAAGACATTGAGAAGCTTGATATTGAGCTCCCTGTAATGACAGCTCGTATACAACGAGAATACAAAAATCTTGCAAACCTAGACGTTTCTACTTTCGGAAACGAGAAGGTAAAAATAAAGACATTCTCCGAGCAAGAAAAACGAGAGATTGTCTTCAAAGATGTGGTTGCTGAATCGGTTCATCACACTACCATTTTGAATGGTGACATTGAGCCAAATTATCAGAGTGTAGTTGGGTTCTTTACTCAAGCAATAATGCGCGAAATGCGCTTATTTAGCTGTTACGACATTCTTTTCGGTAAGGTGAAAGATTTTATTGCAAACAATATGTTCGAGCAATCTGTGGACCTTGCAGACCTCAATGTGCTCCGCAATTTGTCTGAAGTTGAGTATATAAAACTCATCAAGGATGTATTCAAAAAACATATCAATGAATTGACCGTACAAGATATAGGAGATACTGAAATAAAAAACTATATCAAAATTAGTGAAGCACGTCCGTTTGTTGTTAATGATAAGGCGTTCTTAGCGCATCCTAAAAAGACTGTCTTTAACCACATTGTGGGTGATAGTAACTTTGAGCTTGAATTTGCAAACTTCCTTGAAGGTTGCGATGATATCATTTCATTTGCAAAGAACTTTCAAAACAAAGAAGCAACCGCTCTTCGTATTGAGTATAAAAATGCAGAAGGGTTCATTGCGACTTATTATCCTGACTTCTTTGTGAAGGTTGATGACAAGCAGGTGTACATCATAGAAACAAAGGGACGCGAAGAAGAAAACGACAAAATCAAGTTTGAACGATTGAAGCAGTGGTGTGCGGATGTGAATGATCGACAAAGTCGAGTTATATATAGGGCTTTATATGTACAACAAGAAGAATATGAAGAAAATCTGGCAAAAAACTTTGATGAATTAATTAGACTATTTAATCAATAATAATTTTGATAATTCTCATAATATATTAAAATTATTTAGAATAGAATAAAACCAATTTATAATTAATATTTTTATATGTCAGAAATAACATTTGTTTGGATCATGGCTGTCATCCAAGTATTGATCGCCCTTGGGCTCGTGAACGTCTGGTTGGTGCGCTCTGGGCGCGCTACCAAGTATCGCGGGGGAAGTGCGAAGAATATGAAAGAAGAATTTTCTGTGTATGGGTTGCCTGCGTGGTCTGTGTATGTCGTCGGGTTTTTGAAAATCGTCATCGCGCTCATGATGGTCATCGGCCTGTTTAAACCACAAATCATGTATCCGTTTGGTATGGTGGCTTTTGTGCTCCTCGGCGTGCTCATGCTCGGTGCTATCAGTATGCATATAAAGGTCCGCGACTCGCTCACGAAAACTCTCCCAGCTATTTCGATGTTTGCCTTGGCCCTTCTCGGGACATATTTCTTGTCGATTTTCTAAGGAATTCTAAATTTGAAAAAGCACTAAGGGCCGGGGAAGTTTCCCCGGCCCTTGTGAATGTTCGCGTGTTGCTACGACACTGGTTCTGCCGTTGGCCACGTCCGTAATTTTTCCTCGATCGTGTCCAAGAGCTCGTCATAGACTTCCTTGGCCGCCTGCATCATCTGATCAGTGAGGTCAGCGTCCTTGGGAAATTCACGTCCTTCTCTTGCTTTCTTCATGATCTCCTCGCGGACTGCTGGTGATGCTTCCGCCAAGATGGGGATGATCGATGCATAGGGGCGATCCTCACCACAGACCTCGAGCATCATAGCAATGTCCTTCTTGATGAGGTTTGCTGCGAACTCTTGGTTTTCTGGGTGCGACAGGTCTTTGCCCCCTTTCTCAATCTGCTCCCGTACATCATCCAGCTTGGCGTGGAGCTTGAGCCCAAGTTCGTAATGAATGATACTCATTATCCACTTTAGGCAATCCATTGGCAGGATGTTGCTTGACTCCCATACCCAGAAAGCCAACCCCCAGGCGTAGTTACCTGACCTTTCTATTCTATACTGGATGCAGTGCTGAAGAATGATCTGTCTCGCTTCGAATTCCCCGGCTTCCTCGATGAGGGCGATCGTTCTCTTCGGGCTCAGGTCTTCGCTCGTTGCTTCTTTGAGGAAATTCTTCCAAGCATTGCGCTCTCGTATGTAGAGGCTGATGGCGACGATGCTCACGAAGATGAATAATCCTCCCAAGAGGAATTCTGCAAAGTCGCGTTCATATACTGCCGGCCAGTTTACCCACATAAGAAGACCTCCAAGGAGGATACCGACAAGGCAAACGGCGAACATTTTGTTGGTTCGTTCCAAAGAGCGTTTCATGTGCTGGTGGTTTTGGTTTTTGTGTCTTGGTTTAAGGTACCTGTATTGACGGTTCTCGTCAAGCAACGAACGGAGGACCTCCATTCGTCTGGGTGGATATGTTAGAATGTCGGCATGTTCACTATTTTCAAAACAATTCGCGATGTCAGGAAGGGGGTCAAGGATCCAAGTGGGTTTGGGGCAGAGATGGCCGAGGATTTGGTCCGGGGACCGATACTTGTTTTCACGATTGTCGGAGCGCTGTTTTTCGTGCTTATGTTTTTGCTTGGCTACACGGAAGTTTTCGGTAACGACTTTGGATTTTTCAAAGTCGTCTTTTGGATTCTCGGAATTCCATTTCTTCTCATTGATCTAACTCTTTGGTCGGTTTTTCGTGGATACAAAGCACTCGTCCGATCGGCGAAGAAAAAAGTAGATGATTCGAATGTTATAGATGTAACTCCACGATAAGCCATCGCAAGCGATGACCGGACGTTACTTTTTTACGGAGAAAAAAGTAACCAAAAACTCCTTTGACCTGAAAAAATATTTGCTAAAACCAAGTTAGTTTAAGCCAAAAAGATCCGTAAACTCGAAGAGCTTGAGCTCTTCTCAAACAGTACGGACTTTTAAGGCAAACTAGCTTGGTTTTTAAACGCAATATTTTTAACGGTCGTACGGTTTGACAGATTTTAGATTTCGGATATACTAGAGAAACTAATTGCCCAGATTGAGTTTTGGCGGAAAAGCAATTGTATTAATAGGCGCGGCCCCTTCCACTTTGGTCGGGGTAAATAATACAAAGCATTGCTAAGTAAAATTTTATAAAACCAAGAGATCATTGAGACAATGAGGTCGTAGCCTTGTTGACTTTTGCTTTTTTGGAGTCGAGTTAATTTTAATAATTATTATTCCGCCTTCGCTTAATAAGCTACGGCAGGACACAGCATGGCAAAAACAAAGACGTTGAAGCGAGAGAAGAAGTATTTTGCGAAGTATAAAGAGCCGTTGGTTGCATATCCAAACATGCTCGAAACCCAGTTGAATTCTTTCAAGTGGTTGATTACCGATGGACTAAAAGAAGTTTTTAAAGAATTTTCTCCAATCGAAGATTACTCGGGTAAAAAATTCGAACTACGATTCGACGCCTACGAATTAGGTGAACCAAAATTCGATCCTCACTACGCCAAGGAAAACAAACTCTCCTACGAAGCGCCTCTAAAAGTTCGCGCCAAACTCCTCAACAAATTGAATGGTTCCAAGAAAGAGCAGGAAATTTTCATGACAGATTTCCCGCTTATGACAAGTAACGGTACATTCATCATAAATGGTGTCGAACGTGTCATCGTCGCTCAGCTTACACGTTCATCAGGAGTATTTTTTACTGCCGTTGATCTAAAAGGTCGACGTAAATTTGGCGCAAAAATAATCCCAAATCGCGGTGTCTGGATTGAGATCGAGACAGACAAAGACGACACGATTTTCGCCCGCATCGACAAGAAACGAAAATTCCCAGTCACTAGTTTGCTCCGTGTCATGGGACTTGATACGAATGAGAAAATCTTGAAAGCTTTCAAGGGCAATCCTGAAATGGAGAAATTGGTTGCCGTGATGCTTGAGAAAGATCATGCCAAAACTGTCGAAGAAGCCTACGTCGATATCTATAAACGTCTTCGAGATGGTGATATGGCGACGGCAGAAAACGCCAAGGAATTTGTTGATAGTATTTTTACCACAGAACGATATGACTTCTCAAAAGTTGGCCGACACCGATTCAATCAGCGATTTGAGAAATCAATGGAAAAAGCTGAACTCGAGCGCCAAACTCTAAATGCCGACGACGTCGTCACAATCGTCAAAAACATTTTTGATTTAAACAATGACAAAAACGCCAAGGCTGATGACATCGATCACTTGGGCCGACGACGCGTAAAATACGTTGGCGAACTTCTCCAACAAAAATTCCGCGTGGGTATGACTCAGATCAAGCGAAATATTCAGGACCGCATGTCGACAATCGAGTCAGATGTCGCCGCGCCTGTCACCGTCATCAATCAAAGACCACTTCAGGCTCGTGTCAAAGAATTTTTCACCACGAACCAACTTTCACAATTCATGGATCAGGAAAATGTTATTTCCGAACTCGAACACTTGCGCATCCTTTCTGCGCTCGGACCTGGAGGACTTACTCGTGAAAGAGCTGGACTTGAAGTTCGCGACGTTCACACCAGTCACTACGGTCGCGTTTGCCCGATTCACACTCCAGAAGGTCCAAACATCGGTCTGGTTCTTCACCTTTCTACATATGCAAAGATAAACGAATTCGGCATTATCGAAACTCCGTATGTTCGGGTAAAAAACGGCAAGATCACAGGTGAAATTGTATACATGAACGCCTTGGAAGAAGAAAAGTACAACATCGCTCACGGAGGTGTTCCTCGAGATGAGGCTGGAAATATTATTCCAGAACTTGTCGAAGCGCGAGTCAAAACTTCTCCAGGACTAATTTCCAAAAAAGAAATTGATTTTATCGATGTCGCTACAAACCAAGCATTTTCGCTTGGTACCTCGATGATTCCGTTTCTCGAACACGATGACGCCAACCGCGCACTCATGGGAAGTAACATGCAAAAGCAAGCTGTGCCGTGTGTCATCCCTATGGCACCGCTTGTCGGAACTGGTGTCGAAGAAGTAATTGCGCGTGATTCAGGACGACTGGTTATTGCCGAAGAGTCTGGCGAAGTTACTTATGTGGATGCCAAAAAAGTCGTCGTAACTCCAGCATCAGGCAAGCCAAAAACTTACGAACTTATCCATACTGTTCGCACCAACAAATTCTCTCTAATGCGACAGCGACCATCGGTAAATATGGGTGACAAAGTCAAAAAGGGCGACGTCTTGGCCGATGCTCCGTCAACAGCCGAAGGTCAAGCCGCGATTGGTCAAAACGCCCTAGTCGCATTTATGTCATGGGATGGACGAAACTACGAAGACGCCATCATCTTGTCAGAACGTTTGGTAAAGAATTCTGTCTTCACTTCTATTTATGTTGAAGAATTTACTTGCGTTGTTCGTGATACAAAACTTGGACCTGAACAAACCACTCCTGACATCCCAAACGTCGGTGAAGCAAAACTAAAAGACCTCGACGAAGAAGGAATCGTGCGTATTGGTGCCGAAGTTCGTGAAAACGACATTCTTGTCGGTAAAATTACGCCAAAGGGCGAAACAGAACTTACTCCAGAAGAAAGACTTCTCCGATCAATCTTTGCCGAAAAAGCTCGTGACGTCAAAGACACCTCTATGCGCGTAAGTCCAGGAAACGAAGGACGCGTAATCGGCGTGAAAGTTTTCTCACGCGACAAGGGTCATCAGCTCGAATCAGGAATCATCAAGAAAATCATTGTCGAAGTTGCGCAGGTCCGAAACATTTCGGTCGGAGACAAGCTTGCCGGTCGACACGGAAACAAGGGCGTCATCTCGACCATCCTTCCAGAAGAAGAAATGCCATACATGGCTGACGGTACACCAGTTGACGTAATCCTCACTCCGCTTGGTGTTCCATCACGTATGAACTTGGGACAAATTTTGGAAATGCATCTTGGTATGGCGGCTCACACGCTTAATTACCAGGCTATCGTTCCGTTGTTTGGTGGAGCAAGTAACGACGAAATCAAACAAGAGCTAGTCAAAGCAGGACTAAGCGACACCGGTACAATGAAACTTTTTGATGGACGAACCGGCGAAGCTTTCGAACAAGAAATTGCTGTCGGTTATATGTACATCTTGAAACTTCACCACATGGTGGAAGACAAAGTCCATGCGCGCGCCATCGGACCATACTCACTCATCACCCAACAACCACTTGGAGGTAAGGCTCAGTCAGGAGGTCAACGATTCGGAGAAATGGAAGTTTGGGCTCTCGAAGGATACGGTGCGGCTCATGCACTTCGTGAAATGTTAACTATCAAATCTGACGACATCATGGGTCGAAGTCAGGCGTTTGATTCGATTATCAAGGGTCAGAAACTCCGCGAGCCAAATATTCCGGCATCGTTTAAGGTGATGCTCAACTACTTGCGCGGACTTGGACTCGATATTGACTTGAAACAATAAAATTTAAAACTAATAAAAATATTTATGAAAAATTTAGATTCAAAAGATTTCAACAAAATATCGATCGAACTCGCAAGTCCTGAAAAAATCGAAGAATGGTCTTATGGCGAAATTCAAAAACCCGAAACCATCAACTACCGAACTGGTCGCTCAGAACGCGGAGGACTCTTCGATGAGAAAATTTTCGGTCCAGAAAAAGACTTCGAATGTTACTGTAAAAAATATCGTGGCGTAAAGTACAAGGGTATCGTCTGTGAAAAATGTGGCGTCGAAATCACAAAAGCGATAGTTCGACGTGAAAGAATGGGTCACATCAAACTTGCTACACCGGTGGCGCACATTTGGTTTTTGCGTGGCGTCCCGTCTCGCATGAGTGTTTTTCTAAATATAAATTTGGTTGATTTGGAGAAAGTCGTCTACTTTGCTGGATACATCATTCACAAAGTAAACGAAGATGAGAAAAACCGAATTATCAAAGATTTGGAAAATGAGTACAAAAACAAAATCAAAAGTTCACAGGATGACGAAACAAAAGAAAAGTTGAAAGAACTATTCTCAAACACCAAACGTGAACTTGGTGACATTGTCGTCGGTAAAGTCTTGAATGAAATCGAATACCATCATTATTCTATGCGTTATAGTTCTGCTTTTGAGGCCTCAATTGGCGCCGAAGCTATCTACAACGTTTTCAAAAATACCGATCTAGAAAAACTTCGTATCGCAACCGAAGAAATGATTGAAAAGGCTTCGACTTTAGAAAAAGTTAAGTTAAAGAAACGCCTAGGCCTCATCCGCTCGATGATAAATTCTGGTGTTCGACCAGAATGGATGTTCCTAAAGAATTTACCAGTTATCCCGCCGGGACTTCGACCGATGGTCGCCCTCGAGGGTGGACGACACGCGACATCTGATATCAACGACTTGTACCGACGCGTCATCAACAGAAACAATCGTCTAAAGAAACTTCTCGAGATCAATGCTCCAGACGTTATCTTGCGAAACGAAAAGAGAATTTTGCAAGAAGCGGTAGATGCTCTCGTCGATAATTCGATTGCCAAATCAGACACCGCGACAAATCAATCTCAGAAACGCGCACTCAAATCTCTCTCTGATAACTTGAAATCAAAACAAGGTCTCTTCCGACAGAACTTGCTCGGTAAACGCGTCGACTACTCCGGACGATCTGTGATCGTGGTTGGTCCACAGCTTCGACTCAACCAGTGTGGTCTTCCGAAAAAGATGGCGCTTGAATTGTTCAAACCATTTGTCATCTCGAAAATTCTCGAAAGAGAACTGGCCTTTAACATTCGCGGAGCAAACAAACTCATCGAAGACGGCGTGGCTGAAGTTTGGGCGATTCTCGAAGAATGCATCCAAGGCAAACACGTACTCCTAAACCGTGCGCCGACACTTCACCGACTCGGTATTCAGGCTTTTCAACCAGTTCTTATCGAAGGTAAAGCTATCCAAGTTCACCCTCTTGTCTGTGCGGCGTTCAACGCTGACTTCGACGGAGACCAGATGGCGGTATATCTACCACTATCCGAAGCGGCTCAGGCTGAAGCACGAGATCTTATGGCCTCAAACAAAAATCTTCTTCGTCCACAAGACGGTAATCCTATCGTTCACCCACGCATGGACATTGTTTTGGGAACTTACTGGATGACCAAATCCGTAGAAGGCGAAAAGGGTGAAGGCAAATTCTTTGCTTCACCAAACGAAGCCATGACCGCCTATGATTACGGTATCGTTTCTTTCCGTGCGAAGATAAAAGTTTTGCCTACAGACAGCCCACGCTACGCTAAATTTGAAGGCAAAATATTTGAAACGACAGTCGGACGACTAATGTTCAACTCATCTCTTCCAAAAGACTTTAGTTTCATCAACGAAGAAATGAACCAGAAAAGACTTTCACGTCTCGTCGAAGAAGTCATCACTCGATACGGAGTCGACGAAACACCAAAAGTTCTCGACATGATTAAATCGTTCGGATTTAAATTCATGACCCGATCTGGTATCAGTTGGGGAATCGACAACATCCTTGTGCCAAAAGAAAAGCCGGGCATTATCGCGGCCGCTCGCGCCAAAGAACTTGAAATCAGAGGACAGTTCAACGAAGGACTTTTGTCAGAAGATGAAAAGTATCGAAAGACATTGTCTGTCTGGGAACAAGCCAAAATTGAGATTCAGAAAGTTATCCCAGAAACTCTCAAGAAAAATGGTCCAACCAAAGACATGCTTGATTCTGGCGCCAGAGGTTCGATTGGACAGGTGGTGCAAATGGCCGGTATGAAAGGTCTCATCATCAACACTTCCGGACGAACTCTCGACTTCCCGATTATCCCATCATACAAAGAAGGTCTCTCACCACTCGAATATTTCATCACTACACACGGTTCTCGAAAAGGTCTAGCCGACACCGCCTTGAAAACTGCTCAGGCCGGATACCTCACACGTAGACTCGTTGACGTGTCACAGGATGTCGTCGTGCGTGAAGAAGACTGTGGATCAAAAGATTCAAAAGTTGCAACGGCAGAAAATATTTCAGGTTTGGAAATTAGTTTGGCCAAAAATATTTTCGGTAGAACTTTGGCCGAAGATGTGAAAAGTCCAGAAGGCGAACTGCTCTACAAAAAGGGTACAATCGTCGACAAGGATATCGCTGCACGCATTGATGAATCTGGTGTCAAAGAAGTAAAGGTTCGCACAATACTTACCTGCAAGACTACACATGGAGTTTGTCAGCAATGTTACGGACTTGATCTTGGACGATCAAAACTCGTCAAACTCGGTGAGGCCGTGGGTATCATCGCCGCTCAAGCGATCGGTGAACCAGGTACACAGCTTACACTTCGAACTTTCCACCAGGGAGGTGTGGCAGGAGCATCTGACATTACCCAGGGTCTTCCTCGTGTCGAAGAAATCTTTGAACGTCGAAATCCGAAAAACCCAGCCGTAGTTTCAGAAACTGATGGCGAGGTAATTGATATTCGTGAAGAAGGCAAAGACCGAATCATCAAAGTCCTGTCCGACTCAAAGGGTGATAAAAAAGATAACGAAATAGAATATGTCATTCCGTTTAGACGTATGACTGTAGTCAAAAAAGGCGAAAAGGTAAAGAAAGGTCAGCTTCTAACCGACGGTTCTGCCAAGATTACAGAAATTTTCAAAGCCGGAGGTAAAGAAATGGCAGAAAATTATATTATTGATGAAATCAACAAGGTTTACGAACTTCAGGGTGCGCCAATTGGTCGCAAGCACCTAGAAATCATCGTACGCCAAATGTTCTCTCGAAAGAAAGTTATTGATCCAGGCGATACAATGTTTTCCCCAAACGAAATTATCGAACACATCGAATTCGAAAAGGAAAACGAGATTATCAAAAACGAAGGTGGAAAACCGGCGACAGCGGAATACATTGTTCGTGGAATTACCGATGTTTCCCTCACGACAAAATCATGGCTTTCAGCCGCGTCGTTCCAAAACACCAACCGCGTGCTTATCAACAATGCCATCAAGGGCGGAGTTGATAATCTCCGAGGACTTAAAGAAAACGTCATCATCGGCCGGCTTATTCCAGCTGGAACAGGTCTACGCGGTGAATACAAACACCTAGACAAAGACGAATTCGGAGAAGAAAGAGGGTTCTAGAAAATTACTGTTAATAGCAGAAAGCCCCGCATGCGGGGCTTTGCTGTTCGACGCATCTTCATCTCATGAGATCAAGAAGCTTTTCGCTTTTAAAGAGAAGTTGCCATTTATGACCTGGTTCTTTCCAGGGCATCAGGCTTCCGTAGAATACCTCTCCTTTGTTGTTGAACCAGAGACCCTTTTGGGGTTTGAGTTCAACCTCTTCGGGGAGAGCAATCACCGTCCCGTTTTTGCACCGGGTATCCATTTGATCCTTCGAGAATGAATTGTTGTCTGTCCCAAAGTACCACTCCCCGGGAACGCCCTCTATTCTGGTGTAGAAGTAAAGTTTCTTCTTACCCGTCTTGGGGACGCCTAAATCTCCAGTACTGATGTGTGTGATGAAGTAGCGCTTTTCCACGGTGTTTTTTTGTTTATATTACTCTCAAAATCTCCCTTGTCAAAGCTGCTTTACACTCAGATTATTTTGGAGTACTATCCGTCTAAACAACGAAAATCACCCAACACATGGCAACGCAAGACCGCACAAAAACTCTTTCGGTTCCACGTGTTCCGAAGAATCAGATAGTGATCGAATTGAAGAATGCAAACAGGGTCGAGGAATGGATTACTTATATCCGGGAAATGTCTCCTCGGATCAGAGTTGAACGAATTATCGGCACGAAAACAGAATTCGAAGAGAAGTTGAAAGCATGGTTCTGGGAATTACACCAACGAGGTGGCATCGGTGTAGAGAAAAGGCATCTGGCGGAAGTCCGAGACTGGCCGGAACCTGAGAATATTGCTTTCGCTATCGGTATCGATATGTCGCCACTAGCTGACGGCAAGCCGAAGCCAGAAGATACCTTCGTCTTCTGTTATTACAATTTTGCTCTCGGTCTCGACTTCTATTTTCGGAGTGACCATGAAGGTGATCTTCGGAGTGGGTATTGGTGGGCGTTTCTTCTCCCAGAAAGACCCAAGGGCGTTACCACTTGGCGGGGAGTTCTCCGTGAGATCAAGCGAAGGTTGGAGCTGGCCGAAAAAGTCGTTCCATCTGTCGAATGAACCTTGCCAAATTCTGGAATCACAAAGCCCCGGCGCGCCGGGGCTTTGCTGTTACTTTACTTTTTATGTATTGCGTGGTAATTTCGAGAAAACTCAAAACTGAACAAACATGGCGCAACTTGAGATCGTGTATTTTGAGACAAACAAGCCGAAACCTCGTATCGAACGGACAGACATGCTCTGCTACATTGAAGAGCAGCGGGAACCCACGGTCTGGACAGGGGTTCCGATGTCGGGAATTTCTCTTGAGGCGACAAGGGTCATGCCCGGACATCGCGATCACGTCTACGTGCCTTGGCATCCGAAATTCCCGATCGACGAGATTATCAGGAACATCTTGGCATTCGCGGGACGTAAGGAAGCTGCCTCCATCACGATTCTGATGCCGAAGCATTTTCCCGAGGCTTATGTAGGAAGACGACTTCATGACGTTAAGGAACATGTCATCGAGCCGGCAGTTTCCACGATCAAGAACTCGAGGCGTGATAAGGTCGTCCTGATCTTTGCCAGCCGAGGTTCGTACTCTGTCGCTTTCGAAGAGGCGAATGCCTTGCAGACCGCTTGAACGAAGGGTCCCATTTTGGGACCCTTTTCGTTTCGCTTAAAATCACATAGAATGGGTGGCATGACTCCCGTCGAACAAATTAAAGACAGGCTCAATATTGTCGACGTTGTATCGATGTATGTAACCCTTTCACCTGCGGGGAAAAACATGAAGGGTAAATCGCCGTTTACGAACGAACGCACACCGTCGTTTTTCGTCGCGCCGGACAAGGGACTTTATCATTGCTTTTCGACGGGCAAGGGCGGAGACATTTTTACTTTTGTCCAAGAGATGGAGGGGCTTGATTTTCGTGGCGCACTCAAAGTCTTGGCCGAGCGCGCGGGAGTGAAACTTGGTCCAGTTGATGTCAAAGCGAGCGAACTTCGCGACAGGCTTTATGATATGACCGAAAAGGCTACTCAGATTTTCGAAAAAGCTCTGACCGAAAACGAAGAAGCCAAAAAATATTTGCGCGACAGGGGAGTCGAAGATCACGTCATTCGCGATTTTCGGATTGGTTATGCGCCGGGAACGTGGCGACATTTGTATGATGAACTGAAAAAAGATTTCTCGGACGCGGATATTGTTGCGGGTGGACTTGGCAAGAAAAGTGAAAAGGGGATCTACGACACTTTCCGTGATCGAATCATGTTTCCTATCACCGACTCGGCTGGGCGACCAATTGCTTTTTCTGGACGCATTCTTCATCCGGACGAAAAGTCAGCCAAATACGTGAACTCTCCCGATACACCGCTATTCAACAAATCCGACGTTCTATTCGGGCTCGACAAGGCCAAAAATTTCATCCGGAAATATAATTTCACCACGCTCGTTGAGGGACAGTTTGACGTTGTTATGATGCATCAAGCCGGATTTCGAAATACGGTTGGTGTTTCTGGTACGGCACTTTCTGATAGTTTGGCCGGCACCAACGGCGTCAATAATTTAGGTTTAGTTAAAAGGCTTTCAAATAATCTGATTCTCGCATTCGATGCTGATACGGCTGGGGTAAAAGCCGCCAAACGTTCGGCGCATATCGCTCTTACGCTTGGAATGGATGTGAAAGTCGTGGCAATCCCTGGCGCCAAAGATCCAGCTGAATTTATAAAAGACCAAGGCAAAGATGCTTGGAGCGCGCTCTTGCGTGAAGCCAAACATATCATCGAATTTGAAACTGACAAAATCAAGGAAACGTCCAAAGACGAACGAGATCTGGGTAACAAAATTCGTGCCGAAGTTTTGCCCGAAATAGCCACACTTCGAAGCCAGATAGAAAAATCATATTTCGTCAAAAAAGTTTCCAGCATGACCGGACTTTCAGAAACGGCCATTTGGCAAGACTTGGAAAAAATAAATGTTCCACCGCAGGGTGAAGTTGTCGCTCCAGAAAAATCAAAACAAGAGATTGGTCGAACTGAAACAATCGAACGCAAAATTATGGGAATTTATTTCGGGAAAAGCGAAGACAAAAATATTGAAACGGAACTTGGGAAAATCATGGGCGAAGACAAACTAAAAAACCTGATTGCCAAATATGAATCCATTAAACAAGAACTTATTTTTGAAAGAGAAATGGCGACGGACGAATCGGGAGAAATTACATTTGCGGAAATGTTAAAAAATCTCGAAGAAGATTATCTGTCGAGAAAGATCGATGAATTGAAGATGCGACTCAAAAACGCCGAAGGGCAAAGTGACGACGCCGAAGCCGAGAAATTGTCAGCCGAGTATCAAAATCTAGTCAAAAGACTCTCCGAGATTAAAAATAGTCGGCATCTTCACAAATTTTAAAAATAACGTATACTATGCAAATGAAAAAAAAGAACTCCAAGAAGCCGATCAAATCTGTCCGCGCAGGCGGGAAGGCCAAAAAGCCGAAGAAAGTTGTCAAAAAGGTCAAGAAAGTCAAAAAAACGTTGAAAAAGGCCGTCAAAAAGTCGGTTAAAAAGCCTGCTCGAACTTTGAAAAAGGGCGGAGCAAAACCCGCGCCACAACCGAAAGCCAAAGTCGAGTCCAAGAATCCGAAAGTCATCGCCATAAAAGCCAAAATTGATGATTTGGTGACCAAAGGCAAAAAGCGTGGATTTATCACCTACGACGAAATTCTAAAAACTTTCCCAAACATCGAAACAGACGTTATCATGCTCGATGATTTGTATTCTCAGTTCATGGAAGCCTCGATTGACGTGATCGAGGGTGGTAATTTGCTCGACATGGACGTCATCGACAAGAAGACAATCGACAAATACACCAAAGACAAAAAATCTCGCGACTCGATTCAGATGTATCTGAAAGAAATCGGCCAATATCCACTCATCAAAGCTCAGCAAGAAAAAGATTTGGCGAAGCGTATTGAGCTTGGAGATTTGGAAGCGAAAAATTTGCTTGCTCGCGCCAACCTGCGTCTTGTCGTGTCGATTGCCAAGAAATACGCCGGACGCTCGTCTGATCTCACACTTCTCGATCTCATCCAGGAAGGAAACTTGGGACTTTTCAAAGCCGTCGAGAAATTCGACTGGAAAAAGGGTTACAAATTCTCGACATATGCAACGTGGTGGATTCGCCAATCAATCACGCGTGCACTTGCCGATCAATCTCGAACTATCCGCATCCCCGTTCACATGGTGGAAACAATTTCGAAGTACAAACAAGTCTATCGCCGACTTTTCCAGGATTTGGGTAGAGAACCACTCGCCGAAGAAATTGCAACCGAAATGGGTGTCGAGGTAGAGAAAATTCACGTAATTGAAAAAATCAGTCAGACAACAGCGTCTCTCGAAAAACCGATTGGCGACGACGAAGACAAATCAACGCTCGGTGAATTTATTGCCGATGACAAAATCATGCGACCAGATCAAGAATCTGCGCAACGAATCCTCTCTGATCAAATCAAAGAGGTTTTGAACGAACTTTCTCCAAAAGAAAAGAAAATTCTCGAGATGCGCTACGGACTAGAAGATGGCATCCAGCATACGCTCGAAGAAGTCGGGCACGAATTCGGCGTCACCCGTGAACGTATTCGCCAAATCGAAGCCAAAGTCCACGAAAAACTCCGTTCGAACGAGAAGATCATAAGACTCAGGAATCATTTCGACTAGCGAGCATCTGTGCAAGTTTGCTCGTACAAGATGTGAGCGACGTCGAAATATAAAATTGTGAAACAAGGCTTTTATTTTGATTAATAACCCCTGTTACTAACTCCTTGCTCAAAAATTGATAGTGGTATAATAGGATTAAAGGTCTCGTAATTATTAGTAATAATTTATTTCGTAATATTATGAAGAAAATTGCTTGGTGGTTAGTTATTATCGGAGCCCTAAACTGGGGTCTTGTCGGTCTCGGCTGGATCTTGGGTGGCAAAGATTGGAATATCGTCCATCTGATCCTTGGACAGTGGATGATGATCGAAGCTCTCGTTTACCTCCTTGTCGGAGTATCTGCTGTGATGGTGGCTATGGGTAAGTGTGGATGCAAGGCTTGTGACTCTGGAGCTAAATCTATGTAATACGGGAAATCTATTGGGAAAAGCCCCCCGACTACGTCGGGGGGCTTTTCCACGTCTCCTAGCCAGCCAGAAGCGAAGATGGATTGCTAAAAGGGCCATAAAATGCTATTGTTTTAGCTATAAATGCCTGAAGTTTCGGCCATAATCCTATATATCTTGTCATTTATGTCTGTTTTTATCCAGGTGGTATTTCTCATAACTTTCTTGGAAAAACGTCAAGAAATTAAGCGCCGGTCAGGCGAAATTGATCTCAAATCGTATCCCGGAGTAACTATTGTCGTGCCGTGTTGGAATGAGGAGACAACCATCGAGGGTACGGTGGAGTCACTTCTCGCTCTCGACTATCCAAAAGAAAAATTAAAGTTTTTTCTCGTTGATGATGGGTCGACGGACAATACTTGGAGTATCATGCAATTTTTTGCTGGACATCCGCAAATAGAAATATTGCGCAAGGAAAATGGTGGCAAGCACACCGCGGTAAACATGGGACTCAAGCTCGCCAACACACCATTTGTTGGTTGCCTTGATTCTGATTCATTTGTCGATAGTCAGGCTTTGAAACGCATCATGACTTTTTTTGAGAATGATGCCAAGACCATGGCCGTCTGTCCATCGATTATCGTCCACAAACCAAAAGGCTTGATCCAGATCGTTCAACGAGTCGAATACGATTGGGCCGTGTTTCGTAAAAAGATTCTGGGGATGCTCGGGGCAAACTACGTGACACCTGGACCTTTTTCGATTTTTAAGAAAGAAGTTTTCGAACGCCTCGGATATTTTCGCAAGGCCCACAATACCGAAGACATGGAAATCGCTTTTCGTATGCAACAAAATTATTTCAAGATCGAACAATGCGAGGACGCGTTTGTTTATACCAAAGTGCCAAACACAGTGAAGAAACTGTACAAGCAACGACTACGCTGGATTTACGGATTTATAATGAATGCTTGGGATTACAGAAAAATAATTTTGCGTCCAAAGTTCGGCGCCTTCTCTATGTTTTCTGTGCCAGCTGGTGTGATTTCCATCATCGCTGTGCCGTACATACTGTCGCTTTTCCTTGTGAACACGGCTGTGGCTGCTCAGAAAAATTTTGAGCAGATAGGAGTTACCGGATTTCATTTCAATGTTGGTAGTTTTGATCCGTTTTTCCTATCATCTAGTGGTCAAACATTTATAATAGTGATTTTGTATTTATTTTTGTTCATTTCTATATCAATCGGTCGCAAAATGGTCTATGGTCGTCACGGGATTGACTATTATACGATTCCGTTTATGATCATTTTCAGCATAGTTGCACCTTTCTGGATATTAAAAGCCATATATAATTCAGTCTTTGTCCGCAAGGGTGTAGCCTGGAGATAAGTAACATGAAATCAAATACTGATTGGAAGAGATATTTTGTAGCGTTTTTGATCACTGCTTTTTTGTTTGGGATGGCTTTTGTGCTGTCAAACTTTTTCAATAACAAAAAAATCGAAGCCATTAGATCAATTCAAGACTCAATCTCTCTAGACATTCTATCCTCAGAAACCCAATACAATCTGTTGTCTGAGCTTTCTTGTAGTAACATCGATGACTCACTTCTATCAAAAGAATTGAATGAACTCGCGTCAAAAATTGAATACGGTGAACAGAACAATATCGGTTCCAAAGAAGAACTTTTGTCTCTGCGAAAATATTATTCAATCCTTCAAATCAAGGATTATCTGTTGATGAAGAAGACCGAAGAGAAATGTGGTCTGAGAATAACAAACATTATTTATTTTTATTCGAACAAAGTAGATTGTTCTGATTGTGAAAAGCAGGGCTATATTCTCACCGATATTCGCCAGAATTATCCAAATGTCAGAGTGTATGCGTTTGACTATAACCTCGATCTTTCCGCCTTGTCGGCGCTAAAAACTATCTACAGAGTCAAAGAACCAGAGCGATTACCAGCACTTATCGTAAATGGTAAAGTTTATTATGGTCTTCAGGAATTTGAAGACATTCAAAATATTGCTCCAAAAGTGTTCGTTGTATCTGAAACAGTAGACGAAGAAGACACGACAAACATGAAAGATTCGTCATCTACCACAACAACTCAGTAATTTATGAAGAAAAAGAGTCCCATTTTAAAATCGGGTGTAAAAAATTATCTCATCGACATCGACGGCACGATTACTGATGACGTGCCAAACGAAGAACCAAAAAGGATGGTGACGTGCAAACCTTATGATGGTGCCAAAGAGGCGATAGATAAGCTGTACGACGATGGTAATATAATTACGTTTTTTACCTCGCGCACGACCAGGGAGCACAAGAAGATCACCGAAACATGGCTTCGGAAACACGGTTTCAAATATCACGCGCTTCTGATGGATAAGCCTCGCGGGGGGAATTATCATTGGATCGATAACCATCCAATCAAAACAACGCTTTTCAAGAAAAGCTGGAAGGGGATTAAATAAATCAAAAGCCCCCTCACGGGGCTTTTGATTTACGGAGCCGGAAGAGGGACTTGAACCCACAACCTACTGTTTACAAAACAGTTGCTCTACCGTTGAGCTATTCCGGCAATTTCGACTCATCAATTGTATTCATATCCGTCATATTGTCAACCGAAGGAGTCGATTCTTCAGCGACGCGTGGGCGTGGCAATTCTTCTTCGACTTTTCCTTTTAGTTTTTTGATTTCACTTTTATAGGCCTTGATTGTGGTTAGAAATACTGATTTTTGGCCAATGCCGTCACCTCCATTTTTCTTTTCATGCTTTATAAGTTGATTCTCGACACGACGAATCCCTTTGTGGAACCAAGAGACGGTGTGATGCGTAAGTCTAGCCCACGATTTAGATATGACGATGGCGACCACATGGATAAATCGTAGCCACATCATTTTTATTTTATCGTTTATTATTTTGAGGTTTTCATAAGACAAGTCTTTTGACGAAAAAGCATCCTCAGATACAACACCACGTTTTAGTTTTTTGGCCTGAGAAACAAACATCCACGTGATGCCGAGCAGAGATAAAATAAATATGATTACAGATACGTCTATCATTGGTTAAATTTGTTGTATTTTGAAACTTTCAATTTCATTACCAGATTCTTTTAGAAGCTGAGCAATTGTTTTGCTTGGATCTTTGATAAATGCCTGGTTTAGAAGTATTTGTTCTTTGAAATAAGCATTCATTTTTCCTTCCAGTATTTTCGCTTTCATTTCTTCGGGTTTTCCAACTGATTGTTCTTCGACTTCTTTGGCGAGAACTGCTTTGGCGTTTTCTTTGTCAGTGTCTGGGATATCGGTTTCGGCGAGGTATGTTGGGCGCATGGCTGTGGTGTGCATAGCAATGTCTTTTGCTAGTTCAGCATTGGCATCTTTCAAAACAACAACCGCAGCGAAATGTCCGTTGTGATTATAAATTCCAGCGTTGGCAGATTCTATTTCGATTATTTCGCCAAGTTTGATATTTTCGCCGACTTTTTGCATGAGCTCGTTTAGTCCGTCAGTTTCGACGGAGTCTTTTCCACTCATTAGGACTTTGTCAGCCATAGATTTGGCCATGTTCACAAAGTCGTCATTTTTCGCCACGAAGTCAGTTTCGCAAAGTAGGGTAAGCATGACTACCTTATCTGCGTTTTGGGTTGTAACGATAAGTCCGCTCCCTAGTTCTCGGTCAGCTTTCTTGGCCGCGACGTCGCCTGATTTCTTCTTCAAGATAACGCGAGCTTTCTCAATATCACCACCGGCTTCTTCGAGGGCTTTTTTACATTGCATCACAGAGATGCCGGTTTCGTCTCGTAAAGTTTTCAATTGTTCGGTTGTAATCATATTTTTTAGATTAAAGATAAAGAACGGCTAATACGGATTTGGCTATTATACCAAACTTTTATTTAGGCTTTATAGGCTTCGACGATTTTGTCTACGAAAAATTGTACACTTGTTCTAGAAGCGTCATTTGCAACTATTGGAAAGTCGATTCCGCGTAGGTCGTTGTCGGTATTTGCAATTGCGATAACTGGGATTTTCATCATGTTGGCTTCGGTTAGGGCAATGCGCTCTTTCTTTGTGTCAACGATGAATACGGCGTCGGGACGCTTGGTCATACCGACAAGTCCGCCAAAGTTTTTTTCCATTTTCTCAATTTGTCGAGCGAAATCTGATTGCTCTTTCTTTGTGTATTTGGCGAGGTCTCCTTTTGCTTGTTTGTTTTTTAGATCAATGAGGACATTGATTCTTTTGATTATTTGAGTGAAGTTGGTAAGCGTTCCGCCGATCCAGCGATTTTCGACATATGGCATCCCGAGTGATTTCGCGGCCGCTTCCATTATTTTTTTGGCTTCAGGTTTTGAACTGAGGAAAAGAATTGTTTTTTTCTCCTCGCCCAAACCTTTGACGAATTTCATCGCCGTTTCAAGCATTTCTGCTGTTTGTGTGACATCGATTATGTCGGCGTTGTTCTTTGTGCCGAAAACGTAGCTTTTTGTTGAAGGGTGACGTCTTGTTTTGGAATATCCAAAATGTCCTCCAGCAGCTAAAATATCGTTAATTAATTTACTTTCCATTTTTATAAATCTGCACAAGAATCTAAGTTATTTTAATTGATTCTCGTTTGATCCAGGGTGACTTGCCGCTGGACACCACGTCTGACGTGGTTAGTTACAGACCCACACATATTACATGAAAAAGGCGGTTTGACAAGGGGGTTTTGGGGGAGTAAAGTTCGTTCAGAAAGCTCTCCATTTCGGTGGGCTAAGAAAAACAAAGTTCCATGAAAACGAGCGTAAATACGTTTGTGAAGGCACTTGCGGCCGCCAAAGAGCGGAAGCTGCCGATGGGTCACATTGTCGAATCTTGCGGAATTGGATTGCCGACTTCTGAAGAGCTTGATCAACTCCTGCAGACAGAGAATGTTCCTCGTCTATGGAGTATTCGAAATGGTCTTGCTGCGGTCAGGAAGTCCGAAGGATACAGGGACGATATCTGGCAAATGACTTCGAGAACGGATCAGCGTATCAATGAAGTCATTGAGAAGATGCTTCTGAGATCGGAAAGGAGTGTTGATTTTCAACTCCAAATAGAGGATTGGGCATCAAGCGACATGAAATATCGGGTACAGTCTTGGGTTCATGGAACCATCAGGCGACAGATGCAAGGAGCGAGCCTGAAGAAACTCAGGTGGCTTTTGTCTAAATTGCCCTCCGACTGGAGAACTCAAGGTACGGAAAATCTGAGAAGTAGTCTCAACTGGGCCATTCAGCTTCGTTACGAAAACGATGTCATCAATCCGACCAAGAGCGTGGATGTTTTGTGGGGCGTTATTGATTCGAAAGATGCGAGCTCTACGAACAAGACCCAAGCATTTGAGAAGATCGTTTTACTGACTGAAGGCTGGGGTGCATTGTGGGCTGTCTTCACGAGATCGAGCACAGATGGGCAGTGGAGCTTCGCCTACACAAGTCTCTGGACCAAGCTTATTGATTGTACTGATGATGGATTTGTTTTGCTCAACCTCCTTGAACGGATGTCGGGCAAGGCCGATTCCCATCAACAGAAACTGATCAGCAAGCTTTTCATCAAGATCGTGCAAGTTTCCAAGCTCTCGAAGATTGAACTGGTCAGCAAGCTGTGTCGAAGTATCCGAGATGCCGTTCAAAATGCTCGGGCAAAAAGCCACTGGATTTGGTTTCCGTTCGCGAGTAGTGAAGAACATGATAAGTTCGTGGAGCTCTTCAGTGAGGCGATTCAAGAAGTAACAGGTCCGGAAGAAGCCAGAAAGCTGTACGAGCTTGCGAACGATCTTCGACACTGGAACGGAAACATGGAGCAAATTCGCAGTAGTGCTCTAAAGACGTACTTCGTTCTTTCTTACCCTGTGCAGAAAATTGCATAGCGAACACGAAGCCGTCGGTTTACCGGCGGCTTCTTCGTTTTTTACCCCAAATCATTTATTTAAAATAATATTTAAAATAAACAAAAACAACTCCAAATAAACTAATTTACCAAAATGTCATTGTAACATATTCATGCTATAGCATGAATATGTTACAATTCTTTTATGAGGGAGAAATATTATTTAAGTTCGGTTAAAAAGAAAATTATTTTGCTTCTTTCGGCCGGAGTTGTTTTGAGCGCCAACAAGTCTTTGGGCAAACAGTGGCGAATAATTGGTGAAGTTGCCAAGGAGTGGCGAGAAATAAATCGAATGTCACTTAAGCGAAGTCTCGATTCTATGTACAATTCGAGACTCGTTAGTTTGAAACCAAAAGGGGATGGATTTGAAATAATTCTTTCTGAACAAGGGAAAAAGATAAGCAAAAGACTCGATCTAGAAAATTTACAAATTCCCAAGCAGAAAAATTGGGATGGGAAATGGCGAATTGTTATGTTTGATATTCCCGAAAAAATAAAGAAGGTTAGGGAAGCGGTTCGTTTCCATTTCAAAAGTATTGGACTTGTCGAGTATCAAAAATCGGTTTTTATTTATCCTTATCCGTGCGAGAAAGAGATTAAATTTATCGCGGAGTTTTATAAAGTTTTTCCGTCAATAAAATTTATTGTCGCCAGTGCCACAAGCGATGAAAGAAAATTTCTAAAAGAATTTGATTTAAAATAATTGTAACGATTTCGTGCTATAGCTGGAATTTGTTACATGGTTTTTAATAATATTGATCAATGGGCAAAAAATGAAGACCCCGGCTCGTGGCCGGGGACTTCTGCGGTAGATGAGGTGCTTACTTATCGGGTATCCTGAGGGCGAATGTTTCGCTGAATATCCGAAAGCGCTCGGTCTTTTGTTGAACGAAGCATGTGTAGTGTACCTCGAGGACCTTGTGTCCTTTGCGATTGAACATTCGCAGGCGTTCGATTCGCACAAGCTGGTTTCCACACGGATGGTTTGAAAGTTCAATCCGCGTTCGTTCGGTTGGCGAGACCATATAGAGCTTGTCGACTCTGTTGGTGAATTCACCAGTGCTATCGGGGTGGTACTCGCTTTCGATCGCGAAACGCACTCCTTTGAGATTGATCTCGCGGTCTTGGGCTTGGATCAAGGATCCAAAGCCAAATGAAAGAATCACATACAGAATGGCTCTCATGGCGTGGGGGTTTTCTTCACAGTAACATTTTAAGTATAATATGTCAAATATAGTAAAAACTTTGATTTTCAAGTAATATGTAATCCATGAGACAATCAAAACTATTTACGAAGACCCGTAAAGAAGCTCCAGCTGATGAGACTTCAAAAAACGCCGAACTTTTGATCCGCGCCGGATTTGTGCATAAAGAAATGGCCGGAGTTTATGCGTACCTACCACTTGGACTTCGTGTCATGAACAAGATCTCAAACGTTATTCGCGACGAGATGAATAAACTTGGTGCCGTAGAGATGAAGCTCACTGTTCTCCAAGATCCAGAAATTTGGAAAGCGACAGATCGCTGGAGTGATGACGTTGTCGACAATTGGTTTAAGACCAAACTTAAAAATGATTCTGAGCTCGGACTTGGCTTCACACATGAAGAGCCGTTGACCGATATTTTGAAAAATCACATCTCATCGTACAAAGATTTGCCGGTTGCGGCATATCAGATTCAAGCGAAGTTTCGAAATGAGCTTCGTGCCAAGTCTGGCGTCATGCGTGGACGAGAATTTCTGATGAAAGATATGTATTCGTTTTCTAAAAATGAAGCCGAGCATTTGGAATTTTATGAAAAAGTTAAAAAGGCCTATAAAAATGTTTTCGATCGAGTCGGACTTGGGCATCTGACATATATCACATTTGCTTCGGGTGGAAGTTTCTCCAAATATTCTCACGAGTTTCAAACCATCACGAGCGCCGGTGAAGATTTGATTTATCTAGACGAAGCGCAATCGCTTGCCGTAAACAAAGAAGTTCTAAATGATGAAGTTTTGTCAGAACTCAATCTTAAACGAGAAACTTTGATCGAAAATAAAGCTGTTGAAGTTGGAAATATTTTTACGCTCGGTACTCGATTTTCTGAACCCCTCGAACTCAAATACAAAGACGAAGCCGGGAAAGATCAGTTTGTCTTTATGGGTTCTTATGGAATTGGTCCATCTCGTATCATGGGAACTGTCGCCGAAGTTCTCTCTGACGACAACGGACTTATTTGGCCGAAGGAAATTGCGCCGTTTGCGGTGCATTTGATTACCGCTGGAAATGATGAAAATGTTTTGAAAGCGGGAGAAGAAATTTATCAGAAATTGCAAAACGCTGGTGTTGAAGTTTTGTTTGACGATCGCGATGCGAGCGCCGGAGAGAAATTCAATGATTCCGACCTTATCGGCATACCGTTACGTGTAGTTGTCGGGAAACGTTCGCTCGAAGCCGGCGAAGTTGAAATCAAGGAACGCCGTGATGAAAAGACGAAAATGGTGAAGATTGAAAATATTGTCGAAGAATTAAAAAATTATGTTTGAGAGACTTTATAAATTATTTTCAAATGACATCGGCATAGACTTGGGTACTGCAAATACCCTTGTTTACTTGAAGGGTAAAGGCATCGTCATCTCCGAGCCGTCAGTTGTGGCCGTGAACAAGAAAACGGGAACGATTGTCGCTGTCGGTGCCGAAGCCAAACAAATGCTCGGACGAACTCCTCCGCACATCAAGGCCGTACGTCCACTTGTCGATGGCGTGATTTCGGATTATGAAGTTACCGAAGAAATGCTCGGGTATCTCATCAACAAAATTGAAAAGATGTCGCCGAAATTTTTTCGACCACGTGTGGTTATCGGTGTGCCGTCGGCTATCACCTCTGTTGAAACGCGCGCCGTCTATGACGCTGCGAAAAGTGCCGGCGCGCGCGAAGTTTATATCGTCGAAGAGCCAACTGCCGCGGCCGTGGGAATTCGTTTACCGATTCACGATCCGGTTGGTTCGATGATAGTGGATATTGGTGGCGGTACGACGGACATTGCTGTTATCTCACTCGGCGGAATTGTTCAGTCAAAAAATCTGACTATTGCTGGTGACAAGTTAAACACCGATATCATGTCGTACTTCAAAGATCAGTTTAAACTTCTCATCGGCGAAAAAACCGCTGAAAATATCAAGATCGCTATCGGCTCAGCAATCCCTTTTGGTGATACGGTTGAAATCGAGGTTCGTGGAAGAGACTTGGTCACGGGACTTCCACGCGAGATTGTTGTCACCGATGATGATATTCGCGAGGCGATGGCGCCGTCTATAAATTCTCTCGTCGAAGGCATCCGCGAAGTTCTCGAAAATACACCGCCGGAGATTTTGGCCGACATCATGCATCGCGGAATTGTGCTCGTGGGCGGTGGGGCGATGATCAAGGGTCTTGATAAACTTTTGCACCAGAAAGTAAAAATGCCAATTCATATTGCCGAAGATCCGATCACCGCGGTCGCGCGTGGTACTGGAGTGGTGCTTGAAAATTTGGAAAAATATAAAGACATCATAATTGATACACAATATGAATCAGCACCTCGCTAGAAATTATCGAAAAAAGAGAATTATTGCGATCCTTGTCATTTTGTTTGTTGCATTTTTTTTCGCTTTTCAAAAAGGATTATTTAACAAATTAAATCCATTGTTTTCTCGCCTTGCTGTGCCGGTTTGGACGGCGGAAAATTTTAGTAAAGATTTCTTGAAATTGTCTTTTGATTCGAAATCAGATTTGTATAAACAGAATGTTGTTTTAAAAACGCAATTAGCAAAGTATGAAGAACGTATTGCACAAGCTGATTCTTTGCAAGCCGAAAACGAATCATTGAAAGAATTGATGGGCCGAATCAAGCCAGAGATGAAAGTCGTCCTGTCTGCAATTTTAGCCAAGCCGAATCAAACACCATACGACACACTTATTATCGATCGTGGAGAAGCGGACGGTCTCAAGCCAGATGATTTAGTTTTTGCACAAGGCAATATTCTCATCGGTTCGATAGAGTCCGTTGAGAAAAATTCCGCGAAAGTTTTGATGTATTCGACTCCGGGAAATATCTCGCAAGTCATTTATGGTTCTAGTGGTAAATATTTCAATGCTCGTGGTATGGGTAACGGCACACTTGAAGTTGACGTTTCGCGCGAAATCGAAGTGGTTGAGGGCGATATGTTTTATTATCCAGGACTTGATGACACACTAGTTGGGGTTGCTCGCAAGGTTGATTTTGACGCACGAGATTCATTTAAAAAGGTAATTATCAAAAGCCCGGTGAACATTCAGGAGGAAAGATGGGTGGAAGTTAGAATATAGAATGAAATTTAATTTTGAAATAATTAAAAAATTTGGTCGATTGGGTCGAGCCGGGAAAATTTCTACACCGCACGGCGACATCGAAACGCCAGCTTATGTTGTCGTTGGGACCAAGGCGACGGTGAAATCTCTAACTCCGGAAATGCTTGCTGACATCGGCGCACAAGTTGTGCTTGCTAACACTTATCACCTCTATCTTCAGCCAGGTCAGGAGCTTGTGAAAAAAGCCGGAGGATTTGCCAAGTTTATGAATTGGCATGGTCCGACCATGACGGATTCTGGAGGGTTTCAGGTATTTTCTCTCGGTGCTGCATTTGGCGAACGAGTTTCCAAAGTTGCAAAGGGGGAAATCTTCGTCGCGCCAGATTTTTCTCGGTCCTCGGGTCGGCCCCAGGTAAACCTTTTGGGCCTCAACCAGACACTCGAAAAATCTGGCGCGACTGCGATTTCAAATAATTTTCCTGACGATGGTGGCACGGGCAATCACGGTAAGCTTGCGCAGATCGATGAAGAAGGTGTGACTTTCAAATCGCATCTCGATGGCTCAACTCACCGATTCACACCGGAGTCGTCGATGGCTATTCAGTGGAATCTCGGGGCGGACATGATTTTCGCCTTTGACGAATGCACGAGTCCGCAAGCCAAATATGAATATCAGCGCGAGGCGATGGAACGCACGCACAGGTGGGCACTTAGAAGTCTTGAAGCTCACGAAAAATTGGATCCGGAAAATGTCCAAGCCTTGTTTGCGGTTGTGCAGGGTGGACGACACCAAGATTTGCGTAAAGAGTCTGCCGAAACTCTTGCAAATATGCGAACGGAGGAGGGCAATGCTTTTGACGGGTTTGGAATTGGGGGAAGTTTTGACAAAGACGACATCGGCACCGCGGTCGCATGGGTGAATGAATCACTTCCAGAAGAAAAGCCAAGGCACCTCCTCGGTATTGGTGAACCGCTTGATATACTCGGTGGTGTAGAAAATGGTTGCGACATGTTTGACTGTGTGACGGCGACACGTATTGCTCGAAATGGAAGTTTGTATACAAAAAACGGCAAGATAAATATTTTGAATGCGCAATTCCGCGAGGACTTCTCGCCAATTGATTCAGATTGCGGATGCTACACGTGTAAAAATTACACCAAGGCGTATCTCGCACACCTCTTCCACGGCAAAGAAATTCTCGCCAACACTTTGGCGTCGATCCACAACCTCTACTTCATGGTAAATTTTGTAAAAGATATCCGAAAATCTATCATGGAAGATACGTTCGAAGACTTCAAAAAAGATTTTATTACTAAGTATCGAGGTTGAACCTCGCACAATTATGCAAAAACCAGAAAAAGGATTTTATTATCATTACAAACATGACCCAGCCAAGGATGAGTTTAACTATGCTTATGAGGTTTTGAATATTGGTCACCATACAGAAATTGACGGACTTGAAGAATCGGCTATGGTTGTATATCGGCCGTTGTACGAATCAGCGGGTGTGTATGGAATCGGCAAGCATTGGGATGTGAGACCTCTCGGTATGTTTATGGAAATAGTTACGAAAGACGGCAAGACATTTGAAAGATTTCAGAAAATCACTGATCCGGAAATAATCAAAAAGTTGGAGCAAAAAAGAGACGGAATGTATTCATAGTGGATTAGAGGTCGGACCTCTAATCCATTAAATTTTCACGATAACACTTTTCTGCTATCGCTGAAATTCGTTATCGAAAAATATATCATTTCTCTGCTATCGCCGAAAAGTGATATATTTTATTTTTATAAAAAACAGAAAGAGCCCCGTGAGGGGCCCTGACCGTTCTGTAGAGCGGTTTCTGCCTATGGTTTCTGCGGCAGTAGAAGTTCGAGAAGGAGCTTACCACCATCCCGATCAGTCAGAAGCAGTCTTCCGTAGTCGGTTTTGATCGCCGAAGAGATTGGTTTGATTGTAACCAGTTCTTCCAGCATGGGGCCGTAGAGTTCGAGCCTTCTTCCGAAGCCCAGATTCGACTCAATTACGCCAATGAATTCTTGGCCGGCCCTGAGGTTATTCGATGATTTGTCTCCAAGCGATAGAGCCTCAAGGTCGCTCAACACGAGCAATCGCACATACCTGTCGTTGCCTTTCAGATACTCGAGGTCGCAATCGCTGTATTGCTTCGCATCCAAGATTTTCATGGCCGTTTGGTTTTTCGCCATACTAAAACTAATAAGGAAAGTTGTCAATCAAGCTTCAAAACAATATAATCCATGCATGTCATTTAATCTCAAGTCAGATTACAAACCTGCCGGCGATCAGCCGAAAGCTATTTCGAGTCTTTTGGCTGGGCTTAAAAAAGGTTTCAAGAAACAAACCCTTCTTGGTGTTACCGGTTCGGGTAAAACTTTCACCATGGCAAATGTGATTGAAAAAATTGGCAAGCCGACGCTCGTGATCGCCCACAACAAAACTTTGGCCGCCCAGCTTGCCCAAGAGTTCAAGGAATTTTTCCCGGATAATGCCGTGCATTATTTCGTCTCATACTACGACTACTATCAGCCGGAGGCTTACATTCCGCATTCGGACACCTACATCGAAAAAGACGCGAGCATTAACGAAGAGATTGACCGCCTGCGCCATGCCTCGACCCAATCACTCCTCACTCGTAATGACGTTATTATCGTCGCGTCGGTCTCATGCATTTACGGCCTCGGAAGTCCGGAGGAGTACAAGACGAGTAATATGCTCATCAAAGTTGGCGACAAGCTCGGCCGAACCGAAATCATGAAGAAGTTGGTTGCTATACACTACGAACGCACAAATGCTGATTTAAATTCCGGAGATTTTCGAAGCGTCGGATCGTCGATGGTAGAAGTCATGCCGATCTCAGAAAATTATGTTTACCGATTGGTTCTCGAAGGCGATGTGATAAAAGAAATTTTACTCATTGATCCAGTTAGCTCAAAAATTCTCGAAAAGCCTGCTCAGGTTTTCATTTTCCCAGCCAAGCACTTCCTCACCGATGGCGCGAAGAAAGAAGCCGCAATCAAGTCAATCAAAGAAGAATTGAAAGAGCAATTAAAGAAACTTGAAAAAGCCGGACTTCCGCTTGAAGCCGAACGTTTGAAACGCCGAACGAATTATGATCTCGCGCTTATCAAAGAAGTTGGATATTGCTCGGGCATTGAAAATTATTCGAGGCATTTGTCAGGCAAACTTCCGGGCGAAGCACCAGAAACACTACTTTCATATTTCCCACATGATAAAAATGGCAATCCCGAATTCCTAACGATTATCGACGAATCACATGTGACCTTGCCACAAGTACGCGGCATGTATGCCGGAGACGCTTCTCGCAAAGACACTTTGGTCAAATATGGTTTTCGATTGCCCTCCGCCAAAGATAATCGTCCACTTCGCTATGAAGAATTCGAAGAACGTGTGGGACAAGTAGTCTATACTTCTGCGACACCGAGCGAATATGAACTCAAAGAAAGCCAAAATATCGCCGAGCAGATTGTGCGCCCAACAGGTCTTATCGATCCGAAACTTGAAGTCAGAAGTATTTTAGAGGGTGGCAAATATAAGGGTCAGGTGCAGGATTTTATAAGTGAAGCCGAAGCAGAGATTGCGAAGGGTGGGCGAGTGCTCGCCACGACGCTGACCAAGAAGATGGCAGAAGATTTGGCCGCGTATTTGAAAGAGCGAAAAATAAAATCCGAATACATCCACAGCGACATCAAAACGATTGAGCGAATCAAAATTCTGACACAATTTCGCAAAGGTGAGTTTGATATTCTCGTTGGTGTGAATTTGCTCCGCGAAGGACTCGACTTGCCGGAAGTGTCGCTAATTGGCATTCTCGATGCCGACAAAGAGGGCTTCCTTCGTTCCGAAACTTCGCTTATCCAAACCATCGGTCGTGCTGCGCGAAATGTCGACGGGCGAGTGATTCTCTATGCTGATAACATTACCGGCTCGATGGAGCGCGCGATAGGCGAGACCAATCGTCGCCGTGAAAAACAAATTGCTTATAATGAAGCGCACGGTATCACGCCAAAGACAATCAAGAAGACAATCAAAGACATCACCCAAATAATGGAATCCGACCACGATAAAGCTGTCAGTCGAGAACTCGAAGTTGATTCGGCCGTGTTTAAAATTGCTGATCCGAAAAAACGCCGTGCCGGAATTAAAAAACTTGTTACTTTGAAAAAACGAGAGATGGCTCAGGCAGTCAAAGAGCTCGACTTTGAAACGGCTGCGATTTTGAGAGATGAAATAAAAGTTCTGGAAAATAAATAAAAAAAGAAGGGGCTTCCACTCCCGTGGAAACCCCTTCAGTGTTGAGAACCAGATTTTGCCACGCCAGTGGGATGCTTTCGCATCGTCTAGTCCTCAGAAGACGTTGTTCTGCCTCGCGTCAGCTAGGCAGTCTGCCCATCCTCACTTTTTTGCCAGCTTCGGCCTCGGATCGAAATCCTTGGCACAAAAGCTTGTATGAATAGGTAAAGCGCAAGCCCTGTCACGATTACAACCGCCAACATTACATCCGGCTGCATCATCGTTTCCAAAGCTTTAAAGGTTTACCGTTTTGTCCACCGGTACCGATGGCCCACACAGTTGTGCCGAGACACAACATTCCATACACAGTCAGCATTTTTCTTGTTCCTTGGAACAGTTTAGTTTGTGAGCCCGTTTTAGGTGGAACTCTTTACCTTTTTGTGAGAACAGAACGTCAAAGAACGGTGATCGTGGCATATAATAGACTAATAATCTTTTTTTGTCAAATATGGAGAAAATGCTATAATTACGTGCCATCTTATGAAAAACAAACAAGAAAACAAACCAGATTACGGCGAAATCGTGGTCAAAGGTGCCAGAACACATAATTTGAAAAATGTGACTGTTTCTATGCCACGAAATAAAATGGTGGTATTTACGGGGCTCTCTGGCTCGGGTAAATCTTCGCTCGCGTTCGACACAATTTTCGCGGAAGGTCAGCGTCGATATGTCGAATCGCTTTCTTCTTATGCCAGACAATTTCTTTCGCAAATGCCAAAGCCGGACGTCGACGAGATTACGGGACTTTCACCAGCTATTTCAATCGATCAAAAGTCTCGTTCGAATAATCCGCGTTCGACGGTTGCGACTATCACCGAAATCTACGACTACCTCCGCGTTCTGTATGCGCGCGTTGGACGTCCGTACAGTCCGATTTCAGGACTCGAGATAAAAAAACTTTCAAACCAAGAAATTTCTGAGTTCATCAAAAACAAAATTTCTGATCTTTCCAAAAAAGGAAACACGAAAAAAATTATGGGAGCGGAATGGAATGATACTCAAATCCACATCTTCTCACCGGTCGTGCGTGGACGAAAGGGCGAATACTATCAATATCTTTATGATTTGCTCGGCAAAGGTTATCAGAAAATCCGCATCGACGGTCGGATGAAAAATCTTCGCGAGTCGATTGAACTTTCGAAAAACAAAAAGCACGAAATCGATTTACTCATCGATAGTTTTGCCGTTCATGAAATGCGCGACAATGCAGGGGATTTTGAAATGCGACTTGGTGAAGCGATTGAGCGATCTATTTCCGAATCAGAAGGCTTCATCCGTATTGTTGTGGGCGAACCAGACATTGTTAAAAACGAAAATCAAGAAGAAACATTGCTCTCAGCAAAACTTATTTGTCCAGAGGATGGATACGTGTTTCCAGAAATCGAGCCGAGACTTTTCTCTTTCAACTCTCCATACGGCGCCTGTCCAGCCTGTAATGGATTGGGGACTAAACATCTTTTCGGCACTGAGCCGTGCGAGACGTGTCATGGGGCCAGACTTCGTGAAGAAGCATTGAACGTTTTCTTGGGTGGAAAGTCTAAACCCGCCCGACCGAATGACCCATCCGGTCGTTCGGGCGGGGGTGTAAATATCGTAAACTTTACCAAAATGACGATTCGTGACGCGTATGATTTTATTTCAACCGTTCCACTCTCGGCGAAAGAACGCGAGATTTCTGCGGTCATCATCAAAGAAATCGAAGACCGTTTGAAATTTATGTTAAACGTCGGCTTGGACTATCTGGCTCTCGAACGTCGCGCCAATACGCTTTCGGGCGGGGAAGCGCAACGCATCAGACTTGCTTCACAGCTCGGTTCTAGACTTGTTGGGGCGATGTATGTTCTCGATGAGCCGACGATTGGACTTCATCAGCGTGATAACGATCGTCTGATCAAAACGCTCGAGGATTTGCGCGACCTTGGGAACACAATTGTCGTCGTAGAACATGACGAAGATACGATTTATGCGTCTGATTATATCGTCGATATTGGTCCCAAAGCCGGTGTACATGGTGGGGAAATTGTGGTTGCGGATTATCTCGACGAACTTCTCACGGCCAAAACAAACAAATCAAAATCTCGTACACTCGCGTATTTGCGCGACGAGGCATACATCGCTCTCCCCGAAAAACGTCGTGAGGCTGACAAGGGCTGGATCAAAATCCGTGGTGGGAAAATTTTTAACATTGATAATCTAAACGTCGATGTGCCACTTGGTCGGATGACGGTCATCACGGGTGTTTCGGGCTCGGGTAAATCTAGTTTCATGTACGAAATTCTCGACAAGAATTTGCGCGCGCGTTTTGACCGACGTTATCGGAGCGCCAAAACTTTTAACTGCGCGTCTTTTCTCGGCGCCGAAAGCGTTTCGCGCTCGATTCTTATCGACCAGTCACCAATCGGCCGAACTCCAAGGTCAAATGTCGCGACATATACCGGAGCCTGGGGGCATATTCGCGACATGTTTGCCGAGAGCGAAGAAGCGCGGCTTCGTGGTTGGAAGGCGAATCGATTTTCATTCAACGTCAAAGGTGGTCGTTGTGAAGCCTGCGAAGGTCGCGGACTTGTGGCTGTGGAAATGCATTTCTTGCCGACAGTTTATGTAAAATGCGATGTCTGTGATGGTAAGCGTTTCGACAAAGAAACTTTGAAAGTAAAATACAAAGGCAAAAATATTTACGAAATTTTGAAAATGACAGTCGAGGACGGACTTAAATTCTTCGAAGACATTCCGGCGATTGCTGACAGACTACAAACACTCGATGATGTCGGACTTGGCTATATCGAAATTGGTCAACCAGCGACGACGCTTTCTGGCGGGGAGGCCCAGCGTGTGAAAATTTCTAGTGAACTCTATCGTCCGATGACGGAGAGAACAATTTATCTCCTCGATGAGCCAACGGTCGGACTTCACTATGACGACGTGGCAAAACTAATAGAAGTTCTAAACAAGCTTGTTGTTCGTGGAAATTCGGTTGTCATCATCGAGCACAATTTGGATCTTATAAAAGTCGCTGACTATATCATCGATCTCGGTCCTGATGGCGGGGAAAACGGCGGCAAGCTCGTAGCCAAAGGCACGCCCGAAGAAGTGGCAAACAATGAAAAATCTCACACCGGAAAATATTTGAAGAAAGTTTTGGTGAAGACCAAGAAGGCTATGAAGGGGGCTTCGTAAAAAATCGCTTCGTAAAATCTGAATTTTCTTTACCCTCCGGGAGCGTGTCTACGCACTATGTCCTCGGGTTCAGAAAATTCAGATTTTACTTCGCTTGGGTTTGAAGTTAAAAACGGAAGCCCTGCGAATAAATCCGCAGGGCTTCTTTTGTGGCTTCCTTCTAGAAACCACGTTGTCGTATGGCGCGCTTGAAGAGCGAGCCGATAAAGAACATCACATGACACGCTCCGTAGAACAGCGCCACGCCAAATCCACTCATCGCTATGCCGTACAATAGTAGTTCGGCATTTGCTTTCATGTCCTCGCGGACTGAGATTTCGATTACGTCTTGCACGGGTAAGAGGTTTAGGACAAAAATATAACGCATAATTTGATATTGGTCAAAATGGGGAAAACCAAGTAAGATAAAAATTATGAAAAAGAAGGGTTTACCAAAATTGCCGGATGGTCCAGGCGTCTACATATTCAAGTCTGGAAACAAGGTCTTGTACGTCGGACGAGCGACATCTCTGCGCGATCGTGTGCGGAGCTATTTTGGCGATGATCTCATCGAAACACGTGGACCACTTCTCGTCGATATGGTGACGCTTGCGAAGAAAGTTGAACACATTGAAACCGATTCTGTCCTCGAGGCGATTATCCTCGAGGCGAACCTGATCAAAAAGTTCCGTCCGTTTTATAACACCAAAGAAAAAGATGATAAGAGTTTTTATTTTGTGGTCATCACTGATGAAGATTTTCCAAGAGTTTTACTCGAACGCGAAAGTGACTTACGACTTACGACTTACGACTTACGAGAGACATTCGGTCCTTTTCCAAACGGCCCGGCGATTCGCGAAGGTTTGAAAATCGTTCGGCGGATTTTTCCATTTCACGATGATTCGTCGGTGAAAAAAGACCAATTTACTTTTTATCGACAACTTGGACTTGCGCCGGACTCGACAAATATCGAAGCCAAACAAGCTTATGAGAAAAATATCGAAAGCATCGTTTTGTTTTTCAAAGCCAAGAAAAAAGAACTTCTGAAAAATTTGGAAAAGGAAATGGCGAGCTTGGCCAAACAAATGCGTTTTGAAGAGGCAAATAAAGTAAAGCAAAAATTGCTCGCCTTGAAACATTTGAATGATATTTCGCTTATCAAAAAAGATGATCTAGTCAAAAAGGCGACCGGTTTTCGTGTCGAAGCCTACGACATCTCGCACATCTCGGGCACAAACATGGTCGGCGTCATGACTGTCGTGACCGATGGCGTGGCCGACAAAAATGAATATCGAAAATTTAAGATTCGCGGATATGACAAATCAAACGACGTCGGTGCGCTCGCCGAAGTGATAAAACGTCGGCTTGGGCATCCGGAATGGCTTTATCCAAATCTCATAGTTGTCGACGGGTCGGTCGCGCAGAAGCGTCGTGTGGAAAATATTTTCAATGAACTCGGCGTGCAAATCACAGTTGTTGCTGTGGTCAAAAACGAGCGTCATAAACCAAAGGCAATTCTTGGTAATAAAAAACTTGCAACAGAACACGAAAAATCCATCATCCTCGCCAACGCCGAGGCACACAGATTCGCGGTTAGATATCACCAGCACCTTCGCAGCAAGTCGATGAAATAATGTTAAAATATTTCTATGGAAATTCGAGAAAAAACTCGTGTTGGCGTTTTGCGCGGTGGACTTGGGCCGGAATATAATATTTCAATCGAGACTGGTTCATATGTCCTCGCGCATATTTCACGCGACAAATATCGTCCGATAGACATACTTGTCGATCGAGACGGTGTCTGGCATCAAAACGGCGTGCCTTTTAGCCCTGACGATTTAGGCGAACACGTCGACGTCGTTTTTAATTGTCTACATGGCATCGACGGCGAAGACGGACGTATCCAAAAATTCTTGGAAAGCAAAAGTATTCCATTTGTCGGTTCGGATTCTCTGCCGGCTTCTATCACTGGTGACAAGCGAGTCACCAAAGAACGTCTTCGGGCGATTGGATTTAAAACTCCGCGTTATGTCGTTCTCCAAGATCTAGGGAAATTCAACGACGAGACCGAAAGACTAAATCACATCCGTCGCAAGGCGATGGAAGTTTTCAAAAAGCTTGGCGGAAGTTGGATTGTCAAACCTATTTTGGGGAGTGCTTCGACACACACATATCTGGTCACAAGTTTTTCGGAACTTATCTCGATTCTCGATCACTTGGCCGACATATTCAACGAAATTTTGATCGAAGAATATGTCGAGGGCAAAGAAGTCGTGTCAGCAATTCTCGAAGATTATCGAAATGATTCGCATTATGTGATGCCACCTCATGAAGTCTTGTCGAGGGAAGACATGCCAAAAGCGGGTCCTCGGCCAATGGGACTTCACCGAGTCTATATTGTCGGCAAGGATGATAGATACAAAAAACGCATCGAAGATATGACTCGCGAGATACACAGGGAATTTGGGCTCGCGGATTTTTCGCTTGTCGAATATATCATTTCACCAAAAGATGAAATTTTTGTTTTGGAGGTAGACTCTGTGCCAATTCTCGGTCGTGGGATGCCGATGCATAGTTTACTCGAATCAGTTGGTATGTCCGAAGCCGAATTTATCGATCATCTTATTTCTAGGAATATCAAATAGATGAAACGTTGTGCGTGGCCAGAGGAAGATGTGTTGATGCAGAAATACCACGACACGGAGTGGGGCAAACCAGAGCGCGATGATAAAAAGATTTTTCGTGCCATCGTGCTAGATACTTTTCAGGCTGGGCTTTCGTGGAGAATCGTTTTACATAAAAGAGAAAATTTTGCCAAAGCCTTTGATAATTTTGATTGGCAAAAAATTGCGAAGTATACAAAAGCGAGAGAGGCGAAACTTTTGAAAGACCCAGGAATTATACGTAATCGTTTGAAAATTGCCGGCACGGTTGCAAATGCAAAAGCCTTTATAAAAGTTCGCGAGGAGTTTGGAACATTTTCAAAATACATTTGGGGATTCGTCGATAACAAACCGATTCAAAATAAATTGAAACACTCGTCGCATATGCGCGCGACAACACCGCTGTCAGACAAAATTGCCGCTGATATGAAATCCCGCGGATTTAAATTTTGCGGTTCGACGGTGACTTACGCCTTTATGCAAGGAATTGGGATGGTAAATGACCACCTGACGACGTGTTTTCGATACAAAGAATTAAAATAAAATGAGAAGGCCCGCCATGCGGCGGGCCTTTTCAATTATCGCAGTGTTGTTGACTAGAGCACGATGCCTTTGGAGGCTTTCTGTTTCATGCTGAAGTCTCCTCTTTGCATGCGTTCTCCCAGCTTCGCCTTGAACTTGGCTTTGAGCCCTGGGCGCTTTCCGTTGTTGTACTTGTCCCATCCTTCGATGCCGCCCTGGATCTCTTGTACGTAGGTAATGGTGTCGTCGGCATCGCTTGGACCACCTTTCACCACAATCTTGGCGAGTAATCGCGGACCACCGGCTTCCTCGACCTCAGGGTAATGTTCATTGTCGAGGAAGTCCTGGACTTCTGCGAGGGTCTCTACGGCTTCTGCGCCGTGTGGCTCGATCTCAGTGATGATGAAAAAGCGGTTCTCCATGCTCATGGCGTAAAGGTTTTAGGGTGAACATTGTTGTTCGTCCAAAACATTACACCGAAATGAATAATTGTCAAACCACCTTTGCAAAAAGGAAAAAATTGTATAGAATATTGCCTGTCGTTACGTTAGGGTAGTTTGCTTGTCAAATTATGTTTTACGTGTACATTTTAAAGAGCAGGGTAGACGAATCGATATATATTGGGTATACAAATGATCTCAAAAGGCGTTTTGCTGAACACAATGGAAAGAAGAATCTTTCGACAAAACACAAAGCCCCTTTTGAGCTCGTTTATTACGAGGCATACAAGGCTTTAGCTGATGCACGACATCGTGAAGACATGCTAAAATCTTTTGCTGCGGGATACAAAGAGCTTAAGAAGAGAATAAAGAATTCAATTAGCTAGCAAGTGGAGGGCCCTTAGCCCCTCTGCTCGCGAGCAGAGGGGCCCTTAGCTTAGTTGGTAGAGCGCCGCTTTTGCAAAGCGGAGGTCAGGAGTTCGAATCTCCTAGGGTCCACCGAAGATTTTTGTCCCCATATTTTATCTGTCAAAGGTCGCTTCTTTGCTAAAATAGATTTGCAATGCGAACACTATTTTTTCTTTTGGCAATTATTTCAATTCCAGCGTTTTTCGTCGTGGCGGGGACGGTTGAACGTGCAAGTGTAAACGATCTGGGAGTTCAGGCAAACAATGATTCCTCTTACGTCCGCATAACTCCTGATGGACGGTATGTTGTTTTCGCTTCTACTGCGACAAACTTAATTGCCGGAGATACTGGCACCTCTGACATTTTCGTCTTCGATCGAAATACCGAAGAAATAGAACGCGTGAGTGTTCACACTGACGGGACGCCTGGAAATGGCGCATCGATTGATCCTTCGATTTCTACCGATGGACGATATGTTGCTTTTAACTCGAGCGCCACGAACTTGGTCGCGGGAGATGTCGAAGGATTTTCGGATGTTTTTGTTCATGATCGACAAACTGGTGTCACCGAAAGAGTAAGTGTTCATACTGATGGGACAGCAGGTGATGATGGCGTCTTTAGTAATCTTGAAATTTCTGGAGACGGTGTGTATGTGACTTTTGGATCCGAAGCGACGAATTTGGTTGATGACGACGCCAATGGGGCCGCCGATGTTTTTGTGCATAATCGAGAAACTGGGGTGACGGAGCGCGTGAGTGTTGATAGTGATGAATTAGAAGGTAGTGCGGTGTCTCTAGAACCAGCCATTTCTACCGATGGACGATATGTCGCTTTTGCCACGCAGTCTTCACTTCACGCTGATGATCTAAATGTTTTTCAAGATATTTATGTGCGTGATCGCACGCTTGGTACAACCGAACTCGTCAGTAAAACAATAGCTGGAGATCAAGACAATATTTCTTATAACCCAGCCATTTCTGGAGACGGTCGGTATATCGCGTTCGCCTCTGATGCCACCAACTTGGTTGCTGGTGATATCGAGGGACAATCTGATATTTTTGTCTTTGATCGAAATACCGAAGAAATAGAACGTGTGAGTGTGAACAACGATGGTGAAGGCGGTGACGGAGTATCGTCAGAAGTTTCGATTTCTCCTGATGGGCGTTACGTTTCATTTTATTCAGACGCGACAAATTTAGTAGACGGGGATACCAATGGTGTTTCTGATGTGTTTATTTATGACAGAAATACAGATACTATCGAGCTTGTAAGTAAAAATAGTTCTGATGTGATTGGAAACGGTGCGTCCTCGACATCGTCCGTTTCCTCGGATAGTCGCTATACTGCATTTTTGTCCAGTGCCACAAATTTGACGGCGGACGACACGAACGGCAAAATTGATGTCTTTATCTACGATCAGGAAGATGAGAGCGTCGAAAATCTCTCAGATGCATCAACAATTTATGGTTTTCAAATGCCGAACGTGATGATAGAGGGTAATCCCAAAAGAACAAACTCTCGGTTTGTGGATTTGATTGTGTTGGCCCCATACACAATAACTTATTACGAAATATCTAATAATGCAGATTTTTCCAACAAAGAAATTTATTTTCGAGAATATACCAAGAGAAACCTCGAATGGGATCTCTGTAAAGGATCGATGGGGTGTGTTGCTGGCGCCAAGAGAATTTATGTCAGATTTTACAATGAGCGTGGCGGGATGTTCGAAGATTATTTGAGTATCGAATATAAAAATGATTCGTGTCCGTACTTTAAAACGTATCTTCGAATGAAATCAAACAAAAATAATCCAGAAGAGGTTATGAAGATGCAGGAATTTTTAAATAACGAAATCGGTAGTAATTTGACTGTCGATGGATTTTTTGGAGAAGATACCGACAGGGCCGTTCGAAGATTCCAAGAAAAATATTCCAGTCAGATAATTCGTCCTTGGCCGACGCTCGATCACTCGACTGGTTGGTGGTACATCACCACTTCAGCTTATGCCAATATTTTGGTGGGGTGTTAATACTTTTAGATAGTTTACAAAAATTAAATTCTTGGATATAGTGTTTTGTGGACCAGCAACAATCACAAACAAAAAACCCGCAAGTTCATGCACACCGCAACAATGAAGATCCCAGTGTCTGCGCCCTTGGCCAGAACCAGCGACAAAACGGTAGTGTTGCCGAGCAAATCCGACCATAAGTTGACATATGGCAACAGGAATGGCTCGAGGCGTAGCTTCCTTTGGAGGATGTGCCACGCCGCTTGGTGGCCAAAGAAGTACTCCGATGTCACCATCGTGTCGGCCTTCCGTCTGTACAAGATCATCTCGCCATTTAGTGCCGAGAAGGTGAGAAGGGTGATCGACAAGGCTAGACCGCATTTGGCAGGAACCTACTAGTTGTGCGAGTTATGCCCCCTCATCATGATGCGCCCCCGGTCACCAGCCGGGGGCGCATGTCTTTTAATTTAAAATCTTCAGAAAAGCGTCTTTTTGACAGTTAATTCAAAAATAGTAAAATTGGCAAAGTATTCTGGGGCATCGCTTGACAAAGCAAATGTGCCGGTGTATAATCCCGCCATAAACATTCGAACGTATCTAACGCTTGAATTTGTAAAAAAAAAGATTGCCAGGTGAGACAAAGGGTTTTGAAAACCTTTTAAAAATCTTGTCTTGTGATTGTAGAGTTTAATTAGCTTATTAATTTAATTTTTTATTATTAAAAAATATTTTATTATGAAAAATATCAAGATCAAGAATCTTTCAAAGACAGTCTTTTATGGATTCTTCATTTTCCAATTCGCTATCACGACATCTTTTATGCCTCTAGTCGCTAGAGCTCAAGAAGCCGTTGATACTACCGAAGAAGTAGAAGTTTCTACAGAACCAACTACTGAAGAAGTCGAAACCACAGACGAAGGTACTCAGACAGAGACAGAAATCTCGACTGAGGTAGAGCAAACAGAAACAGAAATTCTGGGCGAAGTTGAACAAACAGAAATAGAAGTAACAGAAGAAACTAGCTCTGAAAGTGAAACAGAGTCTTTTGATCTTGTTTCTGGTGACGGCAATGGTGGCGGACATACTCCTACTCCAGCACCATCTTGTGACGTTTCAATTAACCTTTTTGAAAACGGCGGATTTGAAAATCCGACACTTTCTGGTGGTTGGAATATCTATGCTGACGGGACATCAGGTTTGGCTTGGGATGTTGAGTGGCAAGCTGGTTCTGGCGACGAAACTCCTGCCAAAGCCGAACTACAGCAAATCTACTCTGCTCACTCCGGTGAACAGTATCTAGAACTGGATTCTGATTTTGACGGACCTGGCGGATCAATCTCAAACGAAGCTGCCTCAACTCGAATCTCTCAAACTATCACCACAGTTCCTGGACAGGAATATGAAATCTCATACTTCTATTCTGCTCGACCTGGATACGGAATGGATGACAACAAGGTCGGTCTATATATAGATGGTTTCCCTTGGGATCTTTCGGTAACGACTAACGGCGTTGGTGACTCAGATACAAACTGGTATCAGAAAACCAACAATTTCACCGCTGACTCAACGTCACACACAATCACTTTTGCTGATCTTGGCGACGCTAATTCATTTGGAATGTTTCTAGATGACGTTCGTGTAAATTGTGTTGAAGACGACGGCGGTGGCAAGAAAAACACCCCACCAGATATAACAGTTGTTCCAGAAGTTGTCGAAGTCTTTATTGGAACTGTTTGTGACGAAGCATTCATTTTAAACGGAGTTACTGCGGATGATCTTGAGGATGGAGATATCACAAGTGAAATCGAATACGCGGGAACAGTTGATTGTAATACGCTTGGAACTTATATCGTGACTTACGATGTCGAAGACTCCGAAGGACTTACGGCAGATCAGGAGACTCGAACAATTCGTGTTGTAAATAACGATAATGAAGAAGAAAATCCATCTTGTGAATCTCAGGCCGTTTGGGCACGCGTCGTGGTAACTTCCCACTCAAATGTTGGAGCAGGAGATTTGACTGATACTATTTATCTAGGATCATCAATCAATACTGTTGCGGACGGTGCGTGGTTCCCAGTTTCTCCGGCCGACATGCAAAATATAGAAAATTTTGCCGACGTTTCTGGACTTGCAGTAAAGAGACGAGCAGACAATAAAATTGTTCTAGAACTTCACGGAAGTCATCTTCCAAAGGGGACAGGACAGGAATTCGTTGAAGGATACATTGAATTTTTCAATGGTATTCCGACAGTTTTAACTTCGGCTACTGGACAGAATAAGTTGGAAACGGGAGCAGCTGGTGGACACGAAGATTTGGTTTGGATAACTGGCGACAAGGCGTATTTTGACCTTGGCGTGGGAACAGCCGACGACAGATTCTCTACAACTTACACTTACTCTCTAGACGAAGAGTGCGACGATGATAATGAGGGCGGAGACGACAATAATCCTCCAGCGATTGTCTTGGCTGATGAGTGTATTCTTTGGTCAGCAGAATCGTTTGACTTTACTAGTGGTGTCACAACTAGTGATGCTGACGGTGACACCGTTACATTGACTTACGTCGTTAGTCCAGATCCAATAGTCTTTGGTGCAAATGGTGTATACACGATTACTTATACAGCAAACGACGGACAAGATTCGACCGTTGTAGTAAAAACCCTAACCATCGATGAAGACTGTGAAGACGACAATGGCGGTGGAGGAGACGATGAAGATAACGGCGGTGGAGGAGGCGGTGGTTCTTCTTCATCTAGTGGAAGTAGAATTTCATCTGACGGAGAAGTCTTGGGTGCAACTGATACTGCTTGTGTTCAATTCACTCAGTATCACGATACTGGAAGTACAAAAAGTGAAGTCAAAGCTCTCCAGACATTCCTAAACGAATACATGAATGCTGGACTCACTGTAAACGGAACATATGATTGGGCGACCACTCAGGCCGTTCACAATTTCCAAGCTTTGCACTGGGATACGATTATCAAGCCATGGCTTGGAGCACCAAGTAAGATTAGTCCAAACACAACCGGACGAACTCGACAGATGACGATGTCTGCCATGAACTTCATCATCAACTGTCCAAATGATGCGTTATATCTAGAAGATCCAAAAATTTTCTACAAGATAACAGAAATTAAAAATCAAAAACCTTTTACAGCCGACCAGATTATGAAGATCACAAATATCTTGGACGAAGTAAATGGCATAGTACTCGGAACACAGAAATAAAATAAAGAGAAAATCCCCACGTCAGACGTGGGGATTTTCTCTTGTCGTAAAAGCAAAGTATTGTTACACTTAAATTAAGTTATACATACCGCTTATATGAAAGATCGAACTTTTGATCGAAGTAAATATAATCTTTCCTGGATTTCTGTGACGGTTATTTTTGTTGGAACAATAATTTATCCGATTTTTTTTGCACGTACCGAAGGTAGCATTACCGAAGGTGTCGTTCAAATAACCCCAACACCCGTTACTCAAGTTACAAAAATCGAAAATCCTGTTACCAAGATAAAATCAGCACCTCGTCCGACTTTCACTCGAGATTTGAAAGTGGGTGACAAGGGACCCGACGTAAAAAAGCTTCAACAGTACCTAAACCAAAGAGGATTTATCGTGGCAACTTCGGGTAATGGCTCTCCGGGGCAGGAAACCGAGCTTTTTGGTCCGGGTACGGCCGAGGCCTTGAAAAAATTTCAGGAAGTTTATGCCGAAATACTTTTGAAGCCTTATGGATTATCAGAAGGAACGGGTTTTTTTGGTGAAAAGACAAGAAATTTTATTAATTCTTAAAAATATATGAAAAAATATTTTATTTTAATCTTCATCTTAAATATTGTTTTCGGGAGAGAGCTTTTTGCGCAGGTTAAAAATCTGCCACCGGTGATAAATGTCAGTTCAGAAGAAGTTCAGATAATCGCGGGAACAGAATGTGACGATGCTTTAATTTTTGATGGAGTTTCATTTGACGACGAAGGAGATTATTTGGAATTTCCAGTGACTTATTCTGGTAATTTAGATTGCAATACTCCCGGATCTTATACTATTTATTATGATATGGTGGATATAGAGGGACTGTCGGCAGAACAAAAACATAAAACGATAATTGTTGTCGGAGGAAATACACAAAACCCTCCAGAGATCGTCGCCGAAAGTCTCGTGGTGGAAACAACCTCAAATACCGCTGTGGTAACATGGCAGACCACCACGCCAACCACCTCCATCGTTCAATATGATGTTCATCAGAGAAGTTTACATGGTGAAAATAGTAGTTTGGAGTACGAGACAGATCATAGCATTACCATAACAGAGCTTGTCCCGTGCACAACATATTTCTTTTTTGTAACAGGTGAAGATGCTTCTAGATCTAGTTACGCTAGTGATTCTAGGTATTTCAATACAGTCGGGTGTATTGGCGACGTGACTTCTAGTAGTGTAGGTGATCTTGTGTCACCAGAAAATATCAACGAATTTACTTTTGATGATTCTAGGGTCAGTCTCGTATCTCAGCCAGGATCTGTTCAAAGAGATTCCGTGTTCCAAGTAAAACAAATTTCTGTTTCTTCTGTTGATCGTGTAGTCGGGTGTCCAGCCGGTGCCAAACCAGTTGGTGAAAACGCGTATGATATAAAGCTTTTAGAAAATTATGATACCGTCGCGGATCTTCAAACTCCAGTATCTGTCACAATAGATTACGATCAAGAAGACCTCGGTTCGGTAGACGAAGAAACCATGTCTTTGTATCACTACACAGAAGGAGAGGGTTGGGTAAAGTTAAATAGCTGTTCGGTGAACACAGACGAGAAAACTTTGACTTGTCAGTTGAATTCTTTTTCCAAATTTATGATTATGGGAGAAGAGGATTGTGATGATGATTTGATCAAATCGAAAAATGGTTTGCACTGGAAAATAATCGGCAAAATTAATGATTTCTTTTATTTTATAGACGAAAAAATAAAGAATTTCTTTTGGTCGAAGTTAGAAACGTCGAGAAACTAAATACTTAATTCGTCACAAGGTTTTTGTGCTATAATTTTATTATGAAAAATTTGTCCCAAGGATTTATCCTTACGTTAGTCTTTGTTTCGGTTTTGTTTGGGTATTTTCAGGGCGTGGTTGTTCCGCAAACAGAAATAAAATATTCGCAACAGGCGGCCGTAGCTACGAAGGGAGAATCTTTTTTTGGCTCGGCGAAATCTTTTCCTTGTAATCCAGTTCAGACAAAATGTGGGAAATTAGTTATTATCAAAAATGCAGATCCTGACAGTTATCAGGATTTTACTTTTGTACATCAAACCATCCCTGGTTATCAGCAGACTTTTACATTGGACGACGACGCTAGTTTACCTAATCCTTCGGCGCTACCAAATCTGAAAGCTTTTTATACTCCATACAATGCAACATTTTTGGTCGCCGAAGTCGTGAATCCGGCGTTTATTGCAACGGTTACTTGTGTTGATTTGTCTGGCGGAACAACGGTTAGTGGATCGATAGCGAATATTGTAATAAATCAGGGTGAATCTGTAACATGTACGTTCAAGAATGTTCCAGCATCAACAACGACAGCTTGTACATCAAATACCTGGACGCAGAAGGCGAATTTTGGAGGTGCTCCAAGAATTGGCGCAGTAGGATTTTCAATTGGTGATAAAGGCTATATAGGAACAGGTGGCGATTTTGGATTTTCATTACCTACAAATCAAGATTTCTGGGAATACAATCCAATCACAAATGTCTGGACCCAGAAAGCTGATTTTGGCGGTGGGTTACGCTGGTTTGCTGCAGGATTTTCAATTGGTAATAAAGGTTATGTCGGAACGGGGGTGGATGATTCATATAATGAAAAAAAAGATTTCTGGGAATACAATCCAATCACAAATGTCTGGACCCAGAGAGCTGATTTAGGCGGAGTTAAAAGACGTAACGCAACAGGTTTCTCGATTGGAACAAAAGGTTATGTTGGAATAGGGGATAATGACACTTCTTCTAACACTCTCCTGAGTGATTTCTGGGAATACAATCCAATCACAAATGTCTGGACCCAGAGAGCTAATTTCGGTGGCGGCGCAAGACAGGAGGCAATAGGTTTCTCGATTGGAACAAAAGGTTATATTGGAACCGGAACAAATAATAATGCGGTAAACTATCAAGATTTCTGGGAGTATAATCCCGTCACAAATTTATGGACCCAGAAAGCAAACTTTGGCGGCGGTCCGAGACGGCTTGCAACAGGTTTCTCGATTGGAACAAAAGGTTATGTTGGAACAGGTGGAGGGTCTGGCACACCTCAAGATTTCTGGGAGTATAATCCCGTCACAAATTTATGGACCCAGAAAGCAAAC
>CAZLAD010000004.1:0-15745 GCA_964557535.1 uncultured Candidatus Saccharibacteria bacterium | reverse complement strand
TTTGGCGGCGGATTTCGTAATTCTGGAGTGGGTTTCTCGATTGGAACAAAAGGTTATATTGGAACAGGTGGAGGTTTATCGGTATCGATGAATGATTTCTGGGAATATTGTCCGTAATCCATGCAGAAAAAAGTTCTGACAATTTTAGGTGTTTTGGTTTTGCTTACACTAGCGTATTTTCTGTATCAACATTTTTATAAAGAAAACTTGGGGGTCGAACCCCCAAATCCATATGCCGATCTGCAAATAACTTCCGAAACGTATCCGACCGAAAACGGTTTTGGTTATAAAATTTTTATTGATGGTAATTTATATGTCGATCAACCAAATATCCCAGCCGTATCAGGGAACCGGGGATTTGAAAGTATTACTGACGCAGAGCAAGTGGCAAATCTCGCAATCCAGAAAATCCGACAGGGAATTATCCCACCAACCACCAGTATCGAAGAACTCCAAAATTTGGGAGTGAATTAGAAAATTATTAACCCCATAGGCCTTGCCTATGGGGTAGGGGCATAAATTGGGTAGGAAGTGATATAATTTAAACACTGGTCATAAGCCTTGCTTTTTATACAAAGCGTGGTATAATAAAAAAACTTAAATCAATGAAAAAAACCCTCAAGAAATATTTTATTCCTCATCCGGAAAACGATCATAAGCCTCATATTTTGCGTGAGCGTGCCGTAATAGTCATCGCTTTTTTTGCTGTATTTTTATTGATTGCGTCGATTGTTGGAAATTATGCTGTGAAAAATATTCCATCCCTCGCTTCTATTCAATCAGCCTTTTTGGTGGATCTGACCAATGAAGAACGCCTTGAACAGGGTCTGGGTAAGCTCGCGATAAACACACAGTTAGTAGATGCTGCTAAACTAAAGGCAAACGACATGGCTAGCAAAAGTTATTTTGCTCACGTTAGTCCCGAAGGCATAACTCCTTGGTATTGGATAAGACAAGCAGGTTATTCGTATGTTTACGCGGGTGAAAATCTGGCAGTTAATTTCAATGAATCAAAAGATGTCCAAAGGGCTTGGATGAATTCACCAACTCATAAGGCCAACATCATAAGTAACAAATATACAGAAATTGGTATTTCAACGGCCGAAGGAGTTTACAAAGGCAAGAAAACGACTTTTGTTGTGCAAATGTTTGGAAGTCCTAAAAAATCAACACTTCAAAGTGTGGGTGAAGGTTTCGCACCAAAAGTTGCCGAGGCATCAGAAATAGAGACGGCGTTACCGAATTCATCGGTAGCGTCTCAGGAATTGGTTGCTGTAACTGTTGACGAGACTACTGATTCTGTGGACCCAGTCGATGTTCTGAGCGCCGAAACAAACGATCAAGAAACTTTCATGTCTTTTTCAAATCCTGAAGCGACTCCCGAAGAATTAAATCAGATAGAGATATCAAATGTTGATGAAAAAGTCGTTTATACAAATTGGTTCGAGAGACTGATCGTTTCTCCTTCGTCTGTAATTTCAAGTATTTATGTCGTCCTTGCCGCGTTAGTCGTTTTTTCACTCATCTTGAAAATATTTATCGAGATTCGACTCCAACATCCAAAAAATATTGCTTATGGAATAATACTACTTGCCATAATCATTATTTTTATGTATTTAAATTCTGGTATGGGTCCAGATACCACTATTGTTTTGAACTCTTAAAATTTTGAAATAATCGCTTGTTTTTTTCGTCATAGAGAGTAGACTAGATGATGCTTATTGTTCTTTAAATAAAGGTCAATTTTAGTTTTTATCAATCAATTATTAGTTTTTAATTAAAATATTATGAAAAGAAATTTATCAAAGATATTAGCTTTCGCTATGGTTGCTGTATTTGTCCTTGCTCCAAATGCTGGGCTTGTAAATAAAATCAGCGCACAAGAAGTACCAATGTGTGGCGTCCAATCTCCAAACCTTGTCGTTAACGGAGGTTTTGAAGCCCCTGTCGTAACCGCTGGTCAGGGTTGGGACGTGTATCCAAACGGCACAGCTGGACTAGGCTGGAGCGTGGCTTGGAATGGAGCATTTGCTGGAGCGCCAGTGAATGCAAATCTCGAGCTTCATAGGGGTGTAAATGGTTGGCTTCATGATGAAGGTGCGCAGCACGCAGAGCTCGATACTGACTGGGCTCCAGGAGGTTCGGAAAAAGCCTCTGTTGTGATCTCTCAAGATATTCCAACAATTCCTGGTGCAACTTATGAAATTTCTTATGCATTTTCTCCACGACCAGGAACAGGTGCTTCAGAAAATGTTTTAGAAGTCCTTGTCGATGGAGTAGTCGTTGCAACACACGGCCCTGTTGCAGGGGGCGGAAATACTTCATGGACCACTTATACGTATGAATTTGAAGCCAGCGATAGTATGGCGACAATCGCGTTTCGTGATGCAGGAACTCCAAATACCCTAGGAACATTTATAGATAATGTTTCTGTTAGGTGTGTCGAAGAACCAGAGGTATGTGAACCGCTTTATGCACGAATCCGAACAGCTGAACGAGGATGGTGGATGAATTGGGGAACAGGAAATCTAGATGATTGGGACGCTAAAGGAACTGAAAATCCACCAATTTATGTCGGAGGAGACAACTTACTTCATAATTCATTGGGAGGAAATGGATACAATTCGCAAGAATGGTTCCCACTCGTTGACGAAGAAACATGTGAACCGATCGTAGATGAAGCTTTTGATTTTGATGTGCCAGGTGTTGCTGTTCAGCGACTTGATGGTTCACTTCGTGTTGTGCTTTTCGGCTCCCACGAAACAGGAGGCAATCCAGCCCATTTGATCAATCGAGAATTTGCGAAAGGAAATATTGAATTGTCGCATGACAAAATCAATAAATTAACTGGCGCTTGGGAAAAGGCAAATGGTTGGTTTGATCCAGTCGACAGTTGGACACGAATTCACGATGTCTCTGTAAACGACGCAGAAAATCCTATGGATGCACGCGGTTCGTTCAATGGAAATATTCACATTCATCATCCAAGTTATGACACGGTTCGAATTGCAAACGATTTGTTTATGTTCCATCTTGTTGTAACCACTGGCAACGATGGATTCTATGCTAAATACAATAACTAATATCTAAAGTTATACTAAAAATCCCGGCCCTGGTCGGGATTTTTAGTTTTGGAAAAAGCCTTATTTTGCGGTATTATTTATCCCGTTAGAGATATTTTGTTTATTTTTAGCATATAGGGTCTTTTTTAGATGAAGCCGGTTTTTATTAGAAGTTAATTTTTAAATATGCAAATCAAAAAGATTTGCTATCTCTAACGGGATTTAACCTATGGCGAATACCTATAATCACAAAGAAATCGAGGCCAAATGGCAAGAAAAATGGGGAAAAGAAGGGACTTATAAAACCTCAGATTCTTTCTCTAAACCTAAAAAATACGTTCTCGACATGTATCCTTATCCTTCTGGCGAAGGACTCCATGTCGGGCATCCCAAAGGTTACATTGCGACCGACGTCTATGCCCGGATGTCTCGCATGCAAGGGTTCAACGTTCTTCACCCAATGGGCTGGGACGCCTTCGGACTTCCGGCTGAACAATTTGCACTCAAAAACAAAGTTCATCCGAAAATTTCTGTCGCCAAAAATATTGCGCGTTACAAAGAACAGCTCGAAATGATCGGACTTGATTATGATTGGTCACGTGAGATCAACACAACTGATCCCGAATATTACAAATGGACGCAGTGGTGTTTCATTAAAATGTTCGAAAAAGGTCTGGTTTATCAATCACATGAGCCAATCAATTGGTGTCCGTCTTGCAAAACGGGTCTTGCAAACGAAGACTTAGAAGATGGCAAGTGTGAACGTTGTGGTTCAGAGATAGAACAAAAGCCTCTAGCGCAGTGGGTGATTAAAATTACTGATTATCGTGATCGACTCGTTGAAGATTTGGCGCTTCTCCCAAAATGGCCGGAATATGTAAAAACGAGTCAGAAAAATTGGCTCGCCAATCTGCGTGACTGGGTTTTTGCCAGACAGCGTTACTGGGGCGAGCCGATTCCTCTTGTTCACTGCGCTAAGTGTGGCACTGTCGCTGTGCCAGAAAAAGATTTGCCGGTTCGTCTACCCGAAGTTGAAAATTACGAACCGACTGGAACCGGAGAATCTCCACTTGCTGGAATTCCTGAATGGGTAAATACAACTTGTCCAAAATGCGGTGGAGAGGCAAAGAGAGAAACAAACACCATGCCACAATGGGCCGGGTCTTCTTGGTATTATTTGCGCTACATGGATCCAAAAAATTCCGAAGCGCTTGTGGATGTGGTCAAAGAAAAATATTGGAATACTGTCGATGTCTATGTCGGCGGAATGGAACACGCCACACGTCATCTTATTTACGCGCGTTTTTGGCATAAATTCCTTTACGATATTGGTGCGGTCTCGACCAAAGAGCCTTTCGAAGAATTGCACACCGTTGGACTTATTCAAGCTTCTGATGGACGCAAGATGTCCAAACGTTGGGGCAACGTGGTCAATCCTGACGAGATGGTAGAACGCTTTGGCGCGGACGCTTTTCGTCTTTATGAAATGTTCATGGGGCCGTTTGAGCAATCAGTTGCTTGGAATACTGATGGAGTCGTTGGGACAAAAAGATTTTTGGAGAGAGTCTGGAAAATGCGAGAAGGTCTGGTCGACTCAAGCGAAGAAACCCACACATTGCTTCAAAAGACTATCCAGAAAGTAGGTGACGATATTGTTAATTTCAAATTCAATACTGCCATCTCGACCATGATGATTTTTGTAAACGGAGCCACAAGCATTTCTTTGTCAGACTATAAAGATTTTCTTAAAATCCTTGCCCCGTTTGTGCCGTACCTGACCGAAGAAATTTGGCACGAACTTGGCGAAACGACATCTATCCACCTCTCCGATTGGCCGAAATATGATGAATCAAAAGTCAAAGACGACAAAATTACAATCGCTGTTCAGGTCAATGGCAAAGTTCGCGGGGAGGTTTCGATCACACCAGATGCTTCCGAAGACGAAGCTCGTGAAATTGCCCTTGGAGAAAATTCGGTCAAAACTTTCGTCGGTGAACAAGAGATCAAAAAGTTTATTTACGTCAAAGGCAAAATCATAAACATCGTCATCTGATATGGTTAAAAAAGCCCTAAATTTATTGAATAGAGAATTTGGAAACATAAATCAAGCCGCGATTATTCTCGGTACTTTTACATTACTCTCTCAAATTTTAGGGCTTATCAGGGATAGGACTTTTGCTCACTTTTTAGGGACGTCCTCGACTATCGATATTTATTATGCGGCTTTTCGCATACCGGATTTTATTTTCGTTTCTGTGGCCTCACTTGCATCCGTTACGGTTATTTTGCCATTTTTGACAGAGAAACTTGGTGTTCGTGAAGATGGTGAGCTAAACGGTAAAAGTGAAAAAGCCCGTAAATTTCTAAACGACACCTTTACTGTTTTTTTGGTTTTTATGGTCGTGGCGTCTGCTATCGCTTTTGTCCTAATGCCTTATCTGGTGGAGCTAGTCGCACCAGGGTTTACTGCCGGAGAGTCGAAAGATCTCATCACCATTAGTCGAATCATGCTTTTGTCTCCGATATTTTTGGGTCTTTCAAATCTTTTTGGATCTGTAACCCAAATGTTCAAAAAGTTTTTTGTTTTCGCACTAAGTCCTATTTTTTATAATCTCGGAATTTTAATTGGTGTCATTTTCTTTTATCCAATTTTCGGCATTGCGGGGCTTGCGTATGGTGTAGTGCTCGGAGCTTTTGTTCATATGATTATTCAATTTCCGGTTTTGGTAAGACATGATTTTTTGCCACAAATTTCAAGGAAAATAATCTGGAAAGATTTGAAAGAGATGGTCATAACTTCTTTTCCTCGAACCATCGGTTTATCGCTTGGCTCTATATCACTGATTGTAATAGTGGCGATAGCTTCACAGATAGGCGAAGGATCTATTTCTGTTTTTCAATACGCGCTTCATCTCCAGAGCGTTCCTCTCGGGATAATTGGTATCTCGTATTCTGTAGCGGCTTTTCCCACACTTGCCAAACTTTTCTCCGCCGACAAAATAAAAGAATTTATTTCCTATATCACTCTTGCTGCTAGACAAATTATTTTCTGGTCGCTTCCAGTGATGTTTCTGTTTATAGTTCTTCGTGCACAGATTGTACGTGTAATACTTGGAACAGGAGCTTTCAGTTGGCAAGACACCCGTTTGACCGCAGCGTCACTTGCGCTTTTTGCCGTGTCTGTTTCTGCCCAGAGTCTGGTTTTACTTTTTACTCGTGGATATTATGCGGCGGGGAACACAAAGAAACCACTTTTTATAAATCTTTTTTCTACGGCTTTAACGGTGGTCTCTGCGTATGGATTGGTTTATATTTTTAAGACCAATGATACTTTTAGATTTTTTTTCGAATCTCTTCTGCGTATAGAAAATATCAAAAATACGGAATTGGTAATGCTTCCGCTCGCTTATTCTTTGGGCGCAATACTAAATTCCTTCCTTCTGTGGCTTTCGTTTAAAAGCGATTTCAAGGTTTGGGAAAGCAAAGATTCTTTTTTGCTTCGTTCGTTTTTCCAAAGTTTTGCTGGGTCATTCTTTGCCGGATTTGTGGCGTATGGATTTCTATCTATTTTTACAAAAGTTTTTAATATAAATACTTTTTGGGGAATTTTGGGTCAAGGATTTTTGTCAGGAATTTTAGGTTTGTGTGTTTGGTACGTAATTTTAAAAGTTTTGAAAAACGAACAGATAGGTCAGATAGAAAAAACAATAAAAATAAAAAAATTCTGGAAGACTTCGGTTATAAAAGAGTCGGAAGAAGAGCTTCACGGTCCATAAAATTATTTTTTCTCGAGTTTATGGGGATTGTGATTCGGACAAGTTTTATCACTGCAACGTTCTGGAATTGTCTTCGTTCCCTGCATCATGAGTTTGCCACACATTGAACACAGGTCACCGGTTGGTTTGGCCTTGATGGCGTTTTTACAATTCGGGTAATTTGAACAGCTATAGAAAATTCCGAAGCGTCCGCGACGTTCTACCATTTCGCCGTCTTTGCAATCGGTGCATTTGACACCCGTACGTTTCTTGGCCGCTTCTTCTTCGGATTCCTTTATAAATTTACACTTTGGATAACGAGAACATGAAATGAAAAGTCCGAATCGGCCTTCGCGCTGGACGAGCTTTCCGCCGGATTTTTCTCCGCATTTCGGACATATTTCGCCGATTTCTTTAGGTTGTTCCAGTTCTTTGCCTTCGGCGTTTCGAGCCCCGACGCAATTTGGAAAATCTGAACAACTCATAAACTTACCGTTCTTGGAAAGTTTAAAGACCATTTGCTTACCACATACTGGGCATGGGAATTCCGCGGGCGCTTCGCCGATGTTTGTCAGCTTCTCAATTTTGTCTTTGCTTTTTAGGTCCTTGGTGAAAGGTCCGTAAAAATCTTTCAGAGTTTTTAGATACGTTCTCTTGCCCTCAGCAATTTCATCTAACTCGTTTTCCATTTCAGCTGTGAAAGAGTCGCTGATGTAGTCGCCAAAATTGTTTTCGATGAAAGTTGAAACGACGTCGCCAGTTTCGGTCGGGAAAAGCGTACGACCCTCCTTTGTCACATATCCGCGTTCTTCGATGGTGCGAATAATTGATGCGTATGTCGATGGACGACCAATGTCGCGCTTCTCTAATTCTTTGATAAGTCCAGCTTCGGTATAGCGATCTGGTGGGAGAGTTTGTTTTTCTTCGGAATTTATCTTGATACGTTCGAGACTATCACCTTCTTTTAGTTTCGGCACCTCGGTGTCATCGCCGCGCGCTCGAGTGTCAACGGCGAGCCATCCAGGGAAAAGTACGCGTGATCCATTGATTGAAAAATTTGGAATTGAGTCGGATTTTGTATTTGCGGAAACTTTTGTTTTCAAAACTTTAGCCGGAGACATTTGTGAGGCAATGGCGCGTTCCCAAATCAGGCGATAAAGTTTTTGTTCGTCTTCATTGGCCGCGGAAATAGTTTTCTCGAGTGGGTGAGTTGGGCGGATGGCTTCGTGGGCTTCCTGGGCATTTTTGGATTTCTTGGCGTAGAAGTTTGCCTGAGCGTATTCCTTGCCTAGATTTTTCTCTACCCAGGAGAGCATTTCACCTTGTGCGCCTTTGGACAAATTGACGCTGTCAGTTCGCATGTAGGTGATGAAGCCTTTCTCGTAAAGCTTTTGTGCTACACCCATGGTTCTAGACGGTGCAAAACCGAGACGAGTTGAGGCAACCTGTTGCATTGTAGATGTAGTAAAAGGTGGACGAGCAACGCGATTTTGTTCGGTTTCTTTGATCGAGACGACTGACCAGTCTTCTTTTTCGGCAACTTCGATAATTCTTTGCGCTTCTTTTTTGTCGAAAATTTCCTTGTCACAAGTAAAAAGCATCTCATCTTTGTGGTGTTTCAAAAGAGCACTCAATATATAGTAGTCTTCTGGTTTAAATGCCCTGATTTCACGTTCGCGTTCCATGATGATGCGAAGGGCAGGAGATTGAACTCTTCCGGCCGAGAGTCCGTAACGAACTTTTTTCCAAATGAGACCAGAGAGATCGTAACCAAAAAGTCTGTCGAGAACTCGACGTGCTTCTTGGGCTTCTTTTAAATTCATGTCGATTTTTCGAGGATGTTTCAGGGCTTCTTTAATGGCGGTGTCGGTGATTTCGTTGAAAGTTATTCTCTGAGGATTTTTTAATCCCAATGCTTCTGATAAGTGCCAAGCAATCGCTTCGCCTTCGCGGTCGAGATCGGTTGCCAGGATCACCTCGGTTGCTTTTTTAGACAAGGTTTTGAGTTCTGAGACGACTTTGATTTTGGCTGGCGAGATTTCGTAATGGGGGACGAAACCAGCTTCGACGTCAACGGCCTTTTTGTTTGACTTTGGTAGGTCGCGAACATGACCGACAGAAGCGCGTACTGTATACGCGCCGTCTAGGTATTTCTCGATAGTTTTGGCCTTTGAGGGCGACTCGACGATTAGTAATTTCATAGAATTCTAATAGTAATACTATGGAAATGAAATTTTTGCAAATTTGTCCGCCGGCTGGCGGACTTAGATTTTCCGAATTTCTCCCATTGTTTCCATTATGTGACCCTTGATTTCGAGAAGTGACAAAAACATATTGAGGTCAGTCGCCGAGCCTTTGTATTTTTGCATCAACATTTCTTTTGGCATCGGTTCATAGAGAAGTTCTAAAATAGCCAATTCTTCTGGCGTGCAGTTATCATATGATTTACCAGAATTTTCTTGTTCTTTGAATCCGAGGATTTCCAAAACTTCTTTTGACCCTAGACATGGGTGCGCGCCCTCTTTGATAAGTTTGTTCGTGCCAATAGAAGTTTTGGAAAATATTTCACCAGGAACGACCAATACATCGCGATTGTATTCCATGGCGAGTCTGGCAGTAATCAAAGTGCCAGATTTTTCCTGAGCCTCTATGAGAAGTACTGCGTCAGAAAGCCCGGCCATGATACGATTGCGTCTGGGAAAACTCCAAACGGTCGCCGTGAATTCAGGTTCAAATTCTGACAGGATGCACCCGCCTTTTTCTAAAATTTTTCGTGAGATATGAAAATTTGTTTTTGGCGAAATGGCTTTTTCCGATATTCCCGAGCCAGGTATTGCCATGGTCAGCAATCCGTTTTTCATGGCTGATTCATGAGCGATAGCGTCGATGCCGAGCGCTAGACCAGATATAATGACAATTGGGTATCCGGCAAGTCCGGCAATAATTTGTTCGCACGCCATTTTGCCATAGGTCGTAAAATTTCTAGAACCAACGACAGCCAAATATTTAAGTTCTGGATTTTTTGGAAGTTCGCCCTCCAAATATAATTTTTTAGGCGGATCGTTTATTTCTTGCAATTTCTGGGGAATAGTCGACAAGACTTTAATTTTTTGGATCATTTGAGTCAGAAGATTGCGAGCTTGTGGCCCACGTATCCAATTAAATTTATAAAAATAATAGACCCAAACATATAATAAATTTTTCTACAAAAACCGCCCAAAAATCAACGACGGGATAGGTAGCCTAAATTATAGCAATTTTGTATAATAACCGAATGTTAGATATTAAATTTATTCGGGAAAACAAAGACATCGTTGAGGCGGCAGCCAAAAAGAAATTGGTCAAAATAGACATTAACGAATTGTTGCGATTGGATGACAAGCGTTTAATTATTTTAAACGAAGTTGAAAGTCTGCGAGCAGAACAAAATGCCGTAAGTAATAGAATGTCTCAGATGACTGACCCCGGCGCCAAAGCCGAGCTCATAAAGTCGATGCAATTCCACAAAGAAGATTTAAAGAAAAAAGAAGAAGAATTGAAAGCTGTTATGGAGACGTGGCGCGACACAATGCTTCGCGTGCCGAATATTCCTGATCCAACTTCACCAGAAGGAGATTCAGAAGAAAACAATGTAGAGATCAGGGCTTGGGGTGAAAAACCAGTGTTTGATTTCACTCCGAAAAGTCACGTCGATATCATGACAAATCTCGGCATTCTTGATCTTGATCGTGGAACCAAAGTGCATGGCTTCCGAGGATATTTTCTATCAGGTGATGCGGTTAGACTTTGTTTTGCTATTTGGAATTACGCGATGGATTTCTGGAGCTCCAGGGGGTTCAATCCCGTCATGCCCCCGATAAATGTTAGGCGTGAGCCACTTTTGGGTTGCGCTTTTATTCCACAAGGTGAAGCAGATATTTACAAAGCTCAAGACGAAAGTTATTTTGTCGGGACATCAGAAGTTCCACTTATGGGTATGTATATGAACGAAATTTTAGATAGTTCAAAATTACCCATAAAAATGCTTGGATTTTCTCCGTGTTTTCGTTTGGAGGCGGGGAGTCATTCAAAAGATTTGAAGGGCTTAATTCGTGTTCACGAATTTTATAAGTTTGAGCAAGTTGTCTTGTGTGCTGGAAGTCACGAAGAATCAGTGAAGCAACACGAAGACGTCCAAAAAAATATTGAGGAATTTATTCAATCACTTGGCATTCCTTATCAGGTTGTAGATGCTTGTACGGGTGATATGGGTTTTGCCAAGGTTCGAATGTATGACACAAATTTGTGGGTGCCACTTGAACAAAAATACCGAGAAATTTCATCAGCGTCATATTTTCATGATTTTCAAACGCGTCGTCTTGGGATTAGGTATCGTGACGCTGAGGGCAAAACAAACTTTGCTCATTCCTTGAATTGCACCGCTATTCCAACTCCGCGCATTCTCGTCTCACTCATTGAAAATTTTCAAACCGCCGATGGACATATCAGGATTCCAGAAGTTCTACAAAAATATCTTGGCAAAAATTTAATCTAAAAAGCCATGAGGCCCACCCAAAGTTTCCCTACACCGCTAAAGAAAAAAAGGCGAAACAAAACGCTGATTAGAATCACTTGGTTTTTTATAGTGCTCATTTGCTTGTTCGTTGGCTTTGGCTTTTTGTCGCACGTTCCTAGTCTGGTCATTCAAGATATCGACATCAAGGGAACAAAGGTCTTGGATGTGGGTGAAGTGCGTAACAGAACGCTTGAGTATCTGGGAGGTAATGTGGCGTTGTTCTATGCTCGGGGAAACACCTTGATCTACTCAAAGAAAAAACTTACAGAATTTATCAAAAAAGAATTTCCCAGAGTCTATGAAGTTTTAGAAATAACTCTCGAAAATAAAAAACTAGAAATTGTTTTAGAAGAACGCAGAGCAGCTTTTACTTGGTGTGGGCATGAGGCGCCGGTATATGAAAAAAGATTTGAACAGGAAGAGTGTTATTTTTTAGATCAAACAGGTTTTATTTTTGACACCTCGCCATTTTTTACCCCGGGAGTGTATTTGTCTTTTTATGGCGGAATTAATCGAGAATTATCACCAATCGGTCAAACCATTCGTACGAAAAATCGTATTGAGGATTTTCGTGAATTGATTGAAGCTTTTGAAAAGCACGAACTCTCATCTCATTCTATTGTTGTTGGCCCTGATGGGCAAAATCAATTTTTATTGAATAATTTTTCGACAACTGGCGACTTCGCTAAAATACTTTTTAATGAAGAGTCGGACTTGGATGATATTTTAGATAAAGTTGATTTTACGTTTACCGAAGAATTATTTAAGGAACAATTCAAAACTTTTTCTTCTAAATTGGAGTACATTGACACCAGATTTAACAATAGAGTATTCTACAAATTCAAAGAAATTTAAATGTGGCTGACCAAACTATTTTCTAAAAAAAAGGTTTCAAATGAACCGATAATCAAAGGCTTCTGGGCGGATTTGCCAAAGCCGTTGTTTGTCCTGGCGCCGATGGCTGACGTTACCGACTGTGCGTTTCGGAAACTCATTGCCAAATACGGAAAACCGGATGTGCTCTGGACGGAATTTGTCTCGGCCGATGGTCTCGCTTCTCGTGGACGAGAGGCTCTCCTTATCGATCTAAAATTTGATCCATCCGAGCATCCAATCGTTGCGCAACTTTTTGGTTCAAACGAAAAAGCCATGGAAGAGGCGGCCAGGCTGTGTGCCGAGCTTGGTTTTGATGGAATTGACATAAATATGGGTTGTCCGGATAGATCGATTGAGAAATCCAAAAGTGGCGCGTACTGTATCAAAGATCCGAAACTTGCAAAACGAATTGTCGAAGCGGCGCGCCGAGGTACCCGCTTTGCTGGCCGACAGGTTCCCGTTTCGGTGAAAACAAGACTTGGTTACAACAAGGTCGAATGGGACTGGATAAGAGAAGTTTTGTCTTGGAGCTTACCAGTTCTCACGGTACACTTACGAACCAGAAAAGAAATGTCTCTGGTCCCGGCACATTGGGATCTCATGAAAAAAGTCATAGAGCTTCGAAATGAAATTTCACCAGAAACGATAATTCTTGGAAATGGTGATGTCGTAGACGTTGACGACGCCAGGAGGAGATGCGAGGAGAGTGGTTGTGACGGCGCCATGATCGGTCGGGGAATATTTGGCACACCATGGCTTTTTTCGCTTCGCGAAAAAAGCCATGAGCTTGTCGAGGGACACGTAAGTGTTGCAAAAAAGTTAGAGATCATGCTCGAGCATACGAAACTTTTCGTCGAGATGCTGGGCGCCCACAAAAATTTCGCCATAATGAAAAAACATTATAAGGCTTATGTCAATGGATTTCCCGGCGCCAAAGAACTCCGTATCGAGCTTATGAATGCCGAAAATTACGAAGACGTTGAGAAAAGCACTCTTTTTTTCTTGGATGCAACAGGGCAAAAATAATTTTTACGTGATATAAATTTAGTATATAATGTCTGAAGTATGTTTAATTTGCTAAAATCCAGAAAAATATTTTACATATTGGCGGTAGTTTCTTTTCTCGTACCAAATTTTTCTGTCTTTGCGAGTGTTGCGACGCTTACGTATGACTTTACTTATGACACGGCATCATCTGCGCCGGCGTTCATAACTCCAATTACAAGTGGGGCTCTTATCACAACAGAATATTCAAGTACCTTTGCTAGCAATGTCGCCAAAGTTACTGATTATGGATCAACTGGTCTCGGAGTGTATTCTCTTGACGACTTTCCAGAATCAGATTATCAGCAGGTTACATGGGAAAATGGATACACGAGCAAATTGTTTCGCCAAGGGTTTTATCTCCGCGCTACGGCCGATGCAAGTGGAGTTCAAACGGGTTATTTGTTTCAAGTAAGTCCAAACCTTGGTCATGGAAGAATTTTTCTAATATCTGGTGGAGCGATCACTTCTACTCTTGCTTCGCCGACTTTTTCTGGTCAGGGCAACAATACAAAAAGATATTATCGAGCCACGGCTAACGGTACCACACTTACTTTTGAAAGATCTGGTAATGGAAGTACTTGGACAAATCTTGCGACTGTTACAAATAGTACATATACAAGTGGTGGGGTGTACTATGGTGAAGGGTATGGTTCTGGTACTGGTCAGTCTGTTGCAGGGAATACCTACAGTGACAACATCGTTTATTCTTATGAAAATACCTTTGATACTGGCGTTACGGCTCCTGGGGCTCCGCTTAATTTGAGTGCTACTGCCGACGGAAGTGTCTATTCGGCAAACCTTACTTGGGATTCTCCAACATCAAATGGGGGCGCGGGAATTTATGACTATCAGGTAGAGTATAAGTTAAGTGCTGATTCATCGTGGACAACATTTAGTGATGGTGTATCAAAACAAAGATCTGCCACGGTTACAGGACTTTCGGGTGGCGAAACTTATGACTTTAGAGTAAAAGCTATAAATCAAGGTGGAACGAGTTCGGCAAGTGATACCGATTCGGTGACATTTGGTATTCTTGGAACTATTACACTCACATCACCTACTGATCATGAAACATTTCAGCGAGACGGAGATGATTTGGCTGATATTTCGATAACGGGGACATATACTGTCGGTCCACCGGGTACGATCGAGGCGCGATTTAATGGTGGTGCATGGACGACTATTTCTGCAAGTCCATCCGGAGGGACATTCAGTGGGACACTCTCTGATCAATCAGTTGGCCAAGGAACTCTCGAGGTTCGTTTTTCAAGCAATACGGCGATAACCGATTCCGCTTCTTACGTTGGCGTTGGTGATATTTATGTTGTTGCTGGTCAAAGTAATGCTTCTGGACGCGGAGACAACAATCAGTCATATAGTCACGCCACTCTTCGAGCAACACTTTTTGGTAATGATGATGTCTGGAAAAATTTGACTGATCCATACGATAGAAATAGTGGACAGATCGATGCCGTCAGCTCAGATCCTCTTGCCGCAGGATCATTTGTGCCAATTCTCGCAGATTATATTTTAGACAATGAAAACATTCCTGTTGCCTTTGTGCCCACAGCAATGGGATCAACCGCGATGGAGGATTGGGAAAAGGGCACTGGACTCTACACCTCCATGGAAAGACGCATTGGAGAAGTTGGTGGTTCAATCAAGGCGGTGTTGTGGTTCCAAGGAGAAAGCGACAGTAGTGAAGCCGGTGTCGTTGGGTATGAAGATCAATTGAACGGATTCGTAGACGATATCGCCGCCGATTTCAATGGTGCCAAAACTGTCATCGGTATGCTCGGCTCAGCCACTTCAACTGGCGAGGGAAGAAGTCTCGTTCGTATGGCCCAAAAAGCTGTCATCAATAGCAATGCAAACGCCGTCCAGGGTCCAGCTATGTATGATGTAAACATTGATAATGGTTGTGATGGAACTCACTTTTGTGGAGATGAAGATCTCGCTATCTTTGGTGAGCGCTGGTGGCTAGCCCTTGATAAGGAATTTTATGATGGGAGTGATGGGTTTGGGCCGATATTAATGGAGGATACGTCATATTATTCGGTGGCGGACAATGCTGTTTTTCTAGAGTTTTCAGATGATTCAGATCCGAGAATAACAACACCCTATATATCCACAAATACGGTTTTTACTGTTTTAAATGGCGCCACGAATAAAACAATATCTTCTATTGATTACGAAGATGACCGTCTTGTTAAATTGAATTTGGGAGCATCGGTAAATACAAACAATGGAATAACCGTTAGCTATGCTGATGATAATCGAAGCGGTATTTTAAATGCTGTGTATGACTCTCTTGGATTACCGGCGATGAATTTTAAAGATGTAACTATTGAAGTCGGAGAGCTTCCCGGTGTGGTCAGCGGCATGTCTTCAACCCCCGGACAGACGAGTATGGACATATCGTGGACGGCGCCGTCAGCCGTTGTGCCAGC
>CAZLAD010000003.1:0-175097 GCA_964557535.1 uncultured Candidatus Saccharibacteria bacterium | reverse complement strand
TGAGCCATTACCTCACCAACTAGCTGATACTACGCAGGCCTTCCCAGAAGCGATAAATCTTTACCCCGGAGGGTCTATCAAGTATTAATCCACCTTTCGATGGGCTATTCCTGACTTCTGTTTAAGTTCCCACGCGTTACTACCCCGTTCGCCACTAAACTTAAAAAGTTCTTGACCTTGATATAATCTCAATCTCGAACTAAAAAAGTTCCGTTTGACTTGCATGCCTTATCCACACCGCCGGCGTTCATCCTGAGCTAGGATCAAACTCTATTTGAAATTAACGAAGTTAAATTTCATCCCGCGTAGCCCGTAGGGCGAAGTGGGAATCTGCTCCACGCCGCCTTTCGGCTTTGCGGAGCTAAATTTTCTTCGAAAATTTAGAACGAAGCAAAATACAAGGTATTAATTTTGTATATGCTTCCGGCTTTTACTTCTTTTTAGATACTCTTAATTTTGGATTACTTTACTGTAACTGTTTGTTGCATAACTGTTTGTTTTCTTACCTATTGTATTCAGTTTTCAAAAAGCTCATTCTTTTATTAAAAAAGCCTGCCGTAGAAAAAGCAGACATGACATGTTCCCGATTGGAATCTAGTTGTTTAATACAAGTGTCATATTTGCAAATGAGGAGCAAAGTGAAAATTTATTTTCATTTTGTCCGAATGAAGCAAATATACGAGATGGGATTTCCCAGGCTCTTATATTTGATTTTCCTAAGCATCTTCTTCAGCTAAAAGAGATGTGGGTAGTATTATAGTCGGCTCGAAACTAATGTCAAGTGATTTTTAGCTCGGATTCCAAAAAGGCTTTTAGGCTTGAAATATCACGTTTTTCTGGGTCGAAATGATGTGTGGTTATCCCCACAGATTCGGCGCTTTTTATGGCTTCAGGATTGTGCTCAAAATAAACGACTTCTTCGACTTGTAGACCCAGGTGTGAAAGCATCATGTTGAAGTATTCGGGGTCGGATTTGCTCGGGTCGTTGCTTAGGGTAAATATCTCATACGGAACTTCGGCAAAATCTGGCTCTTCCATTCGCTCGTCGGTCGCGTTCGTCAAAACGATTTTTCGATTGGGAAAAGATTCGAGCAGATCAAAAATCTCTTGGTCAATTCCCTGGCTTTTAATGACAAATGTATTTATGGCGTCAACGAGAATGGTTTTCATTTTACTCCTATCAATTTCCTAAACTCCCCCGAAACTTCTTCTTTTCTTATAGTAAAATCTCTTTCATAAGACTTAACTATCTCTTGCCACTTATCTAGATTAGGGCTTTCACCCTGCGGACGAGCGACATAAATAAAATCAATAAATATTTCCTTATACCTTTTGCAAAGATTGTCAATTTCGTCTGACAATTTTTTTGGTAAATAATGTCTATTTCTTTTATAGAAACCGACAAAAAGATTAAGGGCTTCTGATGTTTTATTTCTTCTATCCACCTCTTCTTTTTCTGATATTGTATATTGAAAAAAAGATATGAGTTCTCCTGTTAATCTATCCAATCTTTCCATTCTCTTCATCATTTCATCTAATACTTCTGCTCGTTTGGAATAAAGCCCTGATTCTTTTATCGCCCTTATTTGAATTCGATTATTAATAAAACTATTCACAATGGCTGTTACAGCCCCAGAACCAATAATAGAAACTATGAAAGTTTTCCAATCCATCCCCCAATTCTGCTCCTTTTTGCGGATTTTTACAACATAGCAAAAGCCCCACTTACGCAGGGCTTTGCATTTTGCCGGATCAGTTGATCAGGCATTGGTGCGTTCGAGGACGACCGGCTTAATCCGGTATCGCTTGACGAGCATATTGAAATCCTTCCAAGTATCAACCGTCAGACTGTCACCCGTAACCTTGAAGCCGTCGGCCGTCCAGCCATTGACCAAAGACCGAGCGCTCTTATTGATCCGGTCTCGATGGTATCCTCCAGACTTTGACTGGACACAGAAGTGATAGATACCATCGCCTTCTTCGCTGATGTGGCAGACCAAAATCTTGATGATCTCAGGATGAACATTGAGAATCGCTCGCAAGCGGTTCTCGACGATCCTGTCAGCGCGCTCGCGACAGAGCAACTCGACACCTGCACGAACTTCACCAAGCGTATACTCGGTAACAAGCGCACAAAGGGCTTTGTTGATCGCGATCTGACGCTTGGTCGGTTGAGATGGTTTGTTTTGCGAGATGTCCATGGGTTCGGGGTTTTCTAGAAGCAATCTACTTCATTTACGAAATTTTTACAAGCAACGAAAAACCCGGGGCCGAAGCCCCGGGAATTCCCCTACAGAAGTTTCCTATCACCAGTTCTTGCCCATGTTGCGATCATCCGACGGATCATTCTCATCATGAGGTAAGGGCGATAGGTCGCAACGCACCTGACAGGTGTCTTCATCGCGACTACCATAGACGTAAGTGACTTTCAGCTTTCTCTTGTCTCCGTCGATATCAACGACACCTTCGGCCCAAAAATCGTGATGGCTGCCCCACTTGGTTATCCGAAAGTTGTAGTTTTCCCTGTGAATTTCCCCGACTCTCTGTAAGGGCATTTTCATCTCGACGATGATGTTACAAGCCATTATTTGTATCAAGTGGTATTTGAAGTCAATCTCTGGGCAAAAAAGTGGCTCTGGCATCTTGGTAGGGTTTAGGTTCAACGTTTCGTTTCCAAAAGAAATATACTCCTTTCCCAGATTTTTACAAGAAAATAATTTTCTAAGCCTTTTTTCTATTTTCAATCGCGAGAATTGCAAAAACCAAAATGTAAATAAGATGATCGTCAACTACCGGATTGTTCTCCGGCGGAAATGATGCGAGGTACATGAGGAGCATCATGACGATGCCGGCAATGACTCCCCACTTCAGATATTTTGTGATGAGAAGTGCAAGCCCGATACCGAGAAGCCCGAGCATAAAAATCCAATCGACAATCCCAACATTCGCGAGACTTTGAAAAAATTCTGCAAACGGTCCGTGGGTTCCGTGGAGAAGAAATCCCGACGTCGGCGACCCGCCGGCTATCCAAGCTTTCTCGGCACTCGTAGCAAATCCAAGTCCAAACGTTTTATCAAAAAATGCCCAGAGAAAAATAAAACTCATGGCATAACGCAAAGATTTTAAAATAGTATTTTTGTTCATAAATAAATTTTACTACATTTAAATTCTTTTTACAAAACGAGAACGCCCGGGCTTTCGGCCCGGACGTGTCCCCATGTTGGTGTGCTGGTCAATCCTTGCCCATATCTCTGCATTGATGCTCTAGGACTTTTTCCCGAACGCGCCGATCGCGTATCCAATCGGTATAGTCGACATTCGGATCAAACGGCGCGTATCCCCCATGCTTATTCCAGAGACGAAAATCCTCCAGAAGTTCTGCGTGGGTCATAACAACAATATCCATCTCGAATATAGGGTCATCGCCGGCTTTGTCTTCTTCCTCATATTCCACCCGACCCTCGTAGACGGAGAATCTAGTGTCTGGCTTCACATCTTTGATCTCCTTAGAGATGTAAACGAGAGCTTGCATTAAGTTCGTGAACTGTGAATGATCCTCACCGTCACGATACCTGATCATGCCGAAATCAGTCAGACTGATCGATTCTTCGGGGTCAGACTTTGCGGAAGCCTTTTTCTGCTTAGCCATGTTCGTAAGGTGTTAGGTTCAACGTTTCGCCTACTCTATTCCTTTTTACAGATTTTTACAATCTCTTGCGCAAAACCCCGATGCATTGCAAAATGCCATATTTCATATAATATTCAATACTAATGAGAGGAAAACGCAAAATATCACTATTGCTGGGCGACATTATCGCCCTTTTGATCAGTTTCTACCTAACTATCATCATTGGATACTGGGGATCTTTTAATGTGGCAAATCTACAATCTCACATACTCCCATTTTCCATGATGTATGTTGCTTGGATAGTCGTCTTGTTTATTTTCAATCTCTACGACTACAGTCATCTAAAACCGACCATCGGTAACATCCGCAACATTTCCCTAGCACTCATCGTTTCAGGAGTTGTGGGAGCGATTTTCTTTTATTCATTCCCAATTTTCGGAATTTCACCAAAGATGAACCTACTCATAAACATCTTGGTATTCGGAGGACTCTTTATCGGCTGGCGACGACTCTTCTTCCGAATATTTTCCAAGCACTTCAAGACCGAAGTTCTAATTCTCGGTAAAAATAAAAAATCCCTAGAACTCGCCGAAGAGATCAAAAGCAATCCTCATATCGGCTACCATTTTGAAGGCTTCATCGAAGACCTAAATGACAAAGAAATTGTAAAGAAAGTAAGCACCCTGATCGTCGCCAACAATTTCAGTATGGATTCCAAAGATATTCATCATCTCATGTCATCCGACACCGAAATCCTAAACATCGTCGAGGCCTACGAGAGAATATTTTTGAAAGTACCAATAGAGTTCATCAACGAAGTTTGGTTTGTTCGAAATATAAAAAATTCACGAAAAAGTTTCTATCATGGAATTAAGAGATTTTTTGATATCTTGGTATCATTCATCATCTTTGTCATATTGATTCCCCTTTTCATACTAATCGCGATCGGCATCAAACTCGAAGACGGCCGAGGGGTTTTCTACCGACAATTGCGCGTTGGCTTGTATAACAAACCGTTTTATCTCTACAAGTTCCAAACCTACATCGCGAACGCCGAAAAAAATGGCGCCGAGTGGTCGGTAGAAAACGATCCGCGCATTACCAAGTTTGGCCGATTCTTACGCTACACCCACCTCGACGAACTACCACAAGTGTGGAATGTTTTGCGTGGCGAAATCTCTCTCGTTGGTCCACGACCGGAGCGACCAGAATTTGTCGCTATCCTCGAAAAAGAAATTCCTTACTTCGACCTTCGACACGTTATCAAACCAGGAGTCACTGGCTGGGCACAGGTCAAATTCAAATACGCCGGCACAATTCTCGAATCATATGAAAAATTTGAATACGACATGTTCTACGCCAAAAACCAAAACCTCTTCATGGACTTTGGTATCATCATGAGGACGATACAAAAATTATTCTAAACTAGCCATGTTTCCAAAATTAAAAACCTTTCTCTTTGAAAACACGACCGTTCGGCAAACAATACTCAAAAACACCCTCTGGCTTTCTATCGGAGCGGTGGGAAGCAAAATCATCCGAGCTGTCATGGTCATTTACGCTGCGCGTATCTTGGGCGCAGGCGATTACGGAATTTTTTCATATGCTTTTGGGCTTGCCTCGATATTTTCTATTTTTGCTGATCTTGGACTTTCGCCACTACTTACACGCGAGCTAACAAAAAGTGGCAACACGGATAAGTCATACATCTCGACCATCATCGCCACAAAATTTGGATTGATGATTTTATCATTCGCGCTTGTTGCGATTTTCGCACCGCTTGTTTCAAAGATCCCAGAAGCCAATCCGCTCCTCATCCTCGTCGGACTTCTTATTATCATCGATGGTATCAGAAGTTTTGGCTTCGCCATCATCCGATCTAAAAGCCAAATGGAAAAAGAAGCCAGGCTTTCATTTGGAACCGAAATCATCACAGCTATACTTGCCATGCTCGTTCTCATCTATATACCATCAGTGAAAAACCTGATCTTAAGTTATCTTATCGGTAGTACGCTCGGATCTCTCGCTGTCTTTTTTCAAATTCGTACATATCTTAAAAATCTTGTTTCAAACTTTAGAATTTCGCTAGCCAAAGAAGCTATACGGTCATCTATCCCTTATGCCATGATCGGTATCTTTGGAGGGCTCATGGTAAACATCGACACTTACTTCCTCGGATACTTCATGAATGCCGAAGCAGTCGGACTCTACTCGGCTGCCCTACGACCGGTCATGATGATCTATCTCGTACCAACTTTTATCACTATCGCCATATTCCCGACCATGAATAAATATGTCTCCGAGGAAAACTTTGGGGCGCTCAAAAGTCTAACTGAACGAGGAATACTCGGAACCATCGCACTCGCTCTACCAATCGCTTGCGGTGGTCTCATCATGAGTGGAACGCTAATTCACAATATCTTTGGCGCCGAGTATGTCGGATCTATTGGATCTTTTAAAATATTGCTTCTGTCCGTTCTCCTAGTCTTCCCCGGCATGATTTTGGGTCACGTCTTGTTTTCCAAAAATTCAAAACTCGCTCCGCTAAAAGCAGCCGGACTTAGTGCCGCAGTAAATATTGTTCTCGATATTTTATTGATTCCCACTCTTGGCATCGAGGGCTCAGCCATCGCGACCCTTACATCCCAAATCATTATGAATGCAATACTTCTACGAGAAACAAATAAGATTTTGCCTATCTCCTTCGTCAACAGAACATGGAAAATGCTTTTGGCTTCGATTGGTATGGGTGGTATTGTACATGGTCTTTTATTTGCGGGATGGAATACGATCGTTATTGTCGTAATTGGAGGATTCGTTTATATCAGCTTATTATACGTCTTACGAGAAAAACTACTTATAGAATTGTTCCAGACATTTAAAACACGTCCCAATTAAACTACCTCAAATCCCGATAAATATCTTCTTTGTGTTTCAAAAATTTCTCTAAAGAAAAATGTTCTTCGAATCTCTTCTTTGCGGCCTGTCCCATACGAATACGCGTTTCTTCGTCGGCGAGACGCTTTAGCGCAGAGACAATTTCATCGACGGTATTGTTGACCAAAATTCCAGACGCTTCGTCGATTTGTTCTGGAATCCCACCAACGTTTGAAGCAATCACTGGTAGTCCCGCGGCCATAGCTTCCAAGATCGACATCGGAAAACCTTCGTGTTTTGAGATCAGGACAAACGCTCCGGCGTTCATCAAACGATCACGTGTTTTGGGTGATGAAAGTTCGCCAAGTAATGTAACTTTTTCTTCGAGACCCAATTCTTTTATTTTTTCCTCGATCATGCCACGATGTGGACCATCACTAATAACCTCGAGTTTCATTTGCGGTAGATCGACTTTGTGAAATGCTTCGAGCAACAGCGCATATTCTTTCGGATATGCCAGCCGTCCGACAGTTACTACAACATCGCCACCCGGCACATAAGATGTTGCTGGTTCAACACCATTATGTACAACAACCATCTTTTCCGGCGAAGCGATCTTGTATCGCAAGGCGAGCTTTCGATCATATTCTGAAACGCAGATAATTTTTGTCGTGTATTTCGCGACGAATCTCTCAGCGATCGGAGCAATCAGTTTTCGAGACCATTTCGTCCCATCAGTAAACGCCCAACTGTGTGCGGTAAATACGCTTGGAATTTTGTTGCGAACAGCGAGTCTAGTAAGAAACCCCGCAAACGAACTATGCGAATGCACAATGTGTGGTTCGAAATCTTTGACTGCTTTTTTGATAGTGTTGTATGCCAAAGCTAAGCGAATAGGATTAAAAGAGTTTTCGAAATGACGATTTGGATAAAAAATGACTCCGAGTTTCTTGGCTTCATATTCAAGCCAGCCTCCCGGTAACGCAACCAGAGCCACCTCGTGCCCGAGGCTTTTCATGTGACGCATAACATACAACACATGCATCTGTGCCCCACCGATTTCGCTTTTGGTTATCGAATACAGTATCTTCATGTCTCATGAATATAGCATAATCGTACTATTTGACAAGTATCAAAATTTGGTATATAATCCACCAGACAGTTCTTCCCATTAACCCGCCCCTTGGTAGCCCCTCAAAAACGCTATCGCAGTGGCACAAAAAAGAGGTGCAATGAAAATTGTAAGTAGGTTTCCGGTAGGGATCATCTTCCGGGCGTTCGCGCAAAAAGAAGATCAGCTCGAAGGGCAGCTCGCCCTCATTCAGGAAGCGGTGAACAAGGCCCTTGTGCTCAAGCACGAAGGTCGCCCCGTATTCAAGTTCGTGGACATCTTGGTGCCCTCGAACAAGATCTTCCCCAGCGTTGACTGCGGGTTGATGGTTCCTAAGCTGAGTGGTGTATGGAAAGGCGAACCCCGTGTTCGCATCCACACATCAGAAGGTGATCTGTTTTCCGGAACCCTCAACGAGGGAGTCGGCATCCAGATGGAAAGCGGAATCATCTACAGCCTGATCGTCTCGCCGAACATGCACAGCTACCTGACAATGGAGAATCTCCTGCCAATGCTTGAGAAAGCTGACAGCGGAGCCAAAGTGGTAGGCATGGCATTCCGCGACTTGCGCGAATCGATCGAACAAGGCCGGGTGGCAAACACTTTCTGCCTGTGGCACAATCGCTCGCTCATGACCGTTGGGGGTTTCAACTTGCTTTCGGCTGAACCCGAGAATGACAAGGACGCCCACTACTTGCAGGGCCTCGCGCCGAACGGCGATCGGGTTTTCTACAAGATCAATGGGGTCGAGGAAGTCATTCCCACCGCCCTGTTGGTGAAGCTCTACGGTCGCTGCATCGGGATCGTATATCCTGCAAGCGAAGGACAGTACGAGGTCATCTCTGACCCAGACGTCCTGAAACGTCACATTGCCAAGATGGCAACCAAACATCAGCGCCAGGATGAACTCCTGTCGATGATGAGGCTCGATGCTTCGATGCTCGCAAACGGCATCATAGCGTAAGCCACGCACCATTCGGAAAGCCGCGGACCAGTTCCGCGGCTTTTCTACTTCCAAATTTTATCTAAACACCCTTTTTACAAACTTCTTTATTTTGATTGGCACAATCCAGCTGATGTAATGGCGGAGAAGATGGAAATAATTCCATTTCGAATATTGCCCTTCTCGTAGAGCTTTCATCTTCGCTTTCAAAACGAATCCGACTTGCTTGCGGTTCTTGCTCCCAGTGATTGAGCTTTCCGCTTCGCGATATTTCAAAAGCACCGCTGGAACATTGGCGAGTTGGTATTTCTTGGCAATCCTAAAGTACATTTCATAATCTTGAGCAAACTTCCACTCTTCATCGTAGAGTCCGGCTTCCACAATCGCAGTAGTACGTACCATAAGTCCCGGATGGAAGAATGGATTGTATTGGATGAGAGCTTTTCTCAAATCTGCATCAGTCGTCGGATATTTAATCGTGCGGACATACGCACCCTTGTCATCAATGACATCCGCCCACAGACTCGTCATACCGACACTTGGATTGGCATCGAGTAATTTCACTTGTTCTTCAAATCTCGCTGGCAAAGATATGTCATCACAATCAAAACGAGCGAGATATTCTCCTTTGGCTTCGCGAATCATACGGTTCAAGTTCTTCGTAAGTCCAAGATTGAATTCGTTGGTGATCACCCGGATACGACTGTCTTTCTTTGCATATTCTGCCAAAATTTCTGGAGAATTGTCGTTCGAACAATCGTCAACGATCAGGAATTCAAAATCCCTAAACGTTTGACCTAAAATACTATCAATCGCTTCCCTCAAATACAGCGCACCGTTGTATACTGACATGATAACTGAAACCTTCGGATGTAACGCATTGGCCGTCGTCTCTGGTACAGCAACGTCCTCCATGGTAGTGCCCGAAACAATACCTGGATAATACGCTTTGAACCACGATACAAAATTTTTAACGCCTTCTTCGATATCAATTTTCGGCTCCCAACCGAGAAGCTCTTTGGCCTTTTTGATATCTGCGTGCGTTTCTGACACATCTCCGGGTTGAATTGGCAAAAGTTCTTTTATGGCAGTCTTGCCTATGGATTTCTCAATACACTTGATAACATAAGTTAGCTCAAGTGACTGATTGTTACCAATGTTAAAAATTTCAAAAGGAAGTGTCGTCTCGAGGCTTTTGACTACGCCCTCAGCAATATCATCAACGTACGTAAAGTCTCGTTTCATCTTGCCACCATTGAAAACCTGGATTGGTTTTCCTTCCAAAATATTTTTGGTAAAGATAAACATCGCCATATCCGGACGACCATATGGTCCGTACGCGGTAAAGAATCTCAATCCTACGCAATTCATGCCAAAGAGATGATGATATGAATGTGCAATAAGCTCACTAGCTTTCTTGGTCGCAGCGTAAAGTGAAATCGGCCCATCAGTCACCATCGTTTCACTAAATGGTGCTTTGTCTTGTTCGCCATACACTGAGCTCGACGAAGCAAAGACAAAATCTTTGACACCGAAATTTTTCGCTTCGTTAATGAGATAGAGAAATGCCGTAAGGTTAGATTCGCCATAAACATACGGATATTTGAGCGAGTATCTAACACCAGCCTGCGCTGCTAAATGGCATACTTTGTCTATCTTGTTCTCTTCAAAAATCTGCTTTACAAAATCAAGATTCGCCAAATCACCACGATAAAGTTTGTAATTTGGATTGCCTTCCAAAATCTGGTTACGACTTTCTTTCAGAGAAACTTCGTAGTAATCATTGAAATTGTCAGCGCCGATCACCACATGTCCAGCCTCTAGCAGCTTTCGAGCAACATGAAAGCCGATAAATCCTGCTGAACCTGTGACAAGTATTGTTTTCATGTATGTTGATTTAAAAAATATTTTCGCGAGCAGAATTGACTAAGAATCAATACTTCTGCGCCACCATTCGACACCAAAGACTGCAAGAAGAGCGAAAACAATGCCGACAAACAACGCAAACGTTAGAACTAGGATTGGTCTATCATTTATGGGCTTGGCGGAAATTGTCGGAACCTTAGCAATATCGGTCGGGATAAAACCCGAAATCATGCTTATGTCACGTTCATCAGAACGTATTTTATGATCGGCAATAATTAAATTACCGACTTCTCCAAGGATTAGTAAAGCTGTCTGTGGCTCGGCTGATTCAATATAAACACGCACCAAATTCGTGTTATCCGGATTCGTAGATTTCATCACAAATGGCTTGTCTGCGACAAATCCTAGCTTTGATTTAATAGCATCATCATAACTTCCGGCAGTAATTTTCTCAGTTAATTGATATGGGTTTTCAAGCGGTATTAGTGTGCCATCAGAACCAGGATAAGTCCCGACTTCGACGAGCATATCGACGACATAGACTTTTTTGCTCGCGAACGCGAAAACGGCTCCGGCAATAAGCACTACTCCTAACACTGTAAACAAGAACCCGCGACGGCGGACGATAACTTTGGCGAAATCGAGGGTCTGTTCTTCCTTTTCCATAGACATGGATATCATTCTAGCAAACGAGGCTTCCTCGACACAACCCAGATCTGTATGGCTGCTGCAGCCACCCCGATAATGAGCCAATTAAAGGCATCGCCGAAAAATGGATTATTATTATGAAACATAGCATTCACAATATACGCCACGAAGCTTCCGATAAAGCCGATACCGAGTAACCCTATCCGCCCACCACCACGGGCTACTCCCATTAGGCCCCGAAAAAGAATGTAGTAAAAAAGAACAACCAGAGCCAAAGCTGGCAGACCAAGAATGGCGCCAATATTTAAAATAATGTTGTGTGGGAAATGATGTACAACTACATGAGCTCCTAGATAATGCGAAACATCGGCATAGGCTTCTTTTACATATTCTGAAAAAGCTGGCCCGACCCCCAAAGGATGATTGACGACAACATTGATGGCTGAGATTGTGATCGGAATACGCTCGAGTGTTGGGGCACCCAATGCAAAGAGCTGATTACGGAACCCTGGATGACCCATAATAATGCCGATGACGAGCGCGAGTGTAGCCAAAGCTGGAAGAGGGGCCCATGCTTTCAAGTAACCACCACGATATGCAAGAACGAAAACAATAAAGACGCCTAGAACGGCTCCGCCAACGGCTGATTTCAAAAGTGTCAGGACAAGACCGATAGTAATGATTGTAATTACAAGAAAGGCAAAAGTTTTACGACCCATGTTTCCTTTCATAAAGAAAACCGCGAGGGCAATCGGCACCAATGACCCTAGCTGATACGCGAGCGGTACGACATATGAACTCAAACCCGAGATACGCAACCGATCAATAATTTGATATGCGATCGGTCCAGGAATACTCAGTGCTTCACGAGCAGTCCAAAAGAATCCATCGGGGGTGAAGTACTGCATAATACCGAACACCGCTGTCACGATACCGAAACCAAGTAATGTTCTCACAGCGCCCATAACACTGCGTTCATCACGAAGTGCGATAAGGGCTAGCGGTAACAAAAGCCCAGGAATAAACAGGCGCTTCATTACCCATTCGGCCCAGTAATCAAAACTATCACCGACGAGCATTGCCCTTAGAAATAGCCAAGCCATCAAACCGAATAAAATTATTATGAGTGCAAACGGACTAGACGTCAGAGTGAATCGCTCCTTGGTCGAAAGAAGATGAATAAGTGTCCCGATAAAAACAAGCGCGATCAAACCGCCTTTGATCAAGGCCGTTTCTTCAAAACCAAGTCCGATGGCGGGTATCAATAAATAAAAACCAATTTTAGGATCGTAGAGGGAAAAACAAAAAGACACTAGAGCATAGAGTCCGACAATAACAGTAAGTGTGTCGCTAAGTCCGGTTGATAGCAACATCATAAGTTAGGTTTTATTTAAGTTCGAAAAAGGTTTCCCAGTAGCCAATTTCGAGGTTTGGATGATTGAGCATTTCGTCCATGCTCGTAACAGCGAGATCACTTCCCCGCCAGAAACTCTTGCGGATCTCATAGCCATGACTTCGGAGAAATTCCAGGATGTCTCGTGCTGAAGAATTTTTCTTGTGGAGTAATTCGGAGTGGACTTCGATGAAGAAATATTTTGGACGATTACCTTCGGAGAGTGCGCCTTCCGAGCCTTTCAAAATCTCTTTTTCGTAACCTTCGACATCCATGCGGATGAAGTCAACTTTCTTGAACTTGAGGAAATCATCGAGTGTCATGATTTCAACTTCGACTTCTTCACACTTCATACCCATATCATCGCGTTTGATGAAGCTCGATAGGTTTCCACGATCATAGACATAAAACTTTGCCTTACTTCTGACTTCACCGAAAGCCGCCTGATGCAAATCAGCATTTCTAATGTTGTTGAGTTCTAGATTTTTCTTGAGCGAATTGAAATTATGTGGTGCTGGCTCGATGGCATAGAGATGTCCTGATGGACCAGCGAGTTTCGTTTCGATGAGCGCGTAGTAACCAATGTTCGCACCCACTTCGAGAATTTTCATACCCGGCGTAATGATGGTTTTGACTTCGGCAGTACTGTTCCTTTCATGCACGCCATAAAGTGCGAGTTCGCGAGAAATTCCGAGATCGTTTAGATCAAGGATCATCATTGAACCTTGGATTTTTTTCATAATCTTGCCGTTCTTAAAAAAGATATATAGAAGCTTCAGCGGAATATATTCGCGGAAGAATCTCCACACCATGGTAAAAATTACTCTGACTGTTTTTCCGATGAAATACAAAATTCCTTCTTTCTTCAGAGTTGCCCACCCCTTTTTAAAAAGGTTGTCATTGGTCTTTAGTACTGTATTTTTCAAATTAGAAAGTCGTTTCATGCGTAGTTATTTATTCTTGGTAATAATTTTCTTGACTGCTTCGGTAAATGTGCGGGTGAAGTTTTCTTGGGTGTACTTTTCTGATTCCGTATAGGTCGCTCGCGCTCTTCGTTCAAATTCTGTCCTATTTTCTTCGCTTATAGACTGTAACTTTTTCACTATATACTCCATATCTATAGACTCGAGCATATATCCAAAATCACCAACATCTACCCCCGTTTCGATCGTAACAATAGGTATGAGCCCTCGTCGCATACAGGTCGTAACTGACGTAGCGCACCCCTCTGAAGACGAAGGCAGTATAACATATCCTGCCTCTTTGGAAACATCCTCAAAAACCTGACCTTTGACGTCCATAAAACCGATGAAATGAATGTTCGGCGAGGCATCGAGCATAGGCTGCATAATCTTGTTAAAATCTTCTTCGGTCTTGGGCGCACCAATATAGAGCTCGAGTTCTGGAAGCCTAGAAAAAGCCTCGATCACAAGCGGTAAGCCTTTCATAATGTTGCCATTACCACCAAAGTAGAGAAATTTTTTCTGATTTTTATTTCTAATTTCTTCTTCGGAAGTTCGAAGACCTGGATAGCTAGAAAGCCAAACACGCTCGATCTGTTTACCGAATTTTTTATATCCTTCGATTCCCCAGTCATTGCAACAGGTGATAATTGCTTCCGTGTGTTTCATCGATTCTGTAATATCGACATCGTGAATCATTCGACGATACACAATCTTATTTCCCGGAAACCGTTCCAGAAATTCATCATGACGCTTCTTGGTTATAATATTGGAAAGGTCCGGCTCCGGCCCCATGGCATACAAAATTCTAACTGCTCGTGAAAGCTTTTTGGCAATATCGACAAAATGTTTTCCTGAATCTCCTGCGCCAAGCCCGATAAACAAATTATATTCATCACGAAGCTTGTCTACATCAGAGAGTGTCGCGGTTCGATCAATTACATCAACGACGAATCCAAGTTCGTTAAGGATCTTCGCCATCTGAAAACTTTCCCAATTATTCGGATGTGATAAATCACTTAAAAAGCCTCTCAAGAAAAATTCTTCGGTTTTGTAATAAATAAGAGCGCGACCATTTCGTTCTTTACAAAAATCGTCAAAGCCTCGAACGAATTTTCTTCGGGCAAGCTTATGAACTATCTTTTTAAAAATTTTTAACAGCATTACCCGTAAATAAGGTTCTTTAATTCCTCGTCAGAATACATTTCGGCATTCGCTGTCGAAAACGCCGGCGGCGGATTTGAATTGGCCTTGCCGGGACGCACAACATAGTAATCGCCTTCTTCGAATGTGAAGTATCGTTCACTCTCACCGACTAGATCTTCGTCGATTTTTTCGCCTGGTGAAATACCGACGATATCGAACGAGTCACGTTTAAAAATTGTTTTCAAAATATTGAAGATACTAGCCACTTTCATTTTTGGAATAAAAATTTCACTTCCTTCAGATTTTTCGATAGCGTCAACGACAACCTTTACGGCATCAGTGAGTTTAAAGAAATATCTCTTCATGTCAGCGTGGTGGAGTTTTACTTCTATTTCAGGATGTTCTTTCCAGAACGTGATAAGCGAGCCATGCGAATCGATAATGTTACCGAATCGTGTACAAGCAAATGTCGTATCAGAATTTTTGTCGGCCTCCACAAAGAGTCGCTCCATGATGTATTTGGTCATGCCGTATGCGTTCGACGGTGACGCGGCTTTATCAGTAGAAACGCCAATGGCTTTGGTAACACTTGGAGTCGCAATCACTGCCTCGATAAAAGATTTTGAGCCGATGATGTTGTTTAGGTATCCTTGGGTCGGCTGTTCCTCAACCATGATCAGGTCTTTCATGGCCGCAGCGTGAATAGCAATATCGCAACCTCGCAAAGCGTATTTTAGAGTCTCTGTATCACGCACATCACCAATTCGAAATTCCAAATTCGGATTAGCAAATTCTTTTTTCATTTCGTATTGACGTTCTTCATTTCGGCTATAAATAACGATCTGATTATCACGACCGAGCTCACGAGCCAAGGCTTTTCCGAGAGACCCCGTTCCGCCAGTGATGAGAATTTTTTTGTTTTTAATCATAGGGAATTCTTATTTATAAAGCTTTTCTATAGTGCTTATAATACTAATTTCCCTATTATTCGCAACAAGATCTTTTAGAGTAGCGACCCCCTCTTCTTTGGGCAAAAGTCCACCCAAACCATCACAAACACCGAAAACTCTGTGGGGCTGTTCGACATCGTCGACTAAAATATCGCCTTTTATCCCTAGCGTGCCTGGCGTAATAAGAGAAAATCCATCAAAATTTTTCACGCGCGTTTTCTCGAGAATATTTCTCTGAAACAGGAAATTTTCAATCATACCAACATAACCTCCAAGACTCGAAAGTGATAAGACTTCTATATCACGACGGCGTGCCACGGCAAGGGATTCTGGCACAACAGTTCTATTTCCGGCATCAATTATCTTCCCACCGACTTCCATCACTTCTACTAGACCTGTATCAATAATCGGAATTCCCGGCGTACAGCCGATGATAAAATCTGCATTTTTTGCACCATCTCCAAGTGATTCGATCGCGGTAATTTGGCTTAGACTTCGCTTAACCAGATTTAGACCTTCGACAATCTTTTTTGTTTTTTCTAAATCTTTATCAAACAGGAACACGTCGGCACCGCGCTCACAAAGCTTCAAAGAAACTTTTGAGCCGATATTTCCAGCGCCGATAATAAAAACTTTTTTTCCGAGAAGCGTACTAAAAAGTATTGCCACCAACATATCAAGCGATTCAACAGTAAAATCATTCGGCTTATAAATTAAATATTTACTCTTTTTTATCTTCGGCGCTATGATTGATTCCAAATTCGCTACTTCATTTTTAACTTCCGAGTCAACGAAGAAATAATCGACTATGCCGTCGAAGGTATTTGTGATTTCTTCTACAAATGACGTGTCGCGCAAAATTATAGTGACGGCAATAGTTGTATTCGTCTCACGGACGGATCCAAAAATAATAGGCGGATTGTTTATATCCGCAGTTGTTGCAATACCAACAAACTTTTCCTTAGGTGAAGCCAAAAGAACAGCTTTCAATTCTTGTAATTTTTCTTTGAGGTTTTCCATTCTTATAACTCCTGCCAATTATCTTTTAAAATGTGTTTCAAGCTCTCCGGGCCATGATTGAAATACAAATCTATTATAGACAAATACGGTACAAAATTCTTGTTTTTATATTGGGAATATGTCGGATGTTTAAATTCTTGGAAAATTACGTTTATGCCCTCTTGTTTATATGCATCTGTTTTTAAATATACTTTAGCGCCACTACCAGAGAGATAGGTATCCGCCCCTAAGGTTTTGCATATTTCAAGAGTTACTTCTGTTCCACCACGAGCATTACCAGAAAGTGACAGCTCTGAAGCTTTTATTACTTCAGTATCAATACCCAAACGTTCTTTTAAAAATAAAATTAAATCAGTATTAAAGTCCGAAAGTTTTTCATGTTTTTTTCCGTAATGGCTTTCGAGGAATTCCAAAACTTCCTCTGCGTGCGGATGCTTGCCATAATTTTGTTTGAGAGTCGCAAGGTGTTTCTTGATATCAGGACTTTCCCAATTTATTTTTATTTCGTGAATCTTGGCGTTTGATTGATGACTTTTTACCGGCAGAGTAAGCCATGATGGTTTTCCGCCGATAAGTATTTTATTTCTGTTTTGAACATTGTTCTTCTCGAATTGAACAGTATCCAAAATAACAAAGACGTCTGCCAAATGCATTTTATGGAAAAATCCGAGCCAGGGAAAACTCTCTGGCTGATGAATAGCAACGACTTTCTTCATATTAGATTTTGAGACTTACGCGCACAGCCTCGAATGCTTCGGCATACTTACAGCCGTTTTCAAAACCGCGAATTTTGGCTCGGCCCTCGATTGCCTCGATCCATTGTTCACCATATTTGGCATGCTGACTACGGTGTTCTTTCAAAGATTCTAATTTTTGATCAATGGTGTCAGAAATATCGAAATACACTTGCGCGCGGAATGGATGATACGATCGGCCGGATGGTGGAATCGGTTCGTACATGAAAATATTGTACATATATCGTGCGGCAGAGATAGTCGCTTGCGCAGTGTTTTTGTGATCCTGGTGTGTGTCAAATATCCAGTGGGTGAAAATATAGTCCGGCTTGAAATCCGACATAATTTTATCGAGTGCTTCTACCGTTGAGCCGTTGTAAGGCACGTTTTTGTTCGGAAAATTTAAAACGACTAGATCTTCAACGCCGAGTTTTTTGGCCGCTGCCATACCTTCAGTCATCGCCTCATCAACTGTACGGAGGACCGTGCCATCAAAGTTCTGATACGAAGAATCAGTCATAACGACCATTTTGACCCTGTGGCCCTCTTTGACAGCCTTGGCCAAAATACCCCCGCAGGCGAGTTCGATATCATCCAAATGGGCTCCAATGGCTAAGATTTTCATATTGTCTAATCTACTCTATTAGTATAAAAAATCAAGTCTACTTTTTAAATACATAGAGCAGGTACGGGAAATAAAATTTTGAAGTAAAAAGGTTGCGAGATAGAAATCGTTCAAACTTATTGCGGGAGTCAGCGAGGAAACCGAGGTATTTTGTGGCCGTAAGTTTTTCAGTATCACGAATTATGAAATCAGGGTTTCCTTTAAAAATATTTCCTCCCCCGACAACAGATTCTCGGGTAAATCGATAGTCGCCTACAAAAGATCTGAGAGTCCTATCCTTCATTCGAATTTTTGGTGAGAAAAAGTAGCCGAGTTTGTTATGGGACGAAAAAGATAAAATTCCACCCGGCTTTAATTTTTTTACCGCTTCGGTTAGAGCCTTGTCGCGCATTTCTTTCGAATCAATATAGTCGATAGAATTCATCGGGAATAAGACAACATCAAAACTCACATCAGGAATTCCTGATAAATTCGAAGCGTCACCTTCGTGAAATTCCAAATCAGCAAATTTCGCATTCGGAAAATTATTCTTGGCCGCTTCGGTCAGTTTTGTAGAGCGATCAATCGAAAGAACTCTGTTGCCGTAGAGCAACAAATTTGCCGGCACACGTCCCGCTCCCCCGCCGATGACTAAGACGTTCTTGTTCTTTATGTCGTACCTATCAATCAGATATTTTTCTGGATTATTAAGACTTCGAACACGCGTCGTATTTACCGCGTACTTCGCGACCACCTCATCCGTTTCATAGAGATTTTTATTATCCATGGAGTGATTTGATATTGTTCATCAATACTTCGAAATTCTTGTCCGGAGAATAATGTTCATCGATAAACGTTTTTAGATTTCGACTCATGTCATTTCTCTTATTGAAATCCTGGATGAGTTCTTCGAGAGCAAGTTTCCAACCTTCCCGAGTTCCTACCAATCGTCCAGAAAATCCGTCGCGAATCATCTGCCCAGCCGACGGCGTAAAATCAGTAACCACAGGAATTCCTATTTGGGAGAAAACGTAGAGTCTACCAGGATTGTTCGACATTTTGAAACGCACCAAATAGTCATTGGAATTGTAACTTACGGGATTATACGCAAAGCTTAGAAACGGTCGAGCAAAGAATTTTGGCGCGGGTATTGCTCCCGGAGCAATACCAATGTCGCAATCCTTTAAATCTTCTAAAAACTTGCCCTGTTCCCACTGGATATGTTGAACGCGACAAACAGAAGGATGATTTTGTGTCCATTTACCTAGTTTCTCTATATTGTAAATTACGCGTAACTCTATATCGTGAGTTTTTGCAATTTCATCTAGCGCCCAAGAAACGTCTGACATGGCGTCGAGATGCTGTTTGTTGCCATGATAACCGATAATGATTTTTCCCTGCCCTGAGCCTGTCGAAGGGTTTTTCTGAATGTGAACTTTTTCAACCGCAGGAACATCGGGAAACATATAGTACACAAAAACGTTCTTATTGTATTTCAGGAAAAAATCTCTTTGCTCTATTGAGCTCACGATTAGAAAATCCGCGGCGCGTGCTTCAGTGCGTTGCCGAGCCTTGGAAACTTTCGGATCGAAAATTCCAGCCAAGATTTTAGGATTACTTTTTTTCGCACCCGAAACATCAGAATCTGGTGCCATAAACAACACAACATCATATGAGCCGTAGTTGTTCCAATCATTACGGACCGACCCAGGCAATCTTCTTACGAGCCCATCCAAGACGATGGTACCGGCGGCTTTATAATTTGTATTTATAGTAACTTTCAACATATAACCTATAACTTATAACGCAATACAATGATTATAATCCAGCTTTAATCTTTTTCTTCATTCCACCCAATTGCTTGGATATTTCATCGACCATGCAATAAATTTCATCTAGACTTTTCTTATCAATAAGTTTTATATCATGTAATGTATCGACTGTTGCCATAACTTCAAACAACGAACCAAGGGAAATATCTAGATATCTATTCAGTTCTCTATCTGAATTCTTACCACATCCTTCGGCAATATTTAATACCACTGACAAACCTGATCGAATCAATTGACTACTGATTTCAAATCTATATTCCTTCGGCAAGGATTTTGTTAACTCTATTAAAACTCCAAACAACTTCTTTGAATCTTTGTAAACTTTCCAATCGACAAACCTAAACTTATTCATGGCGTTTCTTTATTCGTTATAAGTTATTAGTTATTGGTTCCGGTTTGATCACTGCCCAAATTTCTCCGAACTGTACTGAGTGACTTTCGATGCTATAGCCCGCTTGTTCGAACTCATCTTTAAACTGAGCGAACGTATATTCTGTAAAGTGTGTGGTGTCGAGTCGATAATCAAGTCCGAGTTCTTTTTTGTAGAGCGTCACCCATTCGCGGTCTATCATCGGCACGCGAAATAGAAATTTGTTGGCGAGTGGTTTGATGCTTTTCAAGAAATTGACTCGATCGTCGATGTGTTCCAAAACATTGGACATGATAATTACATCGAACTTTTCATTTGATAGATCACGGGTCACGTCGCCGACTTTGTATTCGAGATTCGGCGCCGGATTCTTGCGCTTGGCTTTTGCAATTAACTTTTCATCAATATCAATTCCTGTGACAGACTTAGCATACTTGGCCACATCTTTGGCGAGTGAGCCATTACCACAACCTATATCCAAGACCCTGTCATTGGAATTAACATTTTTCGTAAAAAATTCGTGATAACCAATAAGCCGATGTTTCGGATGAAGGCCGTTTTCGTTTTTGATAGCCAAATATGATATCAGCTTGTAGGAAAAGCTATGGAGTTTAAGCGCTAACTTCAAGCAAAATTTATAGAAGTGTTTCATATATATTTAATTCTTTTTGGACAATCACTTGCAAACTTTGGTTTTCGATTATTTGTCGGCGCGCGTTAGCACCCAGTCTATCACGTAGCTCTTTATTTTCAAGAAGTAGCTTAATTTTTGCGTGAAGTCCTGCCGGAGTCCCCTCGGCCAAAAGACCGCTTTCTCCATGGCGAATAACGTTATTAATGCCTTTGGCGTCAGCGCCAACGACAGCCAACTCACACGCCATCGCCTCAAGAAGTGATTTCGGATTACCTTCATACAAAGATGGAAGTGCATATATCTCACTTTTGGCAAGTTCTGTCAGTAATGTTTCTTGGGAAATATTGCCGAGGAATTCAATCGAAACACCGGTCTTTTCCGAAGCAGTGATAGCAGCCGCTTTCAAACTTCCAGAACCAGCGATAACAAGATGCGCTGGCAAACCTTCGAGTGACTCCACTAGTGCGGCAATATTTTTCTGTGGCTCTAGACGACCAACAAAAATAATTCTACCTGACTCACGCTTAATTTCTGGAAACGGTTTGAACCGATCGATATCAATATAATTCGGTAGTACGATAATCTTTTCGGAAGAAATTGAAAATGTATCAGCTATGAATTTCTTGTCAGTCTCTGAAGTAATAATAATGATGTCGGCAAAATAATATGAGATTCGTTCTACCGTCTTGGCAATCCAGATTTTCAACCAACTACGTTTGCTCTGGATAACGAAATCAAGCCACTCATACCCACACCTGACAACTAATTTTTTATTGAACAACAATTTTCCAATAACTCCAGCCCACGAACCATCCATCTGGTTCGTTTTTATGATATGCAATTTTTTGAACAACTGACGCTTCACGATGGGCATCAAAAACACGTAGAGCCCAGAAGGAATAAAGACTGGTTTTGGAATTATTTTTACATTCTCTGGCAAGAGATGCTTGTAGGCAAGATCTTTTTTATTTCCATACGTGAAGAAATAAATTTTTTCAAAACTTTTGGCAAGCTCAATGTACGGCTTTATCTCTCGGGACAGGTTCCCTACGGTTTCCCATATTTGGAGAGATATTCCTCTAGTAAAGATTAATCCTAGAATCGGTTTGTTAGTGTGCATGAGGATATTTTTAAATCTGCCAGAAGTTATAGAAGGTTATGTTAGGGAATGTATTGGTTGATGTTTCAATGTAATCGATAATTTTACGGCTCTGCTCCACACCTGGATTTAAATCATAAGCCTTTCGAGCAGCATCGCGCGCGAGCTTGAATTTAGCTTGATATAAATACGCCACAGCATCCATCCAATGTGTTTGGGGGAATTTCGGTACCAACTGTTCAGCGCGATCTAATACCTCGTGCGCTTTTTCCAGATTATCGACACCTAAAAGCCTTTGATAGATATACATGTTGGCTAACGTTAAGTGCATACGGAAATCGTCCGGCCTGTGCGCAAGATATTCTTCAGATCGAGCTATGAAAAATTCTGCCTCTTTCAAAAAGGCCTCACGCTTTTTCGGATCTTCTAACACTTCTGGCTTTTCAGCTATTCCTCGTTGGAAATCTGATACTGTTCTCCACAAGAAACTGGCTGGATCAACCGGCGAGCCAAATAGTGCTGGATATCTTTCCAAACGTTTCTCACTCGAACCAATATCGTGCACATAGCCGTTCGCTTTTTCTGCTCTTACTATTGGTACTGTACCGACGACAAACAAATATCCGAAACCAGTGATCACGATTACTCCAATGACATGGCTTACGAAAGCGGGCACAAGAATTACACTCTTTTCTTTTTTGTGTTCTTCATAGACTTTATGAAAGAGCGACGCTCCGAGGGCAGCCATAAAGACCACAGCAACATACGAAATACTCGTATCAAAGGCTGTCTGAAGTTCAAGTAAGTGTCCGGCAAAATATACCGTTATCACTGCGGCCAGAGCTTGGTTTTTTCGATCCGAAGACTTCCACATGACATAACCCATTGAAACGATAATAGCCAAATACACGAGGAGATACGCGACCAAACCGACATAACCCGATTCTACTGTCTGATCTATAAAAATATTGTGAGCGCGGTCAAACCACGGCTCAGCACCATTTTTCTGCTCCAACAATCTATTGTCATAATTTGCCTCAAAAGCTCGATCAAAGTTATCGGTCCCCCATCCGAGAAGTGGCTTTTCTGATATGGATTTTTTTGATAATTCCCAGACGATTGGTCGCGCTGGGGTTTCTTGGTTTAAATATGCTTCGTGAATGAATTGACCAGGAGTTAGAAATGAATACACGCCACCGGCAAACACCGCTACTCCAATCACAGCCACGACGATAAACGTTCTCATCCGCGCCTTAACAGATTTGATTTTTGAAATAAGATAAATGACGAGTAACGCACATACAGAAACAATCGCAGTTACAGCTGAGGCTTGGGCACCTCCGATAATTGTAAGAGGATCATCGATAACATTGATCTTGCCGAGCCACAGATTCTTGTTTATAAAAAACGGATTAATGATATAGACGAGAGGCAGAAGCTTGTGCCACCACTTTTTTATACCGTCGAGAGTAAAAACATAATAAAAAGAAAGCATAAATGCAGCGTAGACATACATGGCAGCAAAACTCGAGTTACCGAACGTAAATCCTTCCCACGCCTTTTCAGAAAATATAAGTCCGAGACCATCTCTGCCCAACAAAGCGCCCACAGAAAAGAGTGCGGTAGATATCAAGAATGTTTTTATAAGTACGTTCTTGGCTTTTTCAGACTGTAAAACCATCATAAGACATAGATAGAAAAAACCGATGTGCAAGAAATAAAATATTCCCGTCATGCGCGTTGCTCTAGACCAAAACGAAGTATGGAAATCCACTCCCGCAAACGCCGAAATAACGAGCGCTATTAGAAAAATAAATAATGCAATAGTTATGGGAGATTTTGCAATCTTGAGCCTGCGCTCACGAGACAAAAGCACGAGACCTATAACAACGGCTAGTATCTCAGCAACAATGACCAAATTAACAGATCGTGATGCTGTACCGTAATAAAGATATTTTATGTAGAAAACAAATGGGAAAAGAGCCATAAATATGACCAGTGCCCATTCGGTGAATTTCGTTACAAACTTGTTTTTTCCCTCTATAAACATAGGTCAAGTATAGCGAATTTTGTGAAAAATGGAAGCTGGTTAAAAACCAATAATTTGAGATAATGAAGGAGAAAAAGAACCACAAAAACCAGCAACATGAAAACCTTGCTCTCCTTTCTCCTGTTCGTGCTGAGCACCAAAGCCTACACTCAGAACATCGGAATCAATCCTGATGGTGGCGCACCAAACCCTAGTGCACTCCTAGATGTCGACGCAAACGCTCTACCAGCAAATGACAAAAAGGGGCTTTTGATCCCGCGTCTCGCCCTCACCGCGACAAACGTCCCGGCTCCGGTGGTTGCTCCCGCAACATCTCTCCTGGTCTACAATACCGCTACGGCCGGGACAGTACCGACAAACGTCACACCGGGATATTACTACTGGGATGGCGTCCAGTGGGTGAGATTGCTCGCCACAACTGATCCTCCGCCTGCCCTAACATGTCCTCCTGGATTTGTAAGGGTGCCGGGGAGGAATTACTGCATTGAGGTGAATGAGAGGACGATTTCAGATGGATATGACGCTAACGACACATGCATGAGTATCGGTGCCAGGCTCTGTACTTGGGGTGAGTGGCACCATGCCTGCAGGAACTCAACCTTAACAGTCGACAACATCAATGCGTCAGCCCCTCTTCAAGACATGGTCGGAAATTGGGAATGGACTGATGACATCGGAGGAAACGAGGCTGTTCAGGTTTGGGGGAGCAATACATGTAATGAACGTACCCACATAGATCCAGCACTGGTAGCTGCCCGCTTTCGATGTTGCTACACACCATAGCACAAATTTAATTTCGCCCTGCGTCAAACGCGGGGCGAAATTTCTTTTTACCCAAAACAAAACCGCCCCTTTCGGGGCGGTTTTGTTTTTAACAGCTTACGCTATCAAACAGTAACGTTAGTCAAGAGCGACGTAGCCAGTCTTGAATTCGTCAAGGTTTGTAGTGTAGTTGTTATCTGGAGTTGTGTCTCCGGCCTCATCATCCCACTTGATTGAAGTGAGAGCTGCTCGGAATAGATCATCCGTAGCTGATGGACTTCGTAGAACAGTAAGAGTAAAGTTCTCACTCTCACCTTCATCGATCATATACAAGCCAGAAGTTACAGTAGCATCAGTGTTGTTTGTAAGAACACCAGACACATCTGTAAGTGTGGCTGTACCAGAGTAGTCAACAGAGTAAAGATTGTTCATTGCGCCAGCCGTAGAAGCTGTTGTTGCAATGTACATATCATCTCCAACAGCTGTTACTTTGAATTTGATTTCAAATGTAGCAGTGTCTCCGTTATCTGAGTCACTTGAGCTCTTTGTAGCTGTAGGTGTACCGATAAGATCAACTACGATTCCATTTGCACGGAATTCTAGAGCTTCACCACCGATAGTTCCAGACTTCTCGCCAGCGGCAAGGTTATCACCCTGCTCGTTTTCAACATCCATAGCACCTCGGTTAGTTGAAGTAACTGAAGCTGTGATTGTTGAACCAGCTGTAAAGTCATCTGTATCAGCGATTTCTGCAATAACTTCCAATACTACTGTATCACCGGCATCGATTGTGAAATCAAGGTCGTTGAAAGTAATAGATGCAGTTGCACCAGCTGCGATAGATGGTACTGATTCACTGTATTCTTCACCATCAAGAACGAGCTTGATTGAAGTTACCATTGTGTTGAAGTTTGAAGTAGTTGGAGCAAATGTTACTGGAAGTTCATCGATAGTAACATCTGAATCACCGTCTAGTTCAAGTTCTCCCTTTAGAAGTAGGACGTCGTCAGTTGTTCCAGTGTTTGAAGCAACAACGATTCCAGCCTCTGGGTTGTCTTCATGAGTAGAGAGTTTTAGCTCTGTATCAGAAGCAGCAGAGAATGTAACGAATGATATTGGAACATCCATGCCGTTGATTTCTCCATCAGTGTCAGTTGTGACAACTCCAGATCCATCTTCGTATCGGATGTTTTCGATATCAACTGTCCAAGAGTCTCCAGAGATATCGCCTGAGTCGATAGTGTTTGCACTATCAACAGCAACTACGAATTCTTCTGTTGAGTCTGACTGAACAACAGCGTCTGAAAGGTTAATGACCTTAGACCAGATGTCAGAAGAGTCCTGTGAAAAGTCCTCAACGTCTGCTGATCCAACTTCTTCACCATCCATCCAAACTGATACCTTTGTAAGGTAATCATCAAGGTTGTCAGATCCAGTGTTTCCAGCTGGGTCGAAACTTACCTTTACTGATCGGACGAGGATGTCTCCATCGTTTGTAGTTTCAAGGTCAAAACCAAGAACTTCTACATCGTCCTGTCCTTCACCAACCTCTTCTGAAGCGTACTGTGTAAGCTCAGTAACAAGTTGGATTGCACCATCAGTTCCATCTAGATCAGTTGATCCAACTGGATTTGTTGTTCCTGGTGTTGGTGTTGAACAAGTAGCAGCTAGAGCTGCACCTGTCATAGCTCCAACAACGCCGTCAGCCATCAAGCCTTTTGAAGCTTGGAAAGCCATGACTTTAGCTTTAGTCATAGGACCAAAGTTTCCGTCAGCTGTAGCGCCGACGATTGATTGCATAGCCATAACAGAAGCTCCTTTTGAGCCAACCATCAATGTTCCTGTGTGTGTATAGCAAGCAGATGATGTTGATCCACCTGACAAAGCAGCAAGCTGCGCTGTCAAAGTAGCAATCATTGCCTGCAATTCAGCGATAGTAGCAGCCTTAGCAGGTGCTGCGCCAGCAAGGACGACAACTCCGAGAACCAAAGAAGCTACGATTTTCTTAAAATTTGTACTCATAATTAAAATTATCGTTATTAATTTTCGTCGGCACTCATCTTTTATTGGTGAATGCGTCCGAGCGCAATCGGTATTTAGTTCGACTAACTACGATTGTGACTTTTTATAATCTCCGCAAATTTTCATCCGCGAAGTTTTGTCTTGAAGATTTTAAACTCTTCAAGACAGACAGAGTTTTGAATTTGTTTTTTATTCCGCGCCTTGTGGACGAAAACAAAAAACAAAATCTTTTGCATCTGCCTTGTCGACATGGCGGATCCAAGATCGACGACAAATAAAACAATTGCCAGCTTTTTTAAAAAGCTGGAAAACATTTTGAAATTGTCAACGATCACGTTTCCTTGGAGGTTTTAGCTCCTCACACAAATTTATAAAATTTATGTGAAATAATTTTACAACCTTTTAGAGCCATTCCCTAAAAAGTTTGTGGATAACCCACGGACCTGCGTCCATAAAATTAACCCACACATCATCTCATATCTGACCTCAAAACTCAAGCGAGCTCCAAAATACAAAGTTCGACGATGCACCAATTATGACGATGTAAAATAAGTGTTATTACGGAATCTCTGCTTGACAGAGTGGGTTTTTATATGTTGTTCGCGAGACCTACAACTTGCTAGAATACCTACTCCATCTCTTCTCCCCGCTTCTTTTTATGGCTCCAGATTCGACAAGTGCCGCCAAGTCCCTTTGGATGGTTTTTTGACTATATTCTTGGAAATAAGATACGATGTCTTTTATAGAAATCTCTCTTTTCTCATCTATTAGTTTCAGTATCTGTTCGCTACGCTCGGTTTGATTCGGCGACTCTGTTTTGGACAAATTATTTATCGTTTTTATCTCCGTATTAAAGGACAAATTCCTATCGGACATTGGTTTTATAAAATGTCCCTTAGACAATACTCGTCCTGCCGTTTGAACATCCGAGGTAAATTCTTCTTTGGCCGACCTTATGTCATTGTCATCTAATTTAAAGAAGTCGCTTTTTAGTTTGAAATTATTTGCCTCACCCACCCCAATCTTCAAGTCTTGGATATGAGTGAAACTTTCGATCCGTTGACGATTACGTAAATCACCAATAAATTCGATTAAAGCATTTTTGATAATGCCGTGATTCATATCTGAAATAAAACCCACGACAACACACACTTCTATAAGGGACACGAGTTCCCATGACTTGGCAATAACTCTAGCCAAATGAAAATAAAGGTCACCAGTCATGGCATAGGACAATCCTCGTGTATCGGACAAAACCATAATGGACGTTTCTCGAATTTTACGTCTCATTGGATCGTCCTCCCTAACCAAATCTGTAAGCATATAAAGTGCCGTAGTAATTTTTTCGGCCTTTTTTGAAACGGACATAAAAATACCCTCTGTCGAAACCTTTTTAACTTGTCTGTTAGGTTGTAGGTCGTTTTCTTTCATGTCTTTTTAGGTCTTTGATGTGTCCATTATACACCGACTTTTTTATGTAGCAAATTTTTGATTTTCACCTCTAAGCGGAGCAAAACTCTTTTTATTTTTTATAGAACATCACCCGAAGGGTGCGCGCCAGTAAAAGCTGGTAATCTCTGGTCTCCCGAGTGCTCGGAGGGAGACTTTGGCGCGCATCTTCTAGAAAAAATAAAAAGAGTTTTGCGGAACACCATTTTTGCACAGTAATATAAGGCTCAAATAGAAATGTGCGTGCTACAATGACATCATATATGCCGAAAAAAGGTGCTTCAAAAAAACCAAAGGCTAAAGAAATTGTGCCGGACGATAATTACGTTTCGGTGTTTGGAATGCACATAAGGAGAGAGACCAAAAATGGAATTGTCGCAATTTCTTTTTTCGTTCTGGCAATACTTTTTGCTTTGTCTGGATTTGATCTTGGCGGCGTTGCCGGAGATTTTATTTACAAAAATTTACATAAATTGCTTGGTGTTGGTTACGCTCTTCTGCCTATTGTCTTTATACTTTTGGGAATCTCATCTCACCGTTCAGAGCGTCCAACATTTGGAACATCAAACGCCGTAAGCTCGATTCTTTTCTTGGTGTCTGGGCTTGGATTAATCCATATCATAAAAAATGGCGTCGCTGGCATAATCGGACGCGGACTAGCTTGGCCGTTTGTAAAATTCTTTGATGTTTATCTAGCTTTCATATTGCTTTTGGCACTTTTTGTCATTTCGCTGGTTGTAATGTTCGACAAAAAACCAAGTTTGAGTGGCTTCTTGGAACGAATAAAGCGTTTGTTTGGAAAAGGCGAAGAATCTGAAGAAGAGATCTACGAAGAGGTGACCGAAGATGTGCCAGAAGACGAACCTGCCGAAGAACCAACTGAAGAATCTCCTCAACCAGAGCTACCAAAAGATTCATCAAAGGACCTCGCTTCACAAGCAAGTGCTTTTGCCTTATCAACTGCCTGGAAATCGTCGGGTAAATACGTTCCTCCCCCACTTTCACTCCTGACCAAAAATGAACAAAAAGCTGTCACCGGCGACATAAAGGCAAACTCAAACATCATCAAGCGTACGCTTCAAAATTTCGGTATCGATGTTGAAATGGATGAAGTTACTGTCGGACCGACTGTTACCAGATTTGCCCTGAAGCCCGCCCAAGGCGTCAGACTTTCTCGCATTACTGCTCTTCAAAACGAACTCCGTCTCGCACTTGCCGCGCCGTCGATCCGCATTCAGGCCCCGATTCCAGGTCTTTCGCTTGTTGGTATTGAAGTACCAAATCAAACCAAAGCTCTGGTTGATTTGCGAAGCCTTATCGGCGCCAAAGAATTCAAAGACAGTGCCAAGCCTCTCCTAGTAGCTCTTGGCCGAAGTGTTTCAGGAAAAGCCGAGTATGCGAACATGGCAAAAATGCCACACCTACTCGTTGCGGGAGCGACCGGATCTGGTAAATCTGTAACTGTTCATACATTGATTACTTCTCTTATATATCGAAACGGTCCAGAAGATTTACGCTTCATCATGATCGACCCAAAGAGAGTTGAGCTCACACTTTATAACGGCATTCCTCATTTACTCACTCCGGTCATCACAAATCCTAAAAAAGCCATTCTTGCTCTAAAGTGGGCAATATCAGAAATGGAGAGACGTTATGACATTCTCGAAGGTCACGCGGTCCGTGATATTGACTCCTATCACAACAAATATAATTCCAAAAAAGACGATAACGACATGGAACAAATGCCGTACATTCTCATATTTATCGACGAACTCGCTGATATCATGACGACTTACCCACGCGAACTAGAGTCCGGCATCGTTCGACTCGCCCAAATGTCACGCGCCGTTGGTATTCACCTCACCCTTTCGACTCAGAGACCTTCCGTCAACGTCATCACTGGTCTCATCAAGGCAAACGTACCGACGCGAATTGCTCTACAAGTAGCCTCACAAATAGACTCACGCACGATCCTCGACGCTGCGGGTGCTGAAAAATTGCTTGGTGCTGGAGACATGCTCTACTCATCTGGCGAAATGGCTCAGCCACAACGAGTCCAGAGCGCTTTTATTTCTGAAAACGAAGTCAAAAGCATTGCCAATTATTTGAAAACTCGTTACAAAGACGAACTGCCAGATGGACTCAACTTAGGTGACGGATCAATTAGTTCTGACAAGAGTATTTTCAGCAGTTCACTCGACGACGACAGTGAACGAGACGACATGTTCGAAGAAGCCAAAAAACTAGTCATCGAAGAAAAGAAAGCTTCGACCTCCTACATCCAGCGCCGCTTGAAAATAGGCTATTCTAGGGCTGCTAGAATCCTCGATGAGCTAGAAGAAGCTGGTATCGTGGGTCCAGGAAATGGGGCCAAACCACGTGAAATACTTGCAGATGGCAGTGAACCAACACCCCCGAAACCATCCGCCTACAAAGCTCCCGAGGCTTCCCGACCAGCATTCCACGCTGTGACCATGGTTCGCAAAGACCTGGAAGAAGAAGTTCCAGAGACACCAGAAGACGAAGAATATGAACAGGTTTTTGGTGAAAACCCAACCGAAGACGAAGTTGAGGTGGTAGAATTAGAAGAGACAGAAGAAATCGAGGAAGAGCCAACAGAATCTCTCGATGAAGAAGAGGCGGGTAAAGATTTATATGACGAAAACGATAAATATTAAAAAATTTGTAGGTTTGGGATTGTTTGGACTTCTTTTTGTCTTTATTGTCCTTTATACATTTTTTCAAATGAAATCTTTATCTAGAGGTGTGGATCTTAAAATCGCCGGAATTGTCGACGGTCAAATATTTGAAAAAGATTTTATCGAATTGACGGGTGAAGCTATTCACGCAAACCTCATAACACTAAACGGACGCGAAGTCTCGGTGGATGAAAACAAAAACTTCAAAGAAAATCTGGTGCTTTCGCCGGGTACAAACATCGTAACTCTCGAAGCAAAGGACAAATATAACAAAAAAACGTTTTATGAATATCGTGTCTTTTATAAAGAGAAAACAGACACGGCAACAGCATTAAATATTCAAACGAACGCGGTTTCAAATTATGAAAATTGACATTACAAACAATCAATAAAAATATGGCACTAAAAAAGAAAAAGAACGCGGTAAGCAAAGAAGTGGGAGCCAAGGACGTCTTGGACGAAGGTGCTTCTAACGAAACCAAAAAAGAAATGACGATGTCAGGTATCGAAAGCACTCTAAAGGCCATCCAAACAAAATTTGGTGAAGGCGCCATCATGAAAATGGGAGACACGCCAAAAGTCGGCATCGGTGCAATTTCGACCGGCTCGCTTGGGCTCGACGCGGCGCTTGGAATTGGCGGACTTCCAAAAGGTCGCATTATCGAAATCTTTGGGCCAGAGTCTTCTGGTAAAACAACTCTGGCACTCCATGTTGTAGCCGAAGCTCAGAAGCGCGGAGGTATATGTGCGTTCATTGACGCCGAACACGCCATGGATCCAGAGTATGCAAAAAAACTTGGCGTCAAAATTGACGAACTTCTCATTTCCCAACCAGACAACGGTGAACAGGCTCTCGAGATTTGTGAATCGCTTGTTCGAAGTGGCAAAGTAGATGTTGTTGTCGTTGACTCCGTGGCAGCACTCACCCCGAAAGATGAAATCGAAGGCGACATGGGTTCTCATCAAGTCGGCAAGCAGGCACGTCTGATGTCTCAGGCTATGCGCAAACTCACCGCTCTCGTCTCTCGCACCAAAACAATCATTATTTTCATAAACCAAATCCGCATGCAAATTGGCGTGATGTTTGGAAATCCAGAAACAACAACAGGAGGAAAAGCTTTGAAATTCTACGCCTCGGTTCGGCTAGACATTCGTCGTATTGCTCAGATCAAAAAGGGTGAAGAAGTCGTCGGCTCTCGCACACGCGTAAAAGTCGTGAAAAACAAAGTCGCCGCTCCTTTCAAACAAACCGAATTCGATATTATCTACGGTGAGGGTATCTCGATCGAGGGCGAGCTTTTGGCACTCGGCGAACGCATGGGTATCATCAAAAAATCCGGCGCGTCGTACAGTTATGTCCCTGGTGGCAATGAAAAAGAAGAAGTAAAACTGGGTCGTGGTTACGATGCCACTCGCCAATTCCTTCGTGAAAAAGAAAACAAAGATGTTCGCAACAAACTTCTGAAAGAAGTCACGGCGGGACTCAAGACAATCTAATCAATAAAGCCCCACGTAAAACGTGGGGCTTTATTGATTTTGAATTACACGACTTATTCTTATTTCCATGCAATTGCTTGAAAATAAGAATTTCTATTTGACGATGAGTTCAAGTAATTTGTCGACAAGCTTGTCCGGATCATTTTCAAAAACAACCGGCTGATGGCTCGCGCTTGAGAGCTTTTTGAGCGCATGGTCGGTTTCCCAATCACCCTGGAGCACACCAACCGGCTTCCCGGCCCGAAGCGCTACGTCAAACTCATGCAAGGCGTCTAATTTGCCCATGCCGATAATTACTGCGTCTGCCGAACGTGCGAGTAAAACATTTGATCCAGCGTGGCCAAACCCCGTATAAACGACTAAATCGGCCGTGTCATGGTCTAGGCGATAAACGTCTCTGTGCTCGTCTCTATTTGCGGCGGGAGAAAAGTATATAACATCGCCACCGGATTCTTTGGCGCCAATGGCCGAGAACATCGGAAATCCGTGATGAGCGCCCGTTACGAGAAAATGCCCCCGCTTCGCCACAGCTTCACCAAGCTTCTTTGCTTGAGCCAAAGTCTCTAAACTTGCGCCACTTGTTTCAGTTGCGCCCGACACGGCAATTTTAAAACGTTTCTTTTTCACAAGTTTATTATACCAAATTCCTCCTACAAGCGGAGCAAAACATCTCAGAAAAATTTTTGGAACGCACCCTCAGGCCTTTGGCCGTAAGGGGGCACGATTTTAAAACTCCAATTCTACACTCTGATTCATCTCCGGCGCAATTGCCGTAACCCCGAGGTTGTCGCGAATCTTTTGTGCTAGAAACATCGCCGAACTTGTCTCGCCCATGACAGTGAAAACTTTTTCGAGGGTGTCTTTGGCTGTTCCGACAAATTTCACCAAGTGAAACGAATCCTTGTGCCCCGAATAACCCTGAATCATTTGAATCTTGGCTTTTACTTTTACACGCTCGTTTAAAATCATAACTTCATTTCGTCCTTCTTGGAGAATTCGTCCGAGTGTTCCCGGGACCTGGTAACCAGTGAGAAGCAGTGTGGCATTTGGATCAGAGAGATAATTTTTCTCGTGATGGAGGATTCTACCACCGGTCGACATCCCGGATCCTGCCATGATAATTTTCGGACCAGGAATTTTTAAAATATTTATCGAATCCTGTGTGACTTCGGTCTCGCGAAGTCCTGGGAATTGGAAAATGTTATCACCCTGACTGATCTGCATGCGCACGGTTTCTTTGAGAAGATTTAAATGCTTCTTGAAAATATCCGTAATTCGAATAGCGAGCGGCGAGTCGAGGAAAATTTTCATTACCGGAATCTGCTTCGACTCGACAAAATTATTGAGTTCGTAGAGAAATTCCTGCGTGCGTTCGAGAGAAAAAATCGGCACCATCAAAACTCCTTTTTTCTTGTAAGTTTCAAGGATGATTTTTTTAAGATTTTCTTCTCGCTCCGCGCGCTGTTCGTGATTTCTGTCACCATAGACTGATTCCATGACAAGGTACCGCGCTCCCGTGATGTCTTCGGTGTCATTTAAAAGTGGCGACGGCGAGTTGCCCAAATCTCCGGTAAAAACAATTTTCGAGCCATTGTACGTAATCTCCGTCATGCACGAGCCCAAGATGTGTCCCGCGTCTTTAAACACAACCTCCATGTCGCCACCCAAAGTAAATTTCTCGTGATACTCGTGTGTTTCCCACATACCCTTTATCCTATGCAGTATTTCGGGTGAATATATTTTATTTAAATTAAATTCCGCTCCGCTTCGAGAATTGGCCAATATATGTGCGGTGTCCTCAAGCATAATAGCCGTCAAATCAGCCGTCGCTGCCGTGCCTATGATTTTGCCTTTAAATCCCTCGTAGACGAGTTTCGGGATTCGACCAATGTGATCCTCGTGCGCGTGACTTATGATAAGCACGTCGACTTGTGCCGGATCATAAGGAAAAGGGTTCCAATTGTCGTGTTCGGCCATTTTCTCGCCCTGGATCATTCCACAATCGACAAGTAACTTAAATCCTTCGGGTTTCTCGAGCAAAAAGTTCGCGCCAGTCACCCAGCCCGTCCCTCCTGCAAATGTCAATTTTAATTTCTTGGTTTCCATTCCGTTAGTGATAGCAAATCTTTAAGATTTGCGTATCTAATTTATTATCCTGTAAGTAATTCACGACGATCTTATTGTAACCTAAAATAAAAATTTTTAACTAAAACATCACTATCAGAATCCATCATGTTTAAAGATTTTTAGATTTCTAACTTTGTTGAGAAAATATGTAATACCGACCAAGCTTCCTAATGTGCCAAAAAACAAATCATCTACAGAGTCCATGGGACTGGCGAGTAACTGTCCGGCGTCAAAAATATCTTGAATTGAAAATTCCATAACTTCCCACAAACCAGCCACACCTAAAAAAACCAGTGTATTAAAAATAAGAAGCTTTTTTAATTTTTTTTCTCTCAGAAATTTCAAATATTTTTCGTGGAAAAACCATACGAGAAAAAGGGTTCCAACGACACCGCCGGTGAAATGCATAATCTTGTCGAAATAACGAAAACTTTGATACCAATAAAAATAATTTGCGAGACTATTTACGATAAACAATCCAAAAAGCAGATATGCAAAACGCCTGAAGATACGTGCCCTAAAATTCATCCCAATAGTGATAGCAAATCTTTAGATTTGCGTATCTAATTTATTGTTACGTAAGTAATTCACGACCATATCTTTATGAATTATCCCAACAATCTCCACAGAGCATCACTATCGGGATTCATATATCTATTCTACCAGAAAAAAAGAAAAATACTTCGACGAGCTCAGTACCTACGGCCCAAACAATACTTAATATAAAAAGAAAAACCCGCTGAAGGGTTTAGGCATAAAGTTTCTCTTTACGGCTATCCAAGTTATTATCCTAGCTAAATTATACGTGGGTGTGATGTGGCGAAGGCCACGGCCAGCGCCAACTTCTCACTCCCCTAGGACTAATGTTCTAGATAATACTTTGAAATAACCGTGCCTTAATTATAAGGCACGGTTATTTCGGTTGCAATATAGACAAATGTTTAAGGGCGTTGAATAATTCTGGGTTGCCTCAGAATTATTCAACGCTACGAAAGGGGGTCGTGTAAAACTGTAGTTTTCCCCGTGGAGGAGAGCAGCGTAGCGTTGAGAACCGAGAGGTTCTCAAAATAAATCCAAAGGATTTATCTGTCTTAGAAATTGTCAGCGTACACAAGAGCCTGATCGATTTTCTGGTATGAGAACAATTCTTCATCTTTGAAGAATCGTGCGACTTCGGCAATACCATTTTCTACTGAATCAGAAGCGTGCACGACGTTTGATTGGATAGACATCGCCAAATCGCCACGAATAGTTCCACCAGGGGCTTCGAAAGCTTTGGTTGGTCCGACGATAATACGCACAGCATCAACCGCGCCAATACCGGAAAGCGCCATGACAACAACCGGAGAAGATTTCATAAAAGATTTTATGCCGGCAAAAAATGGCTTGTCTTTGATGTGAGCATAATGATCTTCGAGTAAGACATCTTCGAGCGACAACATCTTCAGACCATTGATCTTTAGACCCTTTTTCTCAAATCGGCCGATGATCTCGCCGACCAAATTTCTCTGGATAGCGTCAGGCTTCATGATAATAAGGACTTTTTCATTTTTTGGATGAGTGTTCATATGTATTTACAAATTTTAATGACCGTAGTTTAGCATTTGGGGTAAGAAAATCAAATACAAAAACAACAATACCCGATAAAAGCGTTACACTTCATTACCGGGTATTCAAGACCAAAATGGTCAATCGTCTTCGTCCTCGAGTACTTCTTGACCGAACCAATCGTGATGAAGATCGTTCTTCAAAATCTCGTTCTTGCCAAGAGGAGAAATTCTCCGAGCATCAACAGATCCATTAGGACGAATCACGTACCACTCCTCATAGTGCAGAATGTCTTTTGATAAGTAACAAAAAACAGACAAAATCCTATTCTCCCCGTCCTTATCAGCGCCACCGCATATCACAACGCCCGCGGGTAGATCTACCGAGTAGATCTTGTGATTATCGTGGCATTTTTGCCACAGGTCTTTTACTCGAGCAAATCCTTCGTCTGCCATTTGTTTAAGTTTTTAGTTTGACGAACGTTACAAAAATAGATTAACCTTTATTAAGCTTTTTGTCAAGATTAATATTAATTAGCCCTTACTGCACAACAGTGTAGTGTTTTAAATCTTCATAAACTTGTCCATCACCTCTTTCTCCACTTCATCACGCGGGCGACCGAATTTGAGGAATGAAAGTTCCTTGAGTGATTCGACAATTTCCGGATTACCCGCCGGTAAATCCTGCGTACGAATATTAAATGGCTTGACCGGCACACCATCAACAAGCATCGAGATATACGCATTTCGATTATCGAGTTTTAAGATGTCTTGGACAGTAAATGTTGGCTCCAGACGTTTGACCAAAACTTCGGCATCTTCAGAACTGATACGGAAAATCCCCATCGAGCCGACGTTTCCCAAAACGGCGTTTTTGATATCGTCCGAAAGTTGTGAGAGATATTGGTGTGCGACATTTAGCGAAAGTTTGTATTTTCGCGCCTCGGAGAGAATTGAAGAAATCGATGGTGTGGTGAAATTTTGGAACTCGTCGATGTAGAGATAAAACGGCGGGAAATTCATACTGGCAGAATCTGCTCGAGAAAGCGCTGCCATCTGAATCTTGCCGACGAGAATAAGGCCGAGAAGGTTCGCATTGATGTCACCCAAACGACCCTTTGAAAGATTGGCCAAGAAAATTTTCTTGTTATCAAGAATGTCGCGGAAATTAAAACTCGATTTTTCTTGGGCGATGATTGGTCGCATGATTTCGTTTGAGATAAACGTGTCGAATTTGGAAGTGATGTACGGCACAAAGTTCTCTAGTCCTTGTTCGCCTGTCGTAGCTTCGGCATTTTTCCAAAACTGCGTAATGATTGGATTTGTACAACGCGCAAGCTTCATGTCGCGGAATTTTTTGTCCGAAAGCACACGACCGATTTCGAGGATTGTGTTACCCGAATCTGGATCACCCATGACAAGTCCGGCCGAATTTTTGAAATACTGTTCGAACAAAGGTCCGCCGGCCGTCTTCATGTCAAAAAGCTGACTAAAAATCCCCAGAAGCTCGTTAATGACGAGAGTTTTCTGCTCTGGACGCTCTGGATCAAACTCGAGCATGTTGAGCGCCATTGGTCTGGCCGTCGAAGCCGGATCGAAATAGATAACGTCATCAATTCTGTTTTTCGGAATAAAAGAAAGAATTTTCTGGATGTCGGTGCCGTGCGGATCGATATAACAAACGCCATCGCCATTTTCAATGTCTTGGCGAATCATGTTCATGAGAATTCCAGTCTTACCAGTTCCCGTCTGGCCGATGACATAGAAATGTCGCATGCGATCAACCTCTTTTAGATAAGCATCGGTGTCGACACCACGAAATGAGTTGATACCGATTTTGATACCGCTTGTGCCCATATTGATCGGCGCAGCCGCGACGCCCGCTTTGGATTCGCGAAGCTCGGGCGAACCAGTGGTGCCAACCGGGAAGTGCACCAAGGTCGCAAGCTCTTTGAAGTTAAGTGGCATGACATCGTGTCCATCAGGCATACGAAAAGAAAATGCGTGGAAGAATTTTTCCCGATCCTTGTCCCCTACTTTGTGAAATCGAACGCTATTTGAATTGGCTCGAGTAAACTGCGAAAAAGATGATTCGATATTTGAAATAATTTCGGAAGTGCGACCAGCTGACGGCGACGATGCGACGACGCGAACATTTGTCAAAACGATGGTTGATTTGATTTTCTCTGAAATATTTTCGACAGCAGTATCATCAATGTCTTTGGTTTCTTCGGCTTTTTGTTTTTCCAGGGTTTTTGTACTTCTAAAAAGCGAGGTACCGAAATTTTTGAATTCTTGCTTGATGTCGTGGAATTCATCCATTGCGTGCTTCAACTTCTCGCCATGCTTTACCTTGTCGAGAATTTTTGCAAATTTTTTGATATAGGCATCACCGGCCGGCATGATGACGAACTGCAAAGCCGCGCCTTCTGTCGTCTTGTCGAGTTTGGAAAAAGCGTTTAGGATGGCCGCCATCGGATCATGATCAAACTCGTCATGAGTTTTGAGCGGAAAAACGTCGTGATCAGAAAGTGTCGCATATGCTCCGGCCGTCGCACCCTGATCGACAAAAACATTGTAATCGTTCGTCACTTCCGTCACGCGGGCATTTTTGTAAAAAGAAAGAATTTGTTTTTCGAGCAACGTTTTACGTTCTTTGGGAATCGAAACATACAAGACAATTTCTGGAGAATCATGCGAAACAGCAATCTCGATCGTGAAATACTGTTTGTAACTATTTTGTTCACCGGACGCAATCGTCTGCATGCCGGCGAAAAATTGCTCCATGGCGGTCAAGAAATCTTTGAAGCTTTTGTTCTCGCCCTCAAGTGGCGGAAGCGTAACCTCAAACAAAGACAAGTTCAAAGACTTCCACTCTGGCGCGGTTTCTTTGAGGCCTGGAATACTACCGGAGGTGTGCAAAAACTGGACGAGGAAACGATGAAAGTCATCTTCGAGGTGGGGATTGTTCATACGGGCGACAATATCCAAAGTGTTTTTGATTCCCTTTTCGAGAAGTAGTCCATAGAGTTCGGAAATCTGCTCGTCGTGTTCTTCGGGCTTTAGGGCAAGCGCGACGGCTTCGGACTCATGCTCCGGCGTTTGAAAATCTGGGTGTAGAACTTCTTCGGTGTCGGCTTTCTTGTAAGCCGACAAAGCTTCGTGTGTGATGGCCTCGCGGGATTTTTCAATATTTTGACTAGCTAATTCTTTCTCGTGCGTTGCAACTTTCTCACGCAAAAAGGCGAGCTCCTCTTCAGGAGTTTTAAACTTCGGCCCCTCCATTCCTCCACCAAATTCCATCCCGTTAGAGATAGCAAACTTTAGTTTGCGTACCTTGATTATTGTTTTGTGAGTAATTCACGACCATGATTTTGCAATGTTTATTAAAAATCCCAAACGAAACATCTCTAACGGGATTCCATAGGAATATTGTAGCATGCAGGCAGAAATCAAGAGATAGAAACAGTTCTGCCCAGGCCTTCAGCCCGGGCAGTCCTTCTTTCGCAATAGATTCATCTCAGCCAATAATTTGTCTGTGGATTCATTGGATGCGAAAGTTATGTGGTCCATATAGACCGAGTAGTTCAAAGCGGTCCTTGCCTTTCCACACCCCTCAAGAAAATCCTCAACATACCGAGGAAACTCTGCAGGAATTGGAATTGCATAGTAATTGGAAAAAGCAAAGTTCAACCCTTCAACCACGGCTTTAATAAGGACTTGATCGAAGATGATCCTGTCTCCGTTGGGTAAATTCCAGGTAACAAAGGTGTGCTTTATGGTCTTTAGATAGGACCCATTTTCCTGCACATCAATGTAACCAAGCCAAAGGGTCGATTTCTTTATTATTTCCTCACCCCAATCAAGCCGAGAATGGCCCACGGCATGACAGTGACCAAAAACCTTCTTTGTTTTTGCTTCTTTGGCTACATTATGATCAGGTGGAAAGAACTGCATCGATAAATGTCCCAAGTCTTTGCCATGTTCATTGAACAAACGATAGAAATTCCTCTCGTAGATGGATGGGTTTTCCAAACCTTTCCACCACATTTCTATGTAATCCCTCGTAGACATCGAAGGATCACATTTGCGACCGCCATCTAGTTGGAGGTAGCTCTTGCTTTCCTTTACATCCATGAGATTGTGGTTTGATGTTCAAGTGGATATTGCAATATTATTTGAAAAAAGGCAAGAAGTAGTTCGGAGGCTCAATCTTAAAGAACTTTGCCGAGCAAGGTATGTATTTTTACCCTAAAAAGCAAAGAGCCGGATTTCTCCGACTCTTTTCGCTCCAAACACGGATCGTCTACTTCTCGAACTGGTCAACAAACTCCACTGCGGGAATTTCTTGCCTGCAAGAGAAGCACGTCCACCTAGTCCTTTGCTCGGCAATTCCTTGTTCCTTGAGGACACCCAGCCTGATTTCTTCGGCGGTATTTCCAATGGAATCGCCAAAATCGAGTTCCAACTGTTTCTCAAACCAAGCGACTTTATCCAGTTCCGATTGGCCTGGGACAGTCGGAAGACTTATGTTCCTGACATCGCCCAATCGAATCCGAAGAATGGTGCCAATCTCTCGGCATTTGGGACACGTGACGCCCTTCAGTTGATCAATCGCCCAGGTCGTAACCGTTTCAGGCCTTTGCATCAGTTCACGAAGAATGTTGGGTAATCCCAATTCCTTCACGACCAAGTTAAGGCCTTTTCCAAAAGGTTCTAGTTGTTGCATTTTCCTGTTGTTTGGATTGGCCCTCCACAGAATGTAAAGGACGTTGTTGGGATCGAGTATACAGATTTAGTTGTCTTTTTGCAAAAGCTTAACACCTTCATTGAATTCGACTTCACTAATCTCGATGTCCCATCTAAAAAACTTGTTTTTGTCGCGAGTGTACATGTTGTTGTATGCCACAAAAGTGTTTGGGTCGGCTCCTGGGAGAATTCTTCCATTACAGAAAACATGATAAGCGTCCTTTATACAATCACGACCGATAAGGGTGAAGTTTGTTTTAGCTCCACGAACAGGAACCACACGATAATGATTCGTCGGAGAATTAACATTCCAAAGACGATAATAAACTACTCCCATAAAAGAAACGTATTCTTTGCCTGTATTTTCTACAATAATTCTTGGGATAGATTCTATAAAAATCCAAATGGCAAAAAATAAAATTATTATTAAAGCCCGCGGAAGTGATGAAAATTCTTTATTTTTCATAAATTTATTTCGTCAAAATTACTGGACCTTTTTCTGTGATTGCAACCGTGTGTTCAAAATGCGCCGAAAGTTTGCCGTCGGCGGTGATGTAAGTATATTCGTCTTCGGTCACGTAGACTTCTCCTGTCCCGAGATTGATCATGGGTTCTATAGCGATGACCATCCCCGGCACAAGTTTCTCTCCTGTTCCCGCTCGGCCAAAGTTTGGCACATATGGATCTTCGTGGACGCTATAACCGACACCATGGCCAGAAAGAATTTTCACAATTCCATAACCAAGAGGCTTCACAAAACTTTCCACCGCATGACCAATGTCGCCCACGCGTCCGCCCGGCTTTGCCGCTGCAACAGCAAGCTCCAGAGCTTTTTTTGTCACCTTAATTAACTCTTTCGCCTCTTTTGAAATTTTCCCAACCGGCACCGTGATTGCGCCATCGGTTATGAGACCCTTGTGCACAAGTCCGAGGTCAAGCGATACGATATCGCCGTCTTGTAAGAAAACTTTTTTATTTGGAATACCGTGAACAATTTCGTCGTTTATCGACACGCACAGACACGCCGGATATGGATACGAGACGCCTTCGGGTGTATAGCCTTTGAACGCGGATTTGTCGCCACCTTCGAGAATTAATTTATAAGCTAAATCATCAAGTTCTTTGGTCGAAATTCCTGGTCGCACAGCCTTTGCCACCTCGCACAAAATTTCCGCGTGGCGTCGCCCGCCTTCTTTCATGATTTTTATTTCTTCTTTTGATTTGAGTTTTATCATTTAAGAAATCGAGGCTATTTTCGAAATTAGTTCGGTATATACTTCTTCAATAGTTTGTTCACCATTTATTTCGAGAAAGTTGTAATCAGGATTATTGCGGTAATATTCTACGGCCGGCATAACATCTCGTTCAAACCAAGCTAAACGCTTCTCTATGCCATCAGCGCCCTTATCGTCGGAGCGACCGCGTTCGAGCAATCTAGAACGAGCCCAATCATTTGAGACATTCATATAAACAATGAAAGGCTTCTCGAGTTGGTAGAATTTCATGGCCGTATCGAGAATAACCGCCTCGTTTTTTGAACGTGGAGTACCATCAATAACCAAATGTTGGCGACCGTTAAACGTATCAATAAGTACATGCGACCAGATGTGAGCCGCCAAGAAATCTGGCTGGCGCGCACCACTTTTCATGACTTCGTACGACAGACCGCTTGTGTAATTTGGCTGTTTGACGAATTCTCGGAATCTCTGACCTGTTTCAAGATAAAAAACATCTCCTGAATCCTCGGCTTTTAATTTCTCCATGAGAAGCGCGGCCTGGGTCCCCTTGCCACAGCCGGAACGACCAATGAATATGAATGTTTGTTGCATGTTGCTAAGTATACAGTATTTGGTATTTAGTATACAGTCTCGGTTTTCTATCCATCTAGGTGGAGCAAAACATAACAAAAAAAGACAATACGGAGGAAGCCGGCCCATCAAGGCCGGCTTCCGAGTCTTAGCGGCCGGCGTTTACAGCCGGAACGCGTGTCTTTTTTGTTATGTTTTGCGAAACACCCTTTATTCCGCCACAAAAGGAAGTAATCCCATGATTCGAGCGCGTTTGACGGCAGCCGCCAAATGTTTTTGGTTCTTGGCCGAAAGCTTGGTTTTCTTTTTCGGCATCATGCGAGCGTTTGGATCGAGAAATTGCTTCAAGATCGCCACGTCCTTGTAGTCGATGTATTTGATATTGTTTGAAGAAAAATAATCTTGCATGTTTGTTAGGTTATGGGTAATAGGTTTTAGTTTATAGCTTAGAACGGGATGTCGTCTGGGTTGATATCGTCGTCTGGATACTCGATAGTTTCAAGTTCCGGAGCTTTCATCTCGGGCGCTGTAGAATTATCGTTTGCAGATTGCCCGCCTCCGTAGTTTCCACCACCGGATGATCGTGGACCAAACTGAATTGTGTCGGCAATTATTTCGGTACGGTATTTTTTGCCACCGTCAGCGTCCCAACTCCTGGTCTGCATGCGACCTTCGACGAGAATCGAAGAGCCTTTCTTCATGTATTGAGACACGATTTCTGCTTGGCGACCAAAAACCACAACGTTGTGATAGTCAGTCGACTCTTGTTTGGCGCCGTTTTTGTCTTTCCAAGTTCTGTTTGTGGCGACACTGAAGTTGCAGACCTTGATACCAGACGGTAGAGCTTTCATTTCTGGGTCACGGGTTAGATTCCCGATAACCATGGCTTTGTTTAGATACATATTGAGAAGTTAGTTTGTAATACTAGTTCCATTGTAAGAAACTATTTAACTTCTGGCAATGTCTCTCCTTCTATGTCGGTTTCGATCATTTCGTCGATTTTCTTGTCGACTTCAGCAGTATCCATCGGTGCGCCTTCGACGACATCAGATGGAGTGCGGCGAGTCATGCCCTTGTGAGCGAGTTTTGGTGTAGCCAAAGTACTTTCACGGACAGTTTTGACAATGATGAATCGAAGAACATTTAGGTTTTTCTCCATTAATTCTTTGAATCCTTCGATCAAAGATGTTTCGACTTCAAATTTAACCCAGCCAAAGTAAGCTGTGCCAAATTTACGATTCTTGTTTTCAATATCCTTTCCAAGTTCATAAGCGAGAGTCGTCATAGTTGGATGAGCTTCGGCAATAACCTCGGCGTCCATCTTTGACAATTCTCCTTTGAGTGCAGTTACCACCTTCGCAACTTCATCTTCTGACAAAGTTGGAAGGATGTGATATCCGAGCTCGTAGACTTTCTTGTTTGATGTATCTTCCATGTTTAGTTAGCTATTAGCTGTTAGCCTTTGGCCGTTAGCTAAAAACTAATAGCTAATGGCTAAAAACTGGTAATAAAAAAACGCATCGTATCGGACCTTGCGACGCCTTATGTTTCAAAGGAGTCGAACGAAACGCTTTGGAGATATTACCAGATTAATATAAAAATGTAAACCCTAAAATAATTCGAGCCCCGGCTAACAACCGGGGCTCGCGAACGACTCTCACACATGAATTGGATGTGGGGAAATGACTCAAAAAAAGAACTTGGCCCGCGATGAGGGCGTAGAAAGCTCCCGCTTTCCAACGCACCCCACCGGGACCTTAATCCGCCGGCTTGGCTTGTCCAAATCTGCAATGCCGTGCTTTAGAACAATGATCGAGTTTGCCGATTATTAGCTTTTCCTTCTCGATCTTCTAGCCGGTTTGGAGGCCGATCACCCTAGACCACGACCCGAAGGTAGGTCAACGGATGAATGTTGATTTTTAAGCCTCCTTTGTTGTTGTAAAGCCCACTGCGTGGGGCGAACTTGGGTACCTATGCGAGGTACCGACTTTTACAAGATAGCATATTATAGAATTTTGTCAAGCGATTTTGGCCTAGAATTTACGGATTCCAAAATCGCCTTTATTTTTAAGAGGTTTTAGATATCGAAAAGAGTTTTGGCGTTTTGGAGGATTTGGAGACGGGTTTCTTCTAGATCTAGACCTTTGATTTCAGCAATTTTCTTAATGACTTCTTGTACCATCCAAGGTTCGCAGACTTCCCCACGATGTGGGATTGGGGCGACAAAAGGCGCATCTGTTTCAGTAAGAATTCGATCAATCAGAGTTTGGCGAATAACTTCATCGTAGTCACGGGCAAAAGTTACAACTCCAGTAAATGACAAATAAAATCCGAGCTTGATAAATCTATGAGCGATCTCAGGTGAGCCAACAAAAAAATGTACGTCGCCACGAATGTTCTCACTCGCTCGAGATTCAAGAATCTCTAAAACGTCTTCATACGCATCCATTGTTCCTTTCTGTGGACGAACATGAAGAATAAGCGGTATATTTTTCTCTACCGCCAAATCAATCTGCTTATTAAAAATTTCTTTTTGTAAATTTTTGGTTGATTCATCGCTCGCGTCAATTCGGAAATAGTCGAGTCCACACTCACCAATAGCAACGACTTTATTTTTACCTGCAAGATTTCTAAATTCATCCAAATCAAAATGTTTTTCCATGACTTCGGTCGGATGAAGCCCAACAGACGCAAAAAGATTATTGCTCTCAATAGCAATAGCCACGGCCTGCGCCGATGTTTCAAAATCAGTCCCGACAGTTATAGTACCGGTTTCTTTTTCCTCAAGAGTTTTAATTATTTCGTCTTTCCTTTCTGATAGAGGTGAAAGGTTTAGATGAGAATGGATGTCAAAGTAGCGCATAGCTTATAGCTGTTAGCTTTTAGCTTCTAGACGATTAAAGAGTGGTTTTTCTGGCATTTTATTTTCTTTTATTAGTTTTTGTATAGATATTGAAGTTTTTGGCAAGAAAGGTTCTAGCCATATTGCCATTTGATTTAAATTTGCCAAAAGAATCGCAACCAACTCTTTAGCTTTTTCTGGATCGGTCTTAATCAAACTGAACGGTTTTGTTTCAGCTATGGAGAAATCTATAGACGTGGCATACAACATAATTTTATCCATGATTCTACTCATATCGTATTCGTGGAGATGACTCTCAATTTCCCCACTTAAAGTAAAATAGTGTTCATTGGTCTCTGTCCATGTATATGGCTTCTCAACTCCGTAAGTGGTAGCCATCTTCATGATTCTTGAGACAAGATTTCCGATACCATTGGCCAAATTTGCTTGATAAGCCTCCCTGATCGTCTCGAGTGTCATATCCGAATCCTCAAACGGATTTACGTGTCGGAGCAAGTAATATCGCAAGACATCCGATGACAAATCCCCCGCCACGGCTTCGTAGTCTTTGATGAGGTCATACGGACTGATAACATTACCCAAAGATTTAGACATTTTCTGTCCGCCGGAGTTGATAAAGCCGTTGATAACAATGTTGTCCGTATTTGGAAGTTTTGCCGCGAGAAGTATCGCCTGCCACATCATGGATTGCTGGCGAACGTTGTCCTTGCCACAGTATTGAATTTTGAGGCCCTCTTCCCAGAACTTCTGGTAATCCCCCGTCGCATCTTCTGGCCAACCGAGCGTGGAAATATAGTTTGTAAGCGCGTCAAACCACACATACATGACGTGTTCGGCATCATCTGGCACAGGCACGCCCCAAGACATTTTGGCTGCTGGACGCGAGATCGAGAAATCCTGAAGACCGCGTTCTAGAAATGCTTTCATTTCGTTAAATCGAAAATCTGGGATGACAAGCTCAGGTTTATTGTCGTACAAATCTTTAAGCTCTTTCTCAAGCTTTGAAAGTGCGAAGAAATAATTCTCTTCGTCGCGAAGTTCAATTTCTTTATTCGGATGAATCGGACATTTACCATCCACGAGTTCTGAATCTGTTTTTTCTAGCTCGCACCCCACACAATATTTGGTCTGGTAATTTTTTTTGTAAATAAAACCGTTTTCTTTGACCCGGCGCCACATTTCTTGGGCGGCCAACACGTGATGTTCGTCAGTTGTACGAATAAAATGCACGTCATCTGATATGCCAAGCAAATCTTTAAGACCACGGAATTTCTCAGCATAATGATCAACGTATTCTTTTACATCTTTTCCAGCCCTGGTGGCATCAGTCAAAAGTTTTTGACCATGTTCGTCGGTACCAGTGTTAAAAAATACTTCGTGTCCGGAAAGTTTGTAGTAGCGAGCCAATGCATCGGCTCGAATAATTTCCATAGCAAATCCAACATGTGGATCAGAATTAACGTAAGGCAAAGTTGTCGTGATGTAAACAGGTTTTTTCATACAGAAATTAGGCGTTCATGACTTTTTTCTTCTCGAAATCTTTGATGTACTCGAGAATCGTCACCGCCACCGGCACCGCAAGTATTAGTCCCCAAAATCCAGCAAGCTGAACACCAATAAGAACAGAAATAATAACAACGAGCGGAGAAATGCCCGTCATTTTATTCATAACAAGAGGAGCGATAAAATATCCTTCGATTTGCTGTATCACTATATAAAGCGCCACAACCATTACGGCGAGTGTCAGACCGCCGGTCGCAAACCCAAAAGAAACAGCTGGAATAGCCGCCAAGAAAATTCCAAAAGGAATTAGCTCGAACAACCCAGCAATAACCGCAAGCAAAATAGCGTGTTCAACTCCCAAAAGCGTGAGGCCAATAAATGTGAGTATTCCAATTACAAGCCCCAGGAAAAGCTGACCCTGCATCCAACGTGCGATTTTTAATTGTGACCTATGCCAAAGTCCAATAATATATTCTTCTTTTTCGATCGGAGAAAGAATGCGCAAGAAAGATTCGATACCATCGTGCGAAACCGATAAGTAAAAAGATATAACGACAACCAAAACAACGTTTAAAAGACTTCCAAACAAAGCCGACAAAGTACTTCCGAAACCTGTGGCGGCGACTTGAAGCAAATTGGAAAATTGATCGACGAAACCAGACAATTCTGGTCCATGTGTCAGGCTGTTCGAGAACTGATTGGCATTTAGACCAAGACTTCCCACAGAAGATGCGTTCGGCAAATATTTTGAAACTACTGGCACTAAATTCAAAATTTCTTTTATCAGTACCGGCAAGAAGAAATATAAAATCCCAGATATAATCAAAAACGTTACAAGATACATCACCGCGATTGACAGAGTCCTAGTTATCCCAAGTCTGCGTTTTAGGCTTGCGGCAGCAGTACGGATAAATGAAGCCAAAACAACCGAAGTCAAAACAACAAAAACTAGGTTTTGAAGTGTAAACAAAAGCCAAACCACCAAGCCAATAATCGCGACATTTCTAATGGTCTTGGAGTTAATATTTACATTATAAACTTTTTCGCCCTTATTTAACATTAGATTTACTATAGCAACTTTTGGAATCTTTTGCTATTTGAGTTTATCGTTGAAATAGTTCTCGAGCTCGGATATTTTTACCCTTTCTTGTTTAGCCGTGTCCCGAAAACGGACTGTTACCGACTCGTCTTCGAGAGATTCAAAATCGACAACGACACAAAAAGGTGTACCGATTTCATCTTGTTTTTTATAACGTTTGCCGATATTTCCATTGTCATCCCAAACGACGTTTCCAAAAGCTTCTTTGAGATCAACAAAAACGCTTTCTGCTTTAGTCACTAGTTCTGGTTTATTTTTTAGAAGGGGCGAGACGCAGACTTTATAAGGTGCAATTTTTGGATTAAGGGCCAGGTAAGTTCGTACATCTTCACCGTCACCAACTTCCCTATAAGCCGAGACCAGAAGCGCCAGGACAGTACGATCAAGCCCAAAAGATGGTTCGATAACATGCGGAGTCAAAACTTCGACACCCTCTTCCCCTTGGAAACGATATTCTAGTTTTTCACCAGAACTCTCTGTGTGTCGAGACAAATCATAATCTCCGCGGTATGCGAGACCGTAGAGCTCTTTTTGACCAAAAGGATATTCAAATTCAAAATCGATAGTTCGTGACGAGTAGTGAGCACGATCGCCATCAGGAATTTCGATATCGTGAACCTTGTTCATATCCAAGCCAACTGATTCCATCCATTCGAGCATTTCATCGCGCCAGTATTCAAAATGTTTTGACCATTCCTCTGGTCGGACAAAATATTCGATTTCCATTTGTTCCATTTCGCGCAAGCGAAAGATAAAATCACGTGGCGTAATCTCATTTCGAAAAGCTTTTCCGACTTGAGCAATACCGAAAGGAAGTTTTGGTTGCATTGAGTCCATTACGTTCTTGAAGTTCACAAAAATTCCCTGTGCCGTTTCTGGACGTAGATATGAGGTAGCCGAGGAATCCTCAGCTGCACCGACTTGAGTAGAGAGCATCATATTGAATTGACGTACTTCACCAAATTCCCCACCACAAGCAGGACAGTTTTCGGTTTCCAGTTGATCCGCTCGAAAACGCTTATTACACTTTTTACATTCAACCAACGGATCAGAGAAATGATCGACGTGTCCCGTCGCTTGCCAAACTTTTTGATTCATGAGAATCGCCGCATTGACCATATGCATGTCGCGACGACTGTGCACAAATTTTTTCTTCCAAGACTCGACGACATTGTCGCGCAGAAGCGCTCCCAAGGGACCGTAATCGTATGTTCCTGCGAGCCCCCCATAGATCTCGGAACCCGGATAGACAAAACCGCGCCTCTTGCAAAGAGACGTGATTTTCTGCATTAGACTATCTTCCTTATTGGACCTTGTCATTCTCTATATTATAGTTACTATCCAAATTGAGTCTAGTGTTTATGGGTTGCATGTTTTTTGTAATATCAACCCCCGTAAACGAATCTTTGGCCGTCAAGAAAATATTCGTCACCAAATTCACAACCGATCCAGACTGCGAACTTGCTGGGTTTAACCTCACTTGGAACGAAAGACTCGTCGGGAAAGAATCCGTGCCCGATCCAGGTTCAATAGAGCCAATATTCCAGACGACTTGTCTACTAGCCGAATCATAAGTAACGTTTTGATTCTCGGGATTCCATTTATCCACCCAATCAACATAAAAAGGTAACGTACCCCGAACCTTGGCATCGGTGACACGATTGGCGGTGTTGGCAATATTCCAAACTATCGTGTAAGTCGTCGGAGTTCCGGGAATAGGTGGCAATGGTCCGGAATTAACAAACGCCCCAAGAGTGTACAAAGCGTGCCCAGTGATTCCAACAGAACTAGAGTATTTTACTTTTTTCTTGACGTAATCATTTATTGTTTGGAAAGAATTTCCCAAAGATGTCTGTCGGCCACGAACACCGATGCTGATATTTATTTCGGGATTTTTTAGATTTGCGCTTGTCGTTGAAAGTGGTTTGAACTTGAAACGCAGACGACCACTTTGTCCAGGATCGACAATTTTTAGTCCATCAACAATCTGACTGTTCCAGACGATGGATTGCGTAACCGCGTCATAAAATCCCCCACTCAAAACTTCGACACCGTTTGGATCAAAAGCGTTGCCAGAAAACTTGGCAGTAATTTCACTATCTGTTATGCGTGAATCTAAACTATTTCTAAAACTAATCTCAGCTGTTGCGAATTGACCGGACAATCCCGGAACTTCTGCGGCAGGATTACCATTAACCAAAAGATCCAAATCAAGAAAAGGTTTGGCAATCGACAAAAGATAGTTTTGGGAATTAAATTGAGTACCAATGCGTTGTTCGTTTTTCTCGTCTTTTGTGCCCGTAAAAATATTGAAAGCTCTCTGCTCGCCAGCATCAGCAACCAAAACTCCGTTAATCGTAATCTTTTTTGTTGCGCCTTTGGCCAAATCCCCAAGAGACCAAATATGGTCAGAAAAAGTTGGTTCAGGAGTTGCGTCTTTAAAATCAAATCCTGGAGGATAGTTAACTGTGACCATCAAATCTTGGACCGGTTTTTCGGTATTTAAACTCGCGGTTATATCAAAGCTTAGATTTTGATTTGAATTTGTTACGGTTGGACCATCAACGACCAAAGTAATCGGATTCGAAGAAATATTTACAACGTAGGGCTTTTGTTTAACGAAAATCGCACTAGAGCCCCTAACTCGATATTCGAGAGTAATATTTACATCTCGTGTCGTACCCTGTTGCCCAAACAAAGTCAGGCTAACTAATTTCTCGACCATTCCACCAGCCGGGATTATGCCCACGGCATAACGATCACTTTGGATCGATTCGCCTCCACCAGAACCTTTTTGGTATTCGATCAAAAGATCACTGTATTCGAGCGCAACGTTATTTCTGTTGAAAAACTGAATTTTTAAAGGCAATTCTTCTCCGCCAGACACGAAAGCGTTACCCAAAACATTGATCTCGATATTGTCCGCCGACACGGTGTTGCCTCCACCAAAAAACATGAACGCTCCGAACCCAAGTGACAAAACGAAAAAAGCAATCGCAATAAAAAAGAATTTGCGAAACATTGTATTTTCCAAGAGACTTCTTCTTTTCTTTGGGGGCGCGGGTTCGGGATCCTTGGTCCAAGTTTCTGCAACCTCGTGCGTGGTTTCGTAAATAATTCCACGAGGTTTTAAATTTATGTCTTTGGTTTTTGGACTGTAGAGCTTATCTTTCAGTCGCTCGATGTGGCTTTTCTTCTTTGGAGGCATGGTCTAATTATAACGCAGGAAGTCGTAAGTTGTAAGTCGTAAATCGAGAAAAGACTAGAGAAGCTGGGTAGCGCGAAGCGAATTGTTCAGTTCCTTGATGATTGTTTTTTTGGAAAGTTTTACTTGGGCAACAACGTTTTCATTGAACGGACTTTTAACCAAATCATTTTCTCTCTGTCTGTCGCCCCAATATCCGAGACTGTGCAAAATTTTAAGCGCAATCAAGGCTTCGATACTTTCCAAGTCTTCCTTTTTCGGATGATTGGTCGAAGTAAACGTGTACGCGGACACAAGTTCGTCGAAAAGTTCCGTGAGTGGCTCGCCCTCAGGTGCGAGCTTCCCTACCAACTGCAAACTTCGGATGCGTGACGAAGTTGTTAGAGATTTCCTGGAATTGAGTTCGTGAATCGGTCTAGCCGAAACAAGTCGCCAATAATTTTTACCTTTCACAATACTCGCGTCGATGTATTTGAAGTCCTGGACGAAGAATCGCAAACGCGAAGAAACTTTTCTGATGCCGGTGGCTTTGGCTGAAATAACGCCAAAGTCTTTGGTAAACAATTTGAACGTCCGATCCGCCTCCCCCGAATTTCGGCTCGAGACTACAAACGCTTCGGTGTTGTAGATGGTGTGGGACATGTCCCTAATTATACTTTATTTTCGGCTTTCGTAATGAATTGACACGAATCTCTCATTCATATAGAGTTTCGAACAAACGACCCCCATGAGATTCGCCACCTTCCTAGTACTACTGGTGACCGCCACCTGCTTCGCACTTTACCCGGTGTTTGGCCGACACAGCGGCGCTTCTACCAATTGGATGAGGGCTGTAACGACTGTTTCAACCATCATCATCGTCTTGACGTTCCAAGCGAAGAGCCCGTACGGTCCAGTGCCTGCGGGCAAAGAGCTCCTGTTTCTGGTCTTGGCCGGAATTACCGCCGGAATAGGGACTCTCTTCTTTGGTAAACTTTACGCCATTGAAACCGCCCAGGGATTGTCCGTGTCGATACCTCTCGTTTCAATACTGACAATTTGCCTAAACGGAATACTCTCTAGACTTTTCTTCCACGAGCAAATAAGTTGGAGGATGGGTCTTGGCTACTTAATGGCCTGTGTGGCCATCTGGCTCATCGCTAGCAAGGAGTAGCTCGCACATCATGCATCGCAAAGGGGGCCTCACGGCCCCTTTGGTGTTTTATTTTTCTATTTTAATTTCTTCTCCTTCAAATTTAATTTCTTTCAATCCGGCCGTCTTTTTAAGTTCTTCTTCGAATCCGACAATCAATTCTTTGTTTGATGCTGGTACGACGAGTGTCACGAGTTCGTTCGGCAAAAGATTAGAGTCTTTACGCAAGCCCTGAACGCTTCGCAAGAATTCTCGGAAATCTCCTTCGCGTTTTAGTTCTGGAGTAATAGTTTTGTCGAAAGCTATTTCACTTCCCTGTTTTACTTCTTTGACGTTCAATTCTTCTTTGATGATGTCGACATAGCTATCCAAAACATTTGGCACGAAAAATGTCGCAAGCGGTTGTTTGATCGGAATTGCAATTTCCTTGCGAATCATATTTCCGCTCGTACAAAGATTACGTACCGTTTCCATTTCATTCAAAACCTTTTCATCAACTTTCCCTGCTTTCGGCCAATCTGCCAAGTGAATACTTTCGACGTCGTCCGCCGTTTTCAATTTCTGCCAAATGTCTTCGGCCGCGAATGGCGCGAACGGGGCCATGAGCTTGGCCGTATTTTTGAGAACGTAATACAAAGTCTGCTTTGCCTCCGCATCACCGTCCTTGAGTCGATCGCGTGAGCGTCGCAAATACCAAGTCGAGAGGTCATCGATAAAATCTCGGAGTGCGCGAACTGGCTCCAAGAGTTTGTAATTATCCAAACTTTCAGTCATAGAATTTGCAAGTTCGTTAAATCGCGCCAAGATCCAAATATCGAGAACGTTACCACTTGGGGGTTGGACCCCCAAGTGGGTTTCTAAACTTTCATCGCGATAAAGTTCGTAAAATGCGAGAACGTTGTAGAACAAATTAAAAACTTTGTTTCGAAGTTCGGCGACAGTTTTCTCATCAAAGTTTTTAGAATCACCCGGCTGATTCACCGAATACATCCAGAGACGCAAAGTATCGACGCCATATTTGTCCATCATTTCCCAAGGATTCACGATATTGCCGATAGACTTAGACATTTTCTTACCCTGTGCATCGAGAATGTGCCCAAGACAGATGCAGTTTTTGTACGCCCGCCCGCGACCCATGAGGACACCCACGGCATGAAGCGTATAGAACCATCCGCGAGTTTGATCGACAGCTTCGGAGATAAAGTCAGCCGGGAATGGCAATTTATCTTTCTTAAACAAGCCTCCCTTCTGTCCTTCGAATGGATAGTGAACCTGGGCAAATGGCATGGCGCCAGAATCAAACCATACGTCCATGACTTCTTTGACACGTCGGAAAGTTTTGCCATCACGCTCCAAAACAACGTCATCGATAAATGGGCGGTGCAAATCGAGTTCGAAATTTTGATTGTGTGGAAGAGGGATAAAATCGTATTGTTTCCAGCCACCCGTCCAAACAATTTTTTCCTTCCAATTGTCCCAAGTTTCTTTATCACTCCAACCTTCAACAATCGACGACATTACTTCGTGACAAACCCCATGAGAAACAATAAGAATATTTTCGTTCGCGTAGTTCTTTTCCAAATCATAGAAGAAACCAGCAAAGCGAATCTTTGCTTCCTTCAAACTTTCTCCGCCAGGAACTTCCGTATCAAAACTGGCATTTACACTGTTGCGCCAATCGTTAAACTCTTTACTGGTCTTTCCGTCAAAAATCCCGTGTTCATATTCGCGAATTCGAGATTCAATAACAATATTTTCTTTAGCAAATCCCAAAACTTCTGCAATAATTTCTGCAGTTTCCTTAGTGCGAATAAATGGTGAACAAATAATTTTCGTAATTCCTTTTCCTTTTAATTCAAGAGCTGAAGCATGAACTTCTTCTCTCCCTTTCTCCGTTAGATGATATGGTGCGTCTGGATTTGAAGACCTGACATCAATGACATTTTGCTCTCCTTGACCGTGTCTTATCACAAAATATTTATTTCCGGATTTTTTCGTATATTTTTTGAGTGTTTCAATCGAATCAACCACGATTCTCTCGCCATCCTCCGCCATCCAAATCGGAAGTGGCGTGCCCCAATATCGCTCGCGCGAGATCGCCCAATCGCGAATATTTTTTAGCCATTCGCCAAATCGGCCCTCTTTGATGTGATCCGGCTCCCAATTTATTTTCTCGTTTTCTCGTACCAACTCATCGCGCAAAGATTCCATCTTGATGTACCAAGAATCGCGCGCGTAGTAGATGAGCGGAGTTTTACAGCGCCAGCAGTGCGGATATGTGTGTTCGTAATTTTTCTTATCGAAGAAAAGTCCACGTTCCTGCAGATCGCGAATTACGTCGATGGCAAGCGTTGGTTTGCCTGTTTCGTCTTTTTCCATCGCAAATCGGCCAGAGAAAAATCCTGTGTCTAGCAAAAATTTACCGTCGAGTCCGACGACATGCTCTTTTGGAAGTCCGGCCTTCGTACCAAGCTCAAAGTCATCTTGGCCATACATCGGCGCGATGTGAACGATTCCCGTTCCGTCTTCGGTTGTGACAAAATCCGCCGCATAAACTTTGTGAGATTTGTCGTTTGGTTTGATGAAATCATACAAAGGTGCGTATTCCATACCGACCATTTCCGATCCTTTGTGTTCAGCGACTATTTCATAGGGTGCAGTGATGACGGAAAGACGTTCTTTGGCAACGACGAGAATTTCTTCGCCAACTTTTGCCTCGACATAAATGATGTCTTTGCCAACAGCGAGCGCGACATTGCCTGGCAATGTCCACGGCGTTGTCGTCCAAGCCACAAAATAAGCCTTGTCGAATCCTTTGATCGGGAACTTCACAAAAATCGAAAGATCTTTTACGTCTTCATAACCTTGCGCAAGTTCGTGCGACGCGAGTGGTGTTCCGCAACGTGAACACCATGGCACGATTCGATAATCTTTGTAGAGCAAATCTTTTTTCTCAACTTCGGCGAGAACATTCCAAAGCGATTCGATATAGGAATTGTTGAAAGTGAAGTAGGCATTTTTCTTGTCTACCCAATAACCAATTCGGTCAGTAAAATCTTCCCAATCTTTGATATATTCAAAAACACTTTGCTTACACTCGGCGTTAAATTTCTCGATGCCGTATTCTTCGATAGCTTTTTTGGAGTTAAGTCCGAGCTTTTTCTCGATTTGAAGTTCTACTGGTAGCCCGTGCGTATCCCATCCTCCGCGACGCGGTACACGATATCCCTGCATCGTTTTGTAACGAGGAATAACGTCTTTGAATGCACGAGCTTCGAGGTGGTGAAGTGCGGGCTTCGCGTTCGCTGTCGGCGGACCTTCGAAGAAAACGAATTCGCCCATGGGAGCCTCCTTTTCCAAAGTTTTCTCAAAAATTTTATTTTCCGTCCAGAATTTAAGAACCGCCTCTTCTTTCAAAGCGGCGTCAGACTTTTTCGGAGCTTCTACATCTTTTTCCATACCCTTGAATTTAGCATAAAAAAGGTCTTTGAAAAAGTTTGTAAAATTGTAAATTTTGGGTTATAAAGTGAGCAAACGCAACTGACGTGAAATTACTACGAACCGTCCAAAAGATGATGGTTCGTCGTAAGATACGACAAATCATCGACCTGCACCTGACCGGCATGACCTTCAAGAGACTTGGGCAAAAGAAGCGATATGTTCGCAAGAACCTGCTGCTCTTCTGCTACATGTTCTGGAAGAGGTACAGAAAAAGACCAGCAACGAAAGACGTGCGACATGTTGCACGTCAAATGCTACGAGCATGAAGGCCGATCATACGATCGGTCTTCGCTGCTTTTACCCACACACCAATATTTTTATTATTGTGCTTTTTCAAAAATAGACCAAGTAATATTGTAAATTATTACCAAGCCTGATTTGATTTGATAACTTTTTAGCACAACAAAAAGCGATAAAAAATATTGGTGTGCGGGTTTACATTCGCTCTGGAGATTTTATACCCAGAAGTTGCAAGCCGTTTTGGATGACGATGCCGACAGATTTGGCGAGTGCCAAGTTATACGGCGTGTTTTTATTTTCCTCGTCTATAAGTTTCGTATTACCGTACCAAGAGTTAAACGCGCGCGCGAGTTGTAAAAGATAAGTCGTAATGTGATGCGGTGCCCATTCGCTGATAGCGAGTTCAACAACTTCGGGAAATCTCGCAACCAATTTCTCGACATCGTTTGGCAAATCTTCCATTTCTTTTTCAGACTTTGGCACAAGACCGACGGCAGAAGCTTTCTCTAAAACAGAATTGATGCGCGCATTTGTGTATTGCAGGTACGGTCCGGAGTCTCCTTCAAATGATAGCGATGTTTCTGGATCAAAGTTGATGTCCTTGCCCGCCATGGTACGGAGGATTGTAAATTTGAGTGCGCCGATTGCAACTGCGTCAGCATCGTCTGCGCCTTCCTTGGCGCGCTCAGCCACTTCTTCAAGTACGGTATCCAAAACTTCTACGGCTGTTGGCACCCCACCAAGTCGACTCGACATTTTCTTGCCTTTGAAGCTCATGCGACCGTGGGTTTTGTGAATAGTTTTTTCTGACCAAACAGGATTGATACCCTCAGAGGCCTTCAAAACAACTTCGAATGTTGACGCCTGATGATTATCAGTAACCAATATCGAAACATCTGGATTGTTGCGTTCGAACTTCATCCACAAAAGTCCGATATCTTTGGCTTCATATGTCGGATACCCTTCGGCATTGATAAATACGCGCGTATGCAGACCGTCTTTCTCACCTTTGTAAACGACGGCACTTTCTGATTCTTCAAAAATTTTCCCAATATTTTCCAAAACCAGTTTTTTACCAATTTCTCCCGCCTCTGATTCGTAAATGAAGTCATCAAATTCTGATCCGAGTCTTTTGGTGATATCGAGGAAATATCCGAGACTTATATCTTTACCCAATAGATAAGCATCATATTCGACACCAGGAGTCTTTTCATAAATCATTTCGGTGATCTCTTTAACTCGGCGCATGAGACTAGGATTTTCTTCATAGGCTTTTGTTCCCTCTACATAGCAATTTCCCAAGAATTTCAATTTTTCACCGAGCGTTGGCAGAGACTCAAGTTCTGCTACCCCATGCTCGAGTAACGCCCAGACGGATTTGCCAATACCAAGAGACACATCAGATGGATATGACATTTTGGTGACCTTGGCGCCGGAAGCTTCGGCGAGTCGTGCAACAGACTCGCCTATTGCATTGTTCATGACATGGCCAACATGAAATGGTTTGAAAAGATTTGGTGAGGAATGTTCGACGAGAATGTGTTTGCCAGCGTGGACACTGGAACGACCGAACTCATAAGTTTGCGCCAAAATTTTTCCAATTTCCAATTGGAAAAATTTTGGCGCTAAGTGAAAGTTTATAAAACCAGCCGCAACCGTAACACTGGCAACCATTTCATGCTTTGGAATTTCCACAGCAATACTTTCAGCAAGTGCAACCGGATTGGACTTCGTCGCTTTTGCCAAAGCAAAAGCGACATTTGTCGAATAATCACCGTGCGAAACCTCCGCCGGATGGTCTATCCCAACACCGTCAACGCTTATATTTAATTTCTCTAGTGCCTCTTTTATAAGGCCCCTGATAATTTCCTTTATTTCCACACCCCGATTTTAGCATACATTGAATTTGCCTATAAATTACGGCCGTAGGAGTTCAATTTATGAAGGAATTTCAATGATTTTAGAATATGCTAAAATAACCCCATTACAAGTTTAAATAAATAAATTTCATGAAAGGATTTACAATTTTTATCATCTTGGTCGCAATCGTTGTAGTCGGATTTTTAATTCTTCGAAAACCAACCATGGCTCCGACAACAGAAGTATTACAAGACCAATCGTATGACACACAATTAAGCGACGCAAGTACTCGAGACAAAAGCATTGATGGCTCGAGAGATTTCGATACACAGGCAAGTGAAGCTGATTGGACTGGCTCAAAGAAAATTATCAAAACTTGGATTGATAAAGGCACCATCAAAATAAAATCAGGAAACGCTTTGTTCGATAACGGCAAACTCGTCGGAGGAATGGTGGTGTTTGATATGAGTACAATCAAAGCAACTTCTACTGGCGCTGGTGGTGGACAAGACAGACTAAGTGATCACCTAAAATCCGATGATTTCTTCGGTGCGACAAAATATCCGGAATCAAAATTCGTCATAACTTCAGTATCACACGAGGCCGGAGACACATATATGCTAACTGGCGACCTCACAATAAAAGAAACAACTCAGGCGATAACATTTCCTGTAGAAGTCATAACCACGGGCGACAAAGTCACAATCGAAGGTACCACCACAATCGATCGCACTGTTTATGACGTCAGATTTGGATCAACTAAATTTTTCCAAGACTTGGGTGACAATGTCATAAACGATGAATTTACACTAGCCTTCAAAGTAGTAACGAAGTAAAATTTTCGAGCGTAGCAGAATACAATTTAAAAATCTAAGGACGTCCCGCAGTAGAAAATCCGCCCAATAAAGGCGGATTTTCTACGTGAATTGTATTCTGCGAAGCGCTACTATGACGCAAGCGCGATGATCATCAACAATGCCCCAACGAGAGCCATGTTTTTAGTAAAATTTATTTTTTCTGACATTTTCAGAGCCATTGTATCCGGAAGTTTCCAATAAGCATGCATCATGAAACTTGTAACAACGAGAAATGCCACCAAAATCCAAGCTCCGAGTACCATACTCATGCCCGTCAAAATTGCTACACCACCGACAAAAAGCATTGCTCCCGTCACCGCCACAGCGATTTTTGGATGAGGAACTTTTTTCGAGCCAGCATAACCAGTCAAAGCCTCAATGTTGGCAAAATGATTGTAAGCATTGTACAGAAAGTATGCTCCCAAAATAAGCCTGCCCAAGAAATATACATTTTCCATAATATCTGTTTTAAATTCTAATAAGACTATTTTAACACAAAAAGGAAAAGGGGGCCGAAGCCCCCTTTTCGCGTCGCCTGAAAGCAACGCTTTCATCATTCAACCCCCCGAACCTCTTCGAGTAACCGCGCTTCTTTTTGCACCTCCTTGCCAATGAGCGCGACAAGTTCTGCAAGGTATTCCGCAAAAACGTTGTCGACCTTTTCCGCCTCACTGACCACGCTCTCATGATCAACCGCTTTGTTTGGATCGATGATTTGCTTCTCGACCATATTGGTCACCACAGAAAGCATCGCCACTCTCATGTCAAGCTGGTGTGCGACCATGAACTCCCCAATAGAAGACATTCCAGCCAAACCAATGGATTCCGGCAAATTCCGAGCCTGCAACGCAGACTCGTAATACCCGCCAGCGGTCGCCGCGTATGTAGCGTTGGTATGTAGCGCCCCACCAGAGTAAGTTATGCCGGCCGCGAGCTCTTGGAACTTGCGGTCAAGACCAGGATTGAGCGGAGTGAATTGTGCTCCGAAATACTCCTCCATCTGGTCCTTGTCACCGCCAAGTGGGGTGTGTCCCATGTAGCTCGGATCAACGTCGGATACGATACACACATCTCCGGGCGCGTAGGAAGAATTGAGTGCACCGGCAGCATTAACCAAAACGAGGTTTTTGATGCCGAAACGACCAAGCGCACGAACCAGCGTAGTGTACCGATATGGATTTGTGGGCCACTCGTAGAAATGAACCCGACCCATCACCAACAGCACGCGAGTACCATTGATCTCGCCGACCCGCATTTTGGCTTCGTGTCCTTTTGCTTTTGGCTTCGGTACGCCCCTTGGAAAAGGATGATCAATCCAACTACGTGGATCGAACTGGTCACCTGTGTAGAAATAATTCTTCAGAGCTTTCGGACCAGCAGAGCCTAGAATGACGGCCACTTCCGGAACAGGAGAGATGTTCTTTCTCAGCCAACTTTCGGCTTCAAGAACACAGAGGATGTGCTCCTCGAACAAAGGATCGATTTCAGGAAGATGCTCCATGGTTGTTGAGTTTTGAGGGGTTTTTGTGAACTGTTACAAAGACGAGTTTACTCTTATCTAGACTTTTGTCAAAAGTTTAGAACTTTTTTGGAATTGGGAATTTTTTGGCCATTTTTTGGATTTCTTTTTTAGCTTTTTCTTTTACCCCTACACCAAGTTTTTGATTACCCTTCAAAGATTTTTTTTGCGCATGTGAAAACTTGGTGTGGGGGTTTATCTTTTTATAAGCAAAATCGCGTAAAACTTCAATCATAATTTCGGCAACACGTGCACAATCTTTTTCCTTGAATCCACGAGTTGTAATAGCTGGGGTTCCGAATCTGATACCCGAAGGGTCGAGTGGCTTTCGCGTATCATCGGCAATTGCATTCATATTCAAAGTTATACCAACTTCATCGAGCACGGTCTGGGCTTCTTTACCTGTGACGCCGAGGGAGCCAAAAACGTCAGCAAGAATCAAATGATTGTCAGTCCCCCCGCCAATCATGCGGATCTTTTCGCGTTTGAAAACTTTTTCCATCGCCTTGGCATTTTTCAAAACTTGCTTGGCATATTTTTTAAACGACGGCTTCAGCGCTTCACCAAATGCCACGGCTTTGGCCGAGATGACGTTCATATGAGGCCCTCCCTGAAGTCCTGGAAAAACAGCTTTGTTAATTTTCGCAATTATTTCCTCGCTATCACGAACGAGAATCATGCCACCGCGCGGACCGCGTAGAGTCTTGTGAGTCGTGGTAGTGATGACGTCAAATCCAGCGTCAAAAGGGTTCGCGAGGGCGCCTCCTGCAATAAGCCCAGCAATGTGCGCCATGTCCGCAACAGTGATAGCGCCAACTTCGCGCGCAATCGAAACGAATTTCTTGTAGTCTAGATTTCGCGGATATGCCGAAAATCCAGCGAGAATTATTTTTGGTTTTTCGGTAAGAGCAACTTTGCGCAGTTCAGCATAATCAATTTCGCCCGTCTCGATGTTTTTCATTTTATAGCGAACAAATTTGAAAACTTTGGCTGGGAAAGTTACCGGATGTCCATGGGTCAAATGTCCGCCATGAGAAAGATCCATCCCAAGCACCGTGTCGCCTGGTTCAAGAAGTGCCGCGTACACGGCCATGTTTGCTGGCGCACCAGAAAGCGGTTGGACATTGGCAAATTTGCATTTGAAAAGTTTACACGCCCGTTTGATAGCTAAATTTTCGACAACATCAGTAAAATCTTGACCGCCATAATAACGCTTGCTTGGATAGCCCTCGGAATATTTGTTGGTAAACACCGAACCGTTTGCCTCAAGCACGGCTTGTGAGACATAATTTTCAGATGGAATAAGCTCGAGTCCCTCGGCCTCGCGCTTCTCTTCGCCTTTGATAGCTCGGTAGATTTCTTTGTCCTGATTTTCTATGTAGGATTTTTTCATCCCGTTAGTGATATGTCGCGGTCTTTAATAATAAAAGACATAAGCAATTATCCCGGAAGCGACCGCTACACTCGCGGGAGAGCTGGCGCAATTCTAGCATAAACGTGAAAGCCCCGCGAACGGGGCATCTCACCTAGAGCATTGAGCCAAGTGGCTGATGATAACCAAAGCGAGCCGAGGCTACTTCTTGTGCCTTGTGGCGCCAGAGGTGATCAGAAATCAACCAACGACGAGTCAGCCACAAGAGAGACGAAACAAGAACAATCAACACGACAATGACACTGAGACCGTCCCAGATACGTCCTTTGTCATCATCGTCGTCGTCTGGTTCATCATCGTCTAATGGTGGAAAGGGTGGTTTGCCTGTAGATTTTTGAATCGGCACCCCAACCGGTTTTCTCAAACGAACTACTTCCAGTGTGTCCATGGTGGTTGGAGTTTTCATGAGCTTACACCCGCACACAACAAATTGTCAATTAAGACTTCTTTGTAAATTTATCTCTATCCTTTTCGTCGAACCCACCCACCGCCGTGATATCTGCCTTTATCGTTCCATGAGAATCGTAGTCAACTAGTTCGAAATCTTCAAAAACAAAATCGTCGATGTTTTTCTTGTCGGGATTTATTTTAACTTTTGGAAAAGGTTTTGGTTCGCGCTCCAATTGCTCGCGCACGGCATCATAATGATCGCTGTATATGTGAGTGTCTCCCAGAAAATGCACAAACTCGCCTGGCTCGTATCCGCAGACTTGGGCCAAAATCAAAGTCAAAAGCGAATAAGAAGCAATGTTAAACGGCACGCCCAAAAACATGTCCGCCGAACGCTGATAAAGCGCGAGAGAAAGTCTGCCATTCGTAACATTTATATTAAAAAGTGTGTGACATGGAGGAATAGCCATCGAGGTGCCTGGTAGCGCCATTTCATAGACATACTCGGGATTCCAAGCAGAGACAACGACGTGTTTTCTGTCTGGATATTTCTTGGTCTTTTCGATTGCCCAATAAAGTTGATCAATTATTCTCCCGTCTGCAGCCGGCCATTTACGCCACTGACGCCCATAAACAGGACCGAGTTCACCCCACTTTTTAACAAATTCACTATCGGCTGGTTCGTTTTTGATTTTTTCTATAAATTCGTCTTGTGTTAGATTTGGTACTTCGCCCTTATCTATTGCAACCTTGTAATCTTTGTAAGGCCAATCATCCCAGATATGGACACCCTTATCGGCCAAATCTTTTATGTTCGTATCTCCGCGAAGAAACCACAGAAGCTCATGGACGATTCCTTTCCAAAAAACTTTCTTGGTCGTCAGGAGCGGAAACTCTTTTGACAAATCATATCTCATCATCCGGCCAAAAACTGATTTGACTGATTTTTCGTGACCAAATACCTGCTTTTCAAAACCATCGGCCATGATTTCTTTGAGCAAGTCTAGATATTGGTACTCCGGATGTCTTTTTTCCATATTATTTTTTATTTTTAGATTTTTTTGCGACTTTTTTCTTGGTTCGGAAATGGTCGGAATTTTGACTATCAAAACGACCGACGCCGAGAACTCCCTCGTAAGTCTTGCCTGATTCGCTTGCGAGTTCGGCAAAGATTATCTGTGCAATTTCCATTCCAGGACGCAAGATTACGGGAACATTGCTAGTATTTAGGAGCTCGAAAGTCGGGTAAAAATGATGTCCCGGATTGAAAAGCATGGCGGTTGTGTGAACTGCAATACCCACGCGTGCCAAAGAACTTTTGCCAGACAAAAGAATTAGATGTTTGTGATCAACGCCAATAAATTCTCGCTGTTTGCCGAGAACTGTTTCGCCTGGGTGCAGGACGAAGGCCTCGCCGTCTTTGATAATCGTCGTCTTCGTCTTTGGGAAAATTTTCTTGGCCGGATCGACGACTATCGTGCTATGCCTGTCGACAACCTTGAATTCATTGTCGAGGGTCACATCATAACTAGCCAATTGTAATTTTTTTTCAGAAAAAGGCTTGATGACGATTTCACCAGTCTTCAACTTCTTTTTGATATCAACGTCAGATAAAAACATAAAAATTATTCTATATTAAAAACCTTGTCCGTACCATAATAGTCCGGCCAATGCTCGTTGTAATAAGCAAACATTCTCTCGATTCGCGCTTGTGGAAGTTCTGTCAAACCAAAAGAATTCATTTCTTCTAAAAGTTTCTTTTTGGTGAGTTCAATGTCTTCGTCTTCAGAAATTACAGATTCAAATTCTGTTAAGTATCCGTAACCGGCATTTTTATCAAGCGTTACATTCATATTTGGTAAAACGTATTCAACACGCTCGCGAGACCACTTGGCCTGATATTTGAAACCACAAGAAAGCAAAAGCTCGTCGAGTTCATTCAAAGTCATCGGAACGACTTCTTCGAATTCCATACGAGAAACTCCGTTGTGCGAAGTGTCTTCACCCAAAGACGCCTTCAAAACAAGCATGACCTTGCCATCTGTTTCGCGAGTTCTGACAGAAAATGTCTTCCCCTTTTCAATAATCTCGGCGAGTTCGTTTATCTGATCGGTGTTTAATTTAGAAGAAATTTTATTTCTCAGGGCTTCAAAATCACCTTCAATGAAATAATGATTTAGTTGAGAAGTTTTTGGCAAAACTTTGGCATCTGGATATTTGACCAATAACTTTTCTCTAAAAATATTTGCGTTATTTTCGTCACCTAAAAGGCTTTTGATTTCAATCTCTTTTGATACGGCCATAGTAGGCCAATTATACTCTACCCTTTGGCAAAAACCGCAATTGACATTATGATGGTATTTATATGATTTTCATCATTTCATCTATTCAAAAAGACGATTTGGGTCTCGGGTTTGAAAACGACCTACTTTTTAAAATCCCAGCCGATCTAAAACGCTTCAAAGACCTTACCATGGGCCATCCGGTCATCATGGGCCGACGAACCTGGGAATCCCTACCGGAGAAATTCCGCCCACTTCCAGGCCGAACTAATATCGTCGTTACTTCAACCGGACTAGAGGTCGGACCTCTAGTCCTCACATGCAACAACTTGGATGAGGCAATTTCTGAAGCGAAAAAGATTGATTCAGAAATTGCTGTCATTGGCGGTGCTCGAGTTTTCGCCGAAGCTCTTCCCCATGCCGACACGCTGTATCTGACAGAAATTGAAGGACAAAAAGAGGCTGATACGTATTTTCCAGAATTTAAAAATACTTTCGAAGAAATAAGACGTGAAGGACCATTTGAAACGAGTGATGGAATAAAATATTGGTTTGTGGAATATAGAAAGAAAGATTAATGAAAAGGACCCCTCTCGGGGTCCTCTCATTTTACTTGTGCCTTTCAAGCGCCACCCCTGGGATCGTCTCCAAAGATTCCAAAGGCTGGGCTCTTGTCGACCACCACACCGATTTCGATCGGACGCTCCATGTAACCGTTCGCGTAAGCCCACTCATAGGCGGCCGGAATTCCGCCTGGGTCCTTGGGCCCCGGAATTCCGGCATAACGCTCCATGAACTCCTTGGCCGATTCAGAATGAGCTTGTGTCCACACATGCTCCCGGAAGCCAGGAATGGTCTTGGCGTATTCATCCAAAGGACCTGTGTGGTTTCGTAAAACATGCACCAAGATGACCACGTCTCCGCACTCGTCGTAGCCACGCTTCTTGGCATACATGTAGTAGTCGGCCTTCTCAAGGGCATTGAAGACCTTCCCCTCCAGAGAGAAGTTCTTCCGCAAATGTCTGAGCCAATTCGCTGTGCCCATGTTATAGGCTTCGAGTAGGTCAGTTGGGCCAGTGATGAATTGAAGAAGAAACATCTCCTCTGACCTCCCCCGTATCGTCACATCGTTGTCGGCGATAGATTCGAGAAAGGCCTTGTATTCGAGCAAGTCCCGTTCCTGGCCTTTGTTGTGCCACAGCTCATCGCTACCAATCAAGGCTTCGCCATCCTCGTGGTAGTGAATAGCTCCCAATAGCAATTCGACGTTCAAGCCCGGGTTGTGGTACTTCAATGCCGGCACGACATCATGAAAGAGTCTGCCGACAGAGGGGACATGTTCGGCGTTGCTTTGCTTGGATAGCCTTGGATTACATTCCGCGTAATCCTTCCAACGAAACACGTTTGATTGTTTGTCCTGAAGGATGGTCCACATTTTCTCACCAGACAATGCTGGCATTTCAATACGAGTCAAGGTTTCCATGTTGAGGTTGGGTTTTCGTTGTTGTGGTTCTCGTTTCTAGTCAAAGAGTAAAGAAAAGGCCAAAGAAAAGCAAGCCTTCCCACCTATTTGATTTTACTCAAACCGGTAGTCGGACAAGGAACGAGAAAGGGCCGTCCGAAGACGGCCCTTCTACCCTTAGGTTACGGCTCTTTCACCAACCGCATCCTAGAACTTGTCACCCAAATCCTGGTGACGCGTCACCAAGCGACCGAACTCGCGAGTCGCCAGACTGGGTCGCTTCTGGAAACCTTCGGCCTTTCCACACCAAGGTTTTCCCTTGCTCATGTGAGCAAGCAAATCCAGTGGCAGGTGTGCATTCGGGCACACTTGCCGATGACGATGGCTCATACTGATGAGCTCGTCAGTGGTCGGCCCGGACCGATTGGTCCCAAGACCCGGTGTAATCACCTCCAAAGCCCTGCTGGCCTTAGGGGATGTTAAAGTGGAAGGACCAGCTTCAAGTTCAAGTACGTCGTTCATGTGTCATGGTGTTTGTACATCATATTACATATTTTTCAGAAAAAAGCAAGGGCTCTCACGCGCGCTCTTCCGAGCAAAAATAAAATAGAACCAAAAAGACAATACGCAGAAAGGTCTGCCTTTTGAAGGACAGACCTTTCGAGTCTTTAGCGGCTCGGCGTTTACAGCCGAGAACGCGCGTCTTTTTGGTTCTATTTTATTTTTGCTTATCGCACCTCTATTCCCATCGATCGGCACTGGCCTTCGATGATCTTCATTGCCTGTTCGACAGTGTTTGCTGAGAGGTCTTTCATCTTCATTTCAGCAATTTCCTGCACTTGGGCTTTGGTGATACTTCCAGCACGTTTTGTGGCGTTCTTACTTGATCCTTTGTCGATTCCGGCAGCCTTGAGGATAAGCGGAGCGGTCATAGGAGTCGAAGTCGTGAATTCATATGATCGGTCTTCAAAGACTTTTAGCTTTACAGAAACCTTGCCTTTACCTATGAGGTCCTTGGTTCGGTCGTTGAATTCGGTCACGAATGTTCCAATAGGAATACCGGCCTGACCGATAGCAGGACCGATAGGAGGAGCTGGGGTTGCCCGGCCGGCCTCAATCTGTAATTTGACGTTTTTTGTTACTTTCTTTTTGGTTGCCATAGTGGGTTATAGATTAGCTTATATTATCCTTCGACGCAAGCGCTTAGGGTCCTGAAAAATCTAGATTTTTCGGACCTGCAAGAAGTCGAGTTCGACTGGAGTTTCGCGTCCAAACATCGAGACCAAGACGTTGATTTTACCTCTTTCACGATCGACAGAGTTAACTTTGCCTTCGAGATCCTTGAACGGTCCATCGTTTATGATAATTGTCTCACCGACAACAAGATCGATGGCATGTTTGGCACCATCGTCTTTTCTCATGCGTCCCAAAAGCATATTTATCTCATCTGGTGATACTGGGACCGGATTGACTCCAGCACCGACAAATCCTGTCACGCGTGGAGTGTTGCGTACGACATACCATGAATCGTCTGTCACAATCATATCTACAAGGACATATCCCGGATAAATTTTTTCCTCCACCTCAACGCGCTTCCCTGCTTTGATCTTGATGTTTTTTTCTGTCGGAACGATTACTTCAAAAATTCGGTCTTGCATGCCGAGAGATTCAATACGCTGTTTTAAATTTCGCATGACGGCATTTTCATAACCAGCATACGTGTGAATAGCGTACCAATTGCGACCTGCTTGTAATTCTTGTTTTGACATAATTTAAATTATTAGTTTCAAAGCTCTGGCAAAGATAAGATCGAACAAGCCTAAATAATAAGCAACGGCAATAGATATTATGACAACGGCCACGGTAAACCAAGCTGTCTGTTCACGAGTCGGCCATTTGATAAATTGGACTTCGCCGATCGAATTTTTGATGTAATTAAAAAATGTTTTCATCCCGATAGTGACAGGTCGCGGTCTTACCGCTAGCCATCTTGATTATAATTTTAATAATTTAAAACTTGGTCTAATTTTTCTCGATTGCGACCGCGGTCACTATCGGGATTCACGATTTTCCTCCCTATCAAAAAACCCCCGCGGGGTCAATTTGAATATACTCCTTTTGAAGAAAAATGTCAAATCAAAATTTTATACTGGCTCCAATTCCACAGATGTCGTAATTTTACATTTTGGTAAATTTATCACCGCTGTTCCCTGATTATTTATTGAATTTAAATCTACCTGATCCAGTGTATGCAAAACCGCCATGTTTGTCTTGGTACCACAAACCTTTGAAGAATTCGGAACTTTCATGGTTATGTCTATATATGTTTGTCCGCCAGGAAGAATTGTCGGGATACCGAACATGTGATTGGAAGGATTATAATTATTTGAGCTTTGGGTTGAAAACGAATGGTAAACAAGTCCTGGTGGGATGATTTCCTTGACCAAAACATTGGTAGCTGGGGCTTGCCCGATATTTTGAACAATTATTCGCCAAGTGATGAAACGATCGAAAAGTGATAACGTTGAATCAATAAGCGTTTTCTTGATTAAAATATCCGGTACATATTGCTGGAACACTACGCCGAAATTATTGTTTGCAAAGGTTTGTCCACCAGAAACATCAACCTGTCTGGCGTGTGAGTACCCAGGTAGTATTGTATTTAGGGGAGGCTCAGTAATTAACGTATAAACGGATTCTCCAATTAAAGCTACTTTATAATTTCCATTTGAAAGATTCGAGAATTCGTATTTTCCTAGATTTGGAATACTTTGTGTTGTTGTGGTTTGAACAGGGTTATTGTTACCGGCTTCAAAAAGCCCAACCTGGATCCCCTGAAGACCCGGCTCTGTTTGAGTTTCTTGGGAACCGCTTTGGTTTAGGTCTTGATAAACAAGACCACTGATAGTATTTTGGGGGGCTAAAATATCATTGGCGTGACGAATTGAAATATTATCAAATAAAACGTGGGGCTGAACGTATGGATAGGTCGGCCAAGCCTCGCCAGTTGCGAAAAATACCAGCGAATCATAGGTTCCGTTCGCAATAAAAGTTTGTTCGAAATTGTTCCAAGTCCCGGTATTTGAATTAAAAACACTATCAAATATTACCTGATTTGGAGAAGGAATAGGTGGTACAACAGGTGATATAATCATAGCTTCTCCGATTGGTGTACCTGCCACCAGCGCAAATTTAATATTTGGATTGTTGACGCCGTAACCCTTGGCAAAATCAAAAGATAAAATATATTCTTCTCCCGAGATGAGCGGTTCTCTTAATTGCATCGTCGTTGCTTCATATCCCCCAAAACTTCTAAGATAAGGAAAATCGGTATTAAGCGGAGCAGGAGATGAAGAAGCCGCATAACCAGATGATACGTCCGCCTGAATAACATCCGGAGTCATATGAAATTGACAAGCATTCAAAACATACTGGCCATTAAATCCTGTTTCGTTTGGGATCCCCCAAGAAGAACAAGATATTTGTGAGTATGGTCCAGATACACTATTAGTTACACCGATATCAAAGTCACCATTGCAAATATATTCGTCCTGGTTGTCCTCGAGAGTTCCACAACCGGGTATTGCGGTAATTGTGGATGGGGATGATATTCTGCCAATACCATTTCTTATCTTGTATTCAAAAATTCTCGGTGTTTGAGTATTATCTGGGAATAACATAAACGAACGCGCAAAACCAGGCGCTGATTGAACTGATCCGTTACAATCATTAAGGGGATGATACTCAATCAAATCATCTGGTCCGGAACTAATTTCCGACAAGCTATAAATATAGGCAGATGATGAGCCTGGTGATATGTCGTTAGTCAAAGGATTGACACATACGGGAGTATTTCCATCCAAAAATATCCAATCTGGATTGGCAAAAGGTGTTGATCCTTCACATCCAGACAATCCATCTACCTGATACCCCAAATGACACAACACCTCCTCTTCGTGCTCATGAATATCTCTTTCGGTGTTTGTTCCAATCGATGGATGCATGACATAAACTTCGCCGGGCGCGCGATTCATGTCGAAATGCGAAAGTGATGAACCTTGTTGCCACGAGTTTGGACTATACACCGGGCGGACACCATCTGGAGCGGCATTTATCAAATTCTTCACTCCTCGGTAAACAACATTGTTGGTGATAAACCAGGGAGACGGCGCGCCTACAGGAACTTGCAATAATCCACTCAAGGTATCGATAAAAGAGCTGGAAAGTGTATCGTCTTTATAAGAAAAAGCATCAAAGGTATCGTGATTATGCGTATCGTTAGTCGAAGTGATGGCCGCCGGCAAAAGTCCTCGGAAACCGAGAGCGTGTAGAGCTTCGTGATACAAAACAGTGTAAAAATCGTAAGTATTTGAATTTAAATTAGAATCAACATCCCAATTAATGCCGTTGAAACCTGTAATTATGAAAGCGTCAAAATTTCCTTCTCCTGGCGTTGGATCAACTCTAGAAATTATATGTTTGTGAAGCGACCCGTTATCTGGGCCAACAGAATAATATCCGAAATATGCAGACGCTGCGGCCAAAGCCCCGGGAGGCAAGTTCGGATTGACCATAAACAAGATATCCGGCGTAACCGTAGTTTCATCAAGCATAATCAATTCAGAAATATCCTGAAGGACCTGACAAGCTTCGGCGCGCCTCCCTTCTCCATATGTCTGATCATCATAACCAGCACCGGTGTTTAATTCTACGTCTTCAAAATAAGCTTTGAAATATCCTGTAACAGAAGTGTTGGCGCGACAGTTGTAAATGCTTGGGTTCGTCTGGTCTTGATCGTAAGCGAATGCTTGTTTGGTTTTCAAAATATTTCGAGATGTTTTTTCTTTGGTTTGAGTTTCAGATTTTTTCATGAAAGCATTTTCACGAACAGGATAACCCCAAGCGTCTCTAATTACCCCCAAACCACCTCCTGTCTCCAGAATCCCCCTAACCCTTTTTTCGTCAAAAGGAGCGATTGGAATATCAAAAAGCGCTTCTTTCGAGACGGGTAATTTATCAAAAACATAATTAAAATTAAAAACTCCGGGGAAATCTTTGGATGGAGCAAGATTGTAAATATTATTCTTCTTTGATTCCTCTCTGATTGTCTGAGCTAAAAAATTATTCCCCGAGACAATACTTGGAATTATAGCGAATTGAGAAATCGAAAAAGTCGCAACAAGCAACGAAACCGCGACAATGAAATCTTTCGATAATTTTTTCACGAACAAATTATACAATTTAAACAAAATCTGTGCAAAACTTTTATCTTTTCGAAAAATTTTTGTTTATAATCAAACTACGTTTAATTTTTCTCGTATGGTTTCTTCATTAGAAAATAAAATTACTACCGCACCCAAAAAATCTTCTCTGGCGAGACAAGCCAAGAAGAGAGTTTTGAAAAAATCTGGCACAACCAAGGAACGTATTGTTGTTGTGAAGAAAACTCTAAATGCTGGTAAAAATATCATCGACGAGCATTTCAATTCTGTTGCCAAAAGCGTCGGATTATCCTGCGTCATCATGACCGTGGTAGTCGTCGCCATAACTCCCTCTCACACCTGGATCCTCGGTCCCGTCATCGGCGCCATGTGCATCTTTGGAATTGCCATGGGATATTTTGCGAGTAAGTAGCCTGAAGGTCCGCACGAGCGGACCTTCTCTTTACGGACCTGGCTACAACCGATCCAGGAGCGAAAGTATTGCAAGAAGAAGCACGACAGCCAAAATACAAGCTGCCGTAATCCTTCGCTCCTCGTCAGAGTCTATCCAATTCCAGAGCCTACGAACAGCATACTTCATGTCTGTGAGGTGTTTCCCAAAACTTACTCCTTTGAAGAAGATTTTGCAAGCCACGAGAAAATCCGCCTTTCGGCGGATTTTCTTTCTTAATACTTAATCCCTATTACTTATTTAGCTGGGGCGCCAGCGCGTTTCTTCACAATTTCTTCGGCGACATTTTTCGGCACGACGTCATATTTGGCAAATTCCATCGTGAAGTTACCACGTCCAGCAGTCATTGATCGGAGGTTGTTGATATATCCGAACATTTCAGAAAGTGGAATCATGGCGCGAATTGCCTGAACCATACCACGATCTTCGGTTCCTTCGACAAGTCCACGTTTAGAAGCGATGTCCCCGGTGATGTCTCCCATGTATGAGTGCGGAGCGACAACTTCGACTTTCATGATTGGTTCGAGGATAACTGGCTGAGCTTTTTTGGCAGCTTCTTGGAAAGCCATCGATGCGGCAATTTTGAAAGCGATTTCAGATGAGTCGACGTCGTGATATGTACCATCGTATAGTTCAACACGAATATCAGTCATTTGGAATCCGGCAACAACTCCACGAGCCATCCCCTCTTTGATACCCTTCTCAACAGCAGGAATAAATTCGTTTGGAATAACACCTCCTTTGATTGAGTTAACAAACTCCAAACCATCTTCGCGTGAAGTATTTTTTGGTAAATCCTCTTCGGCGACTGAGTAATCGAGTGGCGAGATTTTGATTTTGACGTGACCGTATTGACCGCGACCACCGGACTGCTTGATGTATTTGTGTTCGACATCAGCTTCGCCTTTGATTGTTTCGCGAAATGCTACTTGAGGCGCAGAAGTATTTGCCTCAACTCCGAATTCTCGCTTCATACGGTCAACGAGAATTTCCAAGTGAAGTTCTCCCATACCGGCAATGATTGTTTCTGCTGTTTCAGGATCAGAAGAAACACGGAATGTTGGATCTTCGGCCTGGAGACGGTTAAGTGCAAGACCCATTTTTTCCTGATCAGCCTTGGTCTTTGGTTCGATACGCATCGAGATAACTGGCTCTGGGGCAATAATTTTTTCGAGTATGATTGGCTTGTCTTCGTTACAAAGTGTGTCAGAAGTTGTCGTGTCTTTGAGACCAACCGCAGCGGCAATTTCTCCAGCGTAAACCGTTTTTACTTCTTCTCGCTCGTTGGCATGCATACGGAGAATTCGGCCAATGCGTTCTTTGGTATTTTTCGTTGCATTGTATACATACGATCCGGCTTCGAGAGTTCCTGAATAAACACGGATAAATGTTAGCTGACCAACATATGGATCTGATTGAAGTTTAAATGCAAGCGCAGAAAGTGGCGCTGTATCAGAAGGTTCACGTTCAATAGTTTCTCCTGTGTTTGGGTCGATACCTTTTGTAATTGGAATATCAAGCGGACTTGGCAAGTAATCAATCACGCCATCCAAAACCAACTGAACACCTTTGTTCTTGAGTGCGGATCCAGCAAAAACTGGGAAGATGTCGTTTTTGATAACAGCTTTTCGCATAACAGCTTTTAGCTCGTCGATGGCAAAATCAGTCTTGCCTTCTAGATACGCCGACATCATAGCTTCGTCATTTTCAACGATTTTTTCTATAAGTTCGAGATGTAGTTTCTTTGATTCTTCCATGTATTCGGCAGGAATTTCCATTTCGATAATATCTTTTCCTTTGTCGCCTTCGAATTTGTAGGCCTTCATTTTGAGAAGGTCGATAACGCCAGAAAACTGATCTTCAAGACCAATTGGAATCTGAACTTTGATTGCTTTTTTAGTTAGACGATCAAGAATTGATTGAAATGATCGATCAAAAGATGCGCCTGTTCGGTCAAGTTTGTTGATAAAGCAAAGTCGTGGCACATTACCTTCGTCGGCGTAGCGCCAGTTTGTCTCGGACTGCGGTTCAACTCCGGCAACACCGTCAAAAACGACGACGGCGCCGTCGAGAACACGAAGAGATCTTTTAACTTCGATAGTAAAGTCGATGTGACCCGGTGTGTCGATCAGGTTGAATCGGCACTTCTTCGTATCATCACCTTTTGGCATGTAACTAGGAGACCAAAAACATGTTGTGGCCGCCGACGTAATAGTAATGCCTCGCTCGCGTTCCTGCTCCATCCAGTCCATGACGGTATCACCTTCGTGCACCTCACCGATTTTATGAGACATTCCTGTATAGAAAAGCACACGTTCTGATGTTGTGGTCTTGCCGGCATCGATGTGAGCAATGATTCCGAAATTTCTAACTTTATTTAAAGGATAGTCGCGAGACATAAATATTTATAAATAATAATTTTTAATTAACTAAAAGATACTTCAAATCCCTCGCAAAAGCTCGGGATAATTTTTACTTCGTAAAAATTACCACGCAAAGTGCGCAAAAGCCTTGTTCGCTTCAGCCATCTTGTGAGTATCGTCACGTTTCTTGATAGCAAAACCTTCGTTGTTGTACGCTGCCATCAATTCTTCGGACAATGCCTTGTCTATTGATACACCCTTTTTACTACGCGCGGCCGTGATAATCCATCGCATGGCAAGCTGAAGACGTCGCTCGGCACGAACTTCCCTTGGGACCTGGTAATTGGCGCCACCAACACGTCTAGAACGAACTTCCATGGTTGGAGAAGCATTCTTTAGTGCCATATCAAACACCTCGAGAGGATTTGGATTTCCAGTTTTTTCTTTTATGTTTTCCAAAGTTTTATAAACGGCTCTCTGGGCAGTGATGCGTTTACCATCAAGCATACAATAGTTTATAAATCTCGAGAGCTTCTCGGAGTTGTAAACCTTGTCGGGCTTGACCATGTTTCGATTTTTGACTTTTCTTCGCATAAATTAGGTTATAGGTATTAGGTGATAGGTTATAGTTTACTTAGCCTTTGGCTTTTTGGTTCCGTATTTACTTCGAGCATTTCGACGCTTTTCTACACCCTGAGCATCGAGCACTCCTCGAACAATTGTATATCGAACTCCAATGAGGTCTTTTACGCGACCAGAACGCAACATTACAACAGAGTGTTCCTGGAGATTGTGTCCTTCTCCTGGGATATAAGCTGTGACCTCCATACCATTAGTTAGACGAACACGGGCAATTTTTCGAAGCGCTGAGTTCGGTTTTTTGGGAGTGATAGTTGTAACCTTTGTACAAACGCCTCTTTTAAAAGGAGAATTGTAAGTAGTTGGACGATTTTGAATATTATTGAAGCCACGAGTAAGAGCCAAGGTCTTTGATTTCCTTGTAATTTTAGCTCTTGGTTTTCGTATTAATTGATTGATTGTTGCCATTTCTTCTTAAAGAAAAATAGTCCACAAAAGACTAGTCCCGATACTTTACTATGGACGGTTTAAGAATGCAAGCCCCCACACCTATATTTCCATTATTTTGCTTTTTCAAAATAAACCAAGCTTAAACTTAAAATTATTACCATATATATAGAGAGAAAATGTGTCCGATCGGCAAAATAAAAAGCGATGGAAATATTGGTGTGGGGGGTAAGCCCTTTTGATATTTATTCCAAATGAAAAGGCCCGCCGAAGCGGGCCCCCATTTCGGTCCCGAGGGACCTTAGTTCACAATGACTCGGGTCGCGAGACCCGAATTCGTCCTCAGGGTGTAAGCACCCGAAGGCAAATCTATTTCCGTCTCTCCGACAGCCTCCCAGACTACTCGTCCGGCGCCATCGAAAATCTGGAAAGGTTCCATCCCCACGCCTCGCAAAATTTCTCCGCGATTAAGTGGGTTTGGATAAACCACGAGCTTGGAGGTAAACTCCACCGCGACCATCTCTGACGAGTCAGTTTGTCCGTCGTAATCCACTTGGACAAGTTTGTAATAACTCACACCCTCGAAAGGATGCTCGTCCACAAACTGATACTCGCTTAGAGTCACGGTGTTGCCGTTGCCGACAACTCGTCCAATCTCTTTCCACTCCAGACCATCACGCGAACGCATCACGTCGAAGTGACTATTGTTACGCTCGCTTCCTGTAGCCCAGCGAAGTCCAACCGTCTGGTCAATTTGCTGTCCTGTAAAAGAAAGCATTTCAACCGGCAGAAGTCCTCCGCACGAATTCGCTCCAAGCGTAGCGCTTGAAAACCCGAGCACCCCCTCAATCAAATTGAGGTTGTTCGCCATCCTCGTTTGAGGAGTTACTGGAAACGGACCCATGTCCGGCGACAGCACAAACCCAAACGGAGTCATGGACTCGCAGTAAGAGCTGGTTGTTTGACTTCCAGACAGGGCGGACACTGTCGAGATCCTGGCACCCGCCACAGACCCAAACATGGTTCCGTTGTGGGTTTTGCTCCACAACAGATCTCCAGAGGAGAGCTCGAGAACAGACGTTTCTGCTGGCAACTTACCAAACAGATTCTTCTGTCCCCAGACCGGAGCGAAGGCTGATGAGATCTTCATCAAGCCAACACAGTTGTAACTGTTTCCGGTCATCCCTCCAGAGAGGTAAAGTTCTCCAGCAGAAGAAGTACCGAGCCTGGCCGAAGTCATGGCCCAGTTATCTCCAGCGAAGTTTGAGCTTACAGCCATCGGCGATCCAACAAGTCCAAGGTTTTCGTCTACTCTTACAAGCAGAACCTTGTCCATGTCGTTTAGGTTTCGATAGGCCATAACGGTCCCGCCCTGATACATCGCTGCGTCAAGGAAGTAATCATCTGGGCCAAAACCGCCGAAGGTCGTGTATGCAACGAGCGCACCGGTAAGGGTGTACTTCGCAATGGCCATGGCCTTGATCGAACCATTCCGACCATCCCCCAACACAAACAAGTGGTTGTTGTGGTGGAAGATTTTTCGTGCACCAATCTGGTTTACAGAGCTTTGCAACTCCTTCGCCAAAAATATATTGCCCGATTGATCGAGGCCGATCAGAACCTCTCTTCGTTGTGATGACTTCCATTTGTCACCAACAACGTAGATATTGCCATTAACGACAACAACAGAACGCAGTGTGATGGTTGAGTCGGGCGTTGAAACCGTCTTCGTCCAAACAACGTTTCCGTCCGTATCGAATTTGGCGATCACACCTGTTTGGTATTGAACGCCAACGGCAACGATGTTGCCGTCCGTGGTTTTGGCACACGACCAGAACTCGGAAGACAGATCACAGTTCTTCGTCCAGACGAGCGCTCCCAAAGGAGTAGTCCGCGCTATTACCGCGCGATTACTTGCGGTTCCGACGACAATGATATGACCGCCGGATATTTCTTCCGTCGATCTCACCACCAATAGATGGCTTCCGATCGCCGGATCCAAGTGGAACTGCTGAGCCATTGCCCAGCTAGTGGACAATGCCGCAACAACGGCGAAAAGAAGACTCTTCATGATGGTGGGTTTTGGGTTTTTGTGATTGTGAACGTTTCAATGAACGTTGGTCTAGTTTATACCATTTCTGTACGCAAAAGTCAAGGTTTTCCCCAGATATTTCTAGGGCTACTTATAGACTAATTTTTTCATTAACATACCCTCCTTTCACCCGAAACGCCCCTGTAGTTAGAACTTCCTCATATGAGTCTTCTCCCGTTTTCTTGCTAACCTTTAGATAGTATTCTCCGTTTGGAGTAAGCATATAGTATCGGCCAGTTTTACCGACTACAGTATGAGCGACTTCCCTACCAAGCTCGACAGAAAAGAGTCGGAGTATTCCAAACGATAGTGGTGTGCCATCAACATCAAAAGCGTAGCCACTTTGTTTTGGCTTGATACCAAAAAATCTCAAGACAAGGATCAAAACATAGAGTCCCAAAATAATACTGTTGAGTGTCGACATATTGGTAAGGAAAAGAATTACCGAAGAAACAAATCCAGCAATGAATAAAGTATTCGCGATACGGGCAAAAAACAAATCACGCTTAGAATAAAACTTCATCAATTTTTTATTTTCTGCTTTTGCAAATTCATTCCAGTTGAAATTGATAGCATCCATCGGAATGTTTTTGTAAATTACTCCCTCTTTTTCGGCAAGCTCTACCGGTCCGCCAAAATACAGATTGTGATACAGTTCGTCTTCACTTTTGCCAGAAAGTTTTGTCGAAGGGAAAATATAATTGTCTTTGTTAGCAGAAAGTGTATACGTGCCAGCCTCTGCAAGAAATCCGTATCGACCGTCAAGATCGGTAATAGATGTTCCTCTTTCTTGTCCGTTTTGATCAAGAAGTTTTACATAAACAGGGTCTAGTGGTTGCTTGGTTACAGAATCATACACGGTGCCCCATGGACGCTTCTTTCGCCTGTAACCCATGAGGATTGGGATAAGATTCCAAAGACGGATGAGTGCTCCAGCGATGAGACCCGGTTGCAAGAAATTAAGCAAAAGACTTGGAGCCACCACCCCAACAGCAACAATTGGAATAGTTACGACTTCTGGTAAATTTCCGATAAATTGAGAAATGTGCGAGATAGTTTGACCAATTCCTGGATTATCAGGATTGATATACGAACATGAGCCATTGTCTTCATTTGCAGATGGATTGAAATTGGATGCACTTACATCTGTACAGCCATATACGAGTGGGTCTGGAAAATCACAAGACCCATCGTCAACATTTGCAGAAGGATTAAAGTTTAGCGCACCGGAATCCATACAACCGAGTGTCGTAATTGGACCACCGTCATATTCACAAGACCCATCACTGTACACTGCGCTTGAATTATAATTTGTTGCCGTTGTGTCCATGCAACCAAAAACTCCATACAGACAAGATCCATCATCAACTGTTGCGTTTGGATCATGATTCGTCGCAAGAATGTCAGTACAACCGGGAAATGCGCCGGGGGTATAGATACAGTAATCATTGACGGGGACATTCGCGGTTGGATCAAAGTTTGTTGCATCGCGATCCATACATCCCCAAAATTCACACGAACCATCATCATTCTCAGCATCGGGGTCATAATTATCAGCTGTTGGATCTGTACAACCATCGTTGTCACCTCCGCCACCCGTTGGAGGACAATTACCTGCGGTGAAAATCATATCCTCCCCGTATCCAGTACCATCGGCATTGGTCGCAAATGCACGGTAGTGATACGTGTCACTGCATCCTAAAGAAGAAATCGGGAGGGAAAAATCTAAACTAAATTTTTGAATACGATGATTGCCAGAATCGGCCACATAGATGTTATCACTGGAATCTGCAGTAACACCATAAGGCAAAGAAAGCTCTCCGTTACCCGTACCGCTTACTCCTCCAAGTTCGTACAGAAGTGTACCAGAAGTATTGTATTTCAAAATCCTGACGTTATCTTGATCAACAACATATAGATGATCATGACTATCAACATCCGCATAAAAAATCGAACCAAACTGCCCGGTAGCCAAATCAGTCATAAGTGTCCCCGCAGAATTAAAAACTCGAATAGAAGTAAAACCAGCGTCAGCAACATAGACGTTACCACTAGAATCAAAATCTATCGAATACGGCACCGACACTTCTCCGGAAGCAAAATCAGATGGATAATTTCCGGAAGAATCAAACTTGGCAATTCTGTTGGCATCAACATCGGCAACGTAGATATTTCCACTTGCATCTACCGCCACAGTAAAAGTTGCTCCAAAAAGTCCGGTACCGATTTCTAATAGAAAATTCCCACTCGAATCAAATTTTTGAACGCGGTTGTTCCCCGTGTCAGAGACATAGACATTTTCACTAGCATCAACATAGACGCTCGAAGGAGAGCTAAATGCCCCACTGTTACCTGTAATATTGAGAATCCAATTTCCACTCGAATCAAATTTTTGAACGCGGTTATTCCCTGTGTCAGCAACATATATAGCCCCCGAAGATCCAATAACTAGACTTTGGGGCGCATTAAATTGGCCATTACCGGAACCAGATGAACCAAACTGGGAGACATATTCGTTGCCATTTTCAGAAACAGATTGACCATAACTAGTTGTAGGACCGTACTGAAAACCCCTAGTAAGTCCAGGCACAACCGGCATGTCGACATAGAGGCCATTTAATGTGGCTGTTGTTTGGGAGACGCTTGTCGCACTGACCGTGTCAACTTCTGGTGGTTCACAGGTCAATGTCGTAAAGGTTGTGTCATCTCCGTACGACGTTCCATCTGCATTTTCGGCATAGGCACGGAAATGATACGTCGTCCCACACGTAAGACCAGTGATTTGAGTTGGGTCGATTCGTAAATTAAATTTTTGAACACGTTTTCCGCCAGTTAATTCAGAAACGTAAATATTTCCAGACGAATCAAGTTTTATACCTGTTGGTTGACTAAATTGCCCGTTACCTAAACCAGATGAACCAAACTGGGAGACGTACACTCCGGATGAATTAAACTTTTGAACGCGATTGTTCCCCGTGTCGGTAACATAGATATTTCCAGACGAATCAAAAACAAGATCTGTCGGAGAATTAAATTGTCCGTCGCCGGAACCAGATGAACCAAACTGGGAGACGTACACTCCGGATGAATTAAACTTTTGAACGCGATTGTTCCCCGTGTCGGTAACATAGATATTTCCAGACGAATCAAAAACAAGATCTGTCGGAGAATTAAATTGTCCGTCGCCGGAACCAGATGAACCAAACTGGGAGACGTACACTCCAGATGAATTAAACTTTTGGATGCGGTCATTATTAAAATCAGCAACATATATGTCTCCAAGAGAATCAATTTCTATCCCGAAAGGTTGATTAAATTGTCCGTTGCCGGAACCAGATGAACCAAACTGGGATACGTACACTCCGGATGAATTAAACTTTTGAACGCGGTGATTATTAAAATCTGTAACATAAACATTGTCAGAAGAATCAATTACCAAGCCTCCTATTAGATTAAATTGTCCGTCGCCGGAACCAGATGAACCAAACTGGGAGACGTACACTCCGGATGAATTAAACTTTTGGATACGATTGTTTACATTATCAACTACAAAAATATTCCCAAAAGAATCGATTTCGATATCATTGGGACTACTAAACTGTCCGTCCCCTGAACCAGATGAACCAAAGTGAGAATTGTACGTATAAGAACTGGTTGTCGTTGTGGATGAACCATAACTTGCCGAGAGTCCGTACTCAAACCCAACTTCTGTGACATTTTCTCCCCCGTTATCGGAAATACTTCCGTTTAATGTTGCGGTTGTTTTAGCAACAGAGGAAGCTGCACTAGTTGTTACCGTTGGTGATGCTGCCAACAGGAGTATTGCGTCTTTGTGATGAGAGAAAACAAATAGTACTAAAAAGGCCATTACAAAAAGCCTCACGAATATGGTCCTTTTTAGGGATAAATTAAGCATACGGAGTTATCTTCTATATTTTAACAGAAACTAGAGAATATACCGAAGAAAATGTGTTAGAATTAAGAGTAGTAATGGGATTATTATCTATTGACAAATAGTCCTCAATCTGTTATGATGAAAGCAATGAAAAAAATATTCTTAACTCTGGCAATTATCCTTTCTTTTGCTGTTACAAGCCCCGTTTTAGCGGACACTTTACCACCGTCTCTTTTGGTTGGAGATTCAAAAAACAGTGCCGTATTTTTGCAATGGATAGATGTTCCCCAGGCAACGAACTACCTGATTGAATACAAACCAACACAAGGCAGTGTTTGGAGTATTTTTCCACACGAACAATCAACCACTTCTGGAATAACTATTCCAAATCTCACCAATGGAACATCGTATGATTTTAGGGTTTCGACTATCTCTGGAAGCGAAACAAGCACGCCATCAAATATCATCACGGTAGAACCTTCTCACGAATGGATCTATAATTCTTCGAACAATCACATCATCTCAACCGGCCAAAGTTTGGCGACTGGTTACAATTCTTTCCCTGCCCTCACAACGACCCAGCCATATTACAATAAAATGCTCTCCGTTGGAGGATCTTCTTTTTCACCTCTCCAAGAAACGATTTACGGTGGAATGCCGGGAACAGAGACAATGTCGAGTTCCATGGCCAACAGTATTTCGTCTTATTTTAGTCCTAATTATTCAACAATTTTTAGTATGCACGCGCAAAACGCGGCATCCTATTTAGAAATCAAGCAAGGGACACCAGCATATGAAAACGCTCTCAATACCATTGCTTCATCAAAATCAATTTCTTTGTTTTCAAACAATAAAACACTTGTCGTGCCAGCGTTTACGGTTATCCATGGAGAGACAGACGAGCTCTGGAATACCACCGCAGAACAATATGAGGAATACCTCGTCGAATGGCAACAAGACTACGAAAGCGACATCCAAGCTATCACTGGACAAAGTGAGTCAGTACTAATGTTTACAGATCAAATGAGTTCTTGGACACGTTTTAACTTTGCGACACCCAGAATTGCGATAGGACAATACAATGCAGCCAAAAATAACCCAGACAACATAATTATGGTTGCACCAAAATATATGCTCGACTATTTCGACGGCTACCACCTTCGAAATTACAGTACTCGAAGACTCGGTGAATACTATGCAAAAGTATATAAAAAAGTAGTCATTGATGGCGAAGAGTGGAAGCCTCTCATGCCGGAAGAAATAACAATTTCTGGGAATGAAATCCTGGCGCGGTTCCATGTACCCGTTCCACCACTTGCATTTGACACAACAGCTGTCTTGGCAAAGGCAAACTATGGTTTTGAATATGCCGACGATACAAACTCCGCAACCATTACTGACGTAGAAATAATTTCAGGAGATACGGTAAAAATCACACTGAATACAACGCCAACGGGAAACAACCAAAGACTTCGATACGCTTACACAGGAGAACCAGCATCTATGTCAGGATCTCAGTGGCCAGGCTCTGCTCGTGGAAACCTTCGCGACAGCGATATGACAGAAGCCACCTACCAAGACTCCAACGTACCAGCATACATGGGCAACTATCTCCATAACTGGGCGCTTACTTTCGATGAACAAATTGTTCAAGCTCTGTCTGTACCATCTGCCCCAACGTCTGTCACGGCAACACTCGGTAGTGTAAGCGGAACAGCCGTCGTATCATTTACCATCCCAAATGGTGGCCCTGTTGCTACAAATTACATAGTGACTTCGATTCCAGGAAATATCGTATTTAACGGAACAACAAGCCCTATCACCGTTGCAGGACTTTCTAACAACACGACCTATACATTTTCTGTTGTGGCAGTAAATTCCGCCGGAGAATCTGCTCCTGCTCTATCAAATTCTGTTACTACAAACTGGATCAATCCAAATGTCGTAGTAAAACCAAGAAAGCCGATCGCTCTCGTTAATACGAACAAGAGACCAATCCGACTCGAATCGGAAAAAATGAAAACTTCCGAAATTACCAAGTCGCCAGAAATGGTAGAAAAGGCCAAGTCCTCACAAACTGCAACAGTTTTGGATTCGCTCCCTAAAATACCAAAGACATCTGATTCAACAGAAGAAAGTGTAGCGAGTACTGAAATAGAATCGAAAAGATAAAAAATCAAAAGGCGCAACCTCTGGTTGCGCCTTTTGATTTCACTTTACTGCGTCTTGGTCTTCATGCCCATCCCAAGAACAAGTAAAGTCAGATAAAGTCCCGTAATTGTTAGATTGAGCGCTGACGGAGAAACTATACATGCGACGACGGACGCAACACCTCCAACAAAAAATATAGCGGTCGAAAAATCCTGCCAAAATCCATTTTTTGCAAATTGAAAACTGGTCGTTTTTTGAATTTCTGATTTTATGTATTGAGACCAATCAAATGAAATAGCGTCTAGCGGGATATTTTTATAAATCATTTCATCTTTACTTGTAACATTAAATTCTCCACTAAAATATAAGTTATCGTATTTGCCATCATCATATTCGCCGGTTAATTTGTTTGACGGAAACTGATAACCGTCTTTTCTAACAACTAGATGGTACTGTCCTGGTTCTGGAGAAAAATTAAATTGTCCCTTGAAATCTGTTTTTGTGGTGTAAATCTCTTGACCTTCGTTATTTTGGAGAGAAACACTGGCAGAAATGATTGGCTTTTTTGTTGCTGAATCATAAACCACTCCCCAGGACTTTTTCTTCTTCTGAAATCCCACCATCATTAAAAGCAGGTTTAAAAAATGAAACACCGTTCCAAGTATTTTCTGTGATGGTAAAACAAAAGACGCCAAGGCCGGAAAAACGAGCCCTAGAAACGAAGTGTTCCTAATAAATCCCTTTGGTAATTTTTCTACTACATCCGAAACGTCTGAACGAACCTCGTTTACAAATCCCTTAACCTCCCCTGCTATCCCCCCATCGTCTATTTCAAATTTACCTGGTATAAAAATGTTACTTTCAAAATCTGGTGAACTATTATCAAAAATACATGATTCATTTTCGACAATCGCATTTGGATTGTAATTGACCGCCAACGGATTGGTACATCCAGCAACACTAAAACCAATCGAGCCAGAACCCGATTGATCATCTGTCGAAACTGGATCAAGCACCAAAATAGCGATGTCATAAAAACCATTATTATCCCCTTCAATTTGCAAATCAGCTACTTCAAAAATAACCGCATTACCATCAGAAGAAAGTAGGCCATGACGAGCATCTCTAGAAATTATCTGTGTCTCACCTGTTTCGGTATTATGCAAGAAAAAATTAACCGCCATGACACCCAAATGGCCAGACTCGTCGTTATTGTCTTCTAAAATCAAACTATCCGCAGTAGACCAAAATGTTGTATATTTACCATTCGAAGAAATACTAATATTTCCAGAGACACCTTCGGAATTTCCGCCCGCAAGGTTCACGCTTACTTTTTTTGTCACACCAGTCTGTCTATCGTGAAAAAATAAATCTATATCGTTATTGTTATCGCCTGAAACCAAATTTGTAGCATAAGATTGAAATGCTACATAACGACCACTACCAGAAATAAACGGGAACTCGGAGACGTCGTTCCCTGTCTGACCAAGGCTACTAACACTAACGACCTCGAGACTATTTAAATCCCTATCGTAAACAAAGATATTACTCGAAATCGTACCTGCGATCAAATTTGAAGAAAATGATTGAAAGGCCACGAAACGACCGTCGTCTGAAATCATTGGGTAAATGGAATCACGATTCCCCTCTATCCCTAGATTACTTATACTTATTCGTTCTGTCGTCCCAAGTTCCCGGTCACGAACAAAAACATCGTGTGAATTATTGGTATCGCCTGAAACCAAATTTGTAGCGCTCGACTGAAAAGCCACGTAGCGACCACCGGCAGACACAGATGCGAGTAGAGAGTTGTCATTTGATTCTACTTCGGCACTATTTACACTCACTCGCTCTGTGACACCTGTTTCTCGGTCGTGGATAAAGATATCTTGCGCGGAATTTGTATCATTTGGAACTAAATTGTCAGCAAGCGATTCAAAAACAACATATCGGCCATTTGAAGAAAGTGATGGATTCGAGGAGAAACCATTCCCTTCAACACCCAGACTATCTACACTCACGCGTTCCGTTGTCCTAAGTTCCCGATCGCGAACGAAAATATCTCGGGTGTTGTTAGTATCAGACGGAACTAAATTACTAGACTTAGACTGAAATGCTACGTACCTACCATCGGCAGAAATCGGTCTTCTAAAATCGGCTGAGAGCTGGCTTGTGTCATTTCCCAATTCTTCGTTAGATGAGACACTGACAATTTCTATCGAACTTGCAAAGACTAGATTAGAAAATACAAAAATACCAACTATGAAAAAGAAAATATATTTACATTTTTTAACAAAAAGAAACATTTGCAACATTATTATACTTTGAAAATATATAATACGCCATAGAAATTTGACAATCGTCTACTTCTATGATAAACTACAAAAAACCCAAACCTGCCATGAAACAACCGCTCCTTGTCGTTTTAACCCTTCTGCTTTTGCCTGTCTTGGCAAAGGCGCAAGATCAGATAGCGCTAAGCCCGTGTCATTGCGACAACGGGCAATCCTTGGCTTGGTTTTCGAGCAAGCCGGGCAACATCACCGTGCGGGTGGAAGTCGAGACTTCCGGCCCGAGGACTTTGGCGTGCTACCTTGACGGTAGCCCCCATCACACCCTATCCGTACCCACCGGAGGAGGAATCTTCATGGTGGAATACAACGAGGTCGTGACGACGCTCCTACAAGAGCACCAAGTGGTGATCGGGATTTTCGACGGCAACGTCGAGACTTGTGAACCAATCGGAATAAACTCGATTCACGTCTGGGAAGAGACTCCGGAGGTTACGATTGAGAATATTTCCGGTAGTACTTCGGAGTTCCGACTTCGAGTAACAACTGGTCCCTTCTGGGGACTTCCGGCCGAATTGGTCGGGCGTTGCGCGGAACAGGAACTTCTCCAAACCGTCGAGATCGTTGATGGCGAGGGTGAGGTTCTTGAGACTTTCGTTGCAGAACTCCATAATTCGTGGACGGACATTGTCCACGAACATGCATGGGTTTACGACGGACCAGCGATCGAAGTGTGTGCCCAAGCGACTCTCGCATGGATGGACACTGGCGACACGCCACTATTTGATCCTCACGTGATCAACCTCGGTACTGAGGAAGTCTGCCAGACTGTCCAAAGTATCTCCACACATGTGGAACCAACGAATCAACCTGCCCTGATCGTTTACCCAAACCCATGGGACGGCGACAGACTATTCTTCCAGGCAAACGCCAAAGAGGAATATCGCCTCTTGGATGCCGCAGGGCGTCTAGTCGCATCTGGTCAAGTTACCGAGACAGGGCTAACGGAGCTAGTCTCCACTCAGTCCAAAGGGTTGTACCATCTTGTCGTCGAGTCCGAAAAAGGGACAAGGACGACCAAACTCATTCGCGATTAGTCATATTCGCTGAATGAGAAAGCGCGGCCATCCGGCCGCGCTTTCTCGTTTTCTATTTTTAGTCTTACTGACAAACTGGGACACCGTCACTATTGATACCTAAAGTTCCGCCACTCGAGCAATTTGGATTACCATCTTGATAGATATTTGCGAAATCTGTCGCAAAAGATTGTTGCTGGCTAGCCGATAGAGTTGTTGTAAATATCTCGTCCGCGGAGACAATTCCACCACTGATGTAAGAATTCGTATAAGTCCATTTGAATGATTTTAATTTTGCTCTAAGGAAATGACTAATGCCGAAAGTAGGATAAGGTCGCCCTATTTGCAAAACGAAACTCACAATTCTGGTCTGACCAGCTGGGATGTTGTACATTCGCAAATTGGTATCATTGCCCTGATAATTGAGTGTACCAGCCGGCGACACCCTGAAAGCCAAATCTGTCGGAGCACAATTTACACAATCTCCCTCCTCGCGCGCCGCATCGACAAAACTAGAAGCTGGCGGAGCAAGAGAGATGTCCGTTGGAGAAGGTAGGCTATTTAATTCGAGCGCGAAGGAATTGATAGTATAAAATCCGGGATTTCCTTTGTATGGCGAAGACATACTCGAAGGATCTATGATGCTAATCGGCCTGTCACAGTTGTTTTTAACATTGAAGTAAACTTCGTAGGTATAATCGGTGTCATTTGTATTACCATTTGGATTTAGATTGACTGGCTCAAGAGGGCTTGAAAATATCTGATTGTATTTGTGATCAAGTACCGTAACACAATTATTGTAAGGAAGTGTACTTGAAGTAGATGGATATTTGCCAATAACCTGAGCGGACTGATTGGTATTTATATTGTTGTTTTTGTAGCTTTTAACAATAGCTAGAGTCTGAAGAGATGTCGTGGCAAACAAAAGCGCGAACAAAACAAGCAGAACTTTTTCACTTTTTAGATTTAGATGTTTTCTTAATTTCATAATAAACAAATTAACGAATAAAACTTGTTTTTATTATACCATTCGGAACAAATACACCAAAAACAAAAACGCCTTTCGGCGTTTTTGTTTTCTCTTTTTAATTTACCAAGAGATTCTGACTTTTCCGTTTTGACCTCCTGTCGACTGGTTACTCAAGCCAGCCCAAGTATTTGTTGAAGCTCCTGATCCTCCGTTATTAATATTTCCTCCAATAGAGTTGGTTCCTCCGCCGCCGCCATTGCTACCGCCCAATCCACTCAGACCCTGTGAAGATGTTACTGTTCCAGCAACTGAAGGTGTTGAAAATCCTCCACCAAGCCCACCGTTTGGATAAATTGAGTCTGTGCTACTAGTTATATCTTTTGGTCCACCCGACCCACCAGAAGCTGACACAATAACGGTACCATCTGATTTTTTAATCCAAGAATCAGAGCCATTACCGCCATTTGTAACTTCGCTAGAATCACCAGACGAATTTCCGGCAGAACCAGCACTGCCAACTTTTATCAACATGTTTCCTGTTCCAAGTTGAGTTTTTAGAACATCCTCAACCTTTATATAACCGCCCGCTCCTCCACCACCAGCAATTCTATCAGCAAAGAGTCCAGTTTTTACTCCTCCTCCTCCTCCGGATGCGCCCCACACCTCGATAGTTACAGTATTAACTGCCACAGGAATAGCGTTCACGGCAAAAGGAGTGTTGGTCGAAGGTATTGTAAATTCTACGGCATTTGTACCAGATGTATTATTTAAGATTCCGGTAACTTGAACATATCCACTTCCACCCTTTCCACCATTACCACCACCAGGCCATTTTGTCCACGACACGAGCGGAGATACGCCGGTTATAACACCAGCTTCAACGTTGGTGTATTCTGCACTACCGAATCCTCCTCCTCCACCTCCTCCTCCATTACCAGGCGAACCAGCATAACCAGGACCACCAGTTCTATTAGCTAAATGGTCTGACGTCATCGTTTCTGCATAATCATCTATACCAGGATTACCTCCGGCACTATTTGCTGTTCCAGATATGGGCGGCAAAACTGATCCTACTGGATTTTCTCCGTCACCACCATAACCACCAAGGTCACTGTTTACAGAACAATTTTGAATTCCGCCACCAGTATTTCCAAGACAACCTGTTTGACCGTCGTGCCATGTTGGAATAACCAGTATCAAATCAGCACAATCTTCATTACCTTCATACCCACTTAAAGAATCATTACCACCTTTTCCACCAGCCGATCCAGTAACAGCAGCATTATAAACACAACTATTCGGGTTATTAAATCCTTGACCCTTTTTACCACCAAAACCACCCTGTTGAGTTTGACCGATTTGAATAGGGCCCAAAGAATCGTTTGCGTAGTCAATAAACACACTTGTGGGGAAGCCATTTAAACCATCAGAAGCTAATGTATTAATATTTGGTTGACCCTCTTGTTTTTTAGCTCCAAGACCCCCCTCCCCACCATCACCAATATTCCAACTCAAAACATCTCCAACGCTAACAGGAAAACCCTCTAAAATCTGACAAGGCCCGGCTCCACCGCCGCCTCCACCGCCGCCTCCTTTTCCAAGAATACCACCTCCGCCTCCGCCTCCACCGCCGCCTCCACCACAGAATTTAAGATCTACGGCTTGGTTAGAGTTGAATGTATAACTACTGAGAGGTCCTGTGTTATTCTCAGCTGTTCTGAAAACTTCGTAATCTGTCTCGTACACTGGTTCCAAGGATGGATTAGTGCCGCTACCCGGGACAACTGTATTGCAACTCACTATTTTTTTGGTATTCTCTACGTAACAAAGTTGTCTTACCTGATTTTGACTAATCTCTAATACTGAAGCTTGTGCTAAGCCCTCGAGATAGAGATCTCCTTGATCTGTCACTGCCAAATCTCCGCCATCCACAAACACGTCATCTTGAAGTAGAGTCAATCCTTCATTGGTAAGAACGCTTGGAGTAGCTGTTTGACCTTGGCCGACTTGATCGTTTTTCAATCGAAGTTCGTTTACAAGCCCGACTCCTGGAACGTCTTGCTGGTTATAAACAAAGTTTTTATTCCACACAAAACGTCCTTCATCATCCATGGCATAAGGGATTCTTCCCTGGCCAGGATTCATGTCGATATTTCTAAACTTAACAGTATCTGACTCAAAAGTAACGGTCTGATTTCCTCCATCATCTTGTGCAGCAAAATTAACATTGCCAGATTTTACATTGACGGTTTGATAATCTGAAGGCTGACCGTTGGCGTCCTGGAAACTAACAGTAGGACCAACGAAATTTGTGTTGCCGGATTTTACATTGACTGTTTGATAGTCAGCTATCTGACCAGCGCCGTCGTCAAAATTCACCGTCTTCGAAGCAAAATCAACAACCTGGCTATCCGCACCCGATGGTGGAGCTGTAAAATTTACATATTTAGACTTAACGTCAACTGTCTGGAAGAAATTGTTACCCGCTGGTTCAGTAAATGTTACTTGTTGTGAATTGATATTTGTTTGCCCGTCTGTATTGACACCAATATCGATGGTTCCGTAACCTAAGATACCAGTATTTGGAGTCATAATTCTAGTTATACCAGCACCCATAGCTCCTCCAGCTGCACCTATGGTTATGTCTTCATTTTCTAAAACAGTCGTTGTGGTGGTGCCATCAGGGCCAATTCCATGTCTTATCTGATTTGTTGCTTGCAAAACGTTCGGCGCGCTGTACCACAGAGTCTGACCCTGTGCACCTGATGGAAGAGTACCGCCGTTTGTGTTTGTTACTGGTCCAACAACCCAACACTGACAATCTACATCCCATATAAGGGTATCGCCATCATTCCCACCGTTTGGAAGAGCTGGTCGCCAGCCGGTGTTTCCCTGAGTATCTAGCGCTGTTAGAGCATAGCCCGGCATTGGCTGATTGTTTGCCGGAGTACCATCTTCTTCGTTTGTAGGGATGTATTGGAAATTACCAAAAAGTTTCAAATTTCTACCGCCCATACTAGGTGACTGATCACCAATCTGAACGTGATTGGCAAATATAGACCTCACAAAAGACAAGAAAAAAGCTGGCGAAGATTCCATCGACGATCCAGCCGGATACGCATCAAAGATCGTGGCTCCTCGAGTCGTTGTTGACCCAGCCATTGTTTCGAGTGCACTAATCGTTTGGTTGTTAGACGGATTCGTTACCGCACCACCCAAAAATCGGTTTTCGATTATAAGTGGACCTTTCTTGGTTTGAGTGAGAGGACCGATGTTTACAGGCGCCGCGACGTTAAATCCAGGAGCGTTGCCGGCTGGAGCAGTCCATGTATTCTCTTGGGCCAAAAGTTGAGCCGGAGTTGCAAACAAAAGAATAAAAAAAGATAGAAAAAGTTTTGATAATAAATTACGCATAGTTTTGATAATAAATTTATAAAGCTCTTTATATAATATCACCTTCGCAAGTTTTAATTTGACGAAGCGAAACAGTAATGTGGAAAACCTTGATTGGAGCGTAATGCGTAGTTCGTAGAAATGACATAGCGCGTAGAATTTTCTACGCGCTATGTACTACGTACTCGTACTTAAATTTCTTTGTAACCTGGTGGACGATTTATGCTATTTCCTGCTTGACACTGAGATTGTGGGAACTGTTGACCCTCGACACCCAGACAAACTTGTGCCCTGATCGTAGTTCCTGGATTATTTAACGGCTCGCAACTAATCTGGAATTTAGTGTTTTTAATATAGTTTGGATTTGTGACATTTAGGTTAAGTTGTCCATAACCTCCACCGTCAAGCAATAGTGCCAAACTATCCCAAGCCGCCTGTCCTGGATATGTACTTGGAGCCAAGTTCGGGCCATCGCCAGTAGATGTCGGCGTATTAAATACTTTGGAAGTACCAACACATGATCCATCAACAACGTTTAGGGCCTGCCACCTAAGTGTTACTGGATCCATACCTCCGGACAGCGTTATTGGATTCCAAGGCGCAATATTTTCTGTAGCCAAATTACTATCGATGTTCGGATAGATAATTTGAAGTGAGATAAGAGGTGGTTCGGTTGGATTTATTTGATCGATCATGTTAACCACGGCAGTGTCGAATATTATTCCTCCGCCAGACAAATTACACGTTAATCTAAAGGTATATTGATTTCCAGAGACAGCCGTCGATGCATACGGTGCGAGGTTTACGTCAAATGGAGTAGTAATGTTTGGAGAACTTCGTGGACCATCCCAGTTAGTCTGATTGCCTAGATCCAAAACGTTTGTACCGGTCAAACTTCCGACACAACCAGAAAGTTCTGACGGCTGATCCGATGTCCATGTTAGCCCCGTCGTGTAATTTAAGCTTCCAACGTATAGAGTATTTGGAGTAGCCTGAAGATTAAGTGTTGGGCGAGGATCACCATCTGGATCTACCGGACCATATGTACAACTTCCATCGTCTATTGTTGCCAATGGGTTGTAGTTTGTAGCTGTTGAGTCGGTACAACCACGAACCGGAGGACCATAGCTACATCTACCCGGGACGGTGGCAAGTGGGTTATAGTTTGTGGCGTTTGGATCCATACAACCCACAACTGGTGGCCCATAACTGCATCTGCCAGGGACTGTGGCCAAAGGATTATAATTGGTTGCATTTGGATCCATACAACCGACGATTCTGTCTAGAACAACTGTAGTATCACAAAACGGACATTCTGGATTTTGGAAACTTACCCAACCGACAACTTCTCCTCCCCACGCCCAACCTTTTAGGGCGCCGTCTTCTCTGTTTAATCGAACTGAATTATTGAAACCACCAAAGGCGACACACCCGTCCCAACCATCATCATAGACATCGTCACCAGCTAGAAATTTACCCCAACCGACAACCGGCACCTCGACGTCGCTACTTTGACCAAGGAGGGCTTTGGCCACGCTGGTCGAAGTAACGTCTGGATTTTGCATCCAACAAGTTGCGACATCGCCAGGATTTAAGCTAAACCAACCATAGTTTGAACTCCATGCATAGCCAGCAAACTCACCGTAACCTGGACTGTTTTGATCAGCGTCAATTTTGACACCCCATTCACCAATAGTACTGTCGCAGTTATCTGGCAAACAATTAAAACGAAGCCAGCCTCCCCCGCCTTCGCTCATGCCCATATTTTCAATATGAGTTCCCATCCAAGCGTTACCGTAAACATCGCCCAGCTCAAAAGGGCTTGGTTCTTGGGATGACGCTAAATTAAAACCAACCAAAATACCCGCAACAACCAAGAAAAAGACTGCGAAAAATTTTTTTGTTGTTTTTATTTTGGCGACCGACGTCATAGATTAATTGTTTTTCTTTACTTGATTTAAAATACCGGTTTTTTGTTCTTCTGATATATTGTTCGTGCTAGAAGATTGGGATTTCACCTCGATTAAGATGTTGTTTTTATCTTCTTCGGTTAAGTTTGACGGAACGTAGTTTCTGTTCAATTCCTCGATGATGGCTTGTTTTTGCTCCTCAGTTAATTGGTCTGATGGGGCTTTCTTTTTTGCTATCAAAAAGATGACAACGACGATAATTAAGATAATTATCAATATGTTTCTGCTCTTATGAGATTTTGGTTCCATAATATTTAAATGAGTGAATTGTTAATACGCCACAATTATATCACCCGGGTCTAGAAAAAGGTTTTAAAAAGACATTTATTGTGGATAAAGGGGCGCTCCACAAAACACAAATTTCATTTCCTGTCGAATCGTGTCTACGCACCAGGTCCTCGTAAATGAAATTTTGTGTTTTGTTTTGCTTGGGGGATGAGCTAAACAGGCAGTCCGGTGAAAATGTTGAATAGAAAGAAGATTGCAGGCGTGACAAATTGCCACAAGAAAAAAATAAACAATACCAGTAAAACTAGAGAGTATTTCTCAAAAAATCTCTCGATTTTTAACATGCTATAACCACCGAGACTAAAAAGTATCTTTGATCCATCAAGTGGCGGAATTGGCATGAGATTGAAAATCGCCAAAACAATATTCAAAAACACGATAACTCCACAAAAAGGAATGAAGCTTTCCGGGAAAAGTATTCCCGATGAAGCAAAACGAATAATTACACTAAACAGAACCGCGATGACGAGATTGGTCAGAATTCCAGCTGAAGCCACCCACAAAGTAGCGATTTTCCTCTTCGCCGGTTCGAAATTTTCTGGGTTATACGGAACTGGCTTGGCCCAACCAATAAGAAATGGGGCTTGAGTTACAACCAAAAGAAGCGGTAGCAAAACCGAGCCGTAAATATCTAGATGTTTTAGCGGATTTAACGTAAGTCTGCCTTGATATTCGGCCGTGTGGTCGCCAAAGCGAAGCGCCGCATAGCCATGGGCTATCTCATGAATAATCACCGAAATGATCAAGATTAAAACATAAAAAACTGGGCTTATTTCTGGCATTTCATTAGAAATAACAAACTTTTGTTTGCATATCCGGCTTATTATTTTGTAAGTAATTTACGACCATTGTGTTTTTATGCTTTTTGACTAATCTTAACAACAAATCCCTAACGGGATTGCATATTTATAAATACCATGATAGCATACCGCATATGTCAAAAACATGTCCAATTACCAATAAACGCGTAAATGTGGCCGGCGGATACTCCAACCGTGTTCGTGCTACCCAGTTCAACCCGACAGGCAAGCGCAAACAACGCCCAAATATGCAGAAAAAGACGATTTATGTCGCCGAAATCGGCAAATCTATCCGTCTATCCCTTTCAACCAAAGGTATCAAAACTATCAACAAACGTGGCGCCTACAAGACACTCAAAAAAGCTGGCGTAATCTAGACGCTCCGCAAATAGACCTCTTCAAAAAGACCAGAATAATCCGCTCCTTCAAAAGGGCGGATTTTCTTCCGCCTCGGATTTTTTTGTAAACAAAAATCCTCCGGCGAGCCTTTTCAAAGAGATATATTTGCTCCGCTTGGAGATGATTCTTAAAGCGGAGCAAAACACAAGATTTCATTTCTGAGGACATAGCGCAAAGACACGATCCCGCAGGAAATGAAATCTTTTATTTTGCGTAGCATCCTTTTATTTTTGCCAAATATCAATTCCGTTGCTATGAAATTCTATCGTTCCCTCTTTGGAGGTCTCAAGAATTTCCAGAGGAAAATCATTCAAAATATTCATCGTCTCAATGTTTGGATGACCGTAACGGTTATCTGCCCCAGCCGAGATGATGGCGAAGCTCGGATCAACCATGTCGACAAACGCCCGACTGGTCGAGGTTTTGGATCCGTGGTGACCGGCCTTCAAAATTGAGCTTTTGAGGTAATTCCCATCGGTTGAAACAAGCTGGGACTCGACAATTTTCGGCGCATCGCCAGTTAAAATTATCGAGGTATCGCCATAGACTAACTTCGTGACAATAGACATGTCATTTGTATCAGCGATTTTAAAATCGTCTGGTTCTGGATAAAGCACATGCAAATAAACGCCATTTTTGTGATCAAGAATGACAATCATTCCCCGCTCACCGAAATAGGTTTTTATATTTTTCTCTTTTGCCAAAGATTTTAATTTTTTGTAGGAATTTGTATCAGAGTCAGCAAGCGAATCGATAAAATTTGAGACCCGGTAACGTTCTAGGACAAACGGTAATCCTCCGATATGGTCTTGGTCTGGATGAGTTCCAAGAACAATGTCAATCGAACGATTAAAAAATCCGAGCACACGACCAAGCTCTCGCAAAACTCCCGAATCTGCTCCGCCGTCTATTAAAATTTTTCTACCGTTTGGAGCTTTGACCAAAATTGCATCGCCTTGTCCGACATCCAAGAAATAAACTTTCATAATATCTTTTGGTGAGACAGACCGACAAAAAGACCAAATAAAAACATTTATCAAGAATAGCCCTCCTAGAAAATAAAATGTCTTGTTATCTGCTTTCATGTTTTTGATAATAGCGATAAAGTTTCCAACCAATCACGACATAAAAAACCAAAACAATTATAAACGGTAAATAAGATATTTTAATGGTGGCAAAAGATAGTCGTGAAAATATTTCAACTACCGATATTTCAAATTTAAGCAAAAGATAAGTAACAAACCCAAATGGCATAGCTAAAATATTGGAAATTAAACCAAGCAATCCACTTATAAATCCAAAAAACATCGTAGCTGGGATAAGGGGCAAAACGAGCGTATTGGTGATGGGTGCTACGATCGATAAGTTTCCCATCTTGTAAAGGATAAATGGTAAAACAAATGCTTGGACACCAATCGTCGCTGAGATAACTTCGCGTAAACCAAATCTTTCCGGAATAAATTTAAACCATTTAGCAAATATTGGCGACATGTATATAAGACCAAGAGTCGCAAGGAATGATAGCTGAAAAGAGATGTCAAAAAATAAAATGTATGGGTTATGTAAAATCATAAGCGCCGCCGCCAAAAGTAGCGCCCGAGTAATATCTGAAGTCCTGCCGGTAGCTCGAGCAACCAGGGCAAGGATTGCCATGATGCCGGCGCGTACGATTGTCGCGCCGGCCCCAGTCATAATGACAAATAACACAATCGCTAATCCGCCAAAATATATGCCGGCAGAAACTGATAAAAACGAAAACATTTTGATCAAAGCCTCCGCAATAATCGTAACGTTATATCCAGAAAGAACAATGATATGAACAAGTCCAGTATCAACAAACGCTTGTTGCAATTTCTCACCAAGCGATTGTTTCGTCCCAAGCAAAAGTCCGCCCAAAAGCGCCGATTCTGGTGCGGGAATTATTGTGCTTATCGAATCTAAAAAACGCTGTTTTACAAACAAAATTCCAGCTTTGATTTTGTTGCCCTGACCACGTTCAATCACAGAAACTTTGGCAAAAGACATGGTATAGAAAATCGAATCTTTCTTGAGATAGGAAATATAATCAAATTCTTTACCAACGTCAGTTATAAAATTTTCTGGTGTTTTTAATTGGCCTGATACTTTAACCAAATCACCATATAAATACTCCGGAAACGTTTCGGTCGATACAAGAATATTTTGATCAATCACATATTCTGTGCCTCGGAAAACAATTTTTTCAGCCGAAAGTTTTATACGCTGACTCGCTTCACGAACATCGACTTCGGATTTGATAATTCCCTCGACTTCGACTTGTTGATCAACAAAATTATCTAATTGATTTTTTAACTGCCCAGAATCTTTTACATAAAATCTCAATATCCCAATTGATACAAACAATAAAAATAAAGCGATGATCAAAAACGGCTTTCTAGACGCCAGATGAAATTTGGCCGTAAACAAAAAACAAATCGAAACGGTAAAACTAAAATATACCCAAGCCAGACTTGTGTTAAAAACTGAAGCCAACAATACTCCTGTCAAAAATCCGAAGATAGTTGAGAGAAATATGTTTTGCGACATGCGAATTATAGATTACTCAAGCCACGATTTTATAATTTTTTCTTCGTCAGCTTTGGAAAATGTTTTTTTGAATCTCGCCTTTTTGCCTTTGACTCTGGCTTCACATTCTTTCCAGGTCTTATGAGTTTTAATTTCGCCATCTACCATCGACAGATATGAATATACTTTTTCAGTTTTTTGGCCACTTGATTTACCATAGGCTGGGGCAAGATTTCTGATGTCTACAGAATATTCCTTGGCGTCACCGTTAAAAAGTTTTGGAGATTTCCCGGCAGCAAATTCAGTGGCGATAGTATCGACTCTTTCATTTCCAGCAATTCCAGCGTGACCCTCGACGTAACGCCATTCGATTTCCATATCTCGAACCTTGGCCGACAAAAGTTGCCACAGATCTTTGTTTAAAACCGTTTTTTTGTTGGCTGTCACCCAGCCACGCTCTTCCCAACCAAAAACCCATTTGGTAATGCCGTTAATAAGATATTCCGAATCGGTGTAGACGGTAATTTCAGCTTCGGACAAATCCTTTTCGGAAATATAATTGATTGCCTCGATCGCGGCCGTCATTTCCATGCGATTATTCGTCGTTTTGGGGTTAAATCCACCAAGCTCGGTCGCCGTCTTTTTGTCAGAAATAATCGCCGCCCAGCCACCAGGACCCGGGTTTCCCATCGAACTCCCATCAGTAAATATCGTAATTTCTTGCATGGCTTTATTGTAGCAAAAATCCCCATTCCTGGGGACTTTCGCTATCTGGTTTTCTATTTAACCCGATAAACAATCGAGACGCTTGAGTAAATCCTATTTTGTCCGGTTTCGATGGTTGGCGTAGGCGCGGTGTTTCCTCCAGTAGAATCCATGGCCATTTCGGCCTTGGCATACATAATCGGTCCGCCATATCCACCCTCGTTGAATGAAACGATTCTTCCAAGTCTAACTCCGAGCTGATCAGCCAAGACTTTAGCCTTTTCTTTGGCTTCCTTAATCGCCTCTTTGCGAGCTTCGGTCTGGAGAGCGTCTTTGTTTTCAATATCAAAGTTTGGTCCTTGGATATCAGAAACTTTGGCGCCACCAACGGCTGAAAGTATTTGTCCGACTTTATCAAGATCGCGGACTTTTACAGTGGTCGTCTGACTAACTTGGTAGCCGGTCAAAGTGCCACTTCCACCAGGACAACCAAATTGTCCGCAACGATAGTCATACTGCGGATAAGCGTTGTAATATGTCGTCTGGATGTCTTTTTCGTCTATACCGAGAGCTTTCACGGCTGAAATGGCTGTCGAAGAATTTTTCTCGACTTCCGCCTGAGCATCTTTGAGCTCTTTCATCGTCGATGATGCACCAAACGAAATAGTTGCAATATCCGGTGCCGCAAAAACTTCGAAGTCGCCGTCAACGGTAATGGTGTTCTCGGCATTTACATCAGCCGTCTTGAGCCCTTTGACGACTTGTATACCGACAAAAACGGCCACTAGTACCAGAACGATTGTTGCCACTTTTGCCAAATCTTGTAGTGTTTTTTCCATATAAATTTTTTAATAAATAATTGTTAATTCGCTATTTCTGACGGTACAATCTCGGAAATATTACCCGCTACCACGGTCGTAGTTTCTACCACGCGATTTCTCAGTCTGTCATAAAGTACAGCCATTGCCATGCCTGACACCGGAATAGTAACGAGAAGCCCGATGACAAAGGCAAGTGCTCCGAGAATATTTAGACCAAGCAATACAAGAAAAAAACCAAACAATTTCCATCGGATTCCCTTGGTCATAGAGAAGCTCTTCTTGATTGCTCGCCAAAACGCCAGACTTTTCCAGTAAATATTTTTATCCTCGTCTATCAAAATATAGGCGAGAAACGCAAGCGATAGTCCGACGATAATCCCTGGAACAATAAAAAGCGCAAGTCCGACAACCAAAAATACCGAAGCGATAATGGTTGCAAGAAAATACTGGAAAATTTTTGCCACAGAAACTGAATCGAATAGATTTTTATAATCAACCTTTTTGTCACGAGCTATTTGCAAGAACACTCCGGTCAAAACAAAAGAAGTAAAAATATCTACAACAAACCCAATATGAATCTTTTGTCCGACGAAACTTAAAATTTGAGCACAAACCAGTATCGTCAACAAAAACCAAAAGTTTTCTCTCGTTTTATTCCAGCCAATCTGGAGTAGCTCTTTATTTTTCCAATTTGTCATTCTTTTTATTTTATTTCAACAAGCTCGACATCAAATGTAAGTGTCGCGTTCTCTGGGATTACACCTGGGAAACCTTGTTCACCATAAGCATATTTGGCTGGAATCACGAGTCTGCGAGCTTCGCCAACTTTCATACCCCGAACACCAATGTCCCAACCCTGAATAACCATACCTGTTCCCAAAGTAAATTCAAAAGGTGAACCACGATCAACGCTTGAATCAAATTTTGTTCCGTCGGCCAAATAACCAGTGTAATGAACGGCCAGTAAATCTCCGTCTTTGGCTGAAGCGCCAGCCCCCTCTTTAGTTGTTGTCATTGTAAGCTCAGAAGCTGTGCTAGTATTCTCTGTTGTCATATTTGATGTTTCGTTAGTTGTAATAGTTTCAGCTGTAGAAACTTCGAGCGCAGGTTCAACAGGAACATCTCTCTTTAGAAGAAAGAATACCGCGACAATTGCCACTAAAACTATGATGATTGCGTACATTGATTTCATATTTCGCTTATATTATTAATAAAGTTAGCACATTATAACATTCGACTAATTATCGAGCGAATCAATTACTGATTTTAGCTCTTCGTACTGCAAAGCTCCCGTAATAGAAAACTTTTTGCCATTTTTGTCAATCAAAACCATGTGTGGTGTGCCATTAAAGCCAAGAAGGGTTCTTTTCTGGGTAAAGTCGGCCTTGATCACTCTTTCTGTTTCTGGATTATTTACACATTCATCGTATTCGGATTCTTTAATGTTTAAATCTATGGCCAGTTTTTTATAATACGAGGTTCCAAATTTGTCTCTATTTGTAAACAACGTGTCGGCGTATTGCCAAAAAGCATCATCTCCGCCAAGACGTCCAACGCAAGTACTCGCAACGGCCGCCTCAATGTTAAAAATTGGCAAATGTCGATAAACCCACTTGATTTTACCAGCCGATTCATCGACGAGCTTTTTAAGCGTCAACTGAAAATCTGCACAGAAATGACATGAAAAGTCGGCATACTCGATAAGCGTTACGGGCGCACTTTTTTCTCCCCTGACAAAATCATCTTCTGTGACTTCAGCTACCAGATCGAGTTTGTCCCCACTATCAGTTGTAGCTTTCGCGGCTGGCTGTGCCCCCTTTAAAAACACCGCCGCTGCAATAATTACCCCAGCCAAAACAATCGCGGAGGGAATATTAAGTCTTTGTTTGGTGGCAGTTATTGTTTCTTCTTTTATTTCGTTATTTTCCATTTTTATTTTTGGTTAAACATTTAACACACTTGCAGCCAACCGGTTTTATAAATTCATTGAAATACTCTTTGCCGTAATCATATGTAATCTCGTCGCCGGCCTTGATTGGTTTGATGGCGTCAATGAAAACTTGACCTTTGGTCACCACCGACTCAGCGTTTGGGGCGCAGGAGTGATTAATGTAACGAGCCAAGTTCCATCTGGGCGAACCGTCTATCGTAAAGCTTTTGTTAATTTCAAAGAGATATTTGGTCGTATCATCTTCGACATCTTTGGTTTTTTTAATTATACCCGTATATTCAATAATCCGCTCACCTTTTTTGAAATCCCGCATGGCCATAAGTCCCATACCAGAACCCTTTTGGGCACGGATTATTTTAAAATTTTTTTTAACTTCTGGAGAAACTGTTTTCTTCATAGTTACGAGAGTATACCACAAAACACAAAAACCGCCCGAAGGCGGTTTTTGTGTTTTTCTATTGCTGTTTCATCTCGGCGGCGTAACGAGCTTCGGCTTCATCTTCAGGAATGCCAAATTGTTGATCTATTAGTTCTTCAGCCGTTGGTTCGGCGGCGGATTTCCTTTCTAATTCAGCGATATTTGGAGTCTTGTTTATGCCCATGTTGTTACTTCTTGTAACAAGAAGATATCCCCCGACAATAACCGCCAATATTATGATCCAAGTTAATACTTTCATGATTTTTTATTAAACTATTAACAATTTCCATATTCTACTACTAGCGCGGTAAATGGTTGAATCGTCTGGTTACCTGTTAGAGGTGTACCATTAGCATTACATCCATTTACTGATTGAGTGATCGGTGAACCAGTCGCATTATAGAAGATTTGGGCTTTTTGGTTTGTATTGGTCAAAGTATAGTTCGAAGATGTGGAATTGAGATCTTCACTACGTGCTGCTTGCCACTGAGCCAATGTCCATTGATTTTCGCCTGTACCAAAGTTTCTAACTTCATAAATCTTGCCAGTTCTGAACGGATTGTAGTAGTAGTTATTGTTAATCGTTCCCCAATCAACTACCGCTCCCGCGCCATTACTCCATGACTGGAGAGAATAAAGTGGGTTTTGATAAGAAGCAACGCCATAAATCTTATTTCCGGTAATCGTGTCGTCAAAATTTCTAAAGCACGCACTATTTTCTGCCGGATCACAGGTTGTCGATCGATTCATCGAATAATTCGTTATTCCGATACCTGCCCGATTGAAATCGTAGATTACGTTATTGGTTACTTTATTATTGATTACACCGTTTGGATGATCCATCCAAACACCGTCGGTGGCATTGATGATAATGTTTCCATCGATTGTGTAATTTTTTGGTGGACCGCCGGCTGAACTATCTCCGACATAGAAAGCCTTGTCTTTTGCCGAATAACCATTGTAAATAAGAGGCATTGAAACCATGTTGGTCGTTGCTCCTGGTCCTGCAGTTGTTCCTGCGTATTGACCAGAACCAACCCCCGTATCTTTGACGATATTTTTACTCATCACCAAGCCGTCAGTATTGTCAAATGTAATACCGGCACCGTCAGTGTGAATCTTCATCGTTCGTTCAATCAAGTTTTCGGTGATAAGGCCAGATCCACTTGCCGCGATTCCAGACCATCCAATATCTCGAATAATGTTTCTTCTGGTGATTCCATTGTTGTTCGGAGGCAAGATACCGATATGTGTCATGTCCGAAGAGAATATTCTGTCTTCGACGGTTGAGATATTTTCGACAACGTTGCCCTCTACAACATCTCCAGAACCTGACACGTTCAAAGAAAGACCAGCTGTGTTTATGTCATGAATGTGGTTATTGGAGAATAAGTTTGGGGTAGTGTAACTAGAAGACGTGAAATATTGGTGAACTCCAATGTAAGCATTTCTAATTTCATTGTTTTCAAGCGTCACACCACGATTAGAACTCATACGAATGGCGTAGGTTGTTTGGCCTTCGACAATCAAGTTTCTAACTTTGACATAACTTGCTGTATTCAAGTAGATGCCCTCTGCTTCTGAAGAAAGCTCTACTGTCAGGTTGTTTGGATTTGCACTTCCTGGTGCCCATAAATAGACAGTGTTTGTGGCCGAATCAAATGCCCATTCGCCTGGTGTGTCGATGAAGGAAACCTTGTTTCGGAGGAAATATCCCCATGCAAGATCAGACCATGTCGTACCGTATTTAATAGCTGTTGGCGTGCCTGACACGACTCCTGGCGTAAGGTCATCCCAGCGTTCACCGTTTATAGTAGAACCTGAATTGCCCGTTACAAGAATAACTGAACTTGACCAAGGTGTTCCTCTCATGAAGATATTTGCGCCAGTCAAAGAGTTAGCAGATTGTGAAGAAAGCCAAGAGTTATTTGTGTCCGTTAGAGAGTTCGCGGCACGAGCTTCTGTGTAATACCAACCAGTGTTTGGTTGACGCGCCATTGTTTGATAATCACTATTGACGAACAAATATTTTGGTGGAGTTACCGGTGCACTAGAAAGTGTTGCTTTCCAAATATTTCCAGAGTGTTGGGTCCAATTTGTCACAAGAACATTACCAGAGATAACTGGTGCAGAACCTGTTCCATATGCATCGATAATAATTGGAGATGTTGATGTTCCAGATTTTATGAATGAAAGTTTACCGCGATGTGTCTGGCCCCTCTTGAAACAAAGCATCATTCCGGCGTTGATACTAGACATCGAGTTGTTGACCTTGGTGATTGTTTTCCAAGCTGTACTAACTGACGTTCCGTTGTTTGAATCATTTCCATTTACAGCATCTACGTAGTAAATCGTTCCACCGGAAGGATTGGTACAAGAGGTTTGATTTGTCGTTAAGCTCGGACCAACTGGACCATTGATACCAGAGACTGTCTGTCCCCCACTTTGAGCTTGGCTAGTTGTGATCGCAGCAGAAGCACTTGATTGAGCAGAATTATTCGCAGCAGCGTCGTATGCGGAAATTTTATAGTAATACGATGTACTTGCCGAAAGTCCAGTGTCTGTATAGGAATTCGTTGCCGAAGTTCCGATTTCTGAGTAAGTTCCACCAGCTGTTGCGCTTCTGTAAATCTTGTAGCCTGTTACGCCTACGGCGTCAGTCGACGCAGTCCAAGAAAGACTGATCGATGAAGCTGTTATGCCAGTAGATGTCGGAGCGCCCGGAGTTGTTGGTGATGTAGTGTCGTTTGCTGTTGTTGTGCCTGAAACCGTCGAAGACCAGCTGGTGCAGTTTGGAATTCCTACGCCATCACAAGCTCTCACTTGAAATTCATAGGTTGTCCCTGCGACAAGTCCTGTATTTGAGAAAGACGTTGCTGTTCCGCTATACACTTCGGCAAATGATCCTCCGCTCGCTCTTCTTTGAAGTTTGTAAGTTACAGGTTGTGTCGCGTCTGTTGCAGTGTTCCACGAAGTAGCGAGAGAAGTTGCAGTTGGTGAAGTAACCGTGAGATTCGATGTTCCTCCAGACCATGTTGGGTTATCGAGATCGCCCAAGAGTACACCGCCTCCGTCACCTCCACCAATAAGTCCTAGGGATTCATTGTAGTATGTTCCGCTATTACCAGCCCTCACTTTAACCGCCGTTACCATATACTTTCTATTTGCATCATAGCTATCAGAAGAAGTATATGAAGTTCCAGAAATAATATTTGAATTTACTTTTCTAATCGTATTCGTCTGAATCTCGTAGAGGTTATATCCAAGCGGTGAATCGCTCGACGCACCCCATGAAAACGCTGCCAATCCGCCACTGTTTGTAATAGAGAGATTTCCTGTCGGCATACCAACATAGTGAGCACGAAGAGTTGGGTCTCCAAGGAGTGCCATGTGACCGTATGCATTGTTTCCATTGCTTGAATTATTCCAATCACCTGTCATGCCTCGTGGATAATACAAGTTCGTATTGTTGTTTAGCGAGCTAAGCGCCGAATACCCGACGGTCTTGCCCATTCCCATGTGGTGGAAATACCAATGGTTATCTATGCCGTATGACATAGTAAGTGATTTTCCTTCATCGGCCAAAATAGATCGCAGGATTGAGTTTGTATCGTTCCATTCAACGATATAACTTGAACTGAGGGCGTTAAATACTCCACCCCAGCTAACACTCGTCAAGTTGTTTGAACCGCATCCAGAAATACATAGCCCTGGCTGAGGAATCTTGTCTACCGCCAACACGCCACCGCTTTGTCCGTAACCTAGAACAAAGAGATGATTTTGACCCAAGTTTGTCCAAAGGTCGCTTGCTGTTCTATCGTGAGTCACGTTTTGAGGTCCGACCACAGAGGCTGTACTACTCCAGCCGGCCATACCCGAAGATGTGAAAGGAGTTCTAGCTCTTAGATACATCGTGTCAGTTGGCGTATATAGTCGTTTTTTGAAATTTGTTGCCTTTGCAAGATAGTTAGTAAGTTTTTCATTTTCGGTCCCCGGCATACCAGGAAGATTATACATATCGACACGTCCAACCTGTAGCTCTCCCGCGTCTGGAGTTGGATTGTTATAAGTATGAGTACTTGGCATAGTGAAACCTGCTGACACACCATAACCGGCCGATGATCCAACGGAGCCCGTGTTCCAAGTCGAAGTCATTTCACTATAAATTACGTCACTTGAAATTCCTCTTCCTCCGTGTCCATCTGGATTTAGATTACCTATACCCGCAACCGGAACATGACCAAAGATATATACTGCTTTTGTATTTGTATTTGAATTACCATCGCCCGCGTCTGTATCGTAGTATCCTTTTATCAAGGCTCTAACTGTTGCTGGTGTTGCGCTCTGACTAACATACACAGGGGATACGATCCATTTATCGCCAGTTAATTCATTTATGAGCTGGCTAACTTGTGTTGCGAGTGGACCAGAAGTTGGAGCAGAACCGTTTAGTCCGTTAGCTTTGGTGTTATCAACAACCAAAACCAGTCTTCCTCGATAAGATTCTTGAGGAACTTTTATACCCGAAGCAATGTATCCATAGACTGTTCCCTCTGAGCCACCAGTGACCATTTGAACTTTGTATTCATAGTAAGTACCAGCGGTAACATTTGTGTCTGTCCAACTTGTTGATGAAGCAGCCGGCGTGCCGACGCTTGTCCATGAACCAGTTTCTGTTTTTCGATAAATTGTAATGCTACTTACCGTTCTTCCTGTAACATTTGCCCACTTAAGCGTGATCGTTTTTGGTGTAGAGCTTTCCGAGATCTGAGCACAAAGTTGAACAGTTAGTCTCGCTGCGTTTCGAGCATCGTACTCAATAGTAGGCATCGTCGCTGGACATGTAGTATTTACGACAGGATCGCCGGTCGGCACACTTGTCGCAACACTAAACGAAACACTTACGCTTGATGTCATCTGATTACCATCGGTATCCGCACAACGAACATATCGCGTGTATTGTGTTCCATCGGTCAATCCAAGTAACGGATAGTTGTGAGAAGTCGATCCAGAGCCGGTAAAGGTATTCGTCATAGAAGCATAAGCCATGTCTGTTGTTGCCCATTTACAAGTAGCAGCTTCGTTTGTTGTTACGTATAGAGTTACCGTTGTTGTACCAGAAGCGAGAACTTGTCCAGCGGTTGGTGCGGTAATATTTGCGGTTGGAGGTTGTGGAACAAATGCATCAATTTTAGATTCGTTTACCCATCCATCGAGTCCGGAGTTAAAGTTTACATACCAATAATCGCCCTCATTTTTTACCCAGACTGGATTTGTCGGAGATGTTGGGGCGTTTGTAATAGTACCTGCGGAGTTTGGATTTGTTTGAAAACCAATACCATTAGGCGCGTCTGGAGAAGCTTTTACCTCTACACTGGCCTCGTTTGTTTGGACCAGATCGGCATTACTAAATGTCGTCGAAAGCGTAGGCGAAACAACGGCATTTGAAACACCAGAAGAATTTCCGACATTATCAACTGCGGTAACAGTATATGTGTATCCTGTCGTTCCATTTAAGCCATTCGTGTCTACATATGTTGTTTGATTACCGACATTTACAATACCACCCGGCGTTCGCGTAACGTTGTAATGACTAATTCCACTCGAATCAGATGAAGCCGTCCAAGAAAGCCTGATTTCTCCAGACGATCTATATGTGGCATTGGCTTGTGAAGGATTTGTCGGGTTGGTTAAGTCATCAAAGTTCGCCAAGATGAATTGGCTTACAATCGGTGTACCCGCCGCCCCAGTACAAGTAGTGGCAGCGTATGGAGTTACGGTTAACGTGTACGCACCCAAAATCTGAGTAGCTGTTGGCCATGAAGTGTATGTTCCAGAGGCATCGCCATACATTGCGAACGGCGAAGCACTTTCGCACTGAGTGTATGCCGTAAATCCTGAAGGGCCTGTCAATTCAAACTTGATGCTTGTTGGAGCCGGTGTGCCTGGGTTGGCCTTTACAGAGAAAGCTCCATTAAGTGGTGGATACGTAGCGTTTGTTTGGGAGCCAACGTTTAGTTGTTGTCCGCTCGTAAGAGTAGAGACTACTGTTCCGTTTGTTTGAACAACCTGAAGAGATGAAACTATTGTTGGAATAGCGGTTGTTGTCGCTGTAACTGTGGTTGATTGAGCGGAGCAGTTTTGCGTTGGTGCATTGTCGCAAGCAGAGATTGTGTATGAATAAAGTGTTCCGGCGACTAAACCAGAATCGGTTGTAGAAGTGCCAGAAATTGGAGAACCAATATAAGTGCCATTGCGGTAAATCTTGTACGAAACTGGTGAAGATGGGTCAGTAACAGCATTCCAAGAAAGCGCAACGGTTTCCGAAGTAATTGTTCCAACTGAAAGTGTTGGAATAGCTGGAGCTGTTGTATCAGCCGGCACGGCAACACTAAACGTCCTGGACTGACTTGTGGTCATTGGGTTACCTGCTACGTCTTGGCATCGTACATATCGTGTATAACTAGTACCATTTACAAGTCCTGTGAGTGTTGCTGTGTGTGACATTGTTCCTGTACCAGCCATAGAACCAGTCATAGAAGAATATGAGGCATCTGTGCTATTCCATTTACAAGTGGCGTTTTCGTTTGTCGTGACAGCCAAAGTCGTACTGGCTGTTCCCGCTGGCAAAACCTGGCCTGCTGTCGGCGCGGTGATAGTTGCTGTTGGTGCAGTTGTGTCGGCAACAGGCAATGTAAGCGGTCCAAAAGTTGCCCAAGCTGAAGGTGTCGAGGCATTTGCCTGTACACGGAAATAATATGTTGATCCCGCAGAAAGACCAGTTACACCAAAAGATTGGGAATTTGCAGAAATCGTACTAGAGATTGTAACTAAATTAGAACTAAATCCGGAATTCGTAGCCCTCTGCAAAGTAAATCCTGTTTCGTTGTTTGAGTTGTCTGTCCATGTAGCTGTGGCGGTTGTCGATCCGGTAGTAACGACATTTAGCCCAGAAGGTGCTGATGGTGGCGGAGTCGTATTGCCAAGAGTCGTTCCAGAAACACCCGAAGAAACGTTTGGCATTAGTGTTGATCTGTTGTTGGCGTCATCAACAGCAGCTACTCTGAAACGATATTGAGTGTTTGGTGCCAATTGTGGCATTGGGGTAGCTGGATCGTTGTCGCCGAATACAAACATGTTTGATCCGCTCGAAACAAAAACTTCTCCGACTGGCGTTGTCGTATTTATAGTAGAAGTTCCTCCACCATTTGCATGATTGGAATAAATTTTGTAGCTAAAAGTATTTGAAGCTGATGGTGGAGTCCAAGAAACTGTCAAAGAAACAGTTGTTGGAGAAGTTACAGCTACATTTGTCGGTGTCGATACAGATCTAGTTGTCACCGTGATTGCACTTGAAAGACCTGAGTCATTGCCGGCGGCATCATATGCACGAATCTGGTATTTATATTTTCTGTTGGCAACAAGGCCCTGATTCAAAAATGTTGTTGAAGGTGCGATAACTGTAGCTATTGGGGTTGTTAAATTCATTGGTGTATTTCCACCATCATTTCGATAAATCTTATATCCAGCAACAGCTACATTGTCTGTCGAGGCTGACCAGTTTATACGAATGGCGCTCGAGGTTGGCAAAGCCGCCGTCAAACTTGTTGGAACTGACGGAGCTGTTGTGTCGACTACCGGATATATACATGAGCCATCATCTAATGTTGCATTTTGGTTGTAGTTTGTAGCCAACGGATCCATACAACCAGGGACAGAGACTGGAACCGTAACCAGGTTCATTGTGAGACTTTGAGTTTTGGAAATTGCTGGAATAGAAAGATCGCTCAAATCCTTGTAGTAGCCAACACACTGTAGTTTGAAATTAGATCCTGGTGTTATGTTTGGGATGGTGACATTTTCAGTGAAAGTGCCCGAGGACATATATGGGTCATATTGGTTATCCTTGAGATCGCCTGCCTCGGCTCCGTTGTTTTGAAACCATGAAAACTTGAGTCTTGATAGCCCATATCCCTGCGCAACTTCAGCCTGACATGTCATCGGTAGAGTTTGTCCAACGGACACGGTTGTTCCCGAAGCGGGAGCGGTCAAGGCGATGGAATTCGTTCCACTTACGACTTGAGCTTTTTGATTATCTCCGCCGGTGAGGAGAGTTCCGAGCGACACAACGAAAGCGAGTGCGATAACCAAAAAAAATGCTCTTTGTAATTTCATACAATGATAATAATTATAAAGTTTTAATGAGTTTATTATAAAGTAAAAAAACACAATAAGATATTGTCAATGTGTAAAAGTGTTTAAAACTTATAAATTATTAAATTTTATTTAGATTCGAAAATTTCTCGAGAATGTCTTCGATAGACACATCTGTAATTTCTTCAACGCCTTCGAGTTTAAATTTGTTTGATTCGATTTCTTTGTCACCGATAACCATGATGAACGGAACTTTTTGCGATTTGGCTTCGCGTACGCTTTTGCCAAGTCCTGCCGTCATAAGTTCGGCACGAATGCCGTTTTCAATCATTTTTGCGTAGATTGCGCTCGCAAATTCTCCATGAATGTCTTCTTTTATAGGAACTATGGCCAATTGAACTGGCGCAAGCCAGAATGGAAATTGGCCGTTGAAGTGTTCTATAGCTAAAGCCATGAATCTTTCCAAAGACCCGGCAACGGCACGGTGAATCATAACCGGTGTCTTTTTGATACCATCTTTGTCAGTATATTCGAGTTCGAAACGCTTTGGCATATTGAAATCTAGCTGCGCAGTACCAAGCTGGCGTTCTCGTCCTAGAGCATCGAAGAACATAAAATCGAGCTTCGGACCATAAAAAGCAGCCTCTCCTTCGACTCGTTTGTAAGGCAAATTATTCTTTTGAGCTATATTTTCCAAGGCTTTTTCGGCAATTTCCCATGTTTCAGTGTCTCCGAGGTAATTTTCGAGTGCATTTGAATCACGAACTGAGAGCGATACCCAAAAACCCCCTTCCTTCCACATTCCTAAAGATGTGTAAAATTCCTTGATAATAGAAACAATATTAGAAATTTCTTCTTCTATTTGTTCTGGCGTGACGAACAAATGGCCGTCGTCTTGAGAGATTGCTCGAACACGAGCAAGCCCCATCAGCTCTCCAGCCTGTTCGTCACGATACACAACACCCGTTTCCATGTAACGAATTGGCAAATCCTTGTAACTTCGAGGTTTTGAAGCATAAATCTGGGTATGATGAGGGCAATTCATCGGTTTCATGCAGAATTCTGTGTCGCCACGGCCGTACACCTTGAACAAATCGTCACCATATTTGTCATAATGGCCTGATATTTTATAGAGTTCTGCTTTGGTTATATGAGGAATCGCAACTTTCTGATAACCAAAGCGTTTTTGGATTCCTTGGATCTTTTCGATGATCAAATCACGAATAATTGTTCCTTTGGGAGTAAAAAGTGGCAAACCTGGACCGACCAGATCAGAAAAAGTAAACAAATCAAGCTCTTTCCCAAGTTTTCGGTGATCTCGCTCTTTGGCTTCGTTCATCATTTTTACATGATTTTCTAATTCCGCCTTGTTTTCAAAGGCCAAACCGTAAATTCGAGTCAACATTTTGTTTTTTTCGTCTCCACGCCAGTAGGCACCAGCAATTTTGTCGAGTTTGAATGACTCTGGATCGATTTCCTTGGCCGGATTGTCAGAATGCCCGCCTCGGCACAGATCAGTGAATCCGCCGCATGTATATAGAGTGATTTTCTCCCCTTTTTCGGCAATTTCGGAAATTAGTTCGAGTTTATAAGGATTTCCAGCAAAAATTTCCTTGGCTTCATCAGCTGAAACTTCCTTGTGAGTGAATTCTGTCCACTTCGGCAGGATTTTTCGCATGGCTTTCTCTATTTTTGGGAGCTCTGCATCGGTCAAAGGCTCGGCAAATTCCATATCGTAATAAAAGCCGGTATCAATCGCCGGACCAAGAGTTAGTTTGGTGTCTGGATACTCTGCAAGAACCGCCGCCGCGAGTAGGTGGGCCAAAGTATGTCTTTTTTTCGAAATATCGCTTAGTTCCATCCCGATAGTGATAGGTCGCGGTCTTTAAAAATAATAACCTCCAGAAAATTCCCCGCAGCGACCGCGATCACTATCGGGATCCATAGGTTTCTATCGTATCACAAGACTTGTTTTCGAAAAAGATTGATAAAAAGAGATTTTTGACTTAAGATACAAGAAAAATGACGCCATGCCCGAAACCGACACCCAGACCACAAAGAACACGGACGTTGTAACAACCTGGCAATGCGTCTCCTGTATGCACATACAAGGAGATGACCCAGACATGTGTGGCGTGTGTGAAAAATGCGCCGGACATCTGGAGAAATACACGCCCAGCGATCGAAGAAAGATCAACTGATCCGGACAGCACCTGGAGCGCCAAGGCCCCGCGACAAGCGGGGCCTTGCTTTTCCTACAAGCTAAAAGCTAGTCACTAGAAGCTACTTCTTCATCGGATGCAAATGCGCCGCGATGCCGATAGTGGCCGCGATGAGCACAACGTTTTTGATGATGTATTGACCCTCGAGTGTTGGCACCATAAATTTCTGCCATGTTTCAGACGGCAAATAAACGAGCGGGCCAAATGTGGTAATCATGTGAATGAAAAGAAGCGGGATAACGATACGCTCCGCGCCTTTGACGAGAAACAAAATTCCAATCAAACACTCAAATAGTCCAAATAGAACTAAAAATGTCGTGAAGTTCATAAATGGAATTGTGTTTTCAAAAAGTCTTTGAACTACCCCACTTGCTGGTGACAATCCAATAACTTTTAAAATTCCAAACCAAAAAAAGACGACAAATAATCCAATTCTCGCGGATGGCAAGAAAGCTCGTCGGAAAAAATGAATAATTGAATAATCAATTTTATCAATCATAATATTTATTTTAGATAATTTATAAATGCGCGTGTTTTCGGACCGAAAAATCCAGTACCAGAAACTAGACCATACGGCGTCAAAATTTCATTTTTATGAGCTTCTTGGAATTTTATCAACGCTGTAAATGTAAGTGGTCCGAAAAAGTCGGTTTCGAATCCAGGCGAACCAGCACCCTGTAAAGTAAGCACGAATCCATTCTGATTCAAAAACTTTTGGAGTAATTGCACTTCCGAATCTTTCATTCCACGCCAAAGATTTTTATTGAAGATTGTTTTTACTGTATTAGGATTTGTAATCTCGTTTGGTGTAGAAACTGGAACCGGAGTTTGAATTGTTGGTTCAACAACATCTTCTACCGTAACAACAGGACTCTGTGTCTGTGATGGATTATTTCCAGAAACACCACCTGACGGAGGGTTGCCGAAAACCGCAAAGATAGAAAATGAGGTCGTCTCGCACGTAACCGTCATTTCAGACTTATTTGTTAAACAATTTGAAAGAACTTCCCAACCAATCCCATCTGTGTAGTGATAAATCCGGAGACTATCTGGATCAAGCCCCACGACATCGTCAGCGGTATAATCAATCGTTACCTCAACTGGAGCATCAAAATTTTCATCTAATTCAGTTTTCTCATCTTCAAAAGCTTTCAACGAATATGCCTGGCCTACCCATTCCTTATTCGAAGGGGTAGAAATCTCACTTTGAACTCTATTTTTCTCTAACTTCAAGGCTTCAATCCCAACCTCAGACAGTCCACTCTTTAAATTCGCCGGAACGACGGCCTCCAGCCCTCGTCCAGAAACTTTTGCTGAGACAGTTGTCCCGAGACTCGTCGTAGATTTAGCAGCTTCGTAAACAATAATTTCTGAACCACCCTTACATCCAGTTGTTTTGAATTCTCCGCCAGCACTCTGAACGAGATTTTCTTCTGCGTCGCGAGACAAAACTTTGTACCAATATCCAGCACACGGCGTAAGATTCAAAATCTCAACCGAGTGGTCCGTCGTTCTAGCTTCAGTATTATACTCTTCTGTATTACCACTAAAATCTTCCGTCGGACCATAGAAAACCTGTGAAGAAGCATTTGTTGTAGTCGTCCATGAAATTACGGCAGTTGTTGATGTTGTCAAAACTTCTGGTTCACCAGACAGAGCAACAGGATCACGTCCTCCGTCACGAGCTGTCGGGGTTGCCGTCGCGGATTCAGATCGACCACTTTCTAACTCATCAGATAAAGTAGTAACCTCAAAAGTATACTCTGAACCATTTTCCAGACCGGTAACAATGTACGAAAGATCCGTACTAAGCGTGTCAACGGAATCCTCTGCCATTTTGTCTGATGAATAATAAATTCGATAACCAGTTATGGGCTCGACTTGTACTGGTTCTTGCCACTCAAGAGACACTTCGCCATCGCCAGCTGTTGCAACGAGTCTTCTTGGCGTCTCAACACCAAGCGCAATTTTAGGATAAATGACAAATGTCCAAAGACAGACAAGTCCGGCAATCACCACCATTGCAAAAACATGTTTATGAACTGTTTTGATTGAATTTGTTTTTTGCATAGAAAAATAAACGCCGTTAGATTAGTAATAAACAAATCGTAACATCTTTTTGGTTTTACCAAGAGTGCTTTTCAACAAAGACTAGAGTTTCTTGTCGCTGATGAGCTGTTCGGCTGAGGTTATAGGTTCGATCATTTTTTCGAGCGTTCTAGTGCTAGTTTTCAACAAATTGAAAACGATGGCGATAGTCAACACCGCCAAAGCAAGGTCAGTGTTTACAAAAGAAAGTGGAATTGCCAGTATAGAAAAAATGATCGGTATCGCAATACGCATATGAATATGACGCTTTTCGACCTCGGTCAGCTTTTTGTTTTTTATTTCCTTGGATCTATATGCATATTCGCGCATAGAAAAAAGCAAAAGGCCGATTACGAGAATATTTCCTGCAAAAACAATAACGCCGGTCGGTACTTTAGAGTAAAGCCCCAACAAATGGGATGAGAATGGCACGAGCGCCACAAAAAACAGAAACGCTGCTGATAGATTTTCAAAATTGTGATTATAAGTCTTGGCGAAATCCGAAGCCACAGCGTGATACCCGCGCCAGTAAGTAAAGAGCGTTACAAAAGATAGCAAATAAGACAAAAATAATGGGTATGAATCCAAGAGAGCTTGGATAATAGATTCATTGGTAGCAAATCTAATCACCGGAACTTTTATTTCCAAAACCAAAAGCGTCATAACGATGGCGAAAATTCCATCTGCGAGAATTCCTAATCGTGAAGAATTTTGAAACATAAATTCATTATACCAAAACTTATATCACGCCGTCTTTCTGGGCTTGCCAGAGTTTGAAATAGTAACCCTCTTTAGCCAAAAGTTCTGTATGAGTACCGTCTTCGACGATTTTACCTTTGTCGAGAACGACGATGCGATCCATTTTCTGTACAGTTGAAAGTCGGTGGGCGATGACGAGAGTTGTACGTCCCTTCATGACTTCGTCAAAAGCTTTCTGGATCAAGTTTTCGCTAATAGAGTCGAGACTTGAGGTTGCCTCATCGAGGATAAGTATCGGTGCGTCTTTGAGCATGACACGAGCAATCGCCACGCGTTGGCGCTGTCCACCAGAAAGTTTCACTCCGCGTTCACCAACAAGAGTCTCGTAACCATCTTTAAACTCTTGGATAAATTCATCGGCATGAGCTTTCTTCGAAGCTTCAAGCATGGCGAGTTTCGAAGCCTTTGGGTCGCCATACATGATGTTTTCTTCGAGGGTTCTGTGAAATAGTGCTGGTTCTTGTGGCACATAAGAAATATTTCGTCGCAAATCGTCCTGCGTAATATTTCTGATGTCTTGACCATCAATTTTTATCGCACCAGACTGAACGTCTTCGAAACGCAGAAGAAGGTTTGTAATCGTCGTCTTCCCCGAACCGGAATGTCCAACGAAACCAACTTTTTGTCCGGCCGGAATTTCTAATTTAAATTTCTTGAAAACATCTTTGCCGTCTTTGTATTCGAAACTCACATTGTCGAATAAAATATTTCCGTCTTTGATTTTGCATTTCTCTGGCTTTTCTGGATCTTTGATATCAATCGGCGTTTCGAAAATTTCTACCATTTCTTTGGTGTCCGAGATTGATGACTGCATTGAAATAATTGAATTTCCCAAACTCCATATAACCATATCAAGTTGAGCAATATAAACCTGGACCAAAACCACGAAACCAACATCCACCAACCCTTTTACCCACAGACTCAATACTACATAGATTCCCACGACCTCAAGCAAGATCAGCATGCCGTGCTGGATTATCTTTTGGAATGTGGCCACATTTCCAGCCCTCCTTCTAAGAATTTCTTCTTCGTCGGTTTTTGTAAAATAATTTGTCGTTTCTGTTTTTGAAGCAGAAAAAATTTTTATGTTCAAAATATTTACTAAAACATCAGACAACAATCCTGTTGTTCTCGAATTTGCTGCGGCTCGTCTTTCGTCAAAGGGAATCTTATATTTAGCAAAAAACACAGAAAGGATTGTATAAAGAATTGTCCATGCTAGAAAAACAAATCCCAAGATTACATTTTGATTAAACAAAACAATCAAAATACCAACGAGCGAGACAATAGTCAGCCAGAAACTAAAGACCATTAGTTCAAACATTGTCGTGAGCGCACCTGTAAATCTCGCGTGTTTCGCCACAATAGCTCCAGCGAAATTATTCGTAAAAAATGTTCTCGAGTGCTTGATTGTGCGCAATAAAGCATCGTCGGCAAGAAACTTTGTGACTTTCGTTTTGGTATAAACCGAAGCGAAATCAGAAATCCTCCAAGCAACCAAATTACCAATGGAAGTTAAAATTAAAATAACGAACCAGTGTATTATTTCTGAATTAAATCCTCTAACCGGAGCAGATGAAATTGCGTCAATAATATTTTTGTAGATGACTGGCTGATAAACAATGCCTAGTAAAACAGCGACAGTACTTCCTAAAAAGACTAAAAATATAGATAATTTATATCTTTTCATTGCCGGCCAAAAATATTTCAGCACCGTAAAAAATTTCACTTTCGATTTTTCTTTCTTTTCTTTTTCCATTTTATTTCCTAAAACTTTTTAAATCCTCCAGGACTTCATTTGCATGAGTTTCTGGTTTCACGTTTTTATAAATCTTTTTAATTTTCCCGACTGGATCGATGAGATACGACGTGCGAAGAATTCCAATGTATTTTTTGCCGTACATGGATTTTTCACCAAGTGCTTCGTATTTCTTCAAGACTTCTTTCTCTGTGTCGGCGAGTATTGGAAATGGCAAATCATATTTTTCTTCAAACTTTTTATGGCTTTTAACCGTGTCAGCGGAGACTGCCAAGACTTTACACTTTAATTTCTTGAAATTATGAAAGTCGTCGCGAATACTACAGGCTTCTTTGGTACAACCAGGCGTGTCGTCTTTGGGATAAAAATAAAGCAATACCCAGGAACCTAAATAATCTTTGAGTGCATGCATCTTGCCGTTTTGGTCCGGCAACGCAAAAGCTTTTGCTTTTGATCCAACTTTTATCATGGCCCCATTCTACTACCTGAGGGCTTATTAGTGAAAATGCGCGTGGCCGTGGCCTTCGCCTTTGAATTTCCGGCCATAAAGCATTTGTACCGAGAGGAAGGTTGTAATCGGCACGGCAAGCACGATGCCGATACTACCCACAAGCGTACGGATAATTTCCGCGATGAAAATTTCATTATTGATGCTAATTGAATGCGCAACCGATTGGTCGGAGTAAAAAAGAAGAAACAGTGGAAGCGAGGCACCGATATAAGCAATTGCCAAAGTGTCGACCAAAGCGCCAATATGTTCCCGACCAATGCGAAGCGCACGCTTGTAAATATGAGTTTTTGAAGATTCTGGAGAAATCCGCACCAACTCCTCGACGGCAATCGCCTGACTAATGGCCGTGTCATATAGAACACCAAGAAGTCCGATGATTATTCCGCTAAATAAAATACCCAACACATCGACATTTTGACCGAGATTGAAACTCAAATACAAAGATTCTTCGTCGGCGAGCCCGCTAAGCCTGGTGGCGTCTACGGCAAAATGAGCAATGAGGCCGGAGACGAGGACAGTAATCAACATCCCAAGAACTGCCGACGACGTCGTGCGATTAAATCCGTGCGTGACATACGAACCAAAAACAATAATAACCGCTGACACGCAAATACTAACCATAACCGGCGAATAGCCCTTGAGAATTCCAGGAAGCAAAACGAAAGCGATAAGCAAGAGACTTCCCGCCAAACTCAAAAGCCCTCGCAGTCCCTGCCATCCGCCAAAAACAAAAACGAGAACAATAAAAACAACCAACAATATCAAAATTACCGGAGTTCTATCTATTTCGAACAAATTATAAAAATATTCCTCACCATCAAAAACTTCAGATAGATAAACTTTGTCCCCGGCTTGGAGTGGTGTGTAATCGTTTGATATTTCAATCACATCTCCAGTGCGCGGGCCACTTTTTATTTCAAGCGAAACTCTTTGGGTGAAAGTCGTGATGTCATCCACCAAAACTTGTTCTCCGGTCTCTAAAATCTCCAAAACCTCGGCTTTCAATATCGTTCTTTCCGAAGCAAACAACGTTCCTGTAAAACCAAAGAAAACCAGCGCCAAAATAAAAACTTTTTTCATATTACTTGCTATTATACATTTCCTAAAATTAAGTAAAGATTATAAGGGAAAGCCAGCTTCTCAGCTGGCTTTCGTTGTTACTCGTAATGCTCATCCGATGCGGATAGCTGCGATCTGGATGCGCCTGACCTCTTCATCTTCGATTGAAGGATGTGAGACCAGGCAAGAGCTGCAACACACGTTGCCGAACGTCATCGGTTGTCCGTACACGGCCGTGAAATGGCGGGACAGCTCTCGCGACATCGCCGCGTCACCCACGATGCCATGCACTTCTTCAGCAACAGGGTCTTTGTCATCGGCATGATCGGCGTAGAACTTCGTATGCACAGATCCTGACAATAACCCCTGTAAAGATTCGTTGAAGGGGCACTGGCCATCCAAAGAGAATGCTTTGGCTAGACCATCCAGACGCTCCCACGCAAGTGGAAACGCTTCTTTGACACCTTCTATGGGCCCACCTTTGTGAGACCAGACTTTTCTAGCATCTTCGCACTTCATGTTGAAAGAACTGTTTTAGTTATGTTGACGCACAATGCAGCCAACGGTCAATTTTACTTTGACAAGAAAAACTGACCGTTGATAACATCAAGGAGCCAGGATACCCAAAACTTTTTCTACTGCAACCAGGGTGTCTTTCTCGACCCCATTCGCTTTGTTGTCGACAACCAAATGCGGAATGTTTGCCAAAACAAGTTCTTGTTTAATTTGTTCAGCGACACGACTACTGTTTATGGTCGGTTCACGTACAATTACAGCCAAATCAACGCCATTTAGTATGCCAGTAGCAACAGGGTCCGTGCCTGCCCGCTCGTCTATCACAACGGCTTCGTTTTCTTTGAGTCGAAGTAGCGGCACATACACTTTGAGTGGCGCAGCAAGCGAATGACTGCAAGCTTCTTGGGCTCGAACCCTCTCTGTGTGAGGACCGGCAGTGAGCAGTCTCAAACCTTCGTCAATTTTTACCGTTACTTCTTCGGTATATTTATCGGGAGAAAACACCACAAATTCTTTTCCTGTTTGTTTGGCTTGTTTCAGCACATCTAAATATTTATCGGAGCGATCAAATCCTAAGTATTCTTTTATTCTTTCTGGATCACTGCCCAGAAACACAGAGGGTTCCGCGCCGAGATTATATGAAAGATCCATGTTGTGATCAGCGTCAATCGCAAGCACTTTCATGCCGCGCTTACGAAATTCTCTAACAAAAGCTGTTGCCATTGTCGACTTGCCAGATCCGCCTTTTCCTAAAAAAGCTATTTTCATGTTATTCAATACATTTATCGCAACTGCCACGCACGGTGATGTCTTCGACCTTGTAACCTTTGATAGACCCATGCGAAAGATGAATCTCTTCGACCTTGCCACAATCATTACAAATAAAATGATCGTGTTTTTCATCGACAGATTCATAGGCGGTGGATTTGTTATCAATCATGACTTTCTTGATCTTCTTCTCAACCAAAAGTTGCTCGATGTTGCGAAAGACCGTCGAGTAGTCAGCGGTGCCTAAAAGCTTGTGTATTTCGGAGATACTCAAAAGATGTTTTTTATTCAAGATTTCGAGAATTTCCTTTTTGTACTGACTCGTTTTCATAAAAAGTATAATAACAGAAAGGGTTTATAATGCAAGTGACTTGCATTACCCCGCCCCACATGCTAACGTATAAATATTAAAATTAACTTTTTTATATGGCTATTTATGCATTCGCAAGCGTCATCGTGGTAAGTCTCGTGTCTCTGGTCGGAGTATTTACTCTATCGCTCAAAGAGGAACGTATTCGAAAATATACTTTCATGCTTGTATCTCTCGCCGTCGGTGCCTTGCTCGGCGATGCGTTCATTCATATTATTCCCGAAACATTCGAGAGTGGCGCTTCACCGACGCTTATTTCCCTACTTATCATTATCGGTATTATTATCTTCTTCATCATCGAGAAATTCCTCCACTGGCATCATCACGGCCAAGATCAAGAACATCATCATGTCCACCCTGTCGGCAAACTCGTACTCATCTCTGACGGAGTTCACAATCTAATCGACGGCCTCATCATCGGCGCAAGTTATTTTGCCGGAATCGAAGTCGGAATCGCCACAACTGTCGCCGTCATCCTCCATGAAATTCCCCAAGAGATCGGTGATTTCGCTGTCTTGCTTCACGCGGGCTATACCAAAAAGCGTGCGCTGTGGCTCAATTTCCTCTCGGCTTTAATGGCCATAATCGGAGTCGTGATTGCTGTACTCATCGGTGGCGCAACAGAATCTTTTGAGATGTTTGTCCTCCCTGTTGCTGCCGGCGGATTCATCTACATTGCGCTTTCGGATCTCATTCCAGAACTCCATAAGACAACGCGCGCCAAACATTCTTTGTATCAAATCATCGCCGTCGTTGTTGGCATCCTGGCTATGCTCGCCCTTGTTGCTCTCGAATAAATCCGAGCCAAACAGAAAGGCCCCGCGTCAAACGCGGGGCCTTTCTGACATAAGCAATTATGCTCGTGTAACGTTCTTAGCACTTAGGCCTTTTTCAGTTTCAACGACATCGAAGTTAAGAACATCTCCAACGCGAAGATCTTCGTATATTACTCCTTGTAAGTCCTTTGAATGAAAAAACAAATCCTTTGCTTCGCCTTCGCGAGCAATGAATCCAAAACCTTTGTCTGTAAGAGTTTTAATTGTTCCAGTCATTTGTTTGATATATATTTTTTGCAGAAACCCCGACCTCAATTTCTAATGGGATTATAGTAGCACATCCAGCTGGAAAGTAAACCCCCACACCAATATTTTGATTGCGCAAAGCGCGCTCCTTCGGAGCTATCAAAATATTGGTGTGGGGGTGAACCCCCTTTCTCCTATTTATCGACAAAAACCCGAGCTAGGCGAATATCCTCGAAACTCATGTCGTTACCCTCTCTTTTAAGCATGCTCTTTATATATGACAACCGGCCATCGCTTTTCGGCACGTGCTTCCCTATCAGCTTGATCATTTTCTCTCCCGGACGCAAATACTCAATGTCGGTTTCGGGAAATTCCTCGGCAATTTGTTCCAAGTGATTCACAATCGTCGAGAAGACGAGTCCGCGTTCTTCCATAATTTCCTCAATCGACTTTTTCTGTTCGATCAGTCTCCTGGTAATTTCCAAAGTTGAAAGTTTTTCTTTTTTAGGCAAAATAACTTTTTCAATCGTGCCACCCGATCGCTCGATGAAAGCATTCACCAATTTCTTGTGTTCTTCATCAGAAAGTTTGCCAAACATTTCAGCGTTTTCATCGGACTCGATTTGCAAACTTTCATCAAAATCAAGAATTCGTGGATCCATCGACAACGCTTCGGCGTTGAATCCGACGAGTCGTAGTCCATCTAATTTTCGAAGTCGCGACAACGCCACGTAACCCATGCCATAAGTAAAAGTTTTCGACAGATCAATCTCGGCGTAATCGAGACTCATGCCTTGGCTTTTGTGTATGGTGATCGCCCAGGCGAGCCGAAGCGGATACTGCGTGATTTCGGCTTTTACTTTTCCCTCTTCATCAATTCGCCACGACTCATGACTGACTTCGATTTTTCTACCGTCTAAAGTTTCGACAATCGGATCGCCGTTGTCGGCAAACCCAATCACTTCGCCCTGTGTACCATTTACATAACCTTTCTCAGAATTATTTTTCACAAACATGACTTTGGCCCCAACTTTCAGCCGAAGTTCCGGACTTGCCAGACACGACTTTTTCAAAATCTCGACAAGATTGGCACGGCCTTTGGAATACATGTCGAACTTTTTTTCCGCCCCGGAAATTTTTTGAAGCTCGACGAAGTTTATGGTGTCGACGTCGGCATTGTGCGTGTAGAGTTTGGTCGGCAGGACATGAGTTGGTAGTTCGGCACCAAGTCGCTCTTCGAGAATGCCGAAATTTTCATCGTAGACATTGCCTTCGCGAATATTGTTCAAGATGCTCGTGTACGTATCGTCTTCTTGGCGATGTTGTTCAGATAGATAACACACCGCCGGCTTCATCCGCGCCCAAGCATCAGAATAAAAAACGAAATCTTTTTTCACCTCGTCGACGTCTTGGTTGTCATCCGACTGGGGATTAAAACTTTTGGAAATTGGAGGAAGCTGGAAAAAGTCGCCGGAGAGAATTACCTGCATACCGCCAAAAGCCAAGTCGTTTCTCTTGAAAGCTCGCGCCACTCGTTCCACCATATCCAAGGTTTTTGCGTGAAGCATCGACACTTCGTCGATAATCAAAACTTTTGTTTCATCAAAACGTTTCGCGAGATAGGGTTTCTGTGTCAGTGTGTCGAGATCGTAATCCGACAAACTTTCGCGAATCCCAACACCCGAAAATCCATGGATCGTCATCCCGCCCATGTGCGTCGCGGCGATGCCAGTCGAAGCCGTGACCGCTACCGTTATATTGTGATCGCGAAGCCATTTGATGTACTGATTGAGCAAATACGTTTTGCCGCTCCCTGCCGAACCGGATAGGTAAACGTTCACACCAGTTTGCATAATTTTGAGCGCTTCGGCTTGAGTCATGAAAACATTGTAACAAAAGTATTCAAATTTGCTTTTGGTTTTATGAGAGTTCTTACCCTTTTTGTAAACAGATTTGATAGCTATCTTCGAGGTGTTAATATTGTGTCATGGAATCAAGACCCAGCAAAAAACCAAACGAGTCATTGACACGACCAGAATCTAGTTCTCGGAGGGAATTTCTCCAGAAACTTGGCTTGGTCGGAGCTGGTATGGTTATAGGAAAAGGTATAACCGAAAGTCTCACAAATTCCAATGAATCACCTGAGTCTCCCGCGGAAAGTCCCGAGAAAAAAGCTCCCGACACCCACAAACCAGAATCTGTGCCTGTTGTAGAATCGATAACCAAAGAACCTGTAACAGAAATTGACAACGACCTAGCCGTGATTGAAAGTCGTGATTATGAAAAGTATTTTTCAAGACCGTATCTAATCTACGCCCTCTATTACTCAGACAAAGGTATGCAGGAAATGACAGAGGCAAAAAACAAAACTCCTCAGCAAGAAAAAATTGCGAAACTCCACAAACTTATAACGCCACAGTTACGTGATGGTTATCTCTCGTATTTAGAAAAACTTTACGAAAACGAAATATTCACGCAAACTGAAGTACCACCACTAAAAGATTTGGGCATAAGCGCAAGGCTTGATACAAACCACCTAGATGCTATCGACATATTTACCGAGGAGGGCTCGGTTGTAGAATCCTTTACGGACGGCGTCGTCGTTTTAGCAGAAAATAGTTGGGACAAAGACGACATACTTTCTACCAGTTCGGCGCGCGGAGGAAACACCGTTATCATTTACAACCCAAAGAAAAAAGAATTCTATCGATATGCCCATCTCAAAGAAGTAACGCCAAAACCCGGAACATTGATACGAGCAAAAGAACCAATAGCGAGAGTTGGAAACTCTGGTCTGACAGCTTCACGCCCCGGACATGGCAAGCATCTTCATTTTGAAATAAATAGTTATGATCCTGAAACAAAAATAATGACGGCTCTTTCGGTTTATGAATTGCGAGACAGACTCTTGGCCGCCAAATCAAATCTGAATAATTAATTTTTACAGAGGTCGAACCTCGGTAGTTATAAATTAGAAAAATGTTCGATGGCCTGGTTTACAGTTTCAATATATTGCTTCTCCTCTGCTGTGTCTCTGTATTTTTCTCCGAGATTGCTCTCGTAAATTTTTAGTTTTTTGAGGGCGACGCTTAGATTTTCTTTATCGTTAACTGAATTAACTGCTTCATTAAAATATCTACTTATTTGTTCAAGAATAAATCTAGTATTGCTACCCTCTTCCCATTTCATAATTTCCCCTTCCAAGACCAGCTTGATATTACCAAGATCAATACCCGTTCTCTTGTTTTCCATATTTCCTTCCATGGCAAAGATTATACCAGTTCTATCCCCTCTAGGGGTAGCCTAAAAAGTTGTCGTGAAACGATACTTTGGAGAAACATATTGACGGGTCGCGTCAAACGCGACCCGTCTCCGCGGGGCGAGCCCACGTTTGACGCGGGGTGGCTATCGGGAATCGAACCCGAATTGAGAGCTCCACAAGCTCCAGTGTTAACCGTTACACCATAGCCACCATAAAACTCCTTACGGAGTCCTAATGTTATACCAGAATCATATAATAAAATCTACTTCCGGCTAGTCAGAATACTTGTCATCATGCAAACTATTTTCAAGCCTCCTACGCAACAATTGCAACCGTTTTTCTATTACATTAAAATCTTCAAGTGGTGTGTGTATGTATTTGATTATATTTTCTGAAGTTTCCAAAGAGTCTCGAAACACTCCTTCTTTTTCTCTAAAATACTGAGCGCCGTGAATTGTTTTTTTGAACATGGTGCAAACAAGATCATACTGACTTTCGATATCAATCATCTTGTTTTTAAAATTTTCACTATCCTCTAAAAATTCTGCTTCTTTTATAAATTCTTCCAAACGTTTAACAAAAGGCTTTACTTGTTCAAGCCTATCAAGATCACTCGAAACACCTTCTTTTTTACCAAAACTAAACATTTGAATTATTTTTATCTTGTTCTACCTGGTAATTTCGCACCATTTTGCGATCAAGCAACTGAGTCGCAACGACCGCGAAACACAAGACTAGTCCATAGAGTATCACTGCTGTTTTGAAAGATACGGGAATCGATTTGAGAGACCCCAAAACGAAGATGATGTACCAACTCGAGATCGAGATACCGCCAAGCGCGAACGATAGTCGGCGCATGAAACGTGTGCCAGATTTTTGAGAAATTTCAGAATTCGAAAAATCCATTTCGAGCATTTTCGGTGAAACGACCAAGTTTAAGAACACGCCGTTTATCGTAACGACAGCTACAGCCACGACCTTGGTTAGGAATTTAGATGATTCGGCAAGTCTTTCAGACGCCGGTAAGTAAAGACCGATTCCTGTCAAAATAATAATTCCAAGCGCAAACCAAATAACATTTGAAAGCGTATCTAGAAGATTTTTCTCGCTTTCAGAAATTTTATAGTCGCGCAAAAACTTGAAGAAGAAAATATCCGTTATGGTCGCCGTCCCGACACCGACCGCGGCGGCGAGAGCGTGGATGATAATAATTGGAGTTTTGTAAGTTGCCAAGAAACCAACCACATCAATCTGTGTTCCAAAAATAGCTGTAATAAATATAAACGTCGAAAATCCCGCCGAGAACAGACACCATGTACACCACTTTTTCAAAACAAAAGCTTGTATGAAAATTAGATAAAGAGAGAAAATAAACGCACCGATAGTCATCCCGACAACGAAGAACAAAACAGTGTCAGACAAAAGCCATGGTATGAGATTGTGTAAAACATAGACGAAAACAATAAGTCCGTAATACAAAATTCCCAGAAGTTCTACTGGGATGCCAAAGAATTTGGAATATTTACTGGTCGTGACAACTTCGCATTCGCCGTTTAGTGGGCAAACCATCGGTCGTGCTGTTTTTTTCTTTATGTAAACGTAACTGGCGACGCTGAGTCCAGCCAAACCAAAAATAACTGGTCCTAAATTAAAAAAGACTTGTTCAAAAATTGTCATGGAAATATTCTAACATATTGGGTGGCCCCAGCTCGGCATTTTTGCCTTTGCTTCGCAAAACAAAAATATTTCTGCGCCTTTCTCTCCCTCACATAAGCCAAGCAATTGGCTCGTTTCCTGGGCACAAAAAGAAAAAGCCCGTAAAGGCTTTTTCTTTTTGTGCCCAGGAGAGGACTCGAACCTCCATGCCTTTCGGCGCTACCACCTCAAGGTAGTACGTCTACCAGTTTCGCCACCTGGGCTCATGGAAAGATATTAGCAGTTTTTTAAAAAAGGGAAAGGTCGCACCGTGGCGACCCTTTACTCCCACTTGAACACAATGTATCACCTCGCGACTTCTTCGACTTCTTCGGGAACCCCGCACAGCTTGCCGAGTTCTCCCGCAAAAGTCTCGATAGGCTTTTCTTCCACGCCGTTCTTCAGATGAGAGCGACGTAAGAACAGGCACAGAACACGACCCGGCTTAATGACCAACTGTTTGCCTGTGAGTAGCACATGCAGATGCTCAGCAGCTGTCATATCAGAGAGGCCACCATCTCCGCGGATATAGCAATCGATTCCCTGTTGACGTATGCGCTCGAGCAAGCCTGCTTCTTGCATCAACCGACGAGTTTCGTCGCCTGATTTGTTTACCACAATCGTGGCGTATCCTCCTGAATGCACTGTTTTGTTCATCGCTGATGACGGTTTTGGTGGTGAATGGTTCGTCTTCGCTTTCTTTTATACTCCTTTTAGAAAATTAATCAATCCCCTACTTGCGACTTCCGACTTACGACTTACTCGTCTATACTTGAACTAATGAATTACGATGATCAGAAAAACTATTTCGAAACTGCCTACAATACCGGCGCAGATATTTGGACGGATAAATTTTACCAGTCCAAGATTCTCGGCTACTTGGCACTCATCCCCGGAAACGCTCTCACACTTGATCTCGGCTCCGGTCGCGGACGACTAGCCTTTGCTATGGCTGAAATGGGTCTTCGCGTCATCGGTCTTGAAAATATCGATCATCTAGTTGAAATAAACAACACTGAAGTCAAAGCAAAAAACCTCGAAGGAAAAATAAAATTTATTGTCGGCGACGCGCTCGACATATCATTTGCCGATGAGAGTTTTGACGCTGTGACCGATATCGGGCTCCTGCAACACCTACATCGCGAAGATTGGCCAAAGTATCAAAGTGAAATTTCTAGAGTTTTGAAATCCGGCGGGCATGTTTTAAATGTCAGTTTGTCACGCGACACGGTACAATTCTATGACTTCCGTCCCAAAGAATCCGAGGGTGGTGATTACGAAAAGTATGGCGCACTCTATCACTTCTTTACTCCCGAAGAATTATCCGAGGTCTATGACGTAAATTTTAAAATAGTAAAACAAGAAATTTTTTATTTAGAAAAAGAAAGAGAGACTCTACTTATCACGCTTTTGCAGAAAAATTAAAACAACAAAGCCCCGACAAGGTCAGGGCTCGGTTCGCGCATTGCGCGGTTGTACGTCAGGCGGCCAGCTTTCTGCCGGGGAACCGCTCGGAGAGTAGACCCCTCAGTTCGTCCGCGAACATGATCACCTCCACGTTCTTGCTGTGGGAGCTCGTCATCAGGCATTCTGCCAGATCGCGGAGGAAGGCTTGGTGCTTTTCGGGCCTCAGCTCTTCACGCATGAACCGCCGGACGGCCTCTTTCATGCACATCTTCACGAACTGCGCATCAGCCTCCGTGCGCGTGAGAGGCTCAGCGAAGCTGTTGCGCAACTTCTGGGCATTCTCCTTCTTCATCGTCCCGACGATGCGGTCACAGAAGAACTTGAAGAGCCGGTCTGTGGTGATCTTCTCATCCTTCTTCAGGAACATGGCATTCTTGACACCCCGCAATTGGGTGACGAAGAGGGTGTACGGCATGTGCGTCGTCTGGGAATTGCTCACAGTGTTTTTCATGACGGTTTTGGTTTTGGTGGAACTGGTTGAGTGACAGGATTGTCGATTTGAATAGTAGCATATATAGTTACTATTGTCAAGCCATTAAAACCTTTATTTTGCAATAATTTTTCTTGTATAATCCATAAAGCTAGAAGCTAAAAACTAGTCACTAGAAGCTATGCGAATCATTAGTTGGAACGTAAACGGCATCCGGGCGAATTTTAAAAAAGGCGCTTTTGCCGAAATTTTGGCTTTGAAACCCGACATTCTATGTCTCCAGGAAACCAAAGCCGAGCCATCTCAACTTTCCGATGAAATTTTGAAGCCAAAAGGATACACATCATATTTCTCTAGTTCTAAAGTAAAGAAAGGTTATAGTGGTGTAGCCATCTATACCAAAGTCCCGCCAGAAAAAGTCACGTATGGTATCGACATGCCAGGCGATGACGACGAGGGCCGGACAGTCACGGCGCATTTCAAAGATTTCGTCTTGATTAACTGCTACTTCCCCAACGGTGGTGGTGCGCCGGAACGTTTAGAATACAAACTCGAGTTCTATGACGCGTTTTTGAAATACGTAAATAAATTAAGTAAGGAAGGGCAATCCCCCTCCGCCAAAGGCTCCGGCGGGACAAGGAGAATAATTTTCACCGGTGATGTGAACGTCGCACATACAGAAATTGATATCGCCAGACCAAAAGAAAATGAAACGCATGTTGGATTTTTACCCGAAGAACGCGCATGGGTAGACGAAGTTATCGCTGACGGCTACGTCGACGTGTTTAGAAATTTCAATCCAACGAAAAAAGATGTCTACACGTACTGGGATCAAAAATCCGCCGCGCGCGAGCGCAACGTCGGCTGGCGTATTGACTACTTCTTCGCTTCGCTAAATATTTTGAAAAATATAAAAAAATTCACGACGCATTCAGAAATTTACGGATCAGATCACTGCCCGATTTCAATAGAAGTTGATCTATAAAAAGGTGCGTATCATTTTTCTGGACGACCGTCCAAGTAAATGTTACGCGATAAAAAAATTATTCCCGGAATTGCAAACGGCCCTCGCGAAAGGGCCGTTTGCCAAGAGGGTTCTTGGCTAATTCACACACACCGAGAGGCTTGCTAGCACTCCGTGAGAAACCACATTACCGAGGCGAGACTGTTCGTTCCTGTCGAGCTTTGTCGGTGCAACCCAGAGGACTTGTAGACGAACCAGCGACAACGGCTTGACTGAAAGTCCTACGCCAGATCCAGAAAATTCGCGCGACTCAAGCACGAGCTCCAAACTTCGCAGAAGGCTTTCGTCTCGTCCAAGCGACAGAATGTTGCCGAACCGCCCAGCAATTCTGGTAGATAGCGTCGTCTTCTTTTTCTCGATGGCCACCTCGAAGAAAAACGACGCCTCCCGATTTGCCATCTCGAAGTAAATACTTCGCATCGGGTAATTATCGAACTGCTTGCTTCGACGCGTTATGAAATTCCCGTCGCTCGCGACCTGTCGATAGTACTGACCGAAGCGCACACCGACACCAAAGTCGAGTGGCCGACAAACAATTCCAAATCCAATCGAAGACGACAGGTAGTGCGTCGGCATCCCGTCAATGCGAACACAAACATTTGGTTCCAGCATGCGATTCTTCTTGCCCGGCAGGAAAAGTCCCATCTGAACTTCACCTCGCCAGAAATTTGGCCTTTCGGGTTTGTCGCCCAAACGGTTTTTCTGGAAATCGTTCTTGCGCTCGTCGACAGGTATCATGCCGAAAACGCTGACGTGGTAGTAGAATTCGCGAACGTCTTCCAGTGAATCCCTTCGATCTGGCAATAGATCAATGATCGTACCAGAACTCATCTGTCCAAAAGCGTGAAGCCAAAAAACTGTCATCACGCACGAAATTACCAACTTCTTCTTCATGGCTTCGGGGTTTGTTGTGTGTGAATTGAAAGGTACTGTGTGTTTCTATTGTACTATAATTACAGTATGCAAAATCATATGAATCATAAATCAGAAAAGAGGGCTTTCAGTATTGTAAAACGCACCAAGAGTTTCAAGCATGCGCTAAATGGTCTAAAAATTTTTATAAAAACCACGCACAATGCCTGGATACATCTTTTCGTTGGTGTCATTGTTGTTTATCTGGGTTTTTATTTTCACATCACTACAACTGAGTGGCTTTTTTTGGTCCTTGTCATCACCATGGTCATCGCGGCCGAATGCTTCAATACGGCCATCGAATTCGACATAGATCTGACTTCCCCCGAATATCATCCTTATGCCAAATATACGAAAGATGTCTCGGCCGGCGCAGTTCTTCTGACCTCTATCGGCGCCGTCGTCGTGGGTCTTATCATTTTTATCCCCAAATTCATCCTTTTCTTCTGCTCTTAACCCATCCGAAGCTTTGCTTGTCCATCTATAGCCTTGGCGTAGGAGGAAGCGAGGGGGTTGACTTTTTTGTCTGGGCATGCTATTGTCTAGGCAAGCAGAACACTCATGTGGATCATCAACGTACTGATTGAAGGGTTTGGTCGGTTGACGATAGTCGACTGGCTGGCCATAAGAGCAACTCTTGTCATGTTGATCACCCTACTGACCTGGGGTATCGATGAGATCGAGAGGCGGGCAGTAGTCCGCACGTGAAGACCACTGAACTTCTTGGAAAACGTTCTGTATGAAATAAGCGCCAGCGCACAGTCATGGTGGAATGGGCGCGGAAAGGCTATTCAGCCCGAACGTGGAAGGCCCTGAGCAATCGGGGCCTTCGCTTTTTATTTCACCTTATATTCCTTTCTGATTTTTTGGACTTCGGCATCTTCCGCTTCGTCTTTTGCCGACTTCCCTGCTTCGCCGAGCTGGTGTAGATGTTCGTCACTTAGCTTCAGTAATTCTATCGCGCGGCTTTCCAAATATTCTGCCATGTTTTTTGTCGGGTCTTCCAGAACTTCTTCGAGAAGCGCGTGAAGTGCCCAGCCCATTCGCGGTCCTGGTCTCTCCCCCATCTCGCGCAAACGGTTTCCATCAATTTTGAGCATTCCGACATTGATCGGATCGCGCATGACTTCTTCAATCATTGATTCAAATTTACGCAAACGATACGGCTCTTCCTTGGGCCGACCCATACCGATACGGTCGCAAATACGCAGGTCAATCAGATCCCAAACATTATTAGCACCGACTTTCGCCACGAGTCTACGCACGGCCGAAAGCGTGATCTGATCGGTATCAGCAAAAAACATATGATAGCGCACGAGTCGCGTAACTTTGTCAGTGAGTTCGTTCCCGAATTTCAGTCTCTCGCAAATTTTCTTTGTAATTTTTGCCCCGACGACATCGTGTCCATAGAAAGTGTAATCGTCTTTTTCTTTTGACCATTCACGCGTCGCCGGCTTGCCGATGTCGTGAAATAGTCCAGCGAGACGAATGTGTAGTGGCCAATCTTTGTCCGCCGCGTGTTGCATCGTACGCAGGTTGTGCTCGAAGACGTCGTAAATGTGTTCCCCGTTTTGCTCAACACCAATACCTATTTCTAATTCCGGTGAAATGTATTTCATAATTCCAAGTTTCTGTGAAAGTGTGATCCCGACAAGTGGCTCAGTCGACATAATCATTTTCAAAAATTCATCACGAATTCTTTCGGCCGAAATTTTCGAAAGCAATTCAGCATTTTTAATCATCGCCATCATCGTCTCGTGCTCAATAACAAATCCGTGTTGAGTTGAAAATCGCACCGCGCGAAGTATTCGGAGAGCATCTTCTTTGAAACGTTCGTCGGCATTGCCAACCGCTTTTATCATTTTGTCTTTGATCGCTTCGAGTCCGCCGTAGAGGTCTACCAATTCCCCGCTCGATGGTCGGTACGCTATGGCGTTCATTGTGAAATCTCGGCGCTTCAAATCATCTTCCAGGTTTTTGGAAAATTCTACTTCGTCCGGATGGCGATTATCCGAATATGCTGATTCTAATCTGTACGGCGTAACTTCGATAACTTTTAGATTTTCATTTTCTGTCGTTTTATTTTCAACACCAACTGTGCCGAATTTATTTTCATAGAAAGTGTCAGGAAAAATTTCTTGGATCTGTTCGGGTGTGGCGTTCGTTGTCACGTCCCAATCTTTCGGCGTCTTCCCCGTTAACAAATCACGAACACACCCGCCGACAATATAGGCTTCGAAGCCCGCGTTCTCAAGCCCGTCGGTCACGAGTTTTACTTCTCCGGGAATATTAAAATTTTCCTTCATGATCACTATTGTAACTTATTTGTTGATTATTATGCCAAACAATACTAGAATAGCTCTGCCGAAACGCACCCATGGTGAAATGGATATCACAACGGTCTTCGGAACCGTTATTGGGGGTTCGAATCCCTCTGGGTGCACAAAAAACAAAGGAATGGAAAGCGCTAGCTTTTCATGATTATTGTTTTTGCACCCAGAGGGATTCGAAAGACGGAGGCGGTATACAAGACGAGCGAAGCGAGTGCTTGTCGCTGAGTCGGGGTCGCGGCCTTTTGCGAAGCAAAAGAGCTGTGACCGAATCCCTCTAGTGGACCTGGTCAAGATATGTTAATCTAAAAAGGCAATTTTGCGAGTATAAGAGCGTAAACCTCATATAATCGCAGAATTCGAAGGAAATAAGAACATGTGCTATTCTTATTTCACTTCTCATTTGCGAGTATAGTTTAATGGTAGAACGTCTGGTTGCCAATCAGACGGCAGGGGTTCGATTCCCCTTACTCGCACATAAAACACAATGTCCTGACGCGTTAGCGTTGGGGCCTTTGTGTTTTACCGCGATAAGAGAATCGAAAGACGGAGGCGGTATACAAGACGAGCGAAACGAGTGCTTGTCGCCGAGTCGGGGTCGCACAAAATTCTGAAAGAATTTATGCGTGACCGATTCCCATCCAGACATTTGTCCTTTATCCCCTTTACCCACATCTTTATCCACTTTTGTCTTTTAAAATCTCAACGCCCCAGGTATTATAAAATAAGGCTTTTCTGGGACCAGTATGTGGATAACCCTGTTTATAACGTTAATAAGTCCCTATTTTTCCACCAAATAATGTCCTTTATGAATTAAAAACGTTGAAAAATAATGGGTTTCAGGCGTTTCCTATGAAACGTTTCATATGAAACGTCTATTTTAGACTTATTTATGGTGAAAAACCCTAGAAAATGCCCGCCCGTACCGAACGGCACGTTCGGGCGGGTTCCACATGTAACTTTCTGGGTTTATTGATAAAATATTGGAATGAATCCCGATAGTGATTTTAAGTTCTATTACACTTATGTACTTCGGAGTAAAACCGATGGTAATTGGTATACCGGATTTACAAGTGACCTACGGAAGCGCTTTTACCAACATAACCATGGTAAGAGTTTCCACACCAAGGGAAGAGGCCCATTTGAGCTTATATATTATGAGTGTTATCGAAATCAAGAAGACGCAAAATCTAGGGAATTACAACTTAAATCTGGGCAAGGCAAAGCTTATCTCAGGGCTAGGCTGAAGCGCTTCCTATCACCAGCGGGATGAAAACTTTTACCTCAAAAACCCAGAAGATCGGGGAAATTGGCGAGAAATTGGCCGTTATGTTTCTCATGAAACACGGTTTCCAGATTATAGAGACCAATTACACCCAAAAGTGTGGGGAAATAGACATTGTGGCGAAAAAAGCTAAAAATTGGCACTTTATCGAAGTGAAAAGCGTTTCCCGTGTAACACTAGACGATGTTTCATCTGAAACATCCGGCTTTCGACCAGAGGAAAACATGCATCCAAAGAAAATAGCGAGGTTCGTCCGAACAGTCGAATATTACCGCTTGGCCAAAGATTTAGGCGAAGCGGACTTCCAGGTAGATCTAGCACTAGTTTACATAGATCCAATAAGGCGAGCAGGGAAGGTAGTTCTGATGGAAAACGTGGTTTAGTTTTATTGTTTTTTAAAAGGGGTGTGCTAGTATCTGGTCGAAAACCCCCGCTCATGAAAAAGTTAAGAATTTACGACTTCGACGGGGTACTTTTCCAGCACCCCTCTCATTGCGTTTTGGAAATGGCAAATGAAATCCCCGAAGAGTTGCTATGGAGAATTGGTGCTGAAGGTGGATTCTTTACCCAAGAAATGATCGAAGAAACTTCGGTCAGACCCTACTATGAGGCGTTTGTGCGTAGGTATTTCTCGAAAACAATGTCACCAGAGAATGTACTACGACTTGAAAGGGAATCAATCTCAACAACACTCGCAATAGCGTCTCTTAACAACAAGGAAACGATAGAGCGCCATTTGGAGGGTTCTGGTATCCGACACCTCTTTGGGCCGATTCTTACTCAAGATGACACCCGAGACAAGAAAGAGATGTTCCGGCAACTCTGCAAAGGATACAACCCTGTGATAGACGTATCTTTTGTCACCGACACAGTTAGTGATATTGAGGTGGCCAGGGGTTTCTGCCCCCACATGGAGATTGAGGCCGTCGTCAGCGGTATTGATAGCTGGAGAAACCTTGTTAACTACGTCGGCGAAGACAAGATTGTCGCACCTTACTACTAGGGCCCCGGTTACTCGGGGCTCTAGCTTTTTATTGAAAGTTGTCGGGGCGCCGGGATTCGAACCCGGAGTCTCTCCCTTCGGGCCTCGGAGCCATTTAGGCTCCGGACAATAGATTTTATTTGCTTTAGAGAGTCGGGGCGCCGGGATTCGAACCCGGAGTCATCTGTTCCCAAAACAGACATGTTAGCCGTTACACCACGCCCCGACTCTACAAACCAAATTATAAAAATCTATTGTCCCCACACAGACATGGCTGTTCACACACCCTCGTCTTTCGCTTTTAAGCGGTGCGGGATAGGAGAGTCGGTCACAAGTTTCGCTTCGCGAACTCGCGACCCCGCCTCGCTCGCCCAAAGGGCATCGCTCCGGCCTTCGAATCTCCACAGAGGCAAAACTTTTTGCCTCCTTATCCTGCCAAAAAGCAATTCTTGCTTTTTGTGCGGGATAGGAGAGTCGAACTCCTCACCACAGTTTGGAAAACTGTTGTTTTACCGATAAACTAATCCCGCGATTTGGATATTATACACGAATTGTTTCTCGCGTCTACATCTTGTTGACAAAAATATTTTTAAGCGTAATCTACAAACAAATTCACGAGCCCGTGCCAGACAACAAAGAAGACGAGCTCCTGAAAAAGCTCGGAGTCCTGACGATCTATTGGGTAGGCGACAGAGGACACTTACAGTCCCTTATCGCTTTCACCAAGAACATGAAGAATGTTTCTAAGAGGACAGGAATTTCGGAGAGCGATTTGAAAGAGATCTACAAACTCATCAATCGCAAGACGGAAGAAATGTTCCTGGACAAAGGGAATCCTTCTGGTCCCATAGTGGTCAAAGGTTTCCAGATACCACCGAAGGACGACACCCCGACAAGTTCGGGGTGATTCGTTTTTAACACAAAAACCCCTCGCGGGGTTTTTGTGGTTTATAGAATCTATAAAATTTTTCGATTATTTGAGCGCGTCCTTCAAAGCTTTTGAAGCTCGGAATTTTGGCACCTTCTGGGCCGGAACAGATACGGATTCGCCAGTTCGAGGATTTCGCGCCGTGCGAGCTTTTCTCATCTTGGCTGAGAAGATTCCAAATCCAGAGATTGAAACTTCGCTGCCTTTCTTCATCTCTCCTGTGATGGCATCAAAGATTCCATCAACGACCTGCTCGGCTTGAGTTTTGGTTCCACCAAGCATGCCATGAACATTTTCTACCAATGCTGCTTTATTCATAATTTTAGTACGTAGTACGTAGAAAGTAGTACGTAGAATTAGGTTGATAATGTCGCCCGAAAACGATTTATGTCTGAAACCATTATATCGCAAGGGTTTTTTGACGCAAGCGCCACTCCGCAAAACATACATTTCTGTTTTCTGTGGGAGCGCGTCTTTGCACTAGGTCCTCAAAAACAGAAATGTATGTTTTGCTCTGCTTGGAAATAGATTTTCAGCGTAGCAAAAACCTCCTTTTACGAACCCGAGGACCTAGCGAAGCGATCCCGGAGGGTAAGGAAAAGGAGGTTTTTGCGGAGCGTATTACTACCTCGCATAAGAAACTATTCGTTTCTCGCGTATAACGATAACCTTGATTTCTCCTGGATATTTAAGTTCCTGCTCAATGGATTTGGCAATGTCTCGAGACAGATCGGCTGATTGCATATCTGTTATGTTGTCTGGGTTTACAAACACTCGGACTTCGCGACCCGCAGCAATAGCATAAGACTTTTCAACGCCATCAAATGAATCGATGAGGGTTTCTAGTTCTGTCAGGCGCTTTAGGTAATTCTCGGCCGTATCAGAGCGTGCTCCTGGGCGACCACCAGAGATGGCGTCAGCCGTCTGGACGATATGAGACTCGACTGTTTCGTAAGGAAATTCTTCGTGGTGAGATTTCATCGCGTCAATGATGCGCTGATCGGTGCCAAACTTCTGAAGGATACGCATACCGATTTCTACGTGTGTGCCTTGAACCTCATGAGTCAGGGCTTTGCCGATGTCATGAACCAAACATCCGGCCTTGGTCACGGCGACATCCGCGCCAATCTCGGCCGCGATAATTCCACCAACGTGAGCCATTTCTACGGAGTGTGCGAGAACATTCTGCCCATAACTTGTGCGGAAATGAAGTCGCCCGAGGATAGCAATGACGCGCGGATCAAGATTGAATATTCCGCATTCGTAAACTGCTTCTTCGCCTTTTTGCTTGATGATTTTATTGATGTCTTCTTTGGCTTTCTCAACCATCTCTTCGATTTTCGCTGGTTGAATTCTGCCGTCGAGAATTAGATTCTCAAGAGCAATGCGCGCAACTTGTCTTCGCACTGGATCAAATGATGAGATGGTAATAACACCTGGAGTATCATCAACAATGACTTCGACTCCGGCCGCGCGTTCAAATGCACGAATATTTCGTCCCTCTTTACCAATTATTTTTCCTTTGATTTCGTCGTTTGGAATAGTGACGGTCGTAGCCATAAATTCACTCACGCCCTCATTTGCCATACGCTGAATAGAGGAGGCAAGTATCTCACGCGCGCGCAAATCGAGCTTTTCTTTGGAAGCATTCTCTAGTTTCTGCATGCGCACCAAAACATCTTCTTCTGAGCGGGCTTCGATCTCTTTGAACAGTTGTTCGCGGGCTTCTTCACGAGAAAGTCCAGAAATCTTTTCGAGTTCGGACTCAAGCCCTAATTTCTTTTCTTCGACTTCGAGTTTTATCTTATTTACTTCTTCGATTTTTTTATTTAACTCGTCGGCGTGCTTTTGAAGTTCGCGATCTTTGGCCTCAAGAGTATCTTCTTTTTTGATTACGCGATCTTCGGCTTTTTTCACGTCTTCGAGGCGACTTTTTTCTTCGGCTTCCATTTCTCTAATCTTGTCTTCGGCCTTTTTGGTGGCCTCAGCCAAGATTTTTTGTGCTTCTTCTTTGGCGGAGAGCATTTGCTCTTTGATATCGAGCTCCATCGAACCCTGTTTGGCAAGCGCGACAACCATTCGTAGGTAATATCCAACACCCGCACCCACAAGAAGTCCGATGACTGCAAAAATTATTGTGTTCATGCGATTTTTAAAATCGCCTTTTAGTAGCCTGTTTTATGGCCGTGTTAAGTGATACCTCTCTGATTTTAAACTTCTTAAAAACATATTTTGGTGTAAAACAAGCGATTTAAAGCGATTTTCAACTAAAAATTATTAAATTTCGGTATCTTTAATATAGCAGAAATAGGGAGCCTGTGTCTAATGAGAAAGGGTTTGGTTATGGCCACGTTCCCAAATGGTAACTCAAAACATTTCTTTTAAAGGCCAACCCATTACTTTTTTACGGAGAAAAAAGTAACCAAAAACTCCTTTGACCCAGAAAAAATCTAGCCTAAAAACAAGATGTTTTAAGCCAAAAAGATCCGTTAACTCGGAGTGTTTAGACACTCCTCAAACAGAACGGACTTTTAAGGCAAAACATCTTGTTTTTAGTGCGGAGATTTTTAAGGGTCGCAAAACAAAAAACTATTCTAGTGTTTGTAGAAAATAACTACGCGTCTGGTTGGGCCGGTGCCAGTTGATTCGGAGGTAAGGTCTGGATGTTTAGAGACAAAATCGTGCACAATCCGGCGCTCGTATGGATTCATCGGCTCAAGCTCGATTTTACTTTTGAAAAATCGTGCGCGTTCGGCCATCATGTGCGCGGTGGTTTTTATTTTATTGATGTGCTCTTTCTGGTAACCGTTTATGTCTACTGTTACGCGTGGGGTGTTCTCTTTGTGACGAGCCTCGAGTATTCTTTTGAACAAGTGGTTGATTGTCTGAATCATTTCGCCGTTTTGACCAATCAAATGCCGTGAGTCATTCGTTCTAACAGCGATCCAATAAGATCCATCATCCATATCGAGAGAAACATCGATATCCACGAAGCTGAAACTGGTTTTCTCGAGGAATTCTTGGATTAAATTTTTGAGATCAGTTTCATTCATATTTTATTTATTCAAAGCGGGGTCGAAGGAATTTTTAATCTCGGTGACCTGGCCACGCTTGATCATTTTCTTGTGAATTAAATATTCCTGAACCGTAGTGAAAATGTTGTTGACTGCCCAATAAAGCGCGATGGCGGCGGAAATTTGATACGAAATGATCGCCACAAATACTGGTAAAAAATATTTCATTTGCTTACCCATCATCTTGGTCATGTTAGCCGCCATTGATGTATCGTTTGGATCGACGTTGACTGGATTTCTGGCGGCAGAAAAGTGAACTTGTAGATACTGTGTTGCTCCAGCAAGAATGGCAAAGATGATTGATTTTTGTGTCAGGTCTTGGATACCAAGAAACAAAAGTTTTACTTGTTCTGGTTGATTTATAAATCCATATAGTGGTGTCGCGTCAAAATTAAATCCGCCCAAGAAAACTCGATAAAGAGCCAAAATGATTGGGAGTTGGATAAGGATCGGTAAACATCCGGCGAGGGGAGAGATTTTGTATTCTTTGTAGAGTTCAAAAGTTTTTTTAGCCTGCTCTTGTTTGTCGGGATAATTTTTCTTGATTTCTCGAATCTTTGGCTCGAGGGCCTTCATTTGAAATTGCCCACGGATGGCTTTGGCGTGCAATGGGGCCAAAATAAGCTTAACCAGTATAGTTAGAACAATTATGGCAATACCGACGTCGTGCCACGGCACAACATTTACCAGAAAAACAAGGGTGTTATATAAAGGCTCGACGAAAATAGTATTAAACATTTCTCGATTCTATCTTAAAAACCCTTAATTTCAAAATTATTTCGGAACCTCATCAATTCCAGATCCGCCCCAAGGGTGACATCTGGAAATTCGCCGGGCGGAAAGCCAAAAACCCTTTAAAAATCCATGTTTTTCAAAGGCTTCGCGGGTATAGTGTGAACAAGTTGGGTAAAACCGGCAATTTACCCTAAAGAGACGGAAAAGAGGGGAAAAGGTGTGTTGATAGAGCCAAATAAGCCCTAAAAATAAGTACTTCATTTTAGTTTTTCAAGTAATTTAAGAATATCTGCCTCAACCGCTTTAAAAGTAGCCTTTTCGACACCTTTTTTTGCAAAAAGTATCAAAAAACCCTTATTTTTCAATGTTTTTTCGGATTTTTTAAGTATTGAGTAACCTCGTCTTCGAATTTTATTCCTCAAAACCGCGGTTTTGGCGACTTTTTTCGCCACCACAATACTAAAATGTGTTGAATTTATTGGATTTTTAAGGAATCTAAGTGTGAAAAAAGACGAGTTCAAAAACCCGCCTTTTTTCATTACTTTCTCGAAATCTTCCCGATTTATCCTATTAGTCTTCGGGATCATTAGAATATTATTTGGCTGACTTAACGCGAGGTTTAGAAATGGTCAACTTCTTGCGTCCTTTGCGACGGCGGGCAAGGAGAACCTTTTTGCCTGAGGTCGTCTTGGAACGAGCTCTGAAACCATGAGTCTTGGCTCTTTTTTTCTTTTTTGGATTATATGTTCGTGACATGTGGGGAAGTATACACTAGACATAAAAATAAATCAATGTGTGGTGCGAAAATATTGCGCGGAAAAATATTAGTCGTGTATAATTCTCCACACATCCTTCGAGCTCCTCAGAACCTTCGACTTTTCCACAGTAATTCACAGGTTGTACACAATTTTTGAATTATCCACACATTACAAAAATAAATTATAATAACGAACATTAGTCTTTAGCCAAGAATTTAAAAACCATGGTTGATAATAAACAAATTTGGGAAAGCTGTTTGGATGAGATTGAATCGACTCTCTCTCGAGCCAACTTTGTCACCTGGTTTAAAAACACAAATTTAGTAAAACAAGAAAACGGTACCGCTTACATCTCTGTACCAAACGAATTCGTCCGTGATTGGCTAAATACCAAACACAAAACCGCTATTTTAGGACTTCTTCGAAACTATTCTGAAGGCATTCGTAGTGTGGAGTTTGTTATCGCAAAACTTTCTAGTAGTAAAAAGCCTGAGGATGGGCAAATCAGCCAAAACGAAGGCTTTGTTGTCGGCGAGCTCCCTCTAAAAAACCTCTATGTCGATAGGAAAGACAACCTAAACCCTCGCTACACGTTTGATTCTTTTATCGTTGGATCTTTTAACGAACTTGCCCACGCGGCCGCCCAATCAATAATCAAAAACCCTGGCCACAACTACAATCCTTTCTTTATCTATGGTCCAACAGGGCTCGGAAAAACCCACCTTATCCAAGCAATAGGAAACGCGATTAAGGATAAATTTCCAAACAAACAAATTCACTATATTCCTCTCGAGAAGTTTGCCATCGACTATGTAAATTCTCTTCGAAACAACAAACCAAACGAATTTAAACAAAAATATCGTAAATACGACGTCTTGATCATGGACGACGTTCAGTTTATTTCCAACAAAGAAAAGACTCAGGAAGAGCTTTTTCACCTATTTAACACGCTTCACGAGAATCAGAAGCAAATTATCTTCTCCTCAGACAAACACCCCAACCAAATAATAGGCCTAGAAGACCGCCTACGAACTCGTTTCGCTCAAGGAATGATAGTTGATATCACAGAGCCTGATATTGAGTCGAGAACGGCCATAATTCGCTCTAAATTGGACGAAAACGGTCTTTCTTTATCACCTGAGGTTATCGAATACATCGCCACCTCTATTTCTGGATCTATCCGAGAACTTGAAGGAAGTCTAAATACTGTAATTTGCCAAATTCAGCTCAAAAAACGAGATTTATCTGTAATAGAAGTCAAAAAACTTATAAAAAACAACATTAAGCCCGGTAAAAACGTCTCTATTCAAAACGTTGTGAAGACAATAAGTGAGTTTTATGAAGTGGAAGAGGATAATATTTACGAAAAAACTCGTAGAAAAGAAATTGTTCGTGCGCGCCAACTAATTATGTATATTCTCCGAGAGGATTTTAATATTTCTTATCCTTTAATAGGGCAGAAACTTGGTGGAAAAGACCATACGACCGTTATTCACTCATGTCTTAAAATTAAAAACGACCTAAAATCCGATCAAAAACTTGTCCGCGACCTTGAACAAATTCGAGTTATGTTTAAATAGTGTTAATAAGATGTGTAAATAACAGGGGATATATAGCGGAGAAAAAATAATAAGTTTTTGAATTAAGTAATGAGATCAAAAAATTAAAAATTAATTCAGACAAGTTAGAGGGTTTTACACGACTGATTTTAGTAAAAAAACGTTAACAGTAAATATATTCCGGACTTTTACACATTATCAACAGGGTTAATAGTAATAGTAGGTTTTATATAGAATAAAGATGTAAATAAATATATGAAGATAGAATGTTCAACAGATAAACTAAGAGAGGCTGTAAGTAAAGCGGATAAAATCGTGGGAAAGACTTCTAGTCTAGAGAGTTTAAAGTCTATCTTGTTTATTGCCTCTGGAAATAGTTTAAAAATTCGTTCAACCAACCTTTCTCTTGGACTTGAGATTGAATTGCCTGCCAAAATAGAAAAAGAAGGAGAGGTTGTAGTTACAGGAGAGGTTATAAGTAATACCTTGATGAATTTAGGTGCTTCCGAAAAAGTTGTAAAAATGGAAAAAATCGAAGAAAACCTTTTCCTGAACAATAAAAAAACATCAGTAACGATAAAAAGTATTTCCTCAGAAGATTTTCCGATTATTCCAACAGTAGAAGGAAATTCTTTTGAAATAGAGATTGAAAAATTTATAGAGGGAATAAAAGCCGTTTTTTATAGTTCGGCGGTCAGTGACATAAAACCAGAGATTGCAAGTGTTTATATTTATTCAAACGAAAACCAACTGTTTTTCGTTTCCACAGACTCTTTTCGTTTAGCAGAAAAAAGTATAAAGACCAAAAAACCAACTGACGTAGAAGGTTTGATTATTCCATTCAAAAATATTTTAGAGATAATCAAATTATTGTCGGACGTAAAAGGTGAAATGAAAATTTATTATAATAAAAATCAAATTTCTTTTGTTTTACAAGGATTTTATTTAACCTCTAGACTTATAAATGGATCGTTTCCGGACTATCGTCAAATCGTGCCAAAGGAATACAAAACTCGCGCAATCCTTCTAAAAAAAGATTTTATTGAATCAATTCGTTTGGCAAATATTTTTTCGGATAAATTTAATCAGATAAAAATAAAAGTCGATCCAAAAGCGAAAAAACTTGAAGTCTATGCCCTCAACAAAGATGTTGGCGAGAACAAAACACTTGTCGACGGCGCTTTTGAGGGTGAGGCGATAGAGATGAACCTAAATCATAAATATATTTTAGATTGCTTCCAGTCGATCAATGAAGATTCGGTTGTCCTCGAAATGAACGAAGTAAATCGTCCAATGGTTATAAAAGGTAATGGCGATAAAAGCTTTCTCTATCTAATAATGCCGATGAATAGATAAAAATGACACTTAGTCTTGGAAATTTTCTCGAAGCGTTCAAAGACAAGCTTTTGGGTGAAGAAAGGTTTAAAGAAAAAATTATTGAAATAGTTTTTACTGAAACAAAAACCTTTCTAAAAAAAGAAGAAATTTCTTACCGAAACCAAAATATACATCTAAAAACCGATCCGTACACCAAAACAGAAATAAACCTTCATAAAGAGAGTATTCTCAAAAAACTTCGAGAGGCCTTCCCGGAAAAAGGAATTAAAGATATTTTTTAAGGAAGCATTTTCCAAAAACCTTTGAAAATATTTCTCATATTTTCTGCGATAACCGCGTCGTTTATTTCTACAATATAGTGTGGTTTTGATTGAGTGTTTGCTATAAAAACAAAATCTCCCAAGACAGAATAAGTCACGCCGACATCACCGTTCCAATATTTTGCAACCCTTTCATATTTTTCATGCAAAACTTCTCCCATTTTTTGTTTTTCTTCGTCGTTTGTAATAAGGTTTGATTTTATTTTCCCTGCAGAAAATTCAAAATACCATTTAAACCAATTAGGATATTGTTCTAACAAGCTGTGATCTTGGAAACCCCACCACGTCGCGTCTCCCGCAAGACCTGATTTATTCCAAATAGGCGCTCTTTCGTACATAAATTCTTCGAAGCGTGTTTCATCGATAAATTTAACCTTTGGGATTGAGTAGTTTTTAGATTTTGGAACCAAAGAAAGCTCAGAAACTAGAGACTGTATGTTTTTTAGTTTTTCTTCAATTTCTAATTTTTCCTTTTTGATAATTTTCTCGATATTTTCCGGAGGTAGGGCAACGAAGTATAAAGTCGGGCTTAGCTCGTCAGCCTCAATAAAACCCTTTTCTACCAAAGATTTACCCACTCCATAAGCAGTTGGGCGAGTAACGCCTGTTTTGCGGGCTATGAGGGCGGGGGTGATTTTGGTGTTTTCTAGAACACACAGATAAACCTTTATCTCTTTATCCGACAGACCTAGTTGTTTTAACTTCTCTTCCATTCTGAAATTTTAGCAAAGTTGTAAAGTGTTTGTCAACAGTATTTTATACTTATAAAATAAGGTCTTTACGGCGATTTTATTGCAAAATATAAAATATAAATTGACAAGTTTGACAAAACCTGTTATGATATGTCTAGAAATTTGATCTTCGAAAAATGCAGTTTCAGAAAAGGTTGTCGGTTTGTGTGATTGGGCCCAACACATAAACCATAACCACCATGAACCAGAATCGCAAACACCTCTACGAGAACATGTTCACCGAAGTGCGCAACTCTCCCGTGACAACGATCGAGTTTGAAGGTAACACCTACCATTTCAAGCTCGACTACAAGTTGCCATATGGTGAGTGCCACTACTCCCGCGTGTTCTTGAAGCTCATCTACTTGAAAGAGTGTCTCGGCATTATCAAGCCGGGTGATGTGCTTCTCGAAACCACGTCTGGGAGCGGTGGACGTGCCGCAGCCGCAGTAGCGACAGCGCTTGGTTACCAAATCAAGATCGCTGTTCCTGCTGGGGGTGAGAAGGCTCGTGAACGCGCGATCGAAGCGGCTGGAGGAGAATTACTTCTTACTCCGGCCGAAGCGTACGTGAACGGATTTCCTCAATATGTCCGCAGATTTCTTGCCGAAAAGAAGAATCGCGGAACCAGGTATATTGGCCACTCAATGGGCGATATATTCGGAAGAGGGGAGACGATCAACGGCGCAGCGATCGATGCGTTCCGGCCCTTTGTCGATGAAGTTGTTGAGGCCGGCATCAAGCCGGATGTGGTCATTTGTCCCCTGGGCAATGGCACGACAACGCTTCCCATGGCGACCGGGTTCAAGTTGTTGTTTCCCGAAATAACGGTTGTAGGTTTTGAAGTGGCTTCGTCTGCTCTCGCCTACAGAAAAAAGTTCCCAGTTTCGGCTGAGGAACCCTCTGGGAAATATCAGCGAATCTTCGGAATCGCTGACCCGGCCGTTATTGCGAGACATGACTTGCCCGGAACCACCTATGCTAATCCGATTTTTCAGTTTCCTGCACTCGAAGCTTGCATACCCCACCTTGATTTGGTGGGGCTGGTGACAAGTAATTTCGTTGACAACAACTTCATAAATGCCGTCGGCTTTAAGCCAACGGACAAGAGTGAATGGGTTGTGAAATGGGATGACTTTCACCATGAAGTGCTGGCAGAGTTCGGGCGGACTGGAAGAGCGGGATTTGCGGTGGCGGTCACCATGGCACGGAAAAGGGGATTGTCTGGCAAACAGTTCCTAGTACCAGTGTTCGATGCGGCATGGCACTACGACTCGTAGGAAAAACCCAAACAAAGCTAGCCAAAGTCACAGACAGTCTAGCCTCTGGTTAGGGAGAGTAGGATCCCCTGAAACTGAAGCTCGTCGCGAGACGACCAATCCAAAGTGGGCGAGGCTACGCTTCGCCCCCACTTTTGAGAACTTGAAGCAGTTTGAGTTTTCAAAGAGTGGACTGTACATTCACAAAAATTTAACCAACCCCCTCACCATGTTTCGCACAACCCTCCCTTGCCTGTATGCCTTGTTGACCGCTGTGCTTCTCGGCTTCGGTCTCGAATACTACACTGATCCTTCTTGGAAAATGCCGACCGGTATGGTCGTATGCCTGAATGGGATCTCTCTCGTGGGCGCCAGCCTTGCTATTACAAGCCAGCGCCTGCAGGGTATCAGCACAGTTCTCGCGAGTCTGGCGATCGCTTGGATTGGCATCATGTTCATCGTTGCCTTCGGTCACCTTGAAGGGATTCCTGTCACTACCATAGGCGACCATGTCTTCGGTTCCCGAATGATCTGGGCAGTACCTGCCCCATTCGTATGGTACGTCATGCTGTGGGTTCTCCTGAAAGTCGGTGACGCCATTGATGATCGAGTAAAAGTGGCTCGTGGTTAAGAGCGCAGCACATAGAAGTGCGGCCGAGCAAGTCTCGGCCCTACTTTTGAGAAATTTATTAAACTTAGATTTTTCAAAAATGGAAAATAAGAAAAACAAAATTTTAATACTTGGAGGAACTTCCGGCATTGGTCTAGAAACTGCAAAAAGATTTGCAAATGAAAGCGACGTCTTTGTGGTTGGCAGAAATGAAGAAAAGGGAAAATCTGTTTCGATGCTCGAAAATACTCGTTTTATAAAAGTTGATATTTCAACAAAAGAGGGTAGAGAAGAATTACTTAAAATATTAGAAAAAGAAAAAATCAATAAAATAATTCATTGCGCTGGCATATTTTCACAAAATAAAACACTGGAATATGAGCAAGAATACGAAAACGTAAAGCTTGGTGGCGTAGAAATTATGGAGGTTTTAGGACAAAAAGACGAAGCGACACACGCCCTAGCAATTAGTTCGTTATATACTTTTCTATTAGAAGACAATCTTGAAAAACGTGTTCACAAAGACCTAGAAAGCGCTGTTGCCCATATAGGTAAAAATAATGAAAAGTTAATAGTAAACTGTGTTGCTCCGGGACTTGTAGATACACAACTTGCACGAGACGGTTTTGGTGAAAAATTTCATGAAATTTTAAAAGATTCACCAGGAAGTAAAATTCTACAACCAGAAGAAATCGCCGAAGTTATTTACTGGTTAACGAATCAAGACGTAATAAAAAACCAAGTGATTCCAATTGACGGAGGTTATCTACAAAATTTAAAAAAATAAAACAAGAAAACCCCGGCTAGTCCGGGGGTTTCTTGTTTATTCTTTCTATAAGCTAAAAGCTAGTCACTACAAGCTAGCTAGAGATCAACTCTAAACGTCACCACAGCTTCGGTTTTGTTGTAGACTTCGTCGCGGAGAATTATTTTTAGTTCATTTACATCCGAGATGTTTTCAATGTCTCGTGGAATGAACGAGAAATTAAATTGTTCAGACGTTCGTGTACCAAGATATGTGTCGTTTACAAACACATCAAACGACAAAACATCAAAATGTGTATCGTAATCAATTTCTATTTCTATCGGCTCACCCGCGTCGTAGACGTCGGTGTCGTTTGGTAAAAGTATGGCAAGTTCCGGCTGATTTTCTTCGGTGTGAACATCGTCATAATCGTCTGGTATTTCTGATTCATTGATGAGATTGTATTTGTATTTGTTTTTTTGCCACCAGTCTTGGGTTGCGGTTTCCCAGTTTATGTATTGTTGATTGGTTTGTGGACCTGGGGCGGGGCCTAGGATGTTTTCTCGATCTATCCAATAAAGTGTCGAATGAACATTGCCGGGCACAAGTTCTTTTTTGGTTTCTTCTGGAGTCAGGTTGGTTGCGAGTTTACCAGAGATGGTGTCGATGAACACCGATTCACCTCCTTGCCAAATACCACGAAGCACCGGCTTTAGACTTGGGTCGTCGTTTATTTCTCCCGGCGTAAATGAATCGTGTGGAATTTTCTTGAGCGCTACATCCATAAATTCTCGCCATAGACGTCCAGAGATAGCAGAACCTTTTTTCATCGGTGTGTTGTCGTTGTTACCAGACCAGACACCGACAGCAATGTTTGGCGTATAGCCCATCATCCAAGCATCTTTGTTGTTGTTGGTGGTACCGGTTTTGCCAGCAACTGAAGTTGCTCCGAAATAAGCAAAAGAGTTGGCACCAAAAAGTGGCGTTCGGGCGACATTGTCCGACAAAACATCAGAAATAAGTCGTGCGGTGTTTTCGTCTAGAATTCTTTGTCCGCCTTTTGGAGAAAATTCCTCCAAAACATTACCCTTCGAATCTTCTACACGCAGGACAGCCTGTGGTTCGTAGCGGATGCCCTCGTTTGCAAATACGCCATAGGCCGACGTCATATCAAGCAGTGTTACTTCACCGCCTCCAAGCACGAGAGTGAGTCCGTAGGTTTCGGCTGTTCCTAGGGTTTTTATTCCCATGTTTTTGGCGACTTTTAATGAGTCCGCGATTTTTGTTAGATAAAGGAGTTGTACTGACGGCACGTTTCTCGATTGGGCCAAAGCATTTCGGAGAGTTATCGGTCCGACAAAGAGGCCGTCGTAATTGTTTGGACTATAGCAATTTGATTGAGGGCCGGTTTTGGCTCGACCGTATGGATCACAAGTCGATTGAAATTCTGTCGGCACATCAAAAAGCACAGAGTTTGGTGTGAAGCCTTTGGTAAAAGCCGTGGCATAAATAAATGGCTTGAAACTAGAACCCGGCTGGCGTTTTGCAAGAGCAATATTGAATTTACCGTCTATTTCCTCGTCAAAATAATCGCGTGATCCAACCATTGTCAATATTTGACCAGTTTTTGGGTCTATAGCAACAAGCGAGGCGTTCTCGGCGTCCCAGAGTTCGTTGTTTTCCTTGGCGTTTTTCAAAACTATTTCCTCGGCTTTTTCTTGGAGTTCGTAATCAAGAGTCGAAATAATTTTTAACCCACCAGATTCTACGGTTGCTACGCCGTATTTTTCTTCTAGATAATCTTTGACATAAAAGACAAAATGCGGGGCTTTTATACCGAGTTTGTCTTGGGCAACAAACGTCACAACTTCAGATTTGGCCGTGTCTCGTTCTTCGGCGGTGATGAAACCATTTTTTGCCATTTGGTCGAGCACGAGATTTTTACGAGCTTCGAGTAGTGGAACATTTGAGCCATAAGGCGAATAACGGGTCGGTGCTTGGGGAATAGCGGCTAGATAGGCCGCTTCTGCTAGCGTCAGATCGATTGGTTTTTTGGCAAAAAATGACATCGATGCTTCGCTGATGCCGTAGATGCTTCCGCCATAAGGTGATTCGTTTAGGTATACCTCCAGAATTTCTTCTTTGGTCATTTCATTATTGATCTTTAGAGCCAAAAATATTTCTTTGATCTTTCGCGAGATAGCCTTGTCCGTAGTTAGAAGAGCGTTCTTTACAATTTGTTGGGTGATAGTTGAGCCTCCTTGGGAATAAGATCCGGATCGAATATTTACGAGAATTGCGCGAATGATTGATTTTAAACTCACACCTTTGTTTGTGTAGAAAGTCTCGTCTTCGATAGCAACTGTTGCTTCGGCAATGTTTTCACCCATTTCTTCAAATGGAATAATTGTTTTTTTCTTGTCTCGGTGAATGTTGTACAAGACGATTTCGCCAGTTCGATCGTAAATTTTTGTTGAGCTCTGGATTCGACGCTCTTCAAAAGCCTTGAAGTCAGGAACCTTTAGAGTTGAAACCCAAATAACGACACTGCCAATCGCCAAAACACCCAAAGTCACAATCACAAGAAGTCCATTGAGCCACAAGTGCTTGTGGTGAGCAAAAAACCTTTTTATTTTACGCATAGTATTTCAATATTAGCAGGTTTTTCATTTCCACCCAAAAGTGATAAAGTATTCTAATGCAGGTAAATAAAGACGTATCAAAAATAGACGAATTACTGTCTCGAGGAGTCGAGGAAGTAATTGATACCAAAGACTTAAAAGAAAAGCTTTTGTCGGGCAAACAACTGCGCGTCAAACTCGGCATTGATCCGACAAGCCCGAACATTCATTTGGGTCGCTCGATTCCGCTTCTGAAACTGCGTGATTTTCAAGAGCTTGGCCACAAGGTTGTTTTTATTGTTGGCGATTTCACTGGCGTAATTGGCGATACTTCGGACAAAGACTCCGAGCGTCCAATGCTTTCTGGAAAAACAATCAAAGAAAATTTGAAAAATTATAAAAAACAAATTGGGAAAATTATTGACGTTCGCAAAGCCGAATTCAAATTCAATTCCAAATGGTTAAAGAAACTCGGATATCTCGAGATTTGTGAGCAGGCTAATATTTTTTCTATAAATCAATTCGCTTCCCGAGACAATATTCGTCGACGACTCGACGAGGGCAAGCGAGTATCACTTCGAGAAATGATGTATCCGCTTATGCAGGGCTATGATTCGGTGGCGGTCAAAGCCGACGTCGAGCTTGGTGGAACAGACCAGAAATTCAACTTGCTTGCTGGGCGTGATTTACAAAAACACTTTGGCCAAGAACCGCAAAACGTTCTCATGAATCCGCTAATCGAAGGCCTAGATGGCCGCAAGATGTCTTCGAGCTGGGGCAACACAGTGAATTTCCTCGATAACGCAAATGAAATGTTCGGCAAAATCATGTCGCTTAAAGATGAGTTTGTCATCAAATATTTTGAACTTTTGACACGTGTGCCACTTGTTCAAGTTGCCGAATACCGAAACAAACTTGAAGATGGTGAAAATCCGAAAAACATCAAAATGATTTTGGCGAAAACGATTGTAACAATGTATCACTCGGAAAAAGATGCCGAAAAAGCGGCCGAAGCCTGGGAGGAAACTTTTTCCAAGGGCGGAATTCCGACAGATATTGAAACCGTCATGGTTGCGAACGGAACGAAATTAAAAAGTGTTTTGGTAGAAAACAAAATCGTCGAATCAGGAAATGAATTTACACGTCTTCTCACCGCTGGTGCAATCAAAAACGCCGAAACCGAAGAAAAAATAAATTCCGATATTGAAATAACTTCGAATCAAATTCTAAAAGTAGGGAAGAGAAGGTTTGTGAAAATTGTTGTGAGATAATCAAAAACTACCGAGGTCGAACCTCGGTAGTTTTTGATTTTACCGATGATATATTTCACTTACTTTTCGTGGAGTGAATTTGTAGTTTTCGTAATAATGGGGATCGAAGTCGGGCTTGGTGTTGTAAAACTCAAACTCGCGATAACCAGAAAATATGTCAAGATTTTTTCTTTTTATTTCGACAAACAATCTATCCGGAATTTCCTGCGGAAAGAGCCAGTATTTCATATCGGCGTCGGTTTGGGTAAAGACATGTGGTCGTGTAACGATTTCGTGGCTACATACAACCGATGAGATGTTTATCACGTTCATGCCGATGTTTTGAGAATTTTTGCCCATAAATTCTTTGGTCATTTCCATGACTCTCCACCAGGATTGATGAGCAAGTGGCTTGTGAACGTCGGCAATACCACCAAATATGAGAGTTCCGAATCTTACGTTATTTTTCAATGCGTTATCGGAAAATGTATTTACAAACATCTTGAAAACTCTGTGAGAAAGTTCGAGCACGGTGTCATTTATACCATCACCATCTTTGTCGTTCTCAACAGAAAGTTTTCCATGAGAATCTATTTCGAAAGGATACAACCCTAACGCATGAATATAAATTATCGATTCAAACTCAGCGAAATTTATTTTGTTTATAAAATTACCGATGCACTTCTGATCAAGCTCTCCGATATTGGCGATAAATGTAGAGGTAAAAAGCTTGCCAGTTTTTGGATCAATAAAACTTTCTATAGACTCAGCCTTACGACTAATACCATAGATGACTGTATTGTCTTCACGGGAATACTTAGCCAGAAAAGCATTGTCAATAGCACCGGTGATGCCGGAAATGACAATTAATTTTTTCTTTTGGGTGTTTGTATTCATAACGTATTTTTTATTTCCACTCTTTGAAAACTCGAATTGCTTCAAGTTCTCAAAAGTAGGGCCGAGACGTGTCGGCCCGATCTTCTTCATACCACCTGCATTGCACGCCATTGTTGTATGGCGTAAACATATGCTTCTCTGTCGAGATCATCGAGTTCTTTTTCTTCGGTTCTCGACGCTCTACCAGCAGATACCACCAAAGCTTTGTGGTCGGCGATTCCGTCGCCATCTTTATCTCGGATGATGTAGCAATAGAAAGGAACAAGTGGAGCAAAAAATTCTTTTCTCAAGAGAAATTTTCCTCCCAAGATCCACCGAGTTTTGAACAGGCTGTAGCCCGTGAACTTTGACTCAGGGGCTCCAGACCACAGATGTTTCGGCCTAAGAAAATACCACCAGACAGCTGTCGTGGCAGCAGAAACAGCGAAGAATTCGCCTAAGACGATCAGAGTTTTCATGTTAGTGGGATTGTGTCCGCTTTCGCGAGACGGGTTTGTTTCAAGGTTCTCTTGCCTGCATTAAACCATGATTTATCAGAACTGTCCAAAATAAGGCTACTTTTGGATATTTTGTAAAAATTTACTTTACTTTTAGGCACTTCCGTGCTAGGATTAAGGGGTTATGAACTTGGAAAAGCCCGAGAAAATTGAGGAATTCGTACTAAAAATCTTAGCCGACGGTCCAATGCCGGCTATGGCACTGGTCAAGAAGATTTCTTTCTTGCGTGTGCGTGTCACCAAGCAAGCCGTATACTCGGCGCTACGGAAACTGAAAAAAGCTGAAATTATTGTCATACATGGAAAAATTGTGTCGCTCAACGGCGCTTGGATAAACAAAATGTCAGATTTTTTCGCCGAAGCGCGTCATAAGTATTCGATTGCGACCGCCGAAACAGAAGGGTTCTTGGCGCTCGATGATGGCGACAAGATTACGTATAACTTCAAGAACCCTGAAATCGCTGACGCTTTCTGGGGACACGCGTTTGATCTTTTGTCTGATGTTATGCCAAAAACCGAACCGATTTATATCTACAACCCGCACGAATGGTTCCTCATCGCGCGCGAAGAACAAGAAACTGCACTTTTTAAACATATTACCGACGAGAAAAGGCAGATTCTGGTTACGACCGCAGGAACGAGCGAGCTCGACAAGCAGGTCAAGAAATATTTTGATGGTACGTATGCGCAATACTATTTGTCGCCAATTCATTTATTCAAAAAAGAAAATTACTATGTGAACATTTTTGGTGATTACATAATCGAAGCTTGGATTGACGAGAAAACCCACGAACAAATTGAAAAGTTTTACAAAAACCACACAATGCTCGACGATGAATCAAAAACAGCATTAAAAAATATCATTGCCACTCAAGGCAAGAACAAAATTTCCATTTCAAAAAATAAAGACAAGGCCGAGAAACTCAAAAAAATGCTCGGTAAAGAATTTTACATAATCAAAAATCCTGCATAGTGCAGGATTTTTGATTTAGTTACGCCCATTCGTCGGATTTGTAGTCTTCGAGAGGGTTGTAGCTGGCTTCGTCGTCATCGTCGAGATCGTCTTCGTCATCATCATCTCCCATATCATCATCATCCAAAAATGTATCTGGATCGAGCTCTTTGTCCGAGCCGAAATCGTCTTCTAACTCACTTGCGAATATTCCTGATGAATATAGATCGTCGTTCATCTTGTTTAAAAAAATTATTTATTAAGTTAGCATAGTTTTAACAAATCCATTTTTGATTGGCAACATCTTTTTTAAAAGACTGTGAATTATCGAATTTGTGAAGGGATTATGAACCAAAAAAACTTTCTGTTAAAATGTTTTTATGGAAATAAAAATTATAGAAAATCCTATTTCCAGGCAGGAAATAAAGGAATTGGCTGAAAAATGGTATGGAAATCTCCTTAAAGGGGCTATTGATTTAAAAAACGAACAAGTTGCCTTGGGTGGCGAATGGCACATCGAAGCACTTGAAATGCTTGTAGAAAAGGGAGGCAACAAAGACGATATTTGGGGATTTAACATTCTTGTAAATGAGCCAGTCGACAAAGCTTTTGAGTATCATTCTTTGGTAAATATAAAGCCGGGATTGAATCACAAAAGCCAAGAAATTCAAATTCCAGAAATTCGTGAGAAGATCTATGATATCGTGTCAAAGAAAATAATTTGGGAATAATATGATAAATAAAAACACATATCTTTTTTATATGGCAAATCTCGGACCCGAAATCGGTCGGATGGAGTCATTTTTAAAAAGTGGAAACATTGAAGCCATGAATGGTGCAAGAGAGAGATCTTTTGGAATTATTGAGTCGGCGCTAGCCGTGAATGACTTGTCTTCTGGTGGACGTGAAGAGATAAATATTTTAAAAAATCTTCTAAAGTCTTCTGAGGATAGTCAGACTATTATAGATATACAAAAATACTGCCAACCTTTCGCTGAAAGGTTTATGAAAACAATTTCTTAAAGCCTGGTTGTTGCGAAGCCGGTAATACCGACGGCGATAGCGTCTATTTCATCATCTTGGGTGACAGTTTTTGGGAGACTTATAAGTTTGCTGACCATTGTGTGAACTTGTTTTTTATCGGCCTTGCCGTAGCCGGTGACGGCATTTTTTATCTGAAGGGGAGTGAATTCCAAAATCTCGAGCCCGGCAGACTTGCCAGCGAAAATTATGACTCCGCGAGCTTCGGAGACTCCCATGGCGGTTTTGGCGTTATTTTCAAAATACAGTTTTTCAATTGCGAGTTTTTCTGGTTTGTATTTTTTGATGACTGATTGGACTTCGGTGCCGATCAAGAAGATGCGTTCCGGAAGCGAGAGCTTGGCGGAAGTTTTGAAGCAATTTGAATACAAAAGCGTTTCTTTACGATCGCCTTTGTTTTTTTCGAGCACCGCAATACCAACTCGTTCGTAACCTGGATCTATACCTATTATCTTCATAGCTTATAGCTTATAGCTTTTGGAGCTCGGAAGCTAGTTATGTTTGACAAGAAAGCATTTTAAGTGTATTGTCGAGCAAAACAAAATAAGATCGCATGAAAAACATAGTCTTGATCGTTCAAAACCCTTTGGTTTCGGCCACATTCCAAGACGTTCTTGGCTTCCAGAATCACCGCTTCCTTCGAGTTGCCAGCGTGAAGGAGTTTGAGACAACGCTGGATTTGATCGAGCCAATTTTGCCGGATCTGGTGGCCATGACTAGCGATGTGCCCGAGCCTGTGATCATGGGTGTTGTTGATGGATGGCCAAATCTACGAGAGCGCATAGTGATCATGGCCATGGATCCTGCGGTCGCTCCTGACATGGTGTCATTGGTGCCTGTCCCCGTTCTTCCGAGGAGCAACCATTACGACAGCGACTTCTTCAAGAAGTGTCGCGAGATCCTTGGCGAGTAGTGTAATTGCTCGCATAAGCAGAAGCCCCCATGTCGGGGGCTTCGCTATTTTTATTCCAAGCTTGTATAAACATCTTGGACGTCATCGCGGTCTTCGAGTGCGTCAATGAGTGCCGAGAGTTTTTCGGTGTCTTCTGGCGAGAGGGGAGTTTTCATGTTTGCTACCCAACCACCCTCAATATTTTTTGTAAAATTCCAAGCGACTGATCCTGCGCCACCAAGTGACGTCCCATGAGTACCCAAGAGGTGTCGCATTTCTTGGCTCGTTCTATTTATACTATCAGTAAGTCCTGTTGCGAGTATTCCAACTCCACCCGGTCCATAAAATTCAAAAAGTATTGGAAACATTTCGGCGCCGTCAGTTTTCTTGATTGCACGCTCGATGTTGTCGCTTGGCATGTTTTCTTTGCGGGCTTTTTCGATGGCGGCCTTGAGCCCGGGCGAACTTAAATTTCCGTTTGCCTTTTTCGCTTCAAGTGAAATCAGCTTGGCCAATTTTGAAAACACTTTTGCTTTTTTGGCATTATTGTCTGCCATTTTCCCTAGTTTTTTGTGTGTTGATCCCATTTGATTAGCTGTTAGCTATTAGCCATTGGCTTTTAGCTTTTTGATTAAGCCGTTAATCATTTTCATAATTTCTTCTATTTCCTCTTCGATTTTTCTTGCTTCAAGGCCCTTACTATAACCTATTTCTTTTGCAATGATAATCTGCGTTTGCAACTCCGCGCATGAACCAAGAGCAATTAAGAGAAATTGAGTGAAACTTTTTTCTCCGGTGCGCAATCTACCCTCTGCGATATTAGATGGAATCGAGACAGCGCTTCTCTGCATCTGACTCGTGAGTCCGAATCGTTCCGAAGAAGGAAATTGATTGGTCAGCGAATAGACAGATTTAACAAGCATCATTGATCTTTTCCAGACTTGTAAATCTTTATATGATTGCATTCTATTCGTGGCTAATAGCCAATAGCTAACGGCTAATGGCTAGGTGTTGATATGCTTTATCCGTTGCCACTCTTCCGCGTGGAGTTCTCTCGATAAACCCAAGCTGGATGAGATACGGCTCGATGACCTCTTCGATCGTGGCTTCTTCTTCAGACGTGGCTGCTGCCAGAGTTCCAAGTCCCACGGGTCCGCCGTTAAACTTTTCAATCAGCGCGCGTAGAACATTTCGGTCTGTTTCGAAAAGCCCCATTTCGTCGACGCCCAAAAGTTCGAGCGCTTTTCGGACATTGTCCGCGGTCATATTGCTTTTGTTTACTTGGGCATAATCACGAGCACGTTTGAGGAAATAATTTGCTGTGCGGGGCGTCATGCGACTTCTCTTTGCAATTTCCTTGAGAGCGGCATCTTCGGTTTCTATTCCCAAAATCTTTCCTGATCTTGCCAAGATCTTTTCCATTTCAGCATCCGTATAAAACTCTAGCCGGTGTGTGCCACCAGAAAACCTGGATCGAAGTGGGGCAGAGATGAGAGCTGGACGAGTCGTTGCGGCGATAAGGGTAAAAGCTGGGATGTCGAGCTGAATCGTGCGTGCCGACGGGCCCTTGCCGATGATGATGTCCAAAACACCGGATTCCATGGCGGGGTAGAGGATTTCTTCGACCATTTTGTTTAGTCGGTGAATTTCGTCGATAAATAAAATGTCGCCAGGCGAAAGATTGGTCAAAATCGAAGCCAGGTCGCCAACTTTTTCAATCGCTGGGCCGGAAGTTACTTTCATTTGTCTGTTAGACTCTTTGGCAATCAAATGAGCGAGAGTGGTTTTACCAAGTCCGGCAGGTCCATGAAAGAGAATGTGTTCCGGAGCGTGTCCGCGTTCTTCGGCCGCTTGAATTAGAATCTTCAAGTTCTTTTTTATTTTCTCCTGGCCAATATATTCGTCCCAAGTGTTTGGCCGAAGTTGATTGTCTAAAAAGATATCATTTTCCATAATTTTTCTTTAGGGTCTCGTCCCGCGTAGCCTTGGCGCGTGCGCTTCGTAACTTTAGCGAAGAAGCGAAGTGGGATTGACAAACAGTTTTAAAAATGTTATATATAAGCCCGTTAGGTATAAATTTAAACGTTTATCCTCTATAGTATAGCATTTTTGAAAAATATTGGTTTTAGGACTTTACAAGATTTGTGGAGGTGTTATATTTATGACCCAAGCAAAAGAGCCCTTTAACCTCTAAGTAATCGGGCAACGTTCATATGGTTTCAAAGAGGACGTCATGGTTACCGCTTCGGCGGAGTTACTGCGACTATCCTTCGCGACTTCATTACTTTTGGTTTTCAATCAAAAGGATTATTTAGAGGTTAAAGGGCTTTTTATATTTCCTCTTTTTCTTCCTCAACTTTTTCCTCAGCGTATTCGTAAATGTCCACAACTTTTTTCAGTTCTTCGATTGAAGTAATTCCATTTAGGCATTTTACAAATCCATCTTCTACCATATTTAGTATTCCTTGTTTCTCGGAAATTTCTTTGATCTCTTTTTCACTTGGATTCATCGGCATGATGTTTTGGATAGCTTCGTCGGCGAGAATTGCTTCAAATACTCCAATGCGACCTTTGTAACCGATGCCGTTACATTCTAGACACCCTGGTGCTGTCCAAAGTTCGATTTTTTGTTTGGCGTCAATGCCGTATTCTTTCAAATTTTTGCCAAGTTTTTCAGCGCGAACCAAAGTTTTTCTGATAACGTCTTCTTCTTCGGCCGTAACTGGTCTTTTCTTCTTGCAGGCTTTGCAGAGTTTTCGAGTTAGACGTTGAGCGATTGCCATAGACAGTGCTGAGGCAAGAATTTTCGGATTGACCCCGAGGTCGATGAGACGAGGAACCACGCCGGCGGCATTGTTGGTGTGAAGAGTCGAGAACACCATGTGTCCAGTAAGAGATGCTTCGATAGCGATTCGTGCTGTGTCGCCATCACGGATTTCGCCAACCATCACCACGTCTGGGTCTTGGCGCAGAGCAGAGACGAGCCCCTCGAGAAAGTCGTAGCCTTTCTCCGGATTTGTTTGTGTCTGAGTAATTCCTTCGAGGTGATATTCAACTGGTTCTTCGATTGTCAGAATTTTTATTTCCGGAGAATAAATTTTACGCAAAAATGCGTAGAGCGAAGTTGATTTACCCGAACCAGTCGGACCAGTGATGAGAATCAGTCCATTTGGTTTGTCGATTTCACGGGTGATGATGGAATATAATTTTTTATCAATTCCCATTTCTTCGAGCTCGACTTGGATAGACTTTGGGTTAAGGATTCGCATGACAATTCCTTCGCCAAATGCTCCCGGAATAATTGACGTACGCATACTGATCTCTTCACCTCCGACAAAAATAGAGAATCGCCCGTCTTGTGCTTTGTTGTGAGCGAGTTTCAGTCCTGAGAGAAGTTTGATACGTGAATTTATAAATTCAAAAGTTTTGTAATCAATAAAAGTGATGTTGTGCATGATCCCATCGAGACGAATGCGTAATCGAACATGACCGTCTTCGGGTTCGATATGTACGTCTGATGCGCCAAGCGCGATAGCTCCGGCAAAAATAATTTCAATAATTTTTGAAACGCGATGCGTTGATGTCTCGGCGTTTGTCGCATCAATCATCGTTTTGATGTCTTCGAGTAGTTTTATCTTTTCGGCGGTTTTGATGAGTGTGTCGCCAGAAATATCCAAAGACCCCGCCTTTATCTTTTCTGCCTGAGAAATTTCTTCGTAACGTTCCCAAGCTTTTTTGATTGAGGCACTCGAGGCCATGAAGAAGCTTACGACAAAGCCTGCCTTTTTTAGGTTGGCTTCGAGTTCATCCAAACCCTCGTGTTCTGGCGCTCGAACAGCGATGAGGAGCTTTTTACCGGCGATGTTAAACGGAGCAATTTCAAGACGACGCGCCACATCCTCGGGAACGGCTTTTAGCGCCTCGTTTTCGAGTATTACTTTACCCAAATCCACATAGGGAATATGGTATTTCGTCTCGGCTAGGGTCTTGGCCAAAGCCTCCTCTTCTTGTAAATACAGGAGTTCGAGCTTTTTTTCTTCTTTTGTGTCGTCAAATTGGGGCATAAAGATAAACATATTATATAGGAAAATGTCAAAAAAGCCTTATTTTTATTGGGGATTTGACCCAGGAAAAGGGCTACCTAAACGCTTGACAAGAATCCATGAATATGCTATGATACATGCAAAGGTTCGCTCATTGTTAATGTGAACCGAAAACAACCTACCGAACACCAAAGAAAACCCAAGACCATGAAAAACCTGTTTTTCCTCGTCGCCTTCGTGGCGACCATGGGCCTGAGTGCCCAAAGCACGCTCCAAATGGGGCAGAAGATGGACGCCGACGGCGTCCGTAGTCGGACTATCGTACTCACCGACTCGATGGGCCAGCCCATCAAGCAGGCGTTGGCGCCGGTTGCCGACAAGAAGCCTCTGAAGACCCGGCCGACTTCTGGCCAGGGAACGAAGAGCGCGACTGCGGCCAAGGCCAACAGTGGTGTGGCGAAGATCGGCGACAAGATCACCATTAACGGTGTGGAAAAAATCCTCTGTGAGGATGGACAACTGCACGTCAAAGGTGAGTCTGTCTACGACCAAGACGGCAACCGCCACAAGGTTATGAGTGATGGAACTCTCGAGTTCGTCACCGGCCCGTCACCTGCACCAGCCCCGGCACCAACCGCTACGCCTGCCCCTGCACAAGTTGCGGGTCAGCCAGTATTGGTTCAGGGCGATGCGGTGGTTCCACCGCATCATGGGCCGAACGGAGAAGTCCTCGTATACGACCCCATCACTAAGACGTATGATTTGCCCAAGGGTGTGAAGGAGGTCATGATCGCTCAGGCAAAGGCCGCGACAGGAGGTGGGGATCAAACCACGGCATCGACTACTGATGCAAAGGATGGACTTTTTCAATTAGAGTCCGGCGAAGGCAAGCCTTGGTATTACAGGGATGGTGGCGGGGTGCCTCATATGGTTGAAGAGCGCCCTTACACTGTTCATCAGGGTCGTAAAGACGTGCTGATTGGCAACCCTAACAGCATTGCTCAGCAAGATCTTGCCCACCAAGTGGTGCAGACGAGGTCTTACTACGACGACACCAACAACCCGACCGTGGCTAGCAATATCCAGGCGGCGAATAATGGTGGTGCCGGAAACTCGGTCAACGTAGATCCTTTCGGTGTAAGCCGTATGATTACACGTGTTAGGAACTACCAGATCAGCACGGGAGGCTACTACTTTCCGGAAGTCACCGATGGTCGTTGCCACGGTGGACGGATGCGCTAACCGGTTCGGTTCACACAATTAGCTTGTTGGGCGAGAGACTTCAAATCTCGCCCTTCATTCCTAAGTTCTTGATGTAAATCGAGGATTTAGAGATGAAGATTAATAAAAATATTAAACATATGAAAAATTTTACAAACAAAACTAAATACATATCAGTTATATTTGTATTGGTACTGTTTTTTGGCGCTGGCGGAAAAATAGTCAACGCGGCACAAGTATCTGATAGTTTTGGTGGCTATGATCAATGTAGCCCAACAATCATTCCTCCACCATGGTTTGATCAGAGTGATTGTCCAGACTATGACAATGACGACGATGACGACAACGACAATGATAATGATAGTCTAAACGTTGTTACTCGTTCGGCTATCAATATCGACGAAGATTCTGCGACCATGCGCGGTGAGATCACTGATCTTGACGAAAGCGAGGATTACGTCAGATTTTTCCAGTGGGGAACCTCATCTTCAAATCTAAACCAAACCAGTACATTGTCTGGAACAACAGATAACACTGGTACATTCTCTCTAACCTTGTCTGGTCTTAATGATGACGATACTTACTATTATCGTGCATGTGCTGAAAACACTGACAATTCAAACGATGACGATTGTGGCTCAGTTTATTATTTCACAACTGACGAAGACAATTCTTCTAACAACGATAACGATAATGACAACGACAATGATAATGACGGAGTTGTCTTGGGCGCTAGCGACGGAAACCTTGTTACAACAGACGCTACAAACATAACTGCTACATCAGCAACTCTAAATGGTGTGGTAAACACAGGTTCTGGTCCGGTTACAGTGTGGTTCGAATATGGTCCGACTGTAAATCTCGGTTATACTACTTCGACCAAAACAATCTATGTCAACCAAAGCATTGTCTCGACAACCATATATGGATTGGCTCCTGGTAAAGCTTATTTCTTCCGAATCGCATCAACAAATGGTGAGCGAGGAGATTTCAAAGCCTTTATCACTAATTCTGCAACCGTAACATCAACAGTAGGTACAATTACTACAAACAATAATTCAAACAATGTATCAAAACCTACTGAAAACACGAACACAAATACGGGTGAAATTCTATTCGAAACAATTCAGTATTTGAAAGTCGAACTAGTTCCGTCTGCAAAAGATGTTCGTCCTGGTGACAAAGTTGCATTTGAAGTGATCTACGAAAATCTAAGCGACAAGAACTTGCGGGACATCATCATGGTTGTAGATTTTCCAAAAGAAATGTCTGTAACTGATGTTGGTCCGGGTAAGCTTTTGTCTAGTCAGCAAATCGAAGTACGTATCCCGGTTTTACCAGCTTATACGAAAGGAAACTTCGGCATAACAGCTCAAGTTGGTGCCAGAACTCCAGATGAGACTTTCTTGGTGGGTGTGGTAAGTGCTAAATTCGATCATCCCGTTGAACAAAATAATCGAGTAGAAACTCTTAACTCTGCGATAATTCGTGTGTCAGCTCTGGCTGCTCCAAGTCAAATCGCAAGTGTTATCGGTGCTGGATTTTTCCCGGCAACGTTTCTCGGATGGATCGTGCTTCTAGCCGCAATCGTTCTTCTGATTTATTTTTCTCGCAAGCTTTATAAAGAGCGTGAAGAGGACAAGAAAAAGAAAGAAGAAGCTCTAAGAGCCAATCATCCAGAATTAAAAATCGCGAGGTAAAGAACGCTCCGCAAAATCTCCATTTCCTTCGCCTTGCGGGATCGCAGCTATGCGCTAGGTCCTCGGCTTCAGGAAATGGAGATTTTGCTTCGCTCAGATATAGAAAAGGACCGTCCTTTTAAAAGGCGGTCTTTTTCTTGTGGGAGTCCTTTTAAAGATTGTTTTTGCTTCGCTATGTTTTGAAAAGCCCCGCACGCGAGAGTTTTCTCAAATCCTGCGAAAGCGTGTCTGCGCACTAAGTCCTCGGATTTTCAAAAACTCTCGCGTGCGGGGCTATGGTTATAGGGTGTGTTAAAATGGCCTTATGATTACGAAATCTGCCGAAGAGACAAAGAGCCTCGCCAGAGAATTTATGGACAGCATCAAAGACACCCCTGGTCCGGTTGTTGTTGAGCTTGTAGGGGATTTGGGTGCTGGCAAGACGACATTTATGGCGGGCGTTGGAGAGTTTTTGGGGGTGAAAGAACCAATCATTAGTCCGACATTTCTCATCCAGAAAAATTATGAAATTGTTGGCGAATTTCCATGGAAGCGACTGGTTCATTTGGATGCATATCGAATCGAAAGCTCGGACGAACTTCGAGGTATAAATTGGGAAAAGTATTCAAAAGATTCTGACAATATAGTTTTCATCGAATGGCCAGCCAATATGAAAATCAACCTAAACCCAACAAGAAAAATCGACTTTAATTATGTAAGTGAAACTGAACGTGAAATCAAATTCTAAAAAAAGAATTGTTTTGCTCGACACCCACGCCATCATTCATCGTGCGTATCATGCGTTACCCGACTTCACTACGAGCTCTGGTGTCCCAACCGGCGCACTTTATGGTTTGGCGTCTATGATTTTATCTATCGTCAAAGACCTAAAACCCGACCACATCATTGCTTGTTATGATCTGCCGGGCGGAACGTTTCGCAGTGAAATGACCGCAAACTACAAAGCTAATCGCAAAAAAGCAGACGACGCTCTCGTAGATCAGATTATAAAATCTAGAGAAATTATGGAGGCGCTCTCGATTCCTTTTTATGAACAAAAAGGTTTCGAGGCGGATGATTTGCTTGGCACAATTGCCGAAAAACTAAAAGTCTCAAAAGACAATGAAATCATAATTGCTTCTGGAGACATGGATACCATGCAGCTCATCGACAAATCGCAAGTAAAAGTTTTTACACTTAAACGCGGACTAAGTGACACAATTGTTTATGATGAAAAGGCCGTCATGGAACGTTTTGGTTTCACGCCCAAGCTTTTGCCTGATTACAAGGGCTTGCGTGGCGATCCATCAGATAACATTGTTGGGATTGCCGGAATTGGCGAGAAGACAGCAACGACACTCATTACTACTTTTGGTACGATTGAAAATTTATACAAGAAGCTAAAGAAAAGCGATGCAGAGTTTCGCGAGGTTGGAATTAGTCCGCGTGTCATCGAGCTTTTGCGAAACGGGGAAGAAGAAGCGCTATTCTCTAAAGCTTTGGCGACCATAAATCGTGATGTCCCGATGGATTTTTCTTTGCCAGAGAGGCTTTGGCGAGAAACAGTGTCTTTAAACAATGTCGAGAAAATATTTCAGAAATTTGAATTTAGATCACTTGTCACTCGTTTCAAAAACATACTCGAAATAAAAGACGATGAGGTAAAAGAAGAGGTAAACATTGAGCCTTTGGAGTTGAAAAAGCTTTCAATCGCGCTTTGGTTGATTGATTCAGAAAAAACAAATCCTGATATCGAAGACATTTTTACTTATGCCAAAACCAGAGACTTGGAAGACGCAAAAAAAATTCTTTGGAATGATTTGCAAAAAAACAAATTAGACAAAGTTTATTCTGAAATAGAAGAACCAATCATTGGTATCATTGCAGAAATGCAACAGCGTGGAATTAAAATAGACAAAGAGTATTTGAAAAATTTATCAAAAGATTACCATCAAACCTTAGATGGAATCGAAAAAGAAATTTACAATCTCGCCGGACAAGAATTTAATATCAAGTCGCCAAAACAGCTTGGAGAAATTTTGTTTGAGGTGCTTCATCTGCCCACCGCTGGGATCAAAAAATCTGCTTCCGGTGGCTATTCTACCCAAATCACTGTCTTGGAAAAACTCGAAGATGCTCATCCGATTATCAAGAAAATTATGGAATACCGCGAGCTTCAAAAACTTTTGTCGACCTACATTGATGTCATACCAGAAATGGTGGCTTCTGATGGCAGGCTTCATGCGGAATTTATCCAGACCGGCACAACAACGGGAAGGTTTTCTTCGAATAACCCCAATCTTCAAAATATTCCAATCAAGTCGGATCTTGGTCGGGCGATTCGTGGAGGGTTTGTGGCTAGCGAGGGAAATGTTTTGGCGTCATTTGATTACTCCCAGATGGAGCTTAGACTCGCGGCTATTTTTTCTGGAGATGAAAATTTGATAAATATTTTTAAAAATGGCGAAGACGTTCACACGGCAGTAGCGTCACGAGTTTTTGGTGTGCCAATGACGGACGTTACCAAAGAAATGCGTCGTCACGCAAAAGTTATAAATTTTGGAATTTTGTACGGCATGGGTGTAAATGCTCTCAGGAAAAATCTTGGCAGTTCCCAGAAAGAAGCAGCGGAGTTTTATGCTGATTATTTCCGCCAATTTAAAAGTTTCGAGACCTATCTCAACGATACAAAAAATTTTGCGAGATCGCATGGCTACACCGAAACACTTTTTGGTCGACGTCGATATTTTGCGACAATAAATTCATCCATTCCTTTTATCCAAAAAATGGCCGAACGTACCGCTATCAATGCGCCGATCCAAGGAACGCTTGCCGATATCGTTAAACTTGCCATGAGATTTACCTATGAACGACTCCAAAAAGAAGGCCTGTCCAAAGACGTCTCTATGCTTTTACAAATTCACGACGAGCTTATCTTTGAGATCAAAGAGGATGTTTTAGACAGAGCCGTTCCGATTATCAGGGAGGAAATGCAGGGAGTTTTGGAAAAATCTTTTATACATTTTGTTTCAGAAGTGCCGATCGTGGTTGATTATGCGTCTGGTAAAACTTGGCAAGAATTGTAAACCCGCACACCAAGTTTTTGGTTATTCTGCTTTTTCAAAACAAAATCCAAGATATTGGAAATAACCACCAAAATTGGACTTGGCTAACCAACGTTTTAGCAGAATAAAAAGCAATCAAAAACTTGGTGTGCGGGTAAAAAGGTTCTATAATAAATACATGGAAAATAAACCATCACGAGAAAACACTATTTCACATCTAAGTTCTTATTCGACCATTGTTTTTGGCCTGGCTTTGTTTGTGGCAACGGTTCTAGACATTGCTTATCCGGTGAAGTTTTTGGCTGAGCCGTGGAATAGGTATCTGGGTATTTCTCTGGTTGCTTTGGGTACGGTTATCATTTATTGGGCCGAAGCTTTGGGTAAAAGATTTTCTGAAAGACGAAAAAGGGGTGAAATCAAAGAAGCCGAACATCTAGCCATGGGACCTTACTTTTGGACTCGTAACCCAAAATACTTGGCACTGGCGATACTTCTGATTGGTCTTGGGGTAACACTTAATTCTCTTTTTGTGACGCTATCTTCTGTGGTGTCACTTGTAATTATAAATTATTTTCTTTTGCATAAAGAAGAAGAATTGATGGCGTCTCGTCATGGTGAGATTTACCATGAATACAAGAAGAAAGTAAGAAAATGGCTATAAAATGATTTACGTTTTTGTTGGGAGTGATTCAAACAAAAAGCTTCTGGCGCGACAGGCGCTTCAGGCGAGCTTCCAAGATAGGGAAGTCTTTTTTCTGGATGACCATAATTTCAATCCGGAAGAATTTCAAAATTATTTATCTAGTGGAGATTTGTTCTCCAAAAAGTATTTTGTTTCTTTGGATTCTGTTGTCGCAAGTGATTTTGGCGACATGCTTTTGTCCAAGGTTTCAGAAATGAGTGATTCCGACACCATTTTTGTTGTCTTTGAACAAGCGCTTCTAAAATCTTCTAGTGAAATCTTGAAAAAATACGCCAAAGAATTCAAAACCTTTGACTTGCCAAAAGATACAGATAGTAAATTTAATATTTTCTCTATCACTGATGCTTTTGGTGCCAGGGACAAGAAAAACACTTGGGTTTTGATGCAAAAAGCTTTGAGAAAAGGAATTTCTTCTGAGGAAATCTTGAATATTTTGATATGGCAGGCCAAGAATCTGCTGGCCGTTTCGCGAAGTGATGAGGCAAAAGACACAGGGCTTGCGCCGTTCGTCTACAACAAATCAAAAAGCTATGCGAAAAACTATAAATTGGAAGAATTAGAAAATATTTCTAGAACTTTTGTCTCAATGTTTCATGAAAGTCATTTGGGACTTGAACTCGAACCGAATCTCGAAAAGTATTTGCTCAAAACTCTCTAATTAAAAATACCCCCACACCTATAATTTCATGGCTTTTTATTTTGCTAAAGGTTTTTTGATTTGAAATCGGGTTTGGCGACAGGCTAGTCCCTAGGTGTGTTTTTATTGAAAAAGCAAAATAATGAAATTATGGGTGTAGGGGAATACAAAAGGCCGATATCTTGGGTCTCGTCTATCGGACAAGAGCTAAGATATCGGCCTTTCGCGAGGAAAGAACAACGTCAACTTGTAGTGTCAAAGGTAATGACACTAACTGAACTCAACAAAGAACTAATTCTCGTAATCGGGCCTAGCAAGATTGTACGTCTTGGCATACCGTTGTTTGATCATGTGACCCAAAAGAACGCAAAGCGTTAATTTATATTTTGTTATGAGCCTATGTGGCTAACATTGGGTTGATCACAACGTTCTTGCTTGTTCATATAATATTCTTAAATGTCCGATAGAGCAAATCATAAAGGACAAAACTGTGCATAACTGGGCTCCATAAAACAAGATTTTAAAGGCACGAAGTTTTGATTGTAAACACCAAACTTCTCGCCCTCGAGAAAACCCGTCCTTCAAAAGGCGGGTTTTCTCTTGCGGGAGTCCTTTAAAATCTTGTTTTATTCCGCGGGGGAGGTGGACAAGCGGCGTTTGTTGAGTATTAGGAGGATAAGGGTGATAAAAAATACAAAAGACATAACCGGGATATCGATAAATCCAAATTTCTGAACATAAATTTGAAGACAGGACACTCCACCAGCGGTTTCGCAGGACAAAACGTCTTTGCCGATAAATTTTTCAATGTTGTGCCAAATCGATATCAATAACCCAATTGTGGATAAAACCAGAGCGTAATCAAATATTTCGACGGATTTTTTCTTTACGAGGGCGACTAGGGCAATTATTGCTATTGGATACATGACAATTCTTTGGTACCAGCACAGTAGACATGGGGCAAACCCTATAACGTATTCATAGACGAGACTTCCGATCATACCAGACAAGGCCGTCAGAAAGACCAAAAACAAAGTATTTTTGGCAAACCAATTGAAAATAGGACCTTTATCTTTCGAGATAAGACCAATCAACAAAAATACCGAGACAGCCATAAAAACGAGAGTTCCGGTGGCAAAAATCGTATTTACCGCATTTATTGTTTCGGCACTCATTATTCGGTCGGAGTTAGATTAGATGTTTGGCCAGTATCATTGGAGACAGGAATTTCTTCGTCAGAAGGCAGGGCACAGCCAGTCTTTTCGGCCAAAGTCTCGAGTTCTTGTGTTCCGGCCGATACAGTGCCGTCGGCAAATATCCAAGTCGGATAGCTTTTGATACCAGCATCTAGGCAAACCTGGGTTACGCCCTTGGAATCAGGAGTGGAACATTCGGTATAAGGGAGTAATTTGGCTGAAGTACCAAAGAGTTTTTTCTGGTCAGCACAATGAGGGCACCAGAATGCGCCATAAAATGTCGCGCCTTTTTCGCCCAAGCAGGCCGCAAAACCGTCTAGTGGGTTTGGCTTGTTGCTGGCTTTTTGGAGTAAAACCATGGCGACCACAACAGCGACGACGATAACAATGATTGAAATAAGGGTGTTTTTATTCATTTAAATTAAAGACTAAAAGATAATATAAACACATTTTATGTGTTTAGCGGGATTTTTGCAACGAGGCTTCTTGTTTGGTGCCCTCGCTAGGGATCGAACCTAGGACCTTCTCCTTAAAAGGGAGCTGCTCTACCAGCTGAGCTACAAGGGCATGTAACTTAATGCGATTGCTAAAAAATAACATACTTGCGGGCTAGGGTCAATTGAATTGAAGCGATTAGAAATTGCTTGACTCCAAGTTTAACTTAAGTTAAACTTCGTTTATGAGTATGATAATGAAAAAAAGAAAAATAATCGCCTTCAAGGACTTCCGCCTAAACGCACCGAAGTATATTGCTGATCTGGAAAAGGGTCAGAGCTTCTTGGTCATGAAGAAGTCTAAACCGGTTTTTCATATGGAGCCGGTAGATGAGTGGGGAGAGACGGGCTGGGAAACCATGATTGATTTTCGAAAGTTTACCAAAGATGGCAAAGGTATGCCTATTGAGAAGGTGCTAAAGATATTGAAAGATTTGAAAAAATCTCATGGATAAGATTCGTAAGGCGTTTCTAAAATTTTCAGCCGACGAAAGAGAGCAGACATATTTGATTATGGAAAAGATCAAAGCTGGTGATTTATCCAATTTAGATATCAAGAAATTATCCGGAAGTTCGGACTTTTTTCGAGTAAGAAAAGGTAAAATCAGGATTATTTTCAGTAGAACACCAAAGGGATACAATATCGAAGACATTGGTTATCGTTCCGAAAAAACCTATCGAAAATTCTAATATGGAAACGATTCTCATTCTCGACAATATCCGAAGCACGCATAACGTGGGCTCTATTTTCCGTACGGCTGATGCGGTCGGAATTGTCAAAATCTATCTCGTCGGCACGACACCGGACCCCATAGATCGTTTCGGTCGACCCCAAAGCGACATTGCCAAGACCGCGCTTGGGGCAGAGAAGTCAATTCCTTGGGAGCACGCTGAGACTGTTCTGGAGGTTTTGGCAAAACATCCTGATTATTTCAAAATTGCTCTCGAGCAGTCAGAAAATTCTGTCGACTACAAAACAATTTCGCCAAAAGAAAAAAATTTAATAATCCTCGGTGCCGAAGTCACAGGAATTCCAAAAGAGATTTTAGATACGTGTGATGCCGTGGCTGAGATCCCAATGGCGGGGGACAAAGAGTCGCTCAATGTTTCGGTGGCTACAGGAATATTTTTATTCCGATTTCTAAATAGATAGCTTCGCAAAATATAAATTTTCTCGCCTTGCGGAAGCGCTTCGCTATGTCCTCGGCTTTGAAAAATTTATATTTTGCTCCGCTTCGAGTATTGTCCGGCCGCGGCTAACTTCCAATCTAATAAATAATCTGTCCATCTCCGCTATATTTTGGTTCATCGCTTGGGGTCGGAACGTCGCTTGCCGGAGTTTTGTTTTCATCGTCCAGTTTTTGATTCGTATATTTCTGGCCGATTTTTATGTCTCCCAAACCTTTCTCCTCGGCTCTTTGCGGTCCGCCACCAGAAATCCAGAGAAAGAAGAATACCGCGAGTAGTCCCAAAAACCACCAAATGTCACTTCCTCCGCCTCCACCTTTGTGTTCTGCCATAAAGTTTAGAAATTAGATGTTAGAAATTGGAAGTTAGATTCCAAAATCATTTTAATAATTGCTGATGGACGGAACAAAAATGTGCCGAGCGTCCACCGACCACACGTCTAATTATAACACCCGTGCAACCTCTACGCGCGCAAGGTTTGCCGGTCTTTCTATAAACATGATGCTTATTCTGAAACTTGCCCGGCAAACCGTAAATATTACGATAGTCCGACGTTGAATCTCCGCCGAAATCTATTCCGCGTTTCAAAAGCGGTTTCATCGACTTATACATTTTTTTAAATTTTATTTCGGGAACATTTTTCACTTGCGTCTCGGGATGAATTCCAGATTCCCAGAGCATTTCGTCAGAATAAATATTGCCGATCCCGGCGACAAGCGTTTGGTCCATCAGGACGTTTTTGATTCGACCAGTCGAGCGTTTCATGAGAGATTCTTTGAACTTCTCGTAAGTCATTTTCGGATCCAAGGCATCCATCCCGACATCTTTCAAGTGTCTCGTGTTTGCGGATTCTCTGGTCTCGAAAAACGTAACCTTGCCAAACTTACGTGAATCACAAAAGGCTAGAGAATAGCCGTTACTCAGTTTGAAGAGGACTCGGATGAAACGGTTATACGGATCTTGGAGCGCCTTGTCGTCGGCCCACCATGGCCAGACGTGAGATTCCTCACCATCAGTTTTCCTGCCTTCCCGATATTTGCCGTACATCAAGTGTCCGGTCATTTTCATGTGAATCAAAACCGTGAGGTTTTGATTCATCCCGAGCATGGTCGAGGGATTGGTTAGATGAATTAGGATGTTCTTTCCTTTGCGTTCGGCTTTGAGGATTTTCTTACCAACAATTTCTTTTTTGAACTTATTCCAAAAATTTAGATTTTTGATTTCGTCTTTTCTCGCGTGCGACTTTTTCGGAAGGGAAGACCAGGCGTCGACGATTTTCAAACCTTTGACGGTATCATTCAGTCCTCGGACAGTTGTTTCGACTTCGGGTAACTCGGGCATGTTTTTGGATTATACAGAAAATGTTACAATGAAGACAATTAAAAAGTTAATTTTAACCAATAAACAACTATGGAAGGAGTGCCAAACGTAAGAATGGATAAAATAAGACCCAATCATGAAAATTCAAAAGATTTATTAACTCCGGAAGAAATACATGATTTTACAAGGAAGATAGGACCGCTACTAAGACAGGAGTCCGGAATGAAAGGGTGGTCTGAAGAAGAAACTCTCCGGATGGGCAAGGAAAGGGTTTTGGAGACAGTAGAGAGGGTCCAAGAGATGACAGGTATTAAAATGCCAATGGGTTGGATTCAGAATCTAAAATTGGAAGATTTTGATTAGTTTTGGGTAAAAAGGAAGAAGGGGCTGACCGAAGCCAGCCCCCTCAGTGCGTCGGTGTGAACCGACGCGCGCCTTGTTCTTCTCCTTCTAGACGAATTCGTAGTCCCGCATGGTCTTGTTCTTTGGTCGCATATGAGAAACCAAAGGTCTGGTTAGAATATTACCAACCCCAAAAAATATTGTAATGTTATCTCCCTAAAATTTTGAGAGGTTCTTGTTCTAGAACGTTAAACAATCTTCCACACAGCCCTGAAAAGCTTGCGTAAATTATCAGCCATTGTTCGGTCATAGATTTCGATCAGGTAGTGCGGACGTTCTTTTGTCATTATCATGAGAATATAGTCTCCGGCGACAACATGAGTTGCGGTAAAATCTGAACTATCTTTCCAATATTTTATGTTTCTCTGGTATTTGTATGGCTTCTTGGACATCACCTCGGTCTCAATTGGTTTTTCGTTTGTGAGAAGATTCAAAGTTATGTCTTTCGAAAAACTATTCCAAAAATGATCCGCCCAATCTTGATAATTTTCTAGTAATGTATGGTCTTGGAAGCCCCACCACGTATTGTCGGAGTCGAGTACGCTCTTGGCCCAGGTGTGAGATTCATTAATCAAAAAATCTTTCAATCCATTTTCTTCAATAAAGCGAATTTTTGGCACAGAATATTTTCCTTTCTTCGGAAGTTTATTCAGTTCAGAAATAATTTCAGGAACTTCTTGTTTTAATTTGTCGAGACTAAGCTCTTTGGATTTTATAAAATTCTCAAGCGATCTTGCGCCGAGTGATACTAAATATTTTGCCTTTCCTGCTTGGTCTTCGGCGATCAGACCTTTTTTGACTAATTCGTTTGCTACACTATAAACAGTCGGGCGGTTTATGTTGGTCAGGGAAGAGACCTTGGCTGGCAAGATTTTTTGATATTCAAGCACGCAAAGATAAACAGAAGTTTCTTTGTCGGTTAGACCTATTTCTTTGAGCTTATTCGCAATCATGGTCCAAATGTAACAAAATTGCGGTTTGTTGTCAAATTAGCTTCAACAGCAATTTATCTTTATAAATATTGATTTTTTAACCAATATACTTATCATAATTCAATTCTATTTTGACACATACCGAAACTTGTTGTAATCTAGCATTCAAAACTTGATCAAATGGAAACTAAAGAATCAGTCGAGTCTAAAGTCCGCTCATTTCCTTTACACCTTCTCGTGTCTTGTTTGACTGAGAGGTGGTTAGGATATTACGACTCAACAGGTACTGAATGGCTGGAAATGGTGGTTCATGTTATGGGGTGTAGGGAAGATGCCCCGGAAAATATCCGGTCGTTGAGAGCCATGGTGGGTAATGGTATTTGTGCCCAGATTATCAGGGGTATTTATCCTGAGTTTGCGAATGAGGTTCTGGCGCTCAAGAAACTTCCTACCGACTATGCTGGTTCTAAGAAGTTGGAAGACCGACTAGCGAAAAAGTACGGAAGAGAATTGAAATTACCTGGCGGTAAGTAAGACCCCAAGAAAGACCCCTGCAAAGGGGTCTTTCATCTCCCTAAAATTTTCAGAGCTTCTTTGACACGGGCGTTGGCGCCGACGATGGTGTCGGGAATTTCTTTGACGGCGTTGCGCGCGTCACTCAGCGAGTAGCCGAGTGATTGCAAAGCTTCGAGGACATCTGATTCACCGCGCAAACTTCCGGTCTCGTCTTTGTGGCCCAAGCTCGCAAGTTTATCGCGTAGTTCCACAACAATCTTCTCGGCAGTTTTCCTGCCAATGCCTGAGACTTTGGTTAGATACGAAGTATCACCGGAACCGATGGCTTTCTTTATCGTTTCCATTGGCGCGATTGAGAGAATTGAAAGCGCGCTTCTAGGCCCTATGCCGGAAACAGACAGCAAGAGTTCAAAAAAGTTTTTCTCATCAATTGTCTCAAAGCCAAATAAATCCATGGCGTTTTCGCGTACGGCGAGATATGTCCATAGTTCGATTGAGCCACCGAGAGCGGGGGACTTGGCCAGAAGATCGTTCGAGACATAGAGCAGGTAACCAACTCCGCCAGTGTTTACGACGAGATATTTGTCTCCTTTTTGGGTAATTTGACCTTTGATTTGGGCGATCATAAATTTAGGTGATAGGTATTAGGTTATAGGAAATAGGGACGATAGATAGATTTTAGCATACTTCGAAATCTTGCGTTTGGGTCAAAACTCTGGTATTCTCCTAATTGTTTGGCGTGTCGCGCAAAACATGAAAACTATTACCTAATTACTAATACCTATAACCTAACCAATGCCAAGAATAGAATCAGCAAAAAAGGCCCTCAGAGTTTCCAAGCGCAAGCGCGTTATAAACGATGCTCGTCGAAAGACCATGCGCGAGGCGGTGAAAAACGTAGTAAAACTTGCCAAAGACAACAAAGCCGAGGCCAAGAAAAACCTTTCCCTCGCTTACCAAGCCATCGACAAAGCAGTTAAGCGCGGAGTGATGAAGAAAAACACTGCCGCCCGCAAGAAATCCAGGCTTTCAAAAATGACAAAGTAAATCAAAAAATCCCCGCGAGGGGATTTTTTGATTATTTGATATAGACTCTTTTAAGTACGCTGGAATTGTTACTATGACTTACGAAATAGAGACTTTTTGAATCTGGCGACCAGGTAAATCTAGATACGCCTGAGATGTTTATTTTCCCTAGATTCAGGTCTTTGTTATTCTCTAGGTCAAAAATATGAACTTCTGGTGTCGTACTGTATCCGCCACAATTTGTTTGTCGTGAAAAAGCTAGTTTAGTTTCATCGGGAGAAATGGCTAATTGGGAAAGGCATATATCGCTGGAAGCTTTCGTTGCGAATATTTGTCTTTCGATCATTGTTGTTGGGTCCAAGACATATAGCATAGCCCCTGTGTGAGTGTTGGAGTTGTTATAGTAAGCTTTACCGGATTTTCCGATTGTGAAATTTCTAAGAGCAAGATAGTTTTCTCCTTTCACTTCGTTGATCTTGTCTACTGTGGCGTCGAAGATACTTTTTAAGGGACAATCAGAACAGAGATTACGTTCGCTGTCAGTATAGGTATCCGATGAAATAGTCGAATTATCAGAAGTAAATTTGAGTTCAGGGTTGATTACGAGACGAGGTTTGTCGCCGAAACGGTAATAGTTCAGAGAATCTTCTTCGCAGTATTTTTCATCTTCCGTCCAGCAGTTTTTTGAGAACCCCATAGAGACAGTAGGATAATCTGAGAGAGGTAGTTGTTGTAGTGTATCGTTTTCCAAATCTTTCAAAACCAAATTTACGGATTGAGGATATTGAGAACTCCCTTCACCGTCTCCTTGGAGGAACAAGAGGTATTTGCCACTAGGAGAGATAGAAAAAGTAAACTGATAACCATTATTTCCTGAAATTCCATTACCTGGAAAAATCCCTTCCGTGTCAGATATTTTGACTGGTTTCCCAAGAGAAGTACTCTGGAGAATATTTTTAATAAATAAAAACCCAACAATAAAAATTACCACGGCCACTATCATTATAAATATCTTTTTCATACAAAGGATATTTAGGTGTTAGATAAAAAAGAATTTTGAGATATCAGATTTTTTTCTGACACCGATGTCATACATAGCACCATACTTTTCCGCCGTGTAGTGATATGAGGTCGTACCTTCGTTCGTAAATGAAAATACTTTAAAAGTCGTGCCATTTATGGTTTCATCAGGAAGAGCCATTCCGGTTTCTGTCATTTTTTCGAAGTCACTTTTGTTGCTCCAGATATAGACGGCCATAGTATTTGGCACACGCTTTTGTTCCTCGATAGCAGATTGATCACCGACACCGAAGGTGAATATTGCAAAGAATGATAGCGGGATTTCAGGCTTTCGGGTGACGACAAGACCCGGCAGTTTTACCGCGAACTTGAATTCGTCGTTTGTATACGAATAATTACTCGATGGTGCGGAGACCGTCGGAGTCTCGGTCGTTGGCGTCGTCTCCTCTACAGGCGTTTCTGGTGCTGGTGTTATGATTTCCGTCTCGTCTTTTTTATTAAAGACAAATAGGCCAACGACTACCAAAATTATTATTGCGATGATTATATTTTTTTTCATATAGATTTTTTGCTTGTTATTTTATTCCTCGAGACATTCGACCCAATTCTTGTTGTTTTCTCTGTCTTTCGGCCTTTAGGTGATTGATTCTTGTTTTTACTTGATTTAGTTCACCCTTTTTTGTATCAAGTTCACGTTCTTTTTTTTGGATTTCAGTCTCAAGTTCGCGCTCCTCCTTTTCTAAATTTTTCAATTCTCTTTCCTCCGTTTCAATTTCTCGTTTTAATTCATCTAGTGCTCCAGATTCACTCATAAATTTAAATCTTAAGGTGGTAATGAGGGTATTATACCAAGAATTTAACTTCTGGCAGTTTTTGTAGAATTGTTGTAGTATCTCTAAATTAGCGCTCCCGTCGTTCAATGGATAGGACACGAGCTTGCGGAGTTCGTGATGTAGGTTCGATTCCTACCGGGAGCACAAAAATAAGCGAAGCGTTTTTTGTGCTCCTGGAGCAGGCAAACTGCTTTGCCTGCGTTAGGAATCGAAAGCCGCAGTTTTGTCGCCCCTGCGACGGACGAGGCGGGGTCGCGAGTTCTTAGGAGCGTAGCGAGTTAGAAACTCGTGACCGATTCCAGGATTTCCGAGAATGTGACCACAAAAAAATTTAAAACCCCAATCTCTCCATAATCAAATGTCCCCACGGTTCTTGCAAGGGTTCTTCGGGAACAATATCGGAAAGTATTTCGTATATGGCGTCACCTTGTTCGGCTGTTTCATAAGGTAAAACAAGCATCGGGACAAAAAGCCTTTCGGATTTTAGAAGCAGTTTTTTGTCCGTTTCATCAAATTCATTCAAGAAAAAAGCATGTATTGTTTCGAAAGGATAGAAAGTGCCTTCGTAGATGATGCCACCTTCTGTTATTTCATATTTTACACGCTTTGGTTTCACTGTGCCGAAAAATACCACGGCGATCGAGGCGAAAATAATAAACACTCCAAATAGAAAATTACCCCAGATAAAAGAAGCAACAGATCCAGCCAGAGCAATAATACCAAGTGCCCAGAACCAATCGGTTTTCATGGCGCGATCTTTGTATTCGAATGCCTCCCAGGCGTAGATTGTTTGACCAGTAATTTTTGGATTCATTTCGTCGGTAATATGTCGCGATCTTTTAAATAATAAACTTCAGAAAATTTCCCGATAGCGATCACGATTACTAACGGGATCTATATTGCCAATAAATTATATCACCTTTTTATTTTCGTGTTACTAGGTTTTGAGAAAAACTTTTTGCTATAATGAAAGCATGAATCCAATAGCTTTATATTCGTTGCCAGAAGAACACAAGTTTTTGTTTGTTTTGCTTTTGATTTGGACGATTGTTTGGAAAGGCTTGGCCCTCTGGAAAGCTGGTCGCAAAAACGACATGGTGTGGTTTATAATTTTGCTCGTTGTGAGCACCGCAGGAATCCTAGACATCGTTTACATCTATCATATTTCAAAAAGGAAGAGAAAGGAAAAATCCGCTGAATAAATTTAGTCGTCAAACAAAAAACGCCCGAGGGCGTTTTTTGTTTCTGCGGTGTTTTTTGGACGAAGTTCGAACATTTTTTGAGCAAAACCCCCAATAAGGA
>CAZLAD010000002.1:0-186578 GCA_964557535.1 uncultured Candidatus Saccharibacteria bacterium | reverse complement strand
GATTCGGGATTTTCTCAAAAAGATTGGTTCGAACTTCCGCATTGCCGACCGCACTCTGTTTTTGGATTTCAAAAATGCCTTCAAAATAGCGGAAAAATACCATGCCGAGGCGCGAAGCGCCGAGGCAGCATCTTTCAATTTCGCTGAATGTAAAACTTGGCGGAGGCGGTGAGATTCGAACTCACGAGGCCTTTGACAGCCTGGCTGTTTTCAAGACAGCTCGTTTCAACCACTCACGCACGCCTCCGTGTAATATCCGAGTGGATTAGTAAAGTATAGTTATTTTCGATTATTTTTCAACCCTGTTCCTTAGCCAGCTTTTTTCTAGAAAATGTTCTTCATAGTGACAGTTAGGACAGATTAATTCTAAGTTTTCTAATACATTATTATTTCTGTTTCTATCTTTGTGATGCACTTGGAGGATTTCAAATTTATTATAACCACATTTTTCACAATTTTTTCCTCTTTCTTCTATCAATCTGATTTTTAACCCTCTTTGGTATTTTACCTTATCAAGCTTTGGTCGACCGACATATTTTATTCCAGCGCGGTGCGTGTTCGCGCAACTTCGACTACAAGTTTTCTTGTGTAATCCGCCAAGAATTGGCTTGCCACAGACCAAACAGGGAATTTCATTTCGACAAGAAATTCCGTAACAAGCTACACTACAATATGCTTTACCGCCAGTTTTCTCCAACTGAACCGGTCTTCGATAGATCATTTTGTTGCAAATTACACATGCAATATTCGGTTTTCTTTTGTAGGGCTCACTCACTCGTCCAGTATACCAAAGATTTTATTTCAATTTAAATATGCTAATGTTGGTTTATGCGAATATTAGGCCTAGATTATGGATCGAAAAACATTGGTGTGGCTGTCTCCGACGAAGGGGCCGGTTTTGCCTTTCCTCGAGGTGTTTTGCCGAACAATGATAAAATACTAAAAGCCTTGGCGAGCCTTATCCATGAAGAGGGTATAAGCTCAATAGTTCTCGGCGATCCTGGCGAAAATAAAATTTCAGCCGAAGTTAAAAATTTCGCCAAAAATTTAGAAAGTGTGTTCGGTCTCGAGATTGTCATGGAAAAAGAATTCATGACTTCGGCGCATGTTAGTCAGGCGGGAGGGAAAAAGCCAATTGCAAGAAAGAGTAAAAAAGCGACAGGTCCAAAGAAAGATGATTCAGCCGCAGCACTCATACTTCAAAGATATTTGGACCGAAAGATTTAAGAATTACGATTTAAGATTTAAGAATATGGAAGAAGAAACAAAAATTGAAGAAATTGTAAAACCAAAAACGAACCAGATCTCGTACGAAGATTTTAAAAAAGTTGAAATGAAAGTAGGGAAAATTGTTTCGGGTGAAATTGTCGAGGGCGCAGACAAACTCTACAAGTTCATGGTTGATTTGGGTGAAGAAAACCCACGCCAAATTCTCTCGGCGATTCGCGAGTATTACCCAAACGTCGAAGAACTCATCGGCAAGAAATTGGTATTTGTTTCGAATCTTGAACCCCGAACTATTCGTGGTTTTGAATCACAAGGCATGGTTGTGGCCGTTGATGGTCTAAACGGCGAACCGGTGTTTCTTGTTCCAGAATCAGACGTTAATCCAGGAAGCAAGGCAAGATGAAATTTAAAGACTTTTTTCACAAAGAGAAATTAAAAGAGTGGTTTGTCACTCATGTCGACAGCCCGAAGTCGGCTGTTGCTCTTGGACTGATATCGTTTTTCGAGGCGATATTTTTCCCAATTCCGCCGGACTTTATCTTGATCGCAATCCTCGCGACGAATAAAGCCAAGCGTTGGGCGTATTATTCGCTCATCACATCAGTATTTTCGGTTCTCGGCGGTATGGTGAGCTACTTCATCGGGTATCTTTTTTTCGACACGTTGGGACAGAAAATCATCGAGCTGTATGATTTCCAGGAATGGTTCGATAAGACCAAAATATTATTTCAAGCGCATGCTTTTTGGTCTGTTTGGGTGGCCGCGATTACGCCTATTCCGGACAAGCTCTTTAACTTACTCGCTGGATTATTCAAGATAAACCCCTTCATCTTTTTCATCGCATATCTGTTGGCGCGTTCGGCTAGATTTTTCGCTGTTGGATTTATCATGAAGATATTTGGCGTTCGGGTCGCGCGAATCATCTATAGACACCTAAGTGCGTTTTTGATTGTCGCCACCATCGTTATACTTGTCGCGCTTTTTTTGGTGATGTGGAAGTAGCGAGTTTCGGATTAGTGATACAATTAGAATATGTTTGAGATGTTTAGTAACTCAAAAAGAGTTGTTGGAATTGACATAAAGTCTGGTTGCATTAGATTTTTGGAATTAGAAACCAGAAGAGGAATTGATCGGATAACTGCTTATGGGGAAGTAACTTTTGACGATGCTCAAATAGACGACACGACACTTGTGCAGTATTTTCGCGATATCAAGAAAAATTTAAAAACCAAAAACGTAAATGTTGCCATACCGGTGGGTGCCGACAAAGAAAAATGTCTCGAAATTTTAAAATCTGCTGGACTAAAACCGGCCAACATTGTTTCGCCAGAAAAGCCTCTTGAATTTGCGCTCGTGCCAGAAAATGCCAAGACTAGTTTTCTGGTTATTGACGCCGAGAAATCTGAAACAGGTTATCTCGTTTTTGGTCCGAATATTGATTCTAGATTTTACACGAGTGATCCAGCGAATCACTCTATAATTTCAAATTTAAATCGGCTCTATATCGATTGGTATGACAGACACAAAGAACGCATCCATCACGTACTAGTCTGTGGGGCCCGGGCCTCGGACCAAGATTTTATAGATTATGTTTCTCGCGAGACCAAGATTTCTGTTACCGAGGCAAATATTTTCATCAATCTCAAACTTGATCCTGGTAGTGTGCCAATGATAAGCAAAAAGGATTCCTACAAATACGCTGTGGCGATGGGGCTCGCGATGATGTAAACGCCGTTGCGGAAAAGCCTTTTCGTGGTATATTTTTTGCATTCCCCTCGCATTTGCGCTCGGGATATTGCTACCTCCCGTAGTTCAATGGATAGAACAGGACTCTTCTAAGGTCTTGATGTAGGTTCGATTCCTGCCGGGAGGACACGAATGTAATGAGTGGACTCCAGACAGGAATCGAACAGGAAAGGGGTCGGGAAAACACCTGTTTTCCCGTGGAGGAGGGTTTGGGAAAACCGCGGGTTTCCCAGGTGTGAGATAGCGAAGCGTCCTGCCGGGAGAACAATGATATAATCTATATATGGAAAAAAAACCAAGAATACCAGAAATGATAAAAAATCCGGATATAATTCTTACCAAAGGAACAACCATGTCTGAATTATTTACAATCGTTCAAACTGATGAGGTGCTAAGTAAAGTTTTTCGAAATAGACTAAGGTTTGCAGTCGGATTAGAAGGAATTGTCGAGTACGATATATTAGAGGATGAGGACAAAGAACAAGCAAAAAATATTACAGCTGTAGATTTTTTTACGCAAAAGATGGGTATGAAAGAAAATGAGATTCTAGAATTTTTGGGAATTAAATTCTCTTGATTTTGCATATTATCCCAAATAAGCTATAGTTTCAGGGTTAATGCGCTCTTAGCTCAGTTGGTAGAGCAATCCGTTTACACCGGAAAGGTCGGGGGTTCGAGTCCCTCAGGGCGCACCGAGCGAAGCGAGGAAGACCTAGCATTGTCCCTGCGGACAATGCATGAGGGACTCGAAAGCCGCAGCCATGTCGCAATAGCGACGGGCGAGGCGGGGTCGCGAAAATTTTCTGAAAGAAAATTATTTGTGACCGAGTCCAATTAAAATCATGGCGTATAAAATGTTATAATCGTATTATGGAAGGTCGTAGGAAATTAGGCATAGAAAGACATATTGATTCATCGCTTGAGCGCGAAAAATACAAAGAACTTCTTTTTAGGACAGAAGTCGAATCAAGGTTAATAGAATCTTTTGTCGATGCTTTAGAACAAAACAATTTTTCCGAAGATGAAATTTTTGAATTTAGGCAAGCCATTGTCAATATCTCTGATTTGGATAGGCAGGTTTTGGTTTCAAGTCCTTGGAAGCTCAAACAAATATATTTAAAGGAGTTGAAAAATAAAGTCGATGGGGGCATGACAATGCAAGAAGTAGTCGAAGATATAATTGAAAAAAACAAAAAATTTAAAAGAGGTTACGCTTATCACACATCAAATGAAGATATAAAACCTAGGGAAGTGAACGTCGCTGGTAAAAAATCTCTAGAGTGGGTTGTGGGTGCCACAGAAAAAGATCATCGCGATGATGATCTACCTAGAGCGTATATGAGTTTTGACTACCATAGTCTTTATAGAGACAAAAATCCTAAATATTTGTATATTGTTGGATACAGAAAAGGAGAAAACACAGGATTTATTTCAAATAAATTAGATAATTGGGGTAGAGCTTCGGGTCTAGATATTATTGATAAAATAGATCTTACTGAAATTGATGAGCGTATTAATAAGGCTGTTAAGGAAAAAGAAGAAGGCGCGTCCCTTATCAGGAAACGCGCCTAGCTCTGTGGCTTAACCAAACAGCATGTTGTGATTCGATCACTAATGCCAGTTGATTCAAAGCCAAATACGAGTGAGACTTGAGCCAATTTCTCACTGCTCGGGACAATACCGCCTCTTCGGGTTTGGTCCCTCTCTCGATCTTTTCAAATACAAGAGACCATACCGTATAGGCCAGCAGGGCATTAAGCTTTTTGGGCTCAAGCGCCTGTTTCCCATCCCAGGCCCCAATTCCAACGAACAGTTTCTCTAGTGTGGACATGGCAAGGGATTTGTTTTAATTATACACTATATAAAAAATATGTCAAGTAATAAAAAACCTGAAATAATATTCGAAAATAACGACTATTTGGTGATAAACAAACCGGCCGGCTTGGTCGTTCATGCCGATGGCAAAACCGAGGAACCAACTTTGGTTGATTGGATCATAGAAAATTATCCAGAGATCGAAAATGTCGGCGAGCCACTTATCCTTACCGGCAAAGGTGGGGAAGAAATTGTCATCAAGCGCCCCGGCATTGTGCACCGGCTCGATCGCGAGACTTCTGGTGTCATGATTATCGCCAAAACTCCCGAGTCTTTTGAATTTTTCAAAAGCGCTTTCAAAAACCGTGACGTGCAAAAAACTTATACGGCGATAGTTTGGGGATCCGTTAAAGAAGATGAGGAGACTATCGACGCACCGATTGCCCGATCTAAAAGTGATTTTCGCAAATGGTCAGCTCAGCGTGGCCGTCGCGGTCAGGAGAGACCTGCGGTTACGGATTACAAAGTCTTGGCTCGTTTCGAAGAGGGCGGTCAGAAATTCACTGTTTTAGAACTTTCGCCTCGAACGGGCCGAACGCACCAGATTCGTGTACATATGAAATATTTCAATCATCCAATCATCTGCGACTCTCTATATGCCGAGGGCAAGCCAAAAGTTCTGGGCTTTGACCGAACAGCACTTCACTCGAGGAAAATTGAGTTTACAGACCCTGATGGGACGGAGCAGTCGTTCGAGGCACCATATCCAGAGGATTTTTTGTCCGTTCTCCTAAATCTTAAATCCTAATTCTTAATTCTTCAAAAAGCTTGCAGGAAGCTTTTTGATGTGCTAAAGTTCCTCCTATCTATGACGACGAAAACAGCTATAAAACTTTCACCGATTTCGACCGACAAGGTCAAAAAACTAGATATCAAATCTGGCGATACCGTTCGTGTTTCTTTGAAAATTCAGGAAAAGGGCAAAACTCGTATCCAGGCTTTCGAAGGTCTCGTTATTGCCAGGAAGCACGGCTCAGAAATGGGCTCTACCATAACTGTTCGCAAGGTTTCTCATGGAGTCGGTGTTGAAAGAATCTTCCCACTACACTCTCCATCTATCGACAAGATAGAACTTGTGAAGCGCGCAAAGGCTCGCCGATCAAAACTCTACTTCCTCAAAGACAAGACCAACAAAGAGGTTCGCAAGAAACTAAAAGCCTTCGGAGTCGTCGGTAAAGCGGATAAACTCGAAGTCGCTGAAGAAGATATGGAAAACGAAGTAGTCGAGGAAAAGAAAGAAGAAACTCCTAAAGCTGAATAGGACGCTTCGCAGAATGTTTCTTTTTCTCGTCCTGCGAAATCGCTAATCTGCCGCTAAAGTCCTCGAACTCGAAAAAGAAACATTCTGCTCCGCTTGAAAAGAAAGAAGAAATGGAAAAGCCCCCGCGGTAGACGCGGGGGCTTTTCTTGACTTTTTTTAAAAAAAAATTAAAGTGAAGCAAAACCTGAACACCATGAAAAGAGAAGTACCTGTTGGGCCCATATTGTTTGTCTTGTCACTGGTTTTTCTGGTTATCTTAGCCCTTGTTGGCTTTGTTGACTGGGTTGCTCCGCAACTTTTGGGCTTAACACCTGGATGGTTCGAGACTCAGACTTGGATCAGATATCCTACCATTGGTTCTCTTTTGATCATCCTTTTCTCTTTAGTAGATGGTCGTGAAAGATGACAGTGGTTACTTGAACTAGTCCTGCTACGCGCAGGGCTAGTTCTATTTCTTCCTCTTACTATGAAACTCCTTGTGAACTTGTCTCAATTGTGTGTCAGTTACATGCGTGTATATTTGCGTCGTCGCGATGTTCGCATGGCCGAGCATCATTTGGACACTACGGATGTCAGCGCCGTTTTGGAGGAGATCGGTGGCGTAGCTATGGCGTAGAGTGTGAGGCGTAACCTTTTTTGAAATGCCGGCCATAATGGCGTATTTTTTTACTAACCGTTCAATCGAGCGGGGAGTGAGGCGCATCTCGCCTTTGGCGTTTTTATTTTTCCCAAACTGCACAAACATGGCGTCGTCCATATCTTTCCTCGCTTTCAAATACGTTTTAATTGCGTTTTTTGCTTCATCTGAGAGAAACACGACGCGAACTTTTTCACCTTTTCCACGAATAGAAAACTCGTCTTTCGAGAGATCGAGATCGCGATTTAGACTTGCGAGTTCTGATAGACGAAGTCCGGTCGAGAAGAAAAGTTCGAGAATTGCTTTGTCGCGAAGTTCTGGGAGCGCGCTTCCTTTGGGTGCGGAGAGAAGTCGTTCGAGTTCGGCGTGCGAGATGAGGTCGAGCGACCTTTGGGCGGTTTTGGCGAGCTCAATTTTCTCTGGCGACATTGAATTAATTCCGCGTTTCATTAGGTACTTGAGGAAACTTCGCAGGGCGATGAGATGATAATTCTGAGTATTTTTCTTCATCCCTGCCGCGACTTGGCCACGGACTTTTTGGCCTTCTTGTCTGTTTAGGAAAAGACGAAATTCACGAAGTTTGTTTTCGTTTATGTCGTCGGTTGATTTGGCACCCGAGAATTCAAAAAAGCGAGTCAGATAGTGATCGTAATTGCGAACAGTCTTTAGAGACAAGCCTTTTTCGATTTCGACGTACTCTAGAAATTGAGTTTTGGCTTCAGAAATATTCATACCTAAATTATATCAAATAGGGTCGCAAAATAATTTGACTTTAGGTTATTTTTAGACCATACTAAAAAAGTGGATGATAGTTACGTCATTGGGCGTTGCGTTCACGGTTTGGTGAGTGCCTGCTCACCCCTGGCCGGATTCAGGCTCGCGCTCTTGCAGGTGCGAGACCTGGATCCTGGCCAGGATCCGTAAGTTCTTTTTATAATAGGAAAGTGAAGAAATCCTCAAACTTCACCTGCCCCTTTGGGGAAGAGAACATCGGCCCTGCAAGTGCGGGGCTTTGTCGTTTATACTTGACAAATAACACTATTTCATGCTATCATGCCGAGGCAAGTATGTTTTCCTATGGAGGCTTGCCCGAACACTTATATTTTGATTATTCTGCTTTTTTAAAACAGATTTGCAGTAAATCAAAGTCATCAAGGTTTTAAAGATTGGTAAAATAGTCTTTTTGGGCAGAATAAAAAGCCATCAAAATATAGGTGTGCGGGCTTGCAATTATTTTTTTATATAGTAATATCCCTTTCATGTTAACGACAGCCAAAAAAGCAAAAGTTATAAAGAAAGCTCAACTCCACGACAAGGATACGGGCTCTTCTCATACTCAGATCGCTATCCTTTCTGAAAGAATCAAAGAACTTTCAGACCATTTGAAAAAGCACAAAAAGGATAATCACTCTCGACGAGGTCTAATCAAACTCGTGGCTAAACGCCGAAATCACTTGAAGTTCCTCGAACGTCATGACAAGGCTGCTTTTGAATCTATTTCAAAAGACTTGAAATTGGTCGCCTAAGTTTTCTATTTTTTGGGGTAAACTATATAAGAATCTTTTTAATAATAAGCTAAAGGCTAACGGCCAATAGCTAACAGCTAATTTTATATGTCTACAATTAAACACAAAGAACAGCGCGTTGCTGTTTTTATCGACGCGCAAAACCTTTATCACACGGCCAAGAATCTCTTCGGTCACAAAGTAAATTTCGGCAAAATCGTCGAAGACGCGCTCGCAGGACGCAAACTCGTCCGCGCCATTGCATACGTCATAGCTTCTGAGTCCGGCGAAGAACAAGGTTTTTTCGATGCTTTGAACAAAGCCGGCATCGAAACCAAGGTCAAAGACCTGCAAGTTTTTTCCGGCGGAGCGAAAAAGGCCGACTGGGATGTCGGACTTGCTGTCGACGCTATTACCATGGCGCCGAAAGTCGACGCCGTGATACTGCTCTCTGGAGACGGAGACTTTATCCCAATGGTTAAATATCTCCAGATTCATTCTGGTATCCAAGTCGAAGTTGCGTCATTTGGACGATCGAGTTCTCAGAAACTTGTCGAGGCCTGTGATGACTTTATGGACTTGGCTGATCATCCAGAGAAATACCTGATCGGTTTTCGCGCTCGCCGTATGCCACGAAGACGCCCAGCAGGGAATAACAAATCCGAGAAGCCGGATTCGAATGTGACGATTGGTCCAGCGGTGCCGAAAAGCTAGGTAATAGGAATTAGGTTATAGGTTATAGATCAAAAAGCTCCGAGAAATCGGGGCTTTTTGAATGCCGTGTACTTCGTAGCTTTGCTGTGTCCGTCCGAAGCCTTTGGCGTAGGAGGAGCGAAGAAGCACTTGACAAATTATTTAAATCTGCTATGATGTTGCGTAAGTATGATAATTTAGCACACTAGATTGGTGACCAGCCTGTCGGACAAGAGTTGGGTCTCTCTGTAAGTATCCAGCCTTAAGTTCCGAAGTTTGCCAGTCTTGAGAAGTGCGCGAGCCACGCTAAAAAAGAAAGTACAGCGTGTGAAGCCGTTGGTCTGACGGTTCTCGTTCCGGTAGTGGTTCTCGGTCGTGGGGTGAGGGTTGCCTAGCTTCCCAAACCCCGCGCCGAGAGCCGATGTTCGTTCAATTCTAAATTCTGTTTCCGGTTACGTGAACCTTTATTGGTTGTAACAGAAAGAGAATATGAGATAGGTTTTGGTTCGACTATCCGCAAGACGGATAAGAATAAAAACCCATTGAGCCGTCAGACGTCTGGCGGCTCTTTGCTTGCCCAAAAGTGAAAAATCTCTATAAGAGCCTCGCGTATTCTCGCTCGCCGTATGCCACGAAGACGCACAGCAGGGAATAACAAACCAGAAAAGCCAGAAGGAAATGTGACCATTGGTCCAGTGATTCCGAAAGTCTAACGAAATTTAGGATTTAAGAAGTAAGATTTAAGAGCAAAAAGTCGCCGAATAGGGCGGCTTTTTGCGTACTTGTATTTTTTAAACGCGAGTATTATCATTTAGTCAGGTCATGCTCGTTGGGAACGGATTCTGTGAAGCAGGCTCATAAGACCTGCCGAGAACCCTAAAGGGACAAACCCAGACTATTGGCTAAGGTTCAAGATGTAATCCGAATCGTGAGTTCGGAACCATCACCGAAGCTGTAGGCTACGGGCATTCGATGGCGGTATTGATCCGACGTCAGATGCTATTTTTGTAGCGGTACCTAGGGTGTGATCTAATCGAAGGGCCCACGTGGGCCCTTTCCTTTTGGTCGGATTTCCTTATACTTTAATTATTATATTTAACCGCTTTTTCTCAGGCAGATAGGATTGAAGAACCCTTCAATACTAAAGCCTGGGCGAAAGCCAAAATCGATGAAAGAAAAAAAATTTACTTTAGAAATTGGGGGACAAAATATTGTCGCGACGTTTTCGGATTTTGTTGATCAATCAAACGCTGTGTTTATGTCGTGTAATGATACCGTTGTGCTCGTAACCGCGGTCATGTCTAAGGAAAAATCAAACACAGATTTTTTCAATTTGACTGTTGATTATCTCGAGAAGTTTTATGCTTCTGGAAAAATCGGCGGAGGCAGATTTATGAAACGAGAAGGCAAACCTTCGGACGAAGCCATCCTTGCCGGTCGCGTTATCGATCGAACGATCCGACCGCTTTTCAATCAGTCCATGGAATACGGCGTGCAAGTCATCGCCACAGTACTTTCGATGGATGATTCTATCGATCCAGGAATTCTCGCGGTGAACGGTGCGTCACTTGTTCTCGCTACATCAGAAATCCCATGGGCCGGACCTGTCGGCGCAGTCAGACTTGCCGAAAAAGATGGCGCGATCCTTCTAAATTCTTCGGAGAAAAAGAGACGTGAAGGATTTGATTATGATCTCATTGTTTGTGGCAAAGACGGCCGTGTGAATATGATTGAAGCAATTGCATACCAAATTCCCGAAGATGTTATCGCGGCAGGACTTGCCAAAGCTTCAACTGAAATTACCAAACTCGAAAACTGGCAAAAGCAAATTGTTTCGGAAATTGGCAAAGCCAAGCGCGTGGTGGAAATTCCAACAATCGGAGATGTTGCCAAAAATTTGTTCGAAGAAAAGATCAGACCGGTTTTGCACGAGCATGTCATGACCAACACCGCCGGCAAAGAAAAAATGGAAATTTTGAAGCGTGTTTGGAAAGAGGCTTTGAAAGAAAGTTTCCCCGATGCCGAAAGTTTCAAAACCGAAATGGATTATTTCGAAGAAGCTATAAACGAGGTTATTCATGACGAAGCGGTGCAGAACGACAAGCGTGCCGATGGCCGACGGATGGATGAAGTGCGTGAACTTTTCGCTCAGGCTGGCGGGTTTTCCAAACGTCTTCATGGCTCGGGAATTTTCTATCGCGGAGGAACACACATCTTGTCCGTGCTTACTTTGGGTGGTCCAGAGGATATGCAGTTAATCGATGGTATGGAAGTCGAAGAGGATAAACGTTTCATGCATCACTACAACTTCCCGCCATATTCTGTCGGTGAGACTGGTCGCGCTGGATTTGTAAATCGCCGCGAAGTCGGGCACGGCGCACTTGCCGAAAAGGCTCTCGAAGTCGTACTTCCAAACAAAGTTGATTTCCCGTACACCATCCGACTCGTCTCCGAAGCGTTGGCTTCAAATGGCTCGACATCACAGGCTTCAATTTGTGCTTCGACACTCGCCCTCATGGATGGCGGTGTGCCGATCAAGGCGCCGGTGGCTGGAATTGCGATGGGGCTAATGTATAAAGATGAAAATGCTTACAAGATTTTGACTGACATCCAAGGTCCCGAAGATCATCACGGCGACATGGATTTCAAGGCCGCCGGAACTGAAAAGGGAATCACGGCCATACAGCTCGATGTGAAAGTCGAAGGTGTGTCGATTAAAATTTTGTCTGAAGCCCTGACGCAATCCAAAGACGCGCGTATGCAAATTCTTGGCGTTATCAAATCGGCTATTGCCGAACCTAGAAAAGAAATTTCTGCCTATGCACCAAAAATTGTCGTGACGAAAATTGCGCCAACAAAAATTGGACTTGTCATTGGCGGGGGAGGAAAAACCATCAACGAAATCCGCGAGAAAACTGGTACTGAAATTACGATCGAAGACGATGGAACGGTTTATATAACTGGACTTGCTGATGGACCAGAACGTGCCAAAAAAATTATCGAGGATATGGTCTTCGAATGGCCGATGAACTCTGTGACAAACGGAGAAGTTGTCGGGATGAAAGAATTTGGCGCGTTTGTAAAACTTATGAATGGTCAGGAGGGCATGGTTCATATCTCTGAAATCGCGGACTTCCGTGTTGAGAAAGTCGAGGACTATCTCAAAGTCGGCCAAATCGTCCCAGTCAAAGTCATCAAAATCGAAAACGGTAAACTAGGACTTTCGATCAAACAAGCGGAGAAAGACTTCATCAAGCCACGCTCCGCAAAATAAAATTTAAAAAAATTCAAAAAGCGCGCCTATTCCTCCTAAGTAACACTCGTCGGAATAAAGGCGCGCCCCCTCACGACCTATCGGCCTGCGGGTGCGTTTGAATATTTTTAAATTTTATTTTGCTCCGCTTGGAGGTTATGTTGTTTGTATTTCTGATATAATTTAGAGCATGCAAGATAATTCTCAAAAAGAAGAGAAGGCTTTGGAGAAAGCTGATGAAAATTTAAATACTCCAGCGCAGGTCTCGCCAGAAAAAATGGTGGGGGGTGTTCGCACATACGCGACTGATATTGCCGAAATGATGAAGCGAGAGAAGGGTTCGATTATAAAGATCGCTCTCGCTGAACAGGATCGCCAAAATAAATCAAAAGACCGACTTGACCCAACCGCCACAAAAAATGTCATTGTGATGATGTTTGGATTTATATTGATAGTTGGCGGTATCATGATTTTTATCTATTCGATAGTAAATCGTGACAAACCCGTAGATGTTGTCTATACCAATCAGGTTTTTCCGAGTCTGTTTTTTACAGAAAATCAGGTTCAAATCGACGCAACTGATTTGAATCGTACAGAATTGTTTAAAGCTATGCAGATTCAAGTAGAGAATCAAACACTTGTTCCAACAACAATAAATAATCTATACATCTCTTACAAAACTCCAATCGGACAAGCGCCTATTCCCGCAACGATATTTTTGCAAAAGCTTGGTATTGATGTGCCAGATACGTTGTTTCAGAATCTAAACCCGCAGTTTATGGTTGGTGTGTATAGTCAAACACCCAAAAATAATCAATTTCTTATTTTAAAAGTCAAAGATTTTAACGAGGCATTTATCGGAATACGAGATTTTGAGGTAAATATGCTTTCTGAAATGCTTCGATTTTTCCAGATTGATACGAGCGTAGAAGGTAAAGATATTTTTAGCAAAGATTTTGAGACTGTAACTTTGTTCAACAAAGAAGCACGTGTATTAAAAGGCGCAAATGGGGATGTCTTGCTTTCGTATATATTTCTCGATCCAAAGACAATCATGATTACGACACAGACTGATGCCGTGCAGGAAGTTATTAAACGATTGAACTTGCAGAACATTAGGTAGCTTATAGCGGATAGCGTTTAGCTTTTAGAGTAAAGTGTTCCGCAAAACCTAATTTTTCTCGCCCTGCGGAAGCGTGTCTGCGAACTATGTCCTCGGGCTCGAAAAATTAGGTTTTGCTCCACTTAAAAGAGAATGGTAGAATAGTGAAATGGATATAAATTTTTTTAAAAGTAAATTAGAAGAAGAAAGAGCTCAATTAGAAAAAGATTTGGGGGATTTGGGAATCAAAGATCCAGCCACCGGAGACTGGGGAGCAGTGGGTGAACCAGATGGTGAAGAGGCCGACAAAAACGACATGGGTGATCGTGATGAAGAATTTGCAACTCGAGCCAATACTTTGGCCGAACTGGAGCTAAGACTAAGAGACATACAGAGCGCTTTGGCGAAAATCGAAGCGAACAATGGATCATACGGTAAATGCGAAATGTCTGGTGAAATGATTGAAGAAGACCGCCTAATGGCAAACCCTGCAGCCAAGACCTGCAAGGCGCATATGGAATTAAAGACGAGTAATTAAGGGCTAGCGACTAGCTTCTAGAAGTGAAAACCCCGTACAGTAATGTGCGGGGCTTTTCCTTTTTCACAGTTTTTGCGACTTCCGACTTCCGACTTGCTACTTACTCATATATAATTTTATCAATGTCTTTCTCACGAGTATATTCCGCGCAAATAAATATTTTAGACGGGCAACTCATTACAGTCGAAACAGATATTTCAAAAGGCCTGCATAATTTTGCTATTGTTGGGTTGGCCGACAAAGCCGTCGACGAGGCGCGTGACCGCGTGGGCGCCGCGATCAAAAACTCTGGACTCAAATCTCCGAAACAATCTAACCAAAAGATTGTCATATCACTTTCGCCAGCCAATTTGAAAAAAGAGGGCTCGTATTTCGATCTTGCTATCGCGCTCGGTTACATGCTTTCAAACGACGAGATCAAGTTTGACCCCGAAGGTAAAATTTTCCTTGGCGAACTTGCACTTAATGGTGAACTCAAAGCTGTAAAGGGAATTTTGCCACTTGTAAAATCTGCGAAGAGTCTAGGTTTTCAGGAAATTTTTGTTCCAGAACCAAATGCCAAAGAAGCAGCGCTCATTGACGGCATCACTATTTATCCAGTCAAAAATTTGATTCAGGTCGTAGAACATCTCGATGAGAAAAAAGATTTTACTCTTGAACCGCAACCTCCGACAGAAATAATTTACGAAGAGCCAAAGCACGCGATTGATTTTTCTGATGTTCGTGGTCAAGAACTCGCCAAGCGCGGGCTTGAAATTGCGGCGGCGGGTGGTCACAACATTGCCATGTACGGTCCGCCAGGAACAGGCAAGACGATGCTTGCCAGAGCTTTCTCGTCAATACTCCCACAACTTTCCAAAGAAGATGTTTTGGAAGTGACCGCTATTCATAGCATCGTCGGCATTCTCGAAGACTCGCTCGTAACCTCGACGCCATTTCGCTCACCTCATTCGACATCGAGTTATGTTTCAGTTATCGGCGGGGGAACATATCCAAAACCCGGTGAAGTGACGCTCGCACACAAGGGCGTTCTTTTTCTCGATGAGTTTCCGGAGTTTGATCGGCGTGTACTCGAATCACTTCGCCAGCCACTCGAAGACAGGGTGGTGAACATTGCTCGTGCGCGAGGTTCGGCGACTTATCCGACGAACTTTATTCTAATTGCTGCCATGAATCCGCCACCACCAAATGCTTCTGCAGCAGAAATTATTCGTTACCAAAAGAAAATTTCCGGACCGATCATGGACCGCATTGATATGTGGGTGAATGTCCTAAACATTGATTACGACAAATTGGGTAATAAACAAAAAGAGGGCGAAGAATCAAAAGTCATCAAAAAGCGAGTTTTGAAAGCCCGTGAGATTCAAAAGAAAAGATTGGTAAAGTCCAAGGCAAACACCAATGCTGAAATGGGAGTGAAAGATATTGATAAGCTCGTCGAACTGAAACCCGAAGTCAAAAGTATTTTAAACGATACGGCCAAGCGCCTTGGGCTTTCGGCTCGTGCGTATCATCGAGTGGTCAAACTTTCGCGAACGATTGCGGACTTAGAGGGAAGCGAACATATAGAGACGAAACATATATTGGAAGCGTTGCAGTATAGGCCACGCCAGGAGTAAGTGGTGCTCCATAAAAACTAAAAATTTATAAGCTTTGCGAACCGCGCGCCTGTCGTCTCCCTACAGGCATTCGGGAGACCAAGGAGATTGTCTATAACCGGCGCGCGCCCTGCGGGAGCTACGCAGCTTATAAATTTCTAGTTTTTATTCTGCTTACAAAATCACCTCTAAACGGAGCAAAATCTAAATTTTCTGAATCCCGAGGACTATAGTGCGTAGACACGGTTTCGCAGGGTGAAGAAAATTTAGATTTTGCGGAGTGCCCCTTAGTACATCTTTTCGAGGATTGCGATACCATTTATACCGGTTTTTCCTGGACGGATTTCGATGTGAAGGTGTGGGCCTGTTGAGCGACCGGTTGAACCAACACCACCAATCACGTCGCCCCTGTTTACTGTTTGACCTTGTTTGACCGATACACTTGATAGGTGCGCATAAAGAGTCTGGGTACCATTGTCATGGTTTATCACGACATAGTTTCCATATCCACCTCCCCAGCCACCGACTTTTACAATGATAACTTTACCTGGAGCCATAGCCCAAACTGCCGTGCCAGTTTTCGCCCCGATATCTATGGCCCATCTGTCGTGTTGACCTTGAGTTTTTATGCCTTTAACAGGTTTTATATAGTATCCATTTGGAGCTTCTTTGCTTGGGGTGCCTTTTGAGGTGTTTGTTGGTTTCTTTGTTTGGGCTGGCTGGGCTGATTCGCCGTTTGGAATGATAATGTCTGTTCCGGAAGCGAGAACTTCGTTTTCTTCGATACCATTGAAAAGAGAAATTTCGCGAGCGTCACCGCCGTATTTTTTTGCAATAGAGGCAAATGTCTCGCCTTTGACTACTTTGTGTTTGATGCCAGAAATAGGGAGGATTACAAGTTCTTGTCCTGGCTTGATCGCGCCTTTGACATCGATGTCATTTGCCCAACGAATGGTGTTTGGAGAAATATCGAACATTTCAGAAATTGTTCCCAAAGTATCTCCTTCACGAACCGTGTAGACGCTGATGTCGTCTGGCCCAGATGAAGTTACAACGACAAGCTCAGGATTGACATCGGTTATGGGACTGATATCAGATACCAGTGCTCCATCTTGGACAGTTATCGGATCTGTACCGCCCACGCCACCCTTTGGGATCGGTCTCTCTTTGGAGTTTAAGATAGCCAAGGTCTGAGAATTGTAGAGATTTGTTTCTGGAGAATAGAAGTCTTGGTTGTTGGATTTGGCGATTTTGTAATGTCCGAAAACTGGGAAAACGAGGAGAATTGCGACAGTCGAAACTGTAACAAAAGACAAATAAGCTTTTTTATGGAAAAGCCATGAAATAAGGTTTATTTTGATCTTACCCCCGATTCGCGGCATAGAGGAGTGAAGATCTTGTTTAGAGTTTTTTATAAGCCTATTTTAAAATCTTTGCCTTACGTAGGAAGCTTGGTAATTTGTGGAGTTATCGGGCTTACCCGTCTGAATTTTCCTAAGGAAAATTCAGACGGGCGACGTTATAAAACAAAAATTTGGGCACTTTCCTGATGTTGATGGGGTTTCCAGAAACATCAGAGGTAACCCATGAAGACTATGCTAGCTCATCCAATGGAGGGAGTCAACGCAAATGTGGATAACCCAAAAAGCTTGACAGTAAGTAAAGAAACATGGTCTGATTGGGGCTAGTTACAAGGGTTTTATGGTACTATTGTTTATATGGAAGAAGCTATAAAATCAGGCGTTGATTCACTAGATTTGGTGTCCAAACAAATACGGGCCGAGGTTTCCAGAATGCCAGAAGATGAAATCAGGGAGATTCTAAAAGAAAAAAAACTGAATTATCGTGGCAGTGTTAAGGCTCTCCGAGAGCAATTGCTGAATGTCAGGCTTCGCGAACATAAAGGAAAATCAATAGTTTCGGCCGAAGAAGCTGGCGAGGTAGATGTAGAAGAAGTGGAGCTACCAGTAAATGATAAGTTTGAGAGAGCACAGGAACATCCGGAATCTCAGGAAGCAACATTGAAAGTCGTTCATTCTCCGACAATAATCGAAGCCAAAGAAGATTTAGCTAAAAGGGCTGAAGCTAAACGAATAGAAATCGAAACCCGACTTTATGCAAGAGAAGCGGCGGATAGACTGGAACAAGAAATTCATAGATTATCACCAGAGCCTCCAAAGGAAACAGCGTATTCTAGTAGTGTCACTCTCTCTGGTGGTAAAAGAATTGCTTATCGAAATGTTGACGGTTTTCCTTTTGGCAAACCAAAAAGAACAATCGAACCTGTTAAAAAAATTACTGAACAAGAAAAACCAAAAGTAGAAATCCCAAAGGAAACCACTCCTATTGTTTTGCCAGAAAGGAAACCTCTGATGCATATAGATGATTTGGGCAAATCAAAAGAACAAAATACAGCAGTTTCAAAAAAGGACGAAGAAATTATTCAGTCTATTATTCTCGCCGAGGAAATTGTCGGTGAGGATAATAAAAATTACTACAATGAAAACAAAGATAGGTTGGAGATGGAGGCGTTTCGGAGGATTGGAGCGCCAGGAAAACCAATTTTTCACGAAGGAGATTCAGAAGAAGCTGGAGAAATTGAGGATGCAGAGCCAATAGATAAAGATTTGAGATCTCCGGAAAAAACTCTTTCAGAAAAAGATGATTTTGCAAAACCAGAAAACGTAAGTGCTAAAAAAATTCCGTCCCAAGAAGCGCGTAATGGAAACATCGACGGTTTGGTGGAGTTTAATTTGAATAAGTTGAACATTAATAAAACCGAGCTCGTTCGCGAGATGCCGGAATTCTTCACTTTAAAGAAAAACGAGCAAATCTACGTATTACAGAAACTTCAGCAGAAAGTAGACCGAGACTTAGACAGAGATTCTATCGCTAGGCTCGATGCAGATGACAAAGCCAATACAAAAGGTGGCTGGATCGGAAAAATCGGCCGAAACATGTTCAAAAAATCTCGATTGACTGAAGTTCGTAAGTATATGTCGAATAAGATGAAAGAAGAGGGACTCGCTTCATACAAAGATCGATTATCTGACCTCACCGGAGTGGTGGAACGTCGGGGTATTGAAATGGAGTTTGAAAATGGCAGATTGGTCCTCCAATTCATTACCCACAAGGGTGAAAATCCTAAGCATCAGAAATTAATCGATGATTTCAATAATAAAGCTTCGAAATTTGCCGATGCTCCGTATGAATGGAGTGTCGAACACGCTGCTCCAGCTCTCAAGGCGCAATTCAAGCTATTCCAATCTTCTTTTGATAAGGCTCGCCAAGCTCTGATCGCATATGAATCCAAGATAGCAACCGACGAAAATCGTCCGGCAAAACTTGCCGAAATCATGAACGTTGATGCCGAAATTGAAATGGGGCAATTCTTGAGTCATAACGCGGGTATTGCCGGCGCCGTCAATCGATTTATAAAAAGCAATCCATATCTCGAAGGCAAAATCGGCATGGCTGTCGGCATAGGCGTCAGAGAGTTCGGTAAAAATGCACTCGCTTTTGGTGGTGGTGTGCTTGGTTCAGCTATAACCGGTGGATTTACTTCATGGATACGAAAGCGAACAGAGCTTCGACAGTTAGAAGAAGATCAGCGCGCTGGTAAAAACATCGGTGACGCTAAAGGGGTGAAGAAAGCGATCGATATTGCGGGGTATACGGACAAAATCAATAAATTGATCAAACAGGTTGAAAATGCCAAGACCCCAGAATCAAAGGCTCGTACGCTTGAAACACTAAAAACACGAATTTCGATTGCTCAAGATAGAATCCATAATCTCGGAGCTGTTAATTTCGGTGGTGGTAGAAATGAATTAGCCAATCAGGCAGAATTTACTCGAGCAATCAAAAAGGCGAACGTGCTGTTCATGGAGAATTCGCCAGTAGCCGATGATGTGGCAGAGATGGTCTATATCAAGTTTAACGAAAAATATTTGCATGATGATGATAAATCTGCCGAAAGAAAAACCGAAGTCATAAAAGCTTTTAAACGCGGAGCAATCATTGGTGCCGGAGGATTTGTCGTCGGGTATGTCGCAGCTGATTTGATAGCGCATGATGGTGAAGCGGTTCGAGGAGCTTTTCAAAAAGTAGAAGACATTAGTAAGAAGATATATGGCAATGCAATAGAGCTTGGCGATAAAATGAACGGCGTCTTTTCTAATATTGGAGAAAGTGTCAGGGAAAACATGAAAGTTGTTAGTGATGAAAATATTATCCGTGCAGGCAAGGGCGTTATTGCTAGCGCGCGAGAGGGAATTGCTGACGTGCAAAACGAACTAAACAGAGCTGAATTTTATGCCAACCGAGGTTCGGTCTCGGAGTCACCAAATGTTATCCGTAGTATCAAGCCTGTTTCAGAAAATCCAATCAATATTGCTGAGCCAGATAATACGTTTGTTAAAACTCCGGTAAACACACCAGACTTTCGTCCAGAAATAAAAAGCGAGCCAGTCAATTTCCCGGAAAATATGCCACGACCAGACGGTGGATGGTCAGCCGATTTGGAAAATCTAGACAAAATTACTGAGCCCGTTTCAAATCCTGTCGCCGAGACTCCCGTTGGTGCACGAGGACTTATCGGTGCTATCAAAGACCTACAACGTGAATTGACGAATCATTATGGAGAAAACATGCCCGAGAAGTTGCGAGAGTTTGCCGAAGGCAATCCAGATAGACTTGCAATCGATATGGGAGGCTATCGTCCAGGTGAGGAAGCCGAGAGTATTTCTCTACCGCCTGGATCTAGTATTGTGGCTACGAGTGAAGGACAAATAAAATTGAAGGTGCCCGAAGGATACACAGAACCAAAGTTCTTTGACTCTGGAGCTACCGGTAACGCGCCAGAAGTTGCGGAAGTCGTACCAGACAAAAACTTCCCAGTTGTTGAGCAAGCAGGACATCCAGAAATTGATCAGGTAAAAGCCGAACAACCAAAAACAGAATTCGACTTCAAAGAACATATGGACAAGAGATTGGCCGAGGGCTGGACGCACGAAGCAAAAGAAACAGGCGGAGATATATTTACTGCCGAGGTAGATCCGCAGGCCGCCAAAGAATATGCTCCCGAATTTTATCCCGAAGAAGCAAAATCACCAGAAGTTACAAATGTTGCGACAGAATCTCCTGAGTCAGTTCCTGCGGGCCCAGAAACTTTACAGCCCGAAAATCCTTCAGAGGTCTACGATGATTCTGTTGCGACAGAAGAAGATTTGACTAGCGAAAGAACTTTGGAAGAATCTCAGGACGAGGCGACGATAAATGAAAATACAGAAACACGAAATATTGTTAAAACTGGTCGTGATGCGATCAAGCCAGACAGCAAAATTTATCTGGATGCTGTTTCAAAATACGGCAAAGCCAAGATAGATGGCAACGTTATGATTTTCGATAAAGGTAGTGTTGGGTTCTATGCTGAAAGCAGAGATTTGGAGGCTGCCATGAGACAGGTTCGCGAAGCAGCACGCTTGAATGATCGCATCGTAGGACGTTTGCAAGAACAAATTGCTACTCAAATGAAAGATGGTACTTTTCGCATTGTAAACGTTTACAAGAAATTATAATCTCCATGCTATATTAGTCTTTCATGAATCCCGATAGTAATCGCGGTCTCTATCGGTTTTGCGAAGAATTTATTTTTTATTAATACCGCGACTTATCACTATCGGGATGAATTACCTTTCTGGATTAAATGACAGACAAAAAGAAGCCGTTTTACACAAGGACGGACCGCTTTTGATTGTAGCTGGCGCCGGTGCGGGCAAGACAAAAACTATTACACATCGCATCGCTTATCTCATCGAACAAGGTGTCGCACCAGAATCAATTCTGGCCGTGACTTTTACGAACAAAGCCGCCAAAGAAATGGTTGAGCGAGTACACGGGCTTGTTGATTTTGGATCCCTCGCCAAGGTCCCTCGACAAGTCTCGGGATCTTTGACTCGGGATGCAGATAGTGGGTTTGGCATAGCCAAACCCACTATCTGCACCTTTCACTCACTCGGCGTAAAAATTTTGAAAGAAAATGCCAAAGAAATCGGACTCAGCAGATTTTTTACAATTCTCGATGACGGTGATTCGATGTCGATCATCAAAGAATCCATGAAAGAACTCGGCATCGATCCTAAAGCGACGGCGCCAAGGGCTGTCAAAAGCGTCATTTCTAAAAACAAAAACAATTTTATTTCACCCGAAGAATTTGCCTCGACAATTCGTTCGCACGCCGGACAAACGACACTTGCGATTTGGCGCAAATACGAGGCGAAAAAGGCAGAGGAGGGCGCACTTGATTTTGATGACTTACTTTTAAAGACGGTTGTTTTGCTCGAAGCCAATCCAGAAATTCTCCAAAAATACCAAGAACGTTTCCGATACATTCATATTGACGAGTATCAAGATACGAACAAAGTTCAATATTTGCTCACCAAAATGTTGGCCGAAAAATACAAAAATATTTGTGTGGTTGGTGACTCAGATCAAAACATTTACTCGTGGCGCGGGGCGGATATTGTAAACATTCTTAATTTCGAAGAAGATTATCCGAACGCAAAAGTTGTACTTCTCGAAGAAAATTATCGTTCGACCAAAAATATTTTGGGCGTCGCTAATGCCATCATCCAAAAAAACACCCAAAGAAAAGAAAAAAATCTTTTCACCCAAAACGGCGAGGGTGAACTGATTTCAGTATTCGAAGCGTACAACGATCGCGCTGAAGCAGAGTTTGTGGCGGACAAAATCGTCGAGATGATTGATAGGGGGACCAAGCCTGAAGACATTGCCGTACTCTACCGCGCCAATTTCCAGTCGCGAATTATCGAGGAATCTATGCTTCGATACAGCATTCCTTATCAAGTCCTCGGTGTAAAATTTTTCGATCGCAAAGAAGTCAAAGACACTTTGTCATATTTGCGTTTGGCGCTTAATCGTGACTCAGCTCAGGATTTGCGTCGGGCGATAGGGTATCCGAAAAGGGGAATTGGTTCTGCGACAGTCGATAAAATTATTACCAAAGAGATGGGTAAACTTCCGGTCAAAACGCTTGCAAAAGTAAACGCCTTCTTTGAGATTCTCGACAAGATGAAAGATTACGCCGAAAATCACTTGCCGTCCGAGACGATCAAACACCTCATCAAAACTTCAGGAATTGAATCCGAGCTTTTGAAATCAAATCTCGAAGAAGATTTGGAAAGACTGGAAAACATCAAAGAGCTGGTGACGTTCGCGAGCAAATACGACGAATTTGTCGGACTCGAAGGAATCGAAAAACTTCTCGAAGAATCGGCGCTCGTATCTGATCAGGATTCGCTCGATCCGGAAATTCAGGCAAAGAAAGAAAAAGCCAAGAGAGGAGTAAAATTGATGACCGTGCACGCCTCCAAAGGCTTGGAATTCGAACATGTTTTTATTGTAGGCCTAGAAAATGATTTGTTTCCGCATACACGAGCGGATAATACAGATCTCGACACCGAAGAAGAGCGTCGATTGTTCTACGTGGCTGTGACACGCGCCAAGAAAAAACTTTTTTTAAGTTATGCCACGCTTCGGATGCTTTATGGTGAGACGAAACTGCAATCGCCATCGACATTTTTATACGACGTGCCGGAAGATTTGGTTTGGCGCGAGGAGAGAAGCTCGAGCGGGCTAGGTGACAATGTGTTTTATTTGGATTGATTACTATAACTACCGAGGTCGAACCTCGGTAGTTATTTGTACAATGGTTTGATATAATTTTTGAATGGTTAGAAAAATTCCATTTGCTGACAGAGAAAAATATCATATATACAATCGAGGTACGGAGAAGAGAAAGATATTTCTTGAGGATAAAGATTATGAGAGATTTATTTTTATACTTTCCGAGTTTAATAAGATACAAAGAAGCGCGAAAATCTTATCGACTCGTAAAAAGGACAAAGGCGTAGATGATCATCAGCCATTAGTTTCCGTTGAGGATTATTCTTTGATGCCGAATCATTATCATGTGGTGCTGGAACAGCTCGAAGAGAATGGTATTGCCAAATTCCTCCAAAAAGTCATGACCGGTTATACGATGTATTTTAATAAAAAATATAATCGCACTGGCGCATTGTTCCAAGGTAAGACAAAATCCAAACACATCGATTCCGACGTTTATTACAATCAATTGAGGGCGTATATTCATTTGAACCCGGTTGAGTTGAAAGACAAAAATTGGAAGACGAACGGCAAGGTACAGTCTATCGACACCATGATGAAATTTTTGAATGAATACAAATGGTGTAGCTGTAAGGACTTCAATATTTTCAAGGACTACTTGTCGGGGAAGGAACAATTTCTGGATTTTGACGTATTAGGGCAAACTACCGAGGTCGAGCCTCGGTAGTTGGGGGTGTGGACTTTTCGTTTGGTATGATAGATAAATGCGACCAAAGAAAAGCCTAGGGCAAAATTTTTTGAAATCGGAAAAAGCGCTCAACGATATTGTGAGCGCTCCAGGTATTTTGGCGTCTGACACAGTTCTAGAAATCGGGCCGGGGAAGGGCGCACTAACAGAGAAATTACTTGAAACGGGCGCGAAAGTCGTGGCTGTCGAATACGATAAAGACCTGATTCCAGTTTTGGAAGAAAAATTCGCGGAAAAAATAAAGTCCGGGAAATTGGTTTTGGTTCACGAAGACATTTTAAAATTCGATCCTACGTCCTACGCCCTACGTACTACGAACTATAAACTGGTCGGCAACATTCCTTACTACATCACCGGTGCCATCATTCGTAAATTTTTGGAGTCAGATTTTCAGCCCAAATCGATGACTTTGCTCGTTCAGAAAGAAGTCGCCGAGAGAATTGTCGCGCGCGATGGCAAAGCTTCAATCCTTTCGATTTCAGTGGAAGCTTATGGCGAGCCAAAATATATCGGTAAAGTTTCGGCACGATATTTCTCACCAGAACCAAAAGTCGATTCAGCGATTATTTTGATTGATAAAATTTCCAAGGATAATTTCAAAGATGTTTCTGAAGAAAATTTCTTTCAAGTCGTAAAACTCGCTTTTGGGCAGAAAAGGAAGACTTTGCTTAAAAACTTAAACACCCAAGGCCTGGCCTTGGGTCTTGAGGCGATTTTGGAGGGTATTGGAATTGACCCGAAAGCTCGAGCCGAAGATTTAAGCTTCGAAAAACTACTTAATTTGGCCAAAAAGCTCCACAGTTAACTAAACTCTGGTTTCCCGTGCCGGTTTCCCCAAAAGACAGAGAAATAAACTGATTTTTCAGTTATAATTTGTTCATGAAAATAAAACTTTTTCTATTTGCGGGATTGCTCTTGGTATTGCCATTCAATGGCTACGCTTATGGACAAATCAGCGGTTTTCTAAAGCTCGGCATGACTTCTCCAGAAGTAAAGACCATGCAACAAATTTTAAATACAGATCCTATCACTAGGGTTTCTGCGGTCGGTGTTGGTTCGCCTGGATTTGAGACAAATTATTTTGGAATGCTTACACACAAAGCCGTCTTAGCTTTCCAGTCAAAAAACGGACTAAAGGCAGACGGTTTGGTGGGGGCGATGACTCGAGAGAAACTAAACGCCAAACTTATCACAAACGGAATTTCGACCACAACTTCAAGCATCATTTATCCAGCGGGACAGAATCCGAATTTGGTTTACCCAACAAATCCTTCGGCTAACCAGACGTCCACGCTTGGCGATATCAATACACTCCCTTCTTCGTCACAAACGGAGATCTTGATAGATTCGATGTCTCCGATCAATGTGGCTCCAGGACAAACGATTGATGTTTTCGGTTCTGGATTTTCAAAAAATATGTACGCATATATTGATATTAAAAATAATATAAATTTTGATTTTCTAGACTCTAGTCACATAAAGATAACCATTCCTTCTGGTGAAGAAGAAGGGTCAAAATGGATCTCTCTTGCAAACACGCGCACAGATACCCGATGGACCCAGCCAGCGTTTGTTTTGGTGACCAACAGTCCAGTGCGCAATTCTGGTGACCAGTTTTGGGACACATATAAAACAATCCAACAACAAAACAATAAGTTTCTTGCCTTAGCCAATAAGAAATCTACTCCTTGGGGCAAGATAAAAGAACAGCTTGTTGGGATATTTGATGGTGTCTTTCCGGTCAAGCCGAAGGTCGCTTACGCTCAAGTCAATAATTTTTTTGGTGGAAAGATAGTGAGCACCACGCCATGTTTGTGTCCGGCAAATCCAGGTAGCATTATTCATCTAAACAATCTTGTTGTGGGCGGGGCTTCTTCTGTCGGTTATTCGAATATATATTCGAAGCTCCATTCAAATTACAATGTTAGTTTGTCGGGCGTACAAATATTGGGAGGCACCACACCTTCGACGTTTTCTTGCCAAGAGCCAGCATATCCTCAAGGTTGCCAGGAAATAGATTCTGCTGATTCCACGATTGATCTTTTGCGCGGTGTTGGAACTTCTCCTATATAACTTATGAAAAAATATCTTCCAAGTAAAAAATTTATTAAATTTTTTGGAATTATTCTGGGGGTCATTCTAGTTGTTATTCTCGTTTCGGTTTTCTATGACAACAAAATTGAATTTCGAAACAATAATTCCGTAAACGATTTGGTGGCGAACGAAGCCTCAAATTTTTATACGTTAGATTCGGACGAAGATGGTTTGTATGACTGGGAAGAGTCTTTGTGGAATCTTAATTCCAAAGATCCGAAGTCAAACCCCTTGGGCGTGGCTGACAAAGACTACGTCGAAGCAAAAAGACAAGAAATTCTATTGAATAATGGTGGAGAAGATTCTTCTGATAAAGAATTAAATCAAACAGATATTTTGTCTCGACAATTTCTTTCTACCGCAGCGCTACTTCGCGATAGCGGTGAAGTGGACAAGAATTCGATAGCCATTTTTTCTAAATCTTTTGAGGAAATGTTTTCAAACGCAGAAGTTCGGGATCCTTTCATTATAAAAGATCTTAAATTGACCAACATATCTCCCACAAAATACAAAGAAGATTTGGCAAAAGCCTTCAAGCCCATGATTGACGCCGATATTGACGAGATCAATCTGTTGTATCGATTAGCTTCTGGCGACCAAAAAGCACTTCAAGATATAGAAAAACTAATTACCATCTATCAGAATTTATCGAATGATTTATTTAACATAGAAACTTCAGAAAACTTGGCAAATATTCATTTGGCCATGATCAATGGCGTCACTAAGTTGTCGGTTGTTTTTATGAGTATGAAAAATCTAGAAGACGATCCCGTGTCGGCAATGATTGGTTATAGTCGATACGAGAAATACTCGGATGAATTGGCCGGAGCGTTGAGCAGTTTGGATGCTTATTTTTTGCAGAATGGTATAATTTAGTCAATATAATGATGAAAAAAGTCCACCTAAAAAAAATCTCAATCTTGATTTTCGTAACTTTTTTAATTGTGGCACAGGTCTTCAGCCCTGTTTTGGTTGAAAGAGCTTACGCACAAAACGCGAACGCCGGTATTGGTATTGCCTCCGGTATTATCGGTACGGCCGCTTCGTGTATTTTCCCTGGGGGGTTGAGTGGTGCTGTTACCGATCTTGCGTCGTCAATCTTTACTTCCAAAGAAACAAAACTTCAACAAAAGAAAGAAAAAGAAAAAAGGGAGAATGAAGAAAAGATCAAGAAAGAAGCCGAGGAGGCCAAGCAAAAAGCGCTCGAAGCTGAGCTAAAATTGACAACCGTTCCGACCCTTGATGGTGGATCAATTGGTCGAGCAACGATAGCCCAAGAGGTCTTGAGGGCCAAAGCAGAACAGCAAAGAAAAGAAGAAGAAGAAATTCGAATAAAAGCCGAACAAGAATATAAAAAGACACATTGTTTGGACACCATTGTTCATCTAATAACTACGAAAGTCATCGATAAAATTACCCTATCTACCGTTGATTGGATAAATAATGGGTTCAAAAATAGCGACGGTGGAGACGATCCATTATGGCTAGAGAATCCAGGGACTTTTTTTGAGAATATTGCCAAAGAAGAAATAAATTCTGTGACCGGTTGGTACACCAAGGATCCAGACAAGTACCCATTTGGGGTCACGGTCATGTCGACCATTTTGGGTCAGGTGCAAGCAAGGACTAGTCAGAATCTCCAATTTTCTCTAAATCAGGTTTTGGCTCATGGTGATTATGCGGCGTTTAAAGAAGATTTTAGTATAGGTGGTTGGGCGGGCTACACAGCATTTCTCGAGCCACAGAACAATCCTTTTGGTAATCAGCTTTTGATTAACGCCGAGCTTGGAAATCGTATAAGAGGCACGAGTATAAATAAGTCGCTAGATGTTAGTAGACAGCTGGCAATGTCCGGAGGTGTTCTCAGTCCAAGAGAATGTGTTTTGACAGCGACAGGAAATCCAAACGATGCATATCTTGGGGGCGGAAGTGGTTATTCGTCGCCAAGCCCACTTTTTCTCGGAGAGTCTTATAGCACGGTGAGCACTTATGCAGAATTAGATGAATTGACACTCCCCGTCGCAGTGCAAAGTGAAATCGATGATTTTACGAACGAACAAGACGCGGTAAATGCCTATAACTCTATCGTTCTTAGAAGTCGTTGTGCCAAGTGGAATCAAACGACACCGGGTTCACTGGTCGCAAATCAACTAACCACAAACATAAATTTACAGACAAATAAACTTGTAAGTGCGGACTCCTTGAATGAAAATCTTGGCCTTATATTTGATGCCCTTTTAAATCAACTTGTTGAGCAAGGCTTGAAATCACTTCAAAGTGCAGAAAACGGTGGCGACAATTCCAATAACGTACTTCTTGCGCAAGTTAACAACCAAAACCCTGGATCTTCAGGCATAACGTATCCAAATGGTCAGTCTGCCGACAGTCAACCTACGACCTATCAGATTCTTTCACCAAATGGTGTGCCAAACCAGAGTTTATACAATATCCAATTGCAGTATATTGCTCTAGCTTCAACATCGCCAAACAACGCCTTGGCAATAATTGATCAACTGATTCCAAAGATTCGAGCACTTGATTACTGTGTACCGGGCCCGAATCCAAGATGGATACCTTCGGCAGAATATGATTTAGAACAAATGCTACTTGGTGTAGAACCAGCGGATCCTTCTGATACCCCAGCTCAACGTCAGGCATATTATGCCGGCGTGGTCAACACTTTGACGGGCGCTTCGATTGCCCCAAGTGTTGGAATTGACTCTTACTTCCAACTAAACCAATTTATGCAAAATGTTCTGACGAAATATCAAGAAAAGATGCTTCAGAGTTATTCACTTAGTAATTTCCCACCGACCATGAGAGCTATTCTGCCGGGACTTTTCGATGAAATTGACACGCTCGAGGCCGACAGAGAGACCATCACTGAATATCTGACGAACATCCCTGGACCACTCAATGTTTTGCAACAAATATTATCTTCACTTTCTTCGATTGCGGCCAATAGCCCCGGCGGTATTTTGGATGAAAACGATCCAAACGTACAAGCTCAATTTCAAATTTTTGATTCCATTTCAGATAGTCTGGTCTCACAGTCTCAACTAAACCAGCTCACTTCTTCTATATCTCAATGGCAGGCCAAAATTACGCTGGTTGATTCAAATGTTTCTGCTTGTATAGCTGAGACTGGTCCGACCTACACCTATCCAAACAAAAGAAAGGCATATATTTTCCCATATTTCAATTATATTGGATTACAGACTGTTCCAGACAACACATTTTTGCCAGGTATAAATTTCGGAACCGGTCCAAACGATATAAATATTGAGTGGAACGGTGTAACAATAACGGCTCCGTCAAGCGGTCTCCAGTTATTTGAAAACGTAATCCAGAGTGTTCATTAGGATAGTGGCTTTGTCGTTTCTGTATACACAATATTGTGTGTTTCTTGGTGTGATGAGATGTTATAATTACGGCACGCAATAGTGATTCTGTGGTTATCGGTTCATAATGAAAAAAACAATACCAGCAATATTTTTATTTCTCGTTTTATCAAGTGCTTTTTTGGCGCCTATTTCTAGTGTTTTTGCCCAAGAAGGCACAGGAGTAGAGGGTCCGGCGGGTGTCGATGGCTTTGTTAACAGCGCGGCAGCTAACGGAGAAATTACCGAAAACTACGACGAGCGATTGATTGATTGTAGTTTGATAAAGGGTGGTCCGCATGTTGTGGCCTGTTTTGTCTGGGCTTTTTACTATCTAGTCCTATATCCTTCGGGAAAATTTGCACAAGTCACAGCAGACATATTGGACTTTTTTATTGCTTATTCTCTAGATTCAAATTCATACGGTAGTAACGGTGTCAGTAATAGCACTAGTAATCAGTTTATCCAAAAAGGTTGGGGGATAATTCGCGACATTGCTAACGTTTTGTTTATTTTTGTACTTCTGTATGTCGCCATCAGGCATATTTTACAACTCGGTTCGTCTGATACGAAAAGGTTGGTGATCAGCGTCATTATCGCGGCACTTCTCATAAATTTTAGTATGTTTTTCTCCAAGGTTATCATAGACGCAGGCAATATTTTGGCGCGAGCTTTTTATGACAATATCGAAGTAGTAAATCCTCCGCCAGGCGAAGAGGGTAAAAAATTAACACAAGCATTGGTTACCCATATTTCTCCACAAAAACTATTGAGCACAAATTTATTTGAAGCGGGAAATGAAGCGGTTCAGGGCCAGCCAATAGAAAAGATGCCAAACGGTTACGCCTTTTTTATCCTCGCGGTTGCGGCTTTTGTAAACATAACTATTGGTCTGGTGTTTCTGTCGACCTTTTTGTTATTTGCGGCGAGAACAATTGGACTTTGGTTTATGATGATATTTTCGCCGATTGCTTTTGCTTCTTTTGCTCTGCCGGGCGGAGGTAACAGCTTCGGTCAATTCGGTTGGAATAAATGGCGGGATGGTATTATCGAGCTTTCGTTTATGGCACCGATATTTTTGTTCTTTTTGTTCTTGGCAATAATGTTCTTGCAGATAGTTACGGCCTCTAGTTTGAATTTGGATGGAAACATGTCAGATACCCAAAGACTCATGCAAACCCTCATTCCATTTATCGTGATTATTGTCATCTTGCAACAAGCAAAAAAGATTTCCAAAGACATGGCAGGACAATTTGGTAGCACTTTGACTAGCGCGGTTGGGAAGATCGCCGGGGTCGCAGCTCTTGCAGTTGGCGGAGTGGCTTTGGGCGGGGCGGCCATGATTGCTAGGGGATCAGCGGGAGCAGTAGGCTCGATGGTTGCCAATAGTGAAAAAGCGAAAGCAAAGGCAGCCAAGAGTGCTTTGTATAGAAATCTAATTTATAAACCACTAGATAAGGCATCAAAAGCCAGTATGGATTTACGAAATACCGGCCTTGGCAGAAGAAGCGGTCAGTTGTTGAATGCGACTTTGCAAGAAGCTGGGTTTGGTAGTTGGAGTGCTGGTAAGGGTACAACTAAAGGAGGATATGCACAGAGACTCGAGGCCTATCAGAAAGAAAAGGAGGAGTTTGCGAATAAACTTAAAGTTTCTGATACAGCAGCTACAGTAACTGAGGCTAGAGAATTTGATCCTGTTGACGGAAAAGTTAAGGTTAAATTAGATCAAAACGGTGAGCCTCTAAAAGTTAAGATGTCTCTTCAGGAAGCAGAGATAGCTTTACTTCGTAAACAAAATGAATCTAAAAAAGCCGTTAGAGATCATGATATTGGATATGAGGTTGAGGAGGAAGTTTGGCAGACTATAAATGGTGTGGCTCAAAAAGTTAAAGTAAAAAACCAAAAGACATTTACTGTTAATGAAAAAGATTACGATGGTCTGGTAAAAGAAAAGGAAACTATTAAAGAAAAATTGTCGCGGGCAGATGCTGATTTTGCGGCAGTTCAACGTGCCACCAAACGGGATACAAATGGTAATCTTATAAAAGACCAAGCTTATCAAGACGCTGAAAAAACCGTTAATGAATTCAAAGCACAGCAAAAGGGGCTCAATGATCATATTAAAAGATTTGAGAAAGAAAATTGGGGTGCCGAGAAAGAAATATTCGAAGCCATTGAAAAACAAAATCTTAATACGACTTCTGAAAGAATGCGAGCATATTCTAAGTCGGTCAAGAACGAAGGTCTTACTGCAATGTATGAACTCGCAAGAATGAATTACGGAACAGCTTCTGATGCTAGGGGTGCCGCTTCTGGTAATATTGAACTTCAGGCCGAAAAGGTTGGTAAAAAAGTAGATTCAAAATAAAACTCATGGACCTAGAATTTAAACGAAAAATTGAAGAGAGAATGAGAGAAATCCCGGCACCGCTTGCCGAGGCTATTCGAAATTCAGGTTGGGAAAACATTGTTTTTGAAATTGGTCGAAGATATAGTTTGCATGTCGATGATATTGGTGAAATCCAAAACGAACTAATTTTAGTCTTGACTGGTATTACTCATCCAGACGAGTTTCGCTCTATTTTGATAAACGAAATAGGCATTCCTTCTGACAAAACAGATCTCATAATCAATGACATCAACGAAAAAATAAATGAAAAGATCAAAGATTTTTTGAAAAACCATTTAGATGAAGAAGAGAAAGAAGAACCAGTTGAGTCGCAGGAAGAATCCGAAGAAAATATAAAATCTTTTGATAAAGTTATTTTGAAAAAAGCAGGAATAAAGCTCGGTGACGAACCAGATGATGAGGAGGTCACGAGTCGTAAACCGCAAGTCGAAGACGACGAGGAAAAGTTTATAACATTGCCAACCCCTGAAGTAGCGAGAAAGGCTGAACCAACTCCGGCGCCGGTTATTCCAGACATTGCAACCAAACTTCAAAATTCCGCCGTATTCAAAAACAAATCAAGCAATTATTTGGATCCATATCGAGAACCCGTAGAATAGTACGTAGTGCGTAGCACGTAGTTCGTAGGATAAAAATGGAAGAAAACAAACAAGTCTATAAAAATTTGATTGTTTGGCAACGAGCCCTGGATCTTGTCGTTGAAACATATACACTTATCAAGCTACTACCAAATGAAGAGAAGTTTGGCCTCGGATCTCAAATGGGGCGTTGCGCAGTGTCGATACCTTCAAATATTGCGGAAGGTTATCGTCGGAGATCAGAAAAATCATTTAGGCAATTTTTGTTAGTCTCTTTTGGTTCAGGGGCAGAGTTAGAGACGCAGGTAGAGATAGTCAAACGACTAGAACTAGTAAATCAACACAACTTTTCGAAATTAGATGGTTTGTTATCAGAAACAATGAAGTTGCTAAGGGTTTTTATTGATAAAAGATAAGTCTTGTTTTTCCTACGTCCTACGCTCTACGTACTACGCACTTCTGCTATAATATATTCATGCGTTTTCAAGTACCCCAATTTATAGACATTGAGGACAAGATTTTTGGCCCTTTTACTTTCAAACAATTCATCTATTTGGCTGGTGGGGCAGGTAGTGCCTATGCGTTATATAAGCTTTTGCCGATTTATATTTCAATATTCCTCATCTTGCCGATTCTAGGCATCGCCTTGGCGCTTACTTTTTACAAAGTAAACGGCAAACCGTTTGTCGAGATTTTGCAGGCTTGGTTCGTATATATCATCAAGGGCAAGCTATTTATCTGGAAACAGAGAAAAATCGAGAAGGGGAAAATCAAGCAAATGAAAAAAGAAACAGAAAACGCTCACCCGATGTCTAATATTCCTAAACTTACCGAAAATCGACTTTCTGACCTTTCTTGGAGTCTCGATGTTTTGGATATGCAGAAACGTGATAAGTAGTGTAGGACGTAGTAAAATATGAAAGAAAAAACAAAAATCTTAAAAATAATCATCGGTCCTATGTACTACGCTCTACGTACTACGTACTAACTATATGTCTCTAAACGCTAAAGCTTCACAAAATTTTGTACCAATCAAAGAAATCCAAGACGGGATTGTTATCTTGAAAGATGGCGGGTTGCGAGCTATCGTTATGGCATCATCTATAAATTTGTCTTTGAAATCCGAAGACGAACAAACTGCTACAATCATGCAGTTTCAAAACTTTCTAAACACTTTGGATTTTTCTTTGGAAATTTGTATTCAATCTAGAAAGTTCAATATCACTTCTTATATCACCATCCTCGAAGAACGACTCAAAGAACAGACAGAGCCATTGCTCAAGATTCAGACCGAAGAATACATAAAGTTTATTCAGGATTTTACCGAATCGACAAACATCATGACCAAACACTTCTTTTTGGTTGTGCCACTTATGCCGACAAATTCCGCTTCTGGTGCAAAAACAGGAATCATGGATAAAATTTTGCCGACCAATCCGAAAATTAATCGTGCCGAACAGGAAAAAGCTTTTAGCGAAGAGAGATCACAACTTGAGCAGAGAGTGGCGCTGGTTTCTCAGGGGTTATCGAGATTGGGTATTAGAACCGTACAGCTAAAGACCGAAGACGAGGTAGAATTGTTCTATCGAGTATTCAATCCAGGCGATGCTGAAAGTCCGATAGAACTCGGAAGTAACAAGTCGGAAGTTGGAAGTCACTAACTATAATAAAAGAAATGAACAATTTGATTAAAATAAAATTTACGACTTACGACTTACGACTTACAATTTGCCAATAACACCATGGGAATCTTTGATTTATTAAAAAAGAAAACAGGCGTCAAAACCAAAAGGGAAATAATGCCGGTTTTGCCCGAAGAGATTTATCAGGCGGCGACGCTTGAGCTTCAGGATATTTTGGCGCCATCAGCGCTCAAGATTTCACCAAAAGCTTTGAATCTCGGGGATAAAATCGCACGAACGTACTTTGTTATTTCGTATCCGCGATTTCTCTCAGACAATTGGTTTACACCCATAATCAATCTCGACAAAATTTTTGATGTGGCGATTCACGTTCATCCGCTCGATACAAACACAATTTTGCGTAAATTTCAGAAGAAAGTTGCCGAAGTCCAAAGTCAGATAAACGTCCGCGAATCAAAAGGTGTCGTCCGAGATCCGGTTCTCGACACCGCCTATCAGGACTTGGAGTCTCTTCGAGATTCTCTCCAACAAGCGCAGGACAAAATGTTCGACGTTGGTCTTTATATTACGATTTATGCCGACACGATGCCGGAATTGTTAAAACTCGAAAACGAGATCAAATCGATTCTCGAAGCAAAACTTGTCTATATCAAGCCCGCACTTTTCCAGCAAGACGTCGGTTTCAACTCCGTGGCTCCGCTTGGAACGGACTTTTTGGCCGTACACCAAAAGATGAACACCGAGCCGTTGTCTAGTCTTTTCCCGTTCGTATCTTTTGACTTGTCCTCTGACAAAGGAATCCTTTATGGTATCAATCGTCACAATTCATCGCTTGTAATTTTCGACCGATTTTCACTAGAAAATTACAATTCCGTAACATTTGCCAAGTCTGGTTCGGGTAAGTCATATGCCACCAAGCTCGAGATTTTGCGAACACTCATGTTCGATGCCGAAGTCATCGTTATTGATCCAGAACGAGAATACGAGTATTTGTCCGAGGCTATCGGTGGTAGGTATTTCAATATTTCACTTTCTTCACAGCATCATATCAATCCATTTGATCTACCAATTCCGACCTCTGACGAAACGGCAGAGGATGTTTTGCGCTCAAACACTATCCAGCTTGTGGGCATGTTTCGTATTATGCTTGGCGGACTTACTCCCGAAGAAGATGCAATTATCGACAAAGCGGTGACCGAAACTTACGCCCTTAAAGACATCACTGCGGATTCGGATTTTGCTACCATTGAACCACCGTTACTTTCTGATTTTGAGATGGTCTTGTCCGGAATCGATGGATCTGACTCTATAATGACGAGACTTATCAAATACACCAAAGGCTCTTGGAAAAATTTCATAAACCAACCAACAAACGTCGACATCAACAAACGTTTTATCGTCTTTTCTGTCAGAGACATGGAGGATGATTTGAAGCCGGTCGCGATGTATATCGTTACTCACTTTATTTGGAACGCTGTGCGTAAAAATTTGAAAAAGAGACTTTTGATAGTGGACGAGGCATGGTGGATGATGAAGTCCGAAGATACTGCGTCGTTTCTGTATTCGATTGCCAAGCGCGGACGAAAATATTTCCTTGGACTTTCGACAATTACCCAAGACGTCAACGACTTCGTCGATTCCCAATACGGTATGGCGATAGTTACAAACTCATCTATGCAATTGCTATTGAAACAATCGACGAGTTCGGCAGATGCTTTGCAAAAAGTCTTCAATCTAACAGACGAAGAAAAATATCTTTTGCTTGAATCTGAAGTTGGAGAGGGGATTTTCTTTGCCGGACTTAAGCACGTGGCGATAAAGGTCATTGCTTCATATACCGAGGACCAAATCATTACTTCTGATCCGTCACAAGTTTTGGCTATTAAAAAGGCCAAAGAAGAATTTCGAGAAGATGAAAAGGCTTTTAGTAAAAATGAAACCGAAAGACTGGCCCAAGCCATCGGTTCTCGTCCTGTAGACGAAGTCGTGGTCAAGCCTGAAAAAGAGGAGACTTCTCCCGTAGAAGATTTGGCATTGCCAGAAAAAGAACCGTTACCAGATCGACCAAAGACCGACGCGGACAATTTAGAGGCGCAGTCAGAAGATTTGGGCGAGGAAATAGACAAACTTGAGAAAATGTTCAAAGACTATTAGTGGGTCGTAGGAAGTAGTACGTAGGGCCAAACAGGCTTCTAATTAACATTTTTCCTACGTTTTACGGTCTACGCGCCACGTACCTATGTTACAATTACCCTATGGCAAATACTAAAAATAACTACCCAGGACCGATAAATGACTTAGACAAAAAGACTCTGCAGGGGGCAGGGGTAGATGTAAGTGATACACCCATTAAAAGTGAAGAAGAAGAAAATACCGGAGTCGTCCCAGACAAAATCATAGATATGGATAGTTCCTCGACCTCTTCATTGGATGAAGATGTACAGAAAACAGGTATTCAGTTTGTGCAGAACAAGCCGATGACGAATAAACACGACCTTAGCGCCCTTGCCGAAGAAAAGACAAAATCCACCGCCAAAGAACTAGAAGAAGAATTTCACTCAGAATTAAGAGAAGAAAAGCCGTCAAAACCAACCGACGAACGAGCTGTTTTGAATAAAAACGAAACTCTGTCCGAACTTTTGAGCCGTATCGATGCCAAACTTCGTTCCAAGAAAGAAACCGTCCAATCAGAACTTGGTAACCTAAAGAAGATGAAAGACACCATCAGTCATGATATAGAGGAAATCAAAGACCTAGAAGCCTCGGAGTCAAAGATTAAGTCGGAAATTGAAAAGATTGATTCTATTCGTGAAGAAGTCGAAACAATAGAAAAAGAATTAAATGAGAAAGTTTAATTATTTAAAATTTTTTTTGTTTTCGTTTTTTTGGGTGATGGCTTGGCCGGCGCTTGCACAGAATTCAATTGATAGCATCGGACTATATTTGAATCCAAATGATCCGAAGCCATCACAAAGTGTTTTGGCGACGGTTTCTTCTTCGAACCACAATATTAATTTGCTAAATGTCTCCTGGAGTCTGGATGGCAAGTTGATGAAATCTGGGATTGGAGAAAAAAATTTTTCATTTACGGCTCCACCTGTTGGCGGGTCGAAACAAGTACTCGTCGTTGTTACTATGGCAAATGGAACCAAAGTAGAGAAAACACAAACCATTAAATTTGACGGAGAAATTGATTTGATATGGGAATCAGTCGATGGTTATACTCCGCCATTTTATCGTGGTAAGACTCTGCCCATAAAACAGGGAATTATTAGGGTGTCGGCTATTCCAAATGTTAAAGATGGCAAGGGCATAAACATCTCGGCCAAAAATTTCGTCTATACTTGGACCAAAGACGGTAAAAATTTGGCTCCGCAATCAGGGTTTGGTAAAAACTCTATGATTTTTGGTAATCAGATTTTAGATAGAAACAATCAAATAGACGTGTCTGTGGCAAGTAGCGAGAAAACAGCCAAAGCCTCAATCGTCGTTCCTCTGTTCGAGCCAGAAATCGTCTTTTACGAGTACAATCAATTACGTGGCGCCCCAAATTATTCCAAAGCCTTTACAGGAAACACTTCAATAAAACAACCAAGAATTACTTTGGTCGCAGAACCGTACTTTCTAGCCAAAGATTGGTATACAGGCAATAGTATAGTGATGAATTGGCGGTTAAATAATCAGCCAGCGAGCGCAGGAGATAAAAATACTCTGGGGGTAATTACAGACAAGCCGGGTGTCATAAATGTTTCTCTAGAATACAACGAAGAAAAAAAGCTATTTCGTAAATTTACTGAATCTTTGAAATTAAACGTTCAATAATCTTATGAAGATATTTCAGAACAAAAAAACGACATTTCTAATAGTATCCTTGCTTGTTACCGTTGTTTTTTTATTCTGTAGTTTTTCAGAGCCGGTTTCGGCACAGACGGGCGAGTGTGAAGTTGTTGCTGCTAAGTGGCGCACCAATGCTGATATGCCTGCGGATGATTTTACTTATCCTGGCAATGAGCCGCTTGTCTATGTAGATATTAAGACACAAAATTGTATCGATCAAGCAATAGAGATTACTATAAGAAGTTACAATTTTTATACTCAGTTTGGGCTTATTCCAGATCCGGACATTGATGTGGCAGATGGAGACCCAATCACTGTTTTGCAAAATGATTTTACTTTAATTTACAAAGCCACTACAGAGGGGTGTTTAACTGATTATAGTGGATGGGATTGCCAATTCTATTTCCACTTGGTCGTTCCTGGTGGAGATTTTGATTCGTCTTATTATTCGACAATAGCGCTCGTGTCTTCATCGGATGCCTATTATGTTTCAGGGGCAATGTTGACCTATGATTGTGAAGATGGTTTTCTCGGGGTAGTATGCGATGGTTCTCCTCCAGCGTGGGTTAGAGTTATGGAAGACGAAAGTAACAACATGCCCGGAAGTGAGAATGGAATCTTTCCATACGGATTTTCTCATTCTTTGGATCAATTCAATTCTGCTCCCATAAGCACCACTTTTGATCCACAAACCTTTCCTCTGGTCCAATTGCCCGGATTTTCGAATACCTGCGAAAATCCGCCATGTTCAGCGCTCGGTAATTTCATTCGAGGTTTTTTCACACTACTTATCGTTGTGGCTGGGATACTCGCGTTTATCATGATTGTTGTTGGGGCGATCACGTACATGTCCACAGACGCTATTGGTGGTAAAAGTTCGGGCAAGGAAATGATGTTGAATGCGGTTTTGGGTCTAGTGCTTGCTCTCGGTGCGTGGATTATTTTAAACACAATCAATCCAAACCTAGCTGCGAATTTGGGAATAAATATACCGGTCGTTTATATTAACCCCGCAAGTGAACCAGAAACTGGTATCGGTACGGGTGCGGTGGGTGAGACAATAACACTAAACTTAGTCGACGGGACTACTACAACTCTAGCCGCTTGTGATCAAACAAAAATGGAACAAGTTACCGCTTTTGGTAAGACATTTAAAATCTATGAAGGTTTGGTGAGTAGTATTCAGGCAGTCAACGCTCAGTGGGTTAACGCTGGCGGACAAGATTTTTACGAAATAAAAAGCATCGGCGGTTATAATTGTAGAAAAGTCAAAGGGACAAATACTTGGTCGGCCCATGCTTTCGGTGTTGCTGTAGATATAAATCCAGCACAAAATCCATTTAGTCCACCTAGTCAAAATCAACTTACTACAGATATGCCACCAGCCTTTGTACAAATGTGGACGGAACAGGGTTGGGGTTGGGGAGGAGGCTGGGCCACTTTGAAAGACGCAATGCACTTTAGTAAGTATCCTACAAGTGAGGGGGGAAATGCTATAGTTACACAATAATTATGCAAAACAAGAAATTATTTAAAATCCTGGGTTTCGTTGCACTTTTCTTGGTAATAATTTTTACCTGGATCGTTGTTCAGGATGCTCAAAATAAAAAAATCCGAAACACTCCAACTTCGACGGGTATTGAAGATCCATTTGGCACGAGTTCGGGGGAGAATGATCTGAATGGCAAAGACAAACCGAAATCCGAAACATCATCCTCAAATCAAAATAATCCAGAAAGTCCGATTCCAAGCACCACCGTCGTTATCATAGAAGATAATCCTGTTTTGAAACCGCTTTCTTCTGCGCCTGTTGCTGGATTTACATTTATTAGTGAAGAACGCGAACTTCCAGAAGTTGATTCAAATACACCAGAAACAAACATTGTCGAAGTTTTTGATTTTTCTGGATATAAAACGATTAACTTTGGTGACAAGGCCGATGAGGTTGTGGCGATCAAGACAGTTCTAAATAGACAGACTCCAACCCCGGGGCTTATCGTTGATAACAATTACGACACCGATATGAAAAACGCCGTCGTTGATTTCCAAAACAAAAATGGCTTGACGGGGGATGGGGTTATTGGTCCGAAAACCTACGGCAAACTAAACTCTTTCCAAGGAATTACAAATTTCACTCAGGTTAAAAAAGCTCCAAAGACCGAAAGTGTGTTGGTGGCTAGATTTGTAGATGCTGTTTCTGGAACTGTTTTTGATAATGCTACAAGGAAGAAAGAACAACCAATCGTTCGCTCAAACAAAACCATACCGTCTGTCGTCGAAGCCTTTTTTGATGATACGGCTACAAATGTTGTTTTTCGATATTTGAAAGATAGAAAAATAGAGACTTATGTTGCCAAACTTACTTTTCCTAAAATCGATCCAAATCTAACCAAAGAAGAGCGTGACGCTGTGCCGAAAGTTGCCGAGGTCAACGGGGATTATTTACCAGAAAACATAAAGACTGTCGCTTTGTCTCGAGACAAAAAGAATTTCTTTTATCTGGGTCCGGTCTCTGGAGGAGTTAGTGGTTTTACTTATAATTTTGCCACAAAGGCCAAGAAACAAATTTTCACGAGTCCTATAACAGAGTGGATAGCGGATTTTGCAAATAATGCAAAAATTAATCTCACGACCAAAGCTTCGGGACGCGCCCTCGGTTACTCATATACTCTCGGTAATCCAAGTGGAACATTTGCGAAAAATTTAGGTGGCGAAAATGGGCTTACTACACTTTCAAGTCCTGACGGTAAAAAGATTTTGTATTCTGTGTATGCAAAAAACAGCCTATCGACTTTTATTTTAGAGACTGCTTCTGGCAAAAAGACTTCTATATCGCCATCGACTCTGCCAGAAAAGTGCGTTTGGACAAAAGACTCCAAGAAAATTTACTGTGCTGCAGCCACGAGCATGGCCAATGCTCTTTATCCGGATGATTGGTACAAAGGTAAAATTAGTTTCAATGATGTTTTGTGGACAATAAATGCCACAGACATGACCGGCAATATTATTTATGATTTTATCTCCAAGGACAAAGCTTATATTGATGCCACAAACTTGCAATTAAATGCTTCCGAAGATTATCTCGGCTTCATAAACAAAAAGGACGGTATCTTGTGGGGATTTGACTTGAGTAGGTAGCGCTCCGCAAAACATAATTAAAAAAGACACGCGTTCTCGCTTGTAAACAGCGAGCCGCTAAAGACTCGAAAGGTCTGTCCTTCAAAAGGCAGACCTTTCTCCGTATTGTCTTTTTAAATTATGTTTTGTTCCGCTTATTTCTTTGAAGGCGGTTTGGTCATTATTTTGTCGACAATTCCGTATTTTTTGGCTTCATCGGCGTCCATCCAAAAATCGCGATCGACATCTTTTATTATTTTTTCTACTTTTTGACCGGTTGCGTCTGCAAGCATTTTCGCCATCTTGTTTTTGATTTTGATGATATTTTCGGCAGTGATGAGTATGTCAGATGCTTGACCAGAAACTCCGCCAAGTGGTTGATGAATCAACACTTCAGCATTTGGTAGGACAAATCTTTTACCTTTTTGGCCCTGAGAGAGGATCCAGGCGCCCATCGAGGCTGCAATACCGACGCAGATGGTCGAAACTTCCGGTTTGATGTGGTTCATCGTATCAACGATTGCCATACCAGCCGAGACCGATCCCCCCGGGGAGTTGACGTATAGACTAATGTCTTTTTTCGGATCTTCGGATTCAAGAAATAGTAATTGAGCAACGACAGTGTTGGCCATTTGATCATTTATTTCTCCCGTGACAAAGATGATTCGTTCACGTAAAAGTCTGGAATAAATGTCGTAGGCTCTTTCGCCGAATGAAGATTTTTCGATTACGGTTGGGATTAACATTTTTGGAGCTATTAGTTGTTAGCTTTTAGCAGTTAGCTTGTAATGGATTGATTCTACACTATTTTTGGGCTTCGAGGAATTTGAAGACTTCTTCGTTCTGGAGGACTGATTCGATATAGGCACGGGCATTTTCAGGGCTTACGTCTTTGTAAATTTCAGTAACTTTTTTTACCTCGGCTTCCACGGCTTCTTTTGGTGCTTCGATTTTCTCAGCTTTGGCGATTTCGCCGACGATGAGTTGGAGCTTGGCACGCTTCTCGGCGTCTTTTTCGAAGTCTTTGTGAAGATCGGCTTCTGTTTTGTTTAGGGTTTTCAGATAGTCATCATATTTTAGTCCCATGGCTTCGATATCATTTCTCATCTTATGAATCATTTTGTGGACTTCGGAATCAATGAGAACTTCCGGAACCTCGAGATTTGTTTCAGAAATAATTGCCTCGATGATTTCTAAACGTTTCTTGTCTTTGGCCCGCATCTCTTTTTCTGCGAGAACATTTTCGCGAATTTTCTTGTTGAAGTCTTCTAGGTTTTCAAAACCACCTAGAGTTTTCACATATTCGTCATCGAGCTCCGGTAGGGCATTCTCATCAATTTCGCCACCCTTGACCGCTTCTTTGGCGCGGATTATCTTGGCTTGTTTGATGATAGCTTCGAATTCTTCGTCAGTCACTTCGACTTTTTCTTCTTTTGAATTCGCTTTTTTCGCGAGAGATTTGTAGTCGGGAAGTTTTATTTCCGGAAGTGTGGCAACAGTGATAGTAAAACCGAGAGGATTGCCTTTGGCGAGTTTCGTAATATTTATTTTCGGATAGCCAATAGCATCGATTTTGTTATCGATCAGGATTTTGCCGTAATTTTTTGACAAGGCCATTTGCGACATTTCTTCCAAAATCGCCATTTCCGGAAGCTTTTGCTCTAGGATATTTGCCGGTACATGACCCTTTCTGAAACCATCAATTTCGACAGATTCGCCAAGCTTTTTCAAAGCCGTCGCGCGGAAACTTTCGAGCTCCACGGCGTCAATTTCGCCTTTTATTTCCACCAATGATTTTTCTAGTTTTTTTATTTCGATGCTCATTTTAAGAAAGTTTAGGCGCGTAATCTTTTTGATATCTTTCCGCGCATTCTTTTATTACTTTTATAGCTTCCTCTGGTCCGTGGAAAGTCTCGACTACTCCCGTGCCAGGCTTCTTCATGGCCTTGTAGTTCTCCCAATAGTATTTCGTCTCTTTTTCCCAGTACTCACCCAAATCTTTGTAGCTTTTGATGTGGTCAGAACGTTTATCGTTATTTAAAACTGCGATAATTTTGTCATCGACTTCGCCTCCGTCAACGAATTTCATAACTCCGATGACTCGAATTTCTACCAGAGATCCCGGAACAAGAGGCTCGGTAATGTTTACAATCTCAACGTCTAGCGGGTCACCATCGAAGTCCCAGGTTGCTGGAATTGCTCCATAGGTAAATGGATATGCTAAGGAAGAATATCCGACACGATCAAGTTTTAGTTGGCCGCTTTCGGTAATTAGTTCGTATTTATTTATGCTTCCCGCAGAAACTTCAACAATTGTGTTTACTATTCCTTTCGCCTCGTCCACAAACGGTGGAAGAACGTGAAGAAGGTTGTACATGAATTTAGATGGTTTTTCGTTTATGTTTGCCATAATTTTTTGATTAAAAATTATAATTATTCATCTGACTTGTCAGGCGTTTCGGCGCTAGGAGTTTCCTCTACTGATTCTGCCACAACTTCTTCTGGAGATGGTTCGACAGTTTCTTCTTCTACCGGTTCTGGTTCATCGCTTTTGATATCGATTCTCCAGCCGGTTAGTTTTGCAGCCAAGCGAACGTTTTGTCCGCCCTTGCCGATAGCAAGTGAAAGCTGATCATTTGCAACGGTAATAGTAGCAATTTTTTCTTCTTCGTTTAGTTCAATGTTTTGGATTTTAGCAGGAGAAAGTGAGGCCGCGACAAATTCCGTCGGGTTGTCACTCCATTCGATAATATCGATTTTCTCGCCACCAAGTTCATTCATGACAGTTGTGACGCGTGAGCCTTTCTGACCGACACAAGCACCGATTGGATCGATGTTGTTGTCGTTTGAACTTACCGCCATTTTCGATCGGGACCCTGCTTCGCGAGCGATGGCCTTGATCTCGACGACACCGTTTGCTATTTCTGGAGACTCAATTGCAAATAAACCTTCGAGGAATCGTGGGTGAGATCTCGAAAGTTCCAAATTTACTCCGCGAGGTGTTTCTTCGACGGCCATCAAGTATGCGCGAATGCGCTGGCCCGGCATGAATCGTTCGCCGAAGATTTGCTCTTCTCGGCCCAGCACACCGGTTGCGCGGTTGAAGTCGACAAAGATTACCCCGCGTTCAACTTTTTGAACAACACCGGAAACTATTTCTTCGGCTTTGTCGCCGTATTCTTCCATGACCGCGCCACGTTCAGCTTCACGAATTCTTTGAATGATAACTTGTTTGGCTGTTTGAGCGGCGATGCGTCCGAAGTCGTCTTTGAGTTCGAGGGGGAAGATCATTTCTTCGCCAAGTTCCACGTTCTTTTTGATTTTCTTGGCGTCTTCGATGAGCATGTGCTTTTCTGGGTTGAAAACAGGGAGTGGTTCAGGCTCGTTTGGATTTTTTTCAACGACCGGTTCAAATCGGCTTGGGCGTTTCTCGTCATCGCCAAAATCAGCTTCTTCGCCTTCGGCTAGAAATCTAACTGTTGATTCATCGACGACGATTTTGACTTGGTAGAATTCTTGGGCGCCGGAATCAAGGTCGAGTTTGACGCGGATGATTTGGCCTTTCTTGCCGTAATCTTTCTTGTACGCCGCCGCCAAAGACTGCTCGATGGCGTCGATGATTTTATCTCTTGGGATTTTTCGCTCTTCTTCGAGTTGGAGCAGGGCGGATTTTAATGTTTTTAGGTCTAACATATGTTTTGAGCCGTTAGCTTTTAGCCATTGGCCCTTAGCTTATTTAATTGTAATGCCTCTTTTAACAATAAATCCCGGCGCGAGCCAGGACAATAACGTACTAATAATAAACGAAAACAGGATTTTCGTCAAATGAGTAGAAGAAAACCCCGGACTAGCCGGGGTTCGCTGTGTGAACAACATGGTCACTGCTTCTTCAGATCTTCCGGAACCTCCGCAACCTGTGCTTTTGCAAGCATGAGCTTCTCGAGCTCGAAGAGCTTGCGAGCCACTTCTTCCCATGTACCTCGGAACCCAATGAAGGGCACAATGGAAGCATCGAGATCTTCATTACTGGAACGTTCGATCCCAGCCTGCCCATCACGAGTAAAATACGACCAGATTGGATTATCGACATGTTCTTCGCTGACGATCTGCTGGGCATGACTCATGATCATCACTTCGAAGGCCGTGTTGTCGTGCGAGCTTTCCACCTCGGTTAGCAGCATGCAATAGGCTTTGCGGGCTAATTGTTCGCTAACTCCGTAGATGAACACTTGTCCGTGTAAGATACTGAGCTTATTCAGCAGTATGACCCACTCAAGGATCACCTGTTCGATGTTCGGCTTTGGCTCGTTTGCCATTGCGTGCAGTTCGTTACTGGGGGTGTTCATGAGGTGGGGTGGTTCATTTGTTTTAAAGTGCAACTGTTTCGTCCTTTTGGACTCATCAGCACGAACACACATTCGTGGACAGTAGGGTAGAGAGGTGAATCTCTACCCTAGTTAGGTTTGCTTGGTGTTATCCACAATCTGCTTAGCTGTGGCAATATCTAATAAATTAGACCTTGCCACATTGATGGAAACGTGACCAAGCACACCTTCAGTGAACAAGGAACGCTTAGATATTCCAAGAGGATTCTTTATCATCCTTCTGTACTCCTGGAGGTTCCTGATGATATCCCAGTGTAGTGATCTTGCGAAATCCACGATCTCACTTGAGGGGCGGTGTTCAACATAGCGGAGGAAATTCTCAATTCTGAGCTTAGTCTCTCTCATTTCTTGTCAGTTTGTGTCTTCCTGGTGTAACCAAGGGACGGGATTTGTGTAAAGGTTCTCTGGTTGAAGGATATCATATAAAGCTATCTTTGTCAAGTAAGTGGTTAATGCTTTTATGGATGATAAAAATGGGTTCGTGCTACAATTTAGATTATGAAATCCGACAAAAAACTCATTGTGGCTAACTGGAAGGCGAATCCTGACACCCTGAAACTCGCCAAATCTTACCTAAACGAAACCAAAAAATTCGCCAAAAAATTCAAAAACGTCGAAGTCGTGGTTTGTCCGCCAGTTATATTCCTAGAGAGCCTCAAGGCTTCATCAAAGCCCGCCATTCTCGGCTCTCAAGACTTTTTCCCAGAACCAAACGGTGCACATACTGGTTCTACCGGCTACTCGGCGCTTCTTGAAACCAAGATCAAATACGCCATCATCGGCCACTCTGAACGCCGGGCGATGGGAGAGGACAATATCTTCATAAACAAGAAAGTGAAAACCGCCCTCGCCGTCGGTGTCAGGCCGATTCTTTGCATCGGTGAGGCCAAACGCGATCCGAATTTGGAATATCTGGGACTTCTCAAACTTCAATTAACCGAAGGTTTCAAAGACGTGCCGAAGTCGCGAGTCAAAGACGTGATTGTTGCTTACGAGCCCGTCTGGGCAATAGGCGAGAACGCCAAGCGTGATGCGAAGCCGTCAGAAGTAGAAGAAATCGTGATATTGATCAAACGTATTGTCGGTGATATTTACAAAACCTCGAGTGTCCCGCCGGTTAAAATTATTTACGGCGGATCAGTTTCGACAAACAACGCCGAAGATATTTTGAAAACCTCAGGCGTCGATGGTTTCCTTGTCGGACGAGCGAGCCTGACACCGAAACTTTTTGGTGAAATTATCAAAATCACGTCAGAATCAAACAAGTAATGAAAAATATCCAAGAAGTTACAAATTTAAAAGAAAGGAAAGTGCTCGTGCGCGTGGATTTCAATGTTTCGCTTGGCAAAAACGGCACCGTGGATGCAAGTGAAGATTGGCGCATACAGAAAAGTCTAGAAACTATCAATTTTTTGCAAAAAGGCGGAGCGAAAGTGATAGTCATGAGCCATATAGGCAGAGATAAAAAAGAATCTTTGAAACCTATTGCCGAATATTTACAACAATTCGTCAAAGTAAATTTTGTGCCGACATGGGATCACGATACTATCAGGGCGATTGTGCAGGATATGATGCCGGGTGATGTTATCCTCCTTGAAAATTTGCGACAAAACGACGGCGAAGAGAAAAATGATGAGAAGTTCGCAAGTTTCTTGGCCTCGCTTGCCGACATGTATGTCAACGATGCTTTCGCGGTGTCGCATCGGGCTCACGCCTCTATCGTCGGCGTGCCGGACTATCTACAGGCGTATGCGGGATTTTGGCTACAGAAAGAAATTGCGAATTTGGGTAAAGCAATCGAAAAGCCTGAACACCCGTTCCTATTTATCCTGGGCGGGGCGAAATTTGATACCAAAATTGCTTTGATCAGGAAGTTTGAAACGATCGCTGATCAGATTTTTATCGGTGGCGCTCTTGCAAACAATTTTTTCCAAACGATTGGCTTGCACGTTGGTAAATCTTTGGTAGACAAAGATGCTAAAGTTGCGGAATTTTTCAACAAAGATCATATTAAAATTCCTTTTGATGTTGTGGTTGGGGGCGGGGAGGCCAAGGAACTTCCAAATATTGTCGCAGAAGATGTAATTGTCGATGTTGGCCCGAACACTTTGGCTGAGCTTATAAAAACTATTCCAACATTCAAGACAATTCTCTGGAACGGACCGCTTGGGCTTTATGAAGAAGGTTATGCCGATGGCAGTAAAAAAGTTCTTCGAGCGATTGCCGAATCTGGCGCCACGTCAATTCTCGGTGGCGGCGACACCGTGAACTTGGTCAAAGAAATGGGACTTCAAGACAAAATTTCATTTGTCTCAACTGGTGGTGGGGCAATGCTAGAATTTTTGGCCAAGGGAACATTGCCGGGGATACAAGCACTAGAACAGTAGCAAGGAACTTCGCAAAACCTATTTAAATTTTTCTTCAAGATGCGCGCCAAAGTCTCCCTCCGAGCACTCGGGAGACCAAAGATTACCAAGCTTTCACTAGCGCGCACCCTACGGGTGATGTTGAAGAAAAATTTAAATAGGTTTTGCTCCGTCGGTAAGTGGAGCTTAGAGGTGGGATTTTATTTTCTCGGCGTATTCGGACATCTCATCAGAATTTTCATAGGGAGTTTCTGGTCTTGATGACATATGAACTTCCTCGGTCAAAAATCTTGGAATTAGATGGATGTGAAAGTGAGGGACTTCGTTGCCAACGACTCCGACTTGAACGTAATCACATGGAAGACCTGCCCTCATCGCTTCGATTAGACTTTTCGCCTTGATGAAAATTTCTCCGACAATTTCATCGGGTGCTTCGTGTATCCATGTGTAGTGGGTTTTGGTTATTAGGAGTGTGTGACCTTTGGAAACCGGATGAATATCTAAAAAAGCCAAGAATTTGTCGTCCTCGTAAACCTTTGTCGATGGAATCTCACCATCAATAATTTTCTCGAAAATTGTTTTCATAAATAAATTGTAGCATAGGGCGCGGGGCCAGATTGCAGATTTTTCCAATCCTGCGAAAGCGTGTCTACGCACTATAGTCCTCGGATTGTCAAAACCGCAATCTGGCCCCGCTTTGCTATAATCGAAAAATGCCTTTGAAGGAAATTCCGAAAAAAGTTGAAAAAGAGCTTGATAAATATTCGCCTCTGACGCGAAGACTTCTTTTTAATCGCGATATTTCTTCGAGTGACGAGGCCGAGGAATTCTTAAATCCTTCATATGAAAATCACGTCTATGATCCGTATCTCATGAAGAACATGGACGCTGTCGTCGAGAGGGTTCATCAGGCTATTACGGGTGACGAGAGAATTTGCATATTTGCTGACTATGACTGCGATGGTATTCCGGGGGCGACGATAGCGAACGATTTTTTTAAAAGTGTTGGATATGAAAATTTTGAAATCTATATCCCTGATAGACACAAAGAAGGCTACGGTCTCAATCCTGAAGCGCTCAAGGAGATTGCCGAACGTGGTGCGAAGCTTATTATCACGATCGACCTCGGCATCACGGCGGTTGAAGATGTCGAATTTGCCAAGAGTCTCGGACTTGAAGTTATCATCACCGATCATCATTTACCGAAAGACGTTTTGCCAAATTGTTTAATACTAAATCCCAAACAACCAGGCGACGAATATCCCGACAACATGCTTTGTGGTTCGGGAGTTTTTTTCAAACTGGTCCAAGGATTTTTCCAAAAGTACGGCGAAGAATTTGGTGTAAAGAAAGGCGCGGATAAATGGATGCTTGATATGGTAGGACTCGCAACGCTCGCCGACATGGTTCCGCTTGTGCGGGAAAACCGCGCGCTCGCTTACTACGGGCTGAAGGTTTTGCGCCAGACGCGTCGGCCGGGACTTTTACAACTTTTGCGTCGGATTAATGTTGATTCGAGAAATCTCCAAGAAGACGACGTGACGTTTTCAATTTGTCCGAAATTAAACGCGGCCTCGAGAATGGACTCTCCAATGCGTGCCTACGAACTTCTGTCGGCCAGTGACGAAGGCGTGGCCGGACTTGCCGCCATGAATCTGACCAAGATGAATGACGAGAGGAAAATTCTCGTCGCGACGATGATGAAATCGGTCAAAAAAACTTTTTCTCATCCGGAACGTGCTGAGCGCAGTATTATGGTCGTCGGTGATCCGACGTGGCGCGCTGGGGTTTTGGGACTAGTCGCCGGGAAAATTGTCGACGAGTACAAAAAGCCGGCTTTCGTCTGGGGACTTGAGGGCGGAACGGTCATCAAAGGCTCATGTCGTTCGGATGGCTCAGTTAACATTGTCGAGCTCATGACAAATCTGAGGGAAAATTCATTACTGGAGTTTGGCGGACATGCTGGCGCCGGAGGATTCTCTGTCTCGCACGAAGAAATTCATTTTTTGGAGGAAAGACTTGTCGAAGCGTATGACAAAACCGAGAAAGTCTCAGTAAATTCTGACGAACAAATTACTTTTGATTCGATACTAACGCTCGATGAAGTAAATGAAAAAACTTTTAACGAAATAGATCGCCTGGCGCCATTTGGGGCAGGGAATCCGAAACCAACATTTCTTTTCGAAGACGTTGAAATTTTTGATGTGAAAATTTTCGGCAAGGCCAAGGATCATTTGGAACTATCTTTCAAAAATTCTCGCGGGCAAGCCGTGAAGGCGATAAGTTTTTTCAAAAAGCCCGAAGATTTTGGCGATCGCGTAAAACCCGACGGACGTATAAATCTCTATGCCACAATTGAAAAATCCGTTTTTGGATATAAGAAAGAAATCAGGCTTAGGATTGTAGAGATAAAATAGGAGTATAATAAGCAAAACCCGATTGCCATGAAGAACATCATTGCTGCTGTACTTTTCGTGCTTGTGAGCACATTCTTGCGGGCCCAGGCCTTTGCTCCTGACAACGAACTGGACACCGTCGCTGGAGGAGTATTTCAGACCGCGCTCGAGAACGAGGCGTACAAAAAGGCCGTGACGTTGTCGGATTTCAATAGCACAAACATCGGCGTCTCGTGCCGGTCGCCACTTACGGTTAGGTTTTGGCGAGCGTTACCGGCCGGATGGGACGAGATCGTCTTTGACACTATCAGCCGAAGCACGAGCGCGTCACATCAAAGCTTTTCGGGCGGTTCGAAAATAAGCACCGCCCCCTTGCTGGAAGAGCTCAAGACTTACTCGCCGTAAATGGTGAATGTACCAACTTTGGAACAGCCCCCGCGGGGGCTGTTCTCTTATCCCCACAACCAATTCCAGAAATCTCGACAAAAAGGTAAAATTCGATCATATGAAAAACATAATCATCGCAATTCTCGTCGCCTTGGTTTTGGTCTTTGCGTTTTTGTTTTTCACGCACAAGAAATCAAACGTATCCTACGAACCTTGGCCAGAAACGGAACCGGCAAATTCGACGACTCCGAAGCCACAAACAGATCCAATTGCTTGTACGCCTAGTATTACCGTTAGTTCTCCAGTTCAGGGCGCGGCATACACTACGGGTAAACAGGTGACTATCAAATGGACAAGTTGTGGGGTTCAGAATGTAACTATTGGTTTGATGAGCGGAGGAAAAGATCATGGTCAAATAACTCAAGCCCCTATTCCTGCATCGCAAGGTTCGTATCAGTGGACAGCCATCAATCCAGGTAAGAGTTTCACGGGATTAAATACAAATAGTTATCAGATAGGGATCGAATCAGGAAGCCTCGTAGTAAAAAGCGGAACGTTTACAGTTACAACGCCGGCAATTCAAAATTCAAACACCTCTTATAGTGGCCAAGGTTTCTCTTTCAATCATGACGCTGGAGTAAATATTACCTCCGGCAATATTCCAAATGGTACTTATGTTGAATTGTCGTCAGGAAATAAATTTAATAGTATAAAATTCTATCCTTATAATTTACCCTCTAACTTCAATCCTTCTTTCTTTAACCAAACAACCACTATTAACGGCAAAATATTTTATTACGGATCCGTTCAAACGGATAGTGGAACGGAAACATCTTATATGTACAAAAAGAATGGCAAGACTTTGGTAATCCAAAACGCTACATTGATTGATTTAGGGTCGGTAGAAATTAATTAGGTAATCAAAAAATCCCCGCCCGGGGATTTTTTGATTTAGATTATTTTACCCGCACACCAAGTTTTAAATAATTCTAAGTGTGTAACTAATAATTATCTTTTTATCTAAAACGTATGATCGCAACTGGTTTAATCAAAAACTTGGTGTGTGGGTTTATTTCACTAGTTCCACAATCGCCTTGAAACTTTCTGGATGATTCTTGGCAATGTCAGCGAGGATTTTGCGGTCAAGTTCGATGTTTTTCTTCTTCAAGGCTTCGATGAATCGTGAGTAGGTCATGCCAAGTGGTCTAACAGCGGCGTTTATTTTTGCCTGCCAGAGGGCGCGCTTGTCGGCCTTCTTGTCCTTGCGGTGAGCAAAGGCGTGAGCACCAGCGTGTTTGATAGCGACTTTTGCTTCGCGTTCTTTGGTTGAACGTCCAAATCGATAGCCTTTGACCTTGGCCAATACATTCTTTCTTCGTTTTAGCGAAATTGTTCCTCGTTTTACTCTAGTCATAGAATTAGTGTTTAGTTGTTAGTGGCTATTTTTTAGTTTCCGGTTTTGGCTTTCGGACCTTTGTATTCGCGTAAGGGAAGAATCGGGCCTTGGCTCTGTTTGTCAGCACCATGTCGATAGCTGTCTTGCCCTGGAGTTGCTTTCGGCGCTTTTGTTTTGCATTGAAATGGTTAAAACCAGGTTTGCGAGCTTTGAGCTTGCCGGTTTTGGTGATCTTTATTCTTTTGGCTAGTGATTTGTTTGTTTTCATATTATAGCTTTTAGCTCTTAGCCGTTGGCCGTTAGCTAAAAACTAATGGCTAAAGGCTAATGGCTTTCTTAATTTTTCTTTGTGTCTCTCTCGATGGTGATCATGACGCCACGGGGACTTGGTTTGTAGGCCTCGGCAATTTTGTAATTCTCAGTGATGAGATGAAGTACTCGATCTAGACGTTCTTTTTTGAAAGTGTCAGCGGTGTACTTCGAGCGACCGACGAGATACAGTTCAATCTTTACACGATGTCCTTCGGCGAGCCATTCGGACGCCTTTTTCGCTTTTAGAGCGAGATCGTGGTCACCTGTTGCGACTTTAATCTGGATAGATTTGGTCTCGGTTCGGTGTGCATTTGCCTTTGCAACTTTCTGCTTCTTGTTTTGTTCGTACTCGAATTTACCATAATCCATTATTTTTGCAATGGGTGGGTTGGCAGTCGCGGTAATCTCGATGAGATCAAGTCCGTGTTCGGCGGCGAGTGCTATAGCGTCGGCGGTCTTCATGACGCCGGTCGGCATACCTTCGGCACCTTCGATGAGACGAACTTCTTCGGTACGTATTTGGTTGTTTATTCTATTTCTCAATGATTCCTTGTTTTTCTTTAAACGTTTGGCAATTCTAGCTTGAAAATACAGGGAAGTCAATGAAGTTTGACAATAACAAGAATGCATGATAATTTTCAACAAAACCCACGCCGATGACAAAGCGAAGCACGGATATCCTAGCAGGACTCCGACAGTTGAAAGAAATAGCTGAGAAGCTTTCCAAAAGCGATGCAGACCTTGACTTCGAATTTCAAATCGATTTCAAGGATGTGGACAAGGGCATTGATCTTCAAGCAAAGGAAAGCATGTGGAGATCTGAAGTGTTGGAGCATGAAACCCACCTGAAGCGTTGCATCAGAAAGGAGAGTGATTGGTACGAAGTGATCAGGGCCGTGCTCAAAGAGCGACTCTTTCGCGTTTGGTTCGACAGAACCTACGTGATCCACGGTCTTGCAACGGGAAGTTGGGTGCCAGTACTGCAGATGAGAGCCGACTAGGCAAGTTGCCTTGTGAACGATTGTGAGAGCCCCGCCCGCAAGGCGGGGTTTTTCGTTACCCAAATACTTGACTCGTCTAAACTTCTAATATAGTATGTCCTTACGCAATAGCTTCTAGCGATTCTGCCGAATTTCCCGCGTCAAACGCGGGCTGAATTTATCAGACTTGTTTGAAGCTCGCGGTTTTATTAAAAATTAATATATGTTGGCGAGTTTAATTTTTGGAGCGCGTTCTCGTGTCTAAAAGTTACGCCCGTCAACCAATGTAAATATATGGCAGAAGCATTTGATCGAAGTAAGCCTCACGTCAACGTTGGTACAATCGGCCACGTCGACCACGGCAAGACAACATTAACAGCCGCTATTCTCTCTGTCCTTGGACGACAAGGAGGGGGCTACTCTGCGAAGCTAAAAGGTGTCAACGACATTGACTCAGCTCCAGAAGAAAAGGCTCGTGGTATCACCATCGCCCTTTCTCACAATGAGTACGAAACTCCAAATCGTCACTACGCTCACATCGACGCCCCAGGTCACGCCGACTACATCAAAAACATGATTACTGGTGCCGCTCAAATGGACGGCGCTGTACTTGTCGTAGCCGCAACTGATGGTGCGATGCCACAGACACGCGAACACGTTTTGCTTGCAAAGCAAGTAGGTGTGCCAAAGATTATCGTTTTCCTAAACAAGTGCGACATGGTTGATGATAAAGACATGATCGACCTAGTCGAAGAAGAAATCCGTGAATTGCTTACAAAGCAGGGATTTGATGGTGCCGGTGCCCCAGTTATCCGAGGTTCAGGTCTAAAAGCTCTTGAATCAGCTGATAACAATGACGAATGGGCCCAGAAAGTTCTAGAACTTGCAAATACTCTAGATACTTACATCCCAACACCAGTTCGTGATCTTGAAAAACCTTTCCTTATGCCTATCGAAGACATTTTCTCTATCGAAGGACGTGGAACAGTTGCTACAGGTAAAATCGAACGAGGAGTTGTCAAAGTTGGTCAAGACGTTGAAATCGTCGGTATCAAAGACACTGTTAAAACAACAGTTACTGGAATCGAAATGTTTAACAAACAGCTAAACGAAGGTATGGCTGGAGACAATGCTGGAATCTTGCTCCGAGGTGTGAAGAAAGAAGATGTTCACCGTGGACAAGTTCTTGCAATACCTGGATCAGTTACACCTCACACAGAATTTGAATGTGAAGCCTACATCTTGAAGAAAGAAGAAGGTGGCCGACACACTCCATTCCTCAAAGGTTACAAACCACAGTTTTACATCCGAACAACTGACGTTACCGGAGAAGTTACTATCCCAGAAGGAGCCGAAATGGTTATGCCTGGAGATACTGTTAACTTGAAGGTTGTATTGGTTGCACCGGTCGCACTCGAAGAAAAGATGCGTTTTGCTATCCGAGAGGGAGGCAGAACTGTCGGTGCTGGAGTCGTCACAAAGATCACAAAATAATTCAAAAATAATTAGCTCATTAAATTATGGCGACAAAAAAAGCACAATCAAAAACATCAGTAAAGAAAACGACTACAAAGTCAGACAAAGTAGTGCTTCGAATTCGTGTCCGAGCTTATGAAAATAAGATTCTCGACAACTCAGTCAAACAGATTATCGACACAGCCGCTCGCCACGATGCGACGATTCTGGGTCCGGTACCTCTACCGACAGAGATCAAGAAGTACACTGTAAATAGTTCACCATTCGTTTACAAAGATGCACGAGAACAGTTCGAGATCAGGACGCACAAACGTCTTATTGACATCTTGAATCCATCTGCGAAAACGATTGAAGCACTTACAAACTTGAATTTGCCTTCGGGAGTCGAGATTGATGTAAAGATGGTGTAATTACCAGACTTCGAACTTATGGTTACAATGCTCTAACTGCGTTTGACGCGGAGGGAGTAACTTAACTAAAAATTATGAAATTTATATTAGGAAAAAAAGTAAATATGACGCAGTTCTTCGACGAGTCAGGGAACGTGTTCCCAGCGACCCTCGTCGAAGCAGGACCGATGAAAGTCGTCCAAATCAAAACTGTGGCAACTGATGGTTATGATGCTATTCAGTTTGGTTACAGTGAAATGAAAGAATCTCGCGTCAACAAACCTCTAAAAGGTCATCTAAAAGGTCTTGGAAATTTCCGTCACTTGAAAGAATACCGATTAGAAAAAGGCGCAACATCAGGACTTAATCTCGGTGACACAGTAGATGCTACGACATTTGCCGTTGGTGATACTGTTGTGGTTACAGGCGTGTCAAAGGGTAAAGGCTTTCAGGGTGTTGTTAAACGACATGGCTTCAAAGGAGGTCGCCGTTCACACGGTCAGAAACATTCTGAGCGTGAAGCCGGAACAATTTCTGGTTCGGGTGGACGAGCCGGCGGACGTGTAGCCAAAGACATTCGCATGGCCGGACGCATGGGCGGAGATATCGTCTCTGTAAAGAATCTGAAAGTTCTAGCAGTAGACAATGAAAATTCAAAAATATTGGTAAAGGGAGCAATTCCTGGTCGACGTGGAACATTGGTAACAATAACCGGATAAATATATGAAAGCTTTAATTTACGATAAAAAAGGAAAAGAAGCAGGAAGTATTGAACTTCCGGAAAGTATTTTCGGGCTTAATTGGAATGCCGACTTGGTTCACCAAGTATTTACGTCACAGCAATCAAATGCTCGGGCCAATACCGCAAAAACTAAAGATCGTTCAGAAGTTTCGGGAACAGGCAAGAAGCCTTGGAAACAAAAGGGTACAGGACGCGCCAGACATGGTTCTAAACGTTCACCGATTTGGGTTGGTGGAGGTATTGCTCATGGTCCAACGCCTGAGAGAAACTACAAGAAAAAGATTAACAAGAAAATGAACCGAGCGGCTTTGTTCACACTACTATCAGAGAAATTCCGCAAAGGTCAGATCTTGTTTGTCGACAACATTTCTCCATCGACCATCAAGACCAAAGAAGCTGCAACTATCATGAACGCACTTGGAAATATATCTGGATTTGAGCGCTTGAAAGGCTCAAAGAAAGTCGTAGCTCAGGTCGCGATTGATCAAGTAAACGAAACTGTAAAGAAAAGCTACAACAACATTCCGTACGTGGAAGTTAACGAGCTTAGAAATCTTTCCGTGTCAGATGTTTTGAATCACCGATACCTATTAATAGTCAATCCTGCGGAGTCACTCGCGACTTTGTCAGCTAAATTAGATAAATAATATGGGAATTTTTTCAAAATCTGATGACAAGAAGAAGCCAGCACCAGCTACAAAAAAAGTAGCGGCTAAAAACCTGCCCGACCGAAAATCGGTCGTTCGGGCGGGGGTTGCAGAAAAAGCCGAAAAGCCCGCGGTCGTAAAGGAGGCAAAGAAGGGAACAGCCAAAGTTGATTCTATGGTTATCCGAAATCCTCGTATTACGGAGAAGGCCGCCAATGTCTCAGATCAAAACGTCTATACATTTGATGTCTATCCGGGCGCGAACAAGATTGAAGTCGTAAAAGCCATCAAGGCAATTTACGGTTTTACACCGGTTCGCGTAAACGTCCTCGCAATTCCGACGAAACGAGTGTTCCGTCAGACGGCAAATGGCGTTAAGCGCGGAGGTCGCAAAGCATACGTCACCTTGAAAAAGGGAGACAAGATAGAATTCATCTAAGAGCTGTTAGCTCTTAGCCATTGGCCGTTAGCTAACGGCTAAAAGCTAAGGGCTCAAGGCTTCTTAATTTACAAATTATGGTTGCACTTGCCGATAAGTAGTGTTTTAAAAACGATAATCAAATGAAGAAGTTCAAACCAACATCAGCCGGACGCCGTGGAATGACAGTTGTTTCTTATCGAGACAATTTGACGACCAAGCATCCGCACAAGAAATTGACCAAAGGTGGTAAACGCCATGTTGGTCGCAACAACCAGGGACGCATTACTACTCCGCACAAAGGAGGTGGACACAAGCGTTCTTATCGCGATGTCGATTTCAAATACAACAAATTTGATATCCCAGCTAAATTTACAACCGTCGAATACGATCCAAATCGAAACGCTTTTATATCACTTGCTGTTTATGCTGATGGTGAAAAACGTTATGTCGTAATTCCAAAGGGTGCAAAAGTCGGAGACAAATTTATTGTCTCAAAGACTGCCGAACCAAAACTTGGTAATCGACTTCCGCTTGTAAATATTCCAGTTGGTACTTTTGTTTACAACGTCGAGATCAAGACAAACGGCGGTGCCAAGCTCGCCAGGTCTGCTGGATCGTTCCTGCAGGTTGTGGCACATGATGGCGACAAGACATTCCTAAAAATGCCTTCAACTGAAGTTCGAAAAGTTCCAACGCTTGCTTGGGCATGTGTCGGCGAAGTTTCAAACGCTGAATGGAAACTTACAAACTTTGGTAAAGCTGGACGAAGTCGCTGGAAGGGCATTCGCCCAACGGTTCGCGGTTCGGCCATGAGTCCAGTTGATCACCCACACGGTGGAGGAGAAGGACGACAGGGAATCGGACTTCGCCGAGGTCCAAAGACTCGTCACGGAAAACTCGCTTACGGAGTCAAAACTCGAAAATCAAAGAAATACTCAAACAATCAAGTGGTTACTCGCAGAAAAACAAAGAGAAATCAGCAGAAGATTGTGTAGAAAAGCAGAAAGCGCCCCGTATACTCGGGGCGCTTTCGCGTTGTTCATTAGTGCGTTTACTCCTTCAGTATTTCGTTTATAGCATCTCGGATCATGTCTGCATGGACCGTGTCTGCGGGTGAATCGAAGAGGATGTCATCGCTCGGCAGAAGACTGTAGGAAAACAATTTCTCTCCCCAAGGTGCACCTTTGGATCTCACATGGACCAGGATCCATCGAGGAGTTTGGAGTTGACGCCATTCCTCAGGTGTAGGTCCTTGTATTACGTTCAGGTCGTGAACGTACCCATTTATCGGTGGGGTCGCATACCACCAAGTGGTCAGGTCAGCATGCTCGCCGATTATTGCATTCAACTCCATCAGATAGACCAGATTCTGGTATGAACCTTGGGGGAGTTTGAACCGCAGGTGCTCATCTATTGCACTCGTTGGTTCCATAGATGCGCTTTGGTTGTTGGGTTGGAGCTGTGTGATCTCACCCATCGCTTCTTCCTCGAGGGAAGGGTTGGCGCAGGAGAAGATGAACAACGCACAGGAAAAAAGGAAGAGCAGGTGCTTCATCAGGGTTGGTTTTGCATGATAGTATCATATATAAGCCATATTGTCAATTATTAAAAAGAAACTGGCTTACCAAGTTTGACTTTCAAAACCCTATCTGCTAGTATGCTACCTATTCGGCCGAAGGGCCTGAATTTTTTTGAAAATGAAATACGAAGATGGCGGTGACGCTCTGGATTCTCTAGAGACCCACGACCTAGCCATGACGACGATTTCTCATTAAACAACAATGACAAGATCACTTAAAAAAGGTCCATACATAGATGCAAAGCTTCTAAAGAAGATTGCTGGAAAAAAGCCCCAAGAAACTGGGGTTATTAACACGTGGGCCAGAGCTTCCCAAATCGCTCCTGAAATGATTGGCTTTTCTTTTGGCGTTCACAATGGCAAAGACCACATCAAAGTTTTCGTCACCGAAGACATGGTTGGACACCGATTGGGTGAATTTTCTCCGACCCGTAAATTCCACCGACACGGCGGTAAGCTTATGAAAGAGCTTGAGCAGAAGAAGAAAGAATCTGAAATCGCAGCTGCTCAGTCTGCCAAAGCCGCGACTGCAGATAAGGGTGCTGATAAGAAGAAATAAAATATATGAAAGCCATTCTTAAAAACTACAGACAATCACCTCGAAAGGTCCGCCTAGTGGCGAAGGCCGTCGTTGGTAAATCTGCTCAGAATGCGTCTTTGATTTTGTCTTTTATGCCGAAACGCTCTGCTGACCCAATCAAAAAATTGATTGATTCTGCGATCGCTAATGCTCGCGTAAATTCTGGTGTCGACACTGCTGATTTGATGGTCAAAAGTATCGAGGTCAACAAAGGCATCACATTGAAACGTATGCGACCTCGTGCTCGTGGTTCCGGATATCCGATAAATAAAAGAACTTGCCATGTTGTGGTAACTTTGGCTTCCAAAAAATCTGCTGGTGCCAAGGAAGTAGCAGAGATCAAAGTAGAAAAAGCCGAAAAACCCGTTGCCAAGAAGGCTACAGTCAAAAAGCCAGCCCGAGCGGGGGTCGCCAAAAAAGCTAAAAGCCAAAAGCTAACAGCTAACAGCTAATAATATGTCAAAAAAAGTAAACCCATATTCACATAGACTAGTAGTGCTTCGAGATTGGAAATCTCGCTGGTTTTCTACTGGCAAGAAATTCGCCGAGACTTTGAAGTCTGATATTTTGATTCGTGCTTGGCTTACGAAAAAACTGCGCTCAGCATATTTGTCGTCTGTTGAAATTGAACGTTCACGCAAAGGCGCTCGCATCATCATCAAGACTGCTCGTCCTGGTGTTATCATCGGCCGATCAGGCGAGGGTGCCAAAAAGCTTCGCGAAGATTTGACGAAGATGATGACAAAAAATAAAATCTCTATTCCAGAAGATTTCAAAATCGATATTCAGGAAGTAACGAACCCTGATGCAGACGCACAAATCGTGGCATATACCATCGTCGAGGGTCTCGAAAAACGTCTTCCATTCCGACGCGTTATCAAGCAGACTCTTGATAAAGTCATGGCTTCTCGCGAAGTCAAAGGAGCTCGTATCGTTGTTTCGGGTCGCTTGAACGGTGCTGACATGGCTCGTCGAGAAGAAGTTAAACAAGGTTCTATCCCGCTTCAAACTTTGCGTGCTGATGTTGATTTTGCTCGCGAACGTGCAGTGCTCTACTATGGAACACTTGGTATCAAGGTCTGGATCTACCGAGGCGAGGTTTTTGAAAAAGACCGTTCGACTAATGCTCACGGCAAGTAATAAATGAATTTATATGATGTTTCCTAAAAAAGTTAAATATCGAAAGTGGCAAACGGCCCGCAAAAATCCTCTTAAGATGAAGCGTGCCGACACTCGTGGAATAGAAGTGAGCTTCGGGTCTTTTGGCTTGAAAGCTGAATCTATGGCTCGTGTTACTTCCGCTCAGATTGAATCTGCTCGAAAGGCTATGGTTCGACATTTGACCAAAGAAGGTAAGTCTTGGATTCGTATTTTCCCTGACCGACCAGTTACTGCCAAGGCCGCAGAAGTCGGAATGGGTAAGGGAAAAGGAGATTTGAAGGGGTACTGTTTCGAAGTTCACCCAGGACGCATCATTTTCGAGGCCGACGGTGCGACAGAAGCTATCTGCAAAGAGGCTTTGCGCAAAGCGGGAACAAAATTGCCAGTCAAGACTCGCGTAGTTGCCAGAAATAAATAAAAATGTAATATGAAGAAACTTGATTTAAAATCCACAAGCGTTGCTGATTTGCATAAGCAAAAGGCTGAAAAATCAGCCGAATTGCAAAAAATGCGATTCAACGTTTCTGGCCGAGCCAAAAACCACGGCATGAAAGAGTTGCGACGAGACATTGCTCGTATCAACACAGAGCTTACCGCTCGTAATACAAAATAATAAATTTTATGAAAACAGACAGTAATACAACTAAAAAACCAAAAGTACTACAGGGAACTGTGGTCAAGGACGGCAACGACAAGACCGTGGTTGTTACTGTGCCAAGATTCGTCAAGCACGCCAAATATCAGAAATTTTTCAAGAAAGACAAGCGTTACCAGGCTCACGACGAGAACAATGAATTCAAAATCGGTGACAAGGTAGAAATGATTGAAACACGTCCGATTTCGAAAACGAAGTATTTCAAAGTAACTAAGAAAATCTAAACTTTTATGATTCAAGACGGAACAAATGTAACAGTGGCAGATAACGGAGGAGCTTTGTCAGCTCGCGTCTTCAAAGTTCTCGGCGGATCAAAACGTCGATATGCTTCGCTTGGTGATTTGGTAGTTATCGCTGTCAAAACAGCTTCGCCTCGCAAGATGATAAAAAAGAAAGACGTTCATCACGCTGTTGTTGTACGTACGACCAAACCTTTTCGTCGCAAAGATGGTTCATATATTTCTTTTGACGACAACGCTGTAGTTATCATCGAAAAAGGTAAGTTCGAACCAAAGGCTGGACGAATCTTCGGTCCAATTCCAAGAGAAATTGGTGAAAAAGGTTATCAGAAAATCGTGTCACTAGCCCCAGAGGTTCTATAATTTTATGAATATCAGAAAAAACGACAACGTAATAGTGGTAGCAGGATCTGACAAAGGCAAGACAGGCAAGGTCTTGAAGGTTTTTCGTGAGGCTAACAAAGTTATCGTCGAAGGTGTCAATGTCCGCAAAGTTCACAAGAAAAAGACTGCCAACAAAGCTGGGGCAATAATTGAAATGTCTGCGCCAATCAGCGCCTCAAATGTCATGCTTGTCGACAACAACAAACCGACCAGAGTTAAAGCAAAACTTATTAATGGTAAAAAGGTCCGTGTTGCCACCAAATCCGGCAATGAAATCAGATAACTATAACCTATCACCTAATACCTATAACCTTTAGAATATGGAAACTACTAAACAAAAACTAGCAAATACTTACAAGGTTTTGAAACCAAAATTTGGTTACAAAAATCCTTTGTCTGCGCCACGATTGGTAAAAGTCGTTGTTTCTTCTGGAACAGGATCGAAAATGAAAAACGATAAAAATAAAAATGATTTTATCGCTGACCGACTTGCCAAGATTACTGGCCAGAAAACATCTCCACGTGCAGCCAAACAGTCAATCGCGTCTTTCAAACTTCGCGAAAACGAAGTCATTGGTCAGATGGTTACACTTCGCGGTGAACGCATGAATTCGTTTGTCGACAAACTAATCCATGTGTCATTTCCTCGAACCAAAGACTTCCGCGGACTCGAATCGAAAGGAATCGATGACGTCGGAAACCTGACAATCGGTATCAAAGAACACACGATCTTCCCAGAAACAGGGGACGAAGAACTCAAAGACGTTTTTGGCCTCGCGATCACATTTGTAACGACTGCAAAGAACAAAGAAGAAGCTAAAGCATTCTTCGATTACCTCGGAATTCCGTTTAAGAAGTAAGAATTAGGAATTAAGTATTAAGAAAACAATCGCCCCAAAAGGGGCTTTTGTTTTTTTAGAGATTGGTGTAAGGTAAAACAAACTCAGTGGCCATGCTAACTAAAAATGAGACCTCAAAAAATGAGATCCCCACAGTGCACGATCTCATTCGCGAACTGTTCCCTAAAGAGGCGAGTCGTTTGCTCACGTTGGTGAGTATGATCGACATAGCTCTCTCAAAAGCGCATAGGATAGCCTTTAAAGGGCTTTCTGGAAATCGCGTGCCAGCAGCCCTACCGATTACTGAATGGAATCACAGAGCTACTCCAAAAGACATGGCAAACTTCAACGAAGAGTTGGATGATCTAGCGGCCATGTTCCAGCACTATTTCATCGAGATGGTGCCGAACCTTCTGTCTGAGGAGCTAGAAACAAAAGATCTGATAATCGTACAAGACGCCCTTCGTGTCTATCTCGAAGGCCGTTACCACCTCAAATCTGCCTAATAGCCCGCTCTTGGCCCTTGAAAGCCGCCCGCGGGCTTTCTTGTTTCATATCTCATAATTTTTCTTGCGTATCATTTTTTGAGACGACCGTCCACAAAAATGATACATTTTTATCCGCGAGACCGTCTCCGCTAGGTCCGGCCTAGCGGAGACGGTCCGGTGGAGACAATGAGGAACGTTGGAATGAATAAATTCAGGGTAGTAAAAGATTGTCCAAAATCGCTTGACAATATGGTTGGAGTATGATAGAGTTCATGCCAACAAGTCGTATGGTCTCGGCGGGTGGCAGAGCATTCTTGCAGGTGCTCTTGCCCCTGCCGAGGACCAAAGTCCTTTGGCTATTCAAGTCGCTATCAAAAGCACTTTACGTGTCAGCTATGGGGCCCTGGTCTAACAAGACCGGGGCTCAAATTATTTTGATTGACATAAAATCTCAATCTGCTAATATAGCCCTCAGTTCAGTTTAATCCGCGTTTCTCCTTGAATGCCCCTCGGGACCTTCAAGAAAAAACGTGAGATATTACTGAACCGGAGCCATTAGCCATTAGCCTTTAGCTAATAGCTAATGGCCAGAAGCTAACAGCTAAAAAACAATGGCTAAAAAATCAGTAATCGCGCGAAATAATAAGCGCATCAAAATGGTTGCAAAATACGCTGCTAAAAGAGCAGCTCTTAAGGCTTCCGGAGACTACGAAGGTCTTCAGAAGCTTCCAAAAAATTCTAGTCCAACACGCGTAAAGAATCGTTGCGGGATCACTGGTCGTCCACGAGGATATCTACGAGACTTTGGACTTTCTCGTATCAAATTCCGCGAATTAGCTTCTATAGGTGAAGTTCCAGGTGTTCGCAAGTCATCTTGGTAAAGCGACTTACGACTTACTACTTCCGACTTACTAAATAAAATATATGGACAAAATTGCCAACATGTTAATAAAGATCAAGAACGCTGGAATCGCCGGACACAAAACGGTTCTTGTTCCTTATTCAAATCTTCGCCACGCTATTGCCAATTGCTTGGTTAAAGGCAAATTTATCGCCAAGGCTTCGAAGATGACGACCGAGGGTAATAAATTTTTCCTAGAAATGGAACTAATCGTCAAAGACAAAGCACCTCGCATCACTGATGTCGAGCGAATTTCCAAACCTTCAAAGCGTGTGTACATCAAAGCCAAAGACATCAAGCCTGTTCGCCAGGGGTATGGCATGATGGTTTTGTCGACGCCAAAAGGTGTGATGATTGCAGACGATGCCCGCAAAGAATTGGTCGGCGGGGAAGCGTTATTCCGAATTTGGTAGTTCGATAAACTCACTATAAATAAACATATATGTCACGAGTAGGAAAACAAATTATAAAAATCCCAACCGGCACCACTGTCGCTCTTGAGGGTATCACTTTGACAGTAAAAGGTGCAAAGGGTGAGCTAAAAAAAGATTTTAAAACGAAAATCGTAGCTATTAATATTGCTGGCGACGAGATAACTTTCACTCCAGCCAATGCTGAAGGTCCAACCAAAGCTCTTTGGGGAACATACGCTTCGCATGTTAAAAATATGATCAAGGGCGTAAACGAACCTTTCGTAAAGAAGCTTATTATCGAAGGTGTCGGATTCAAATCCGAAGTCACTGGTGATAGTATCAAGTTGGCTCTCGGGTTTTCTCATCCAGTCATTGTTCCTATTCCGGCAGATCTAAAGGTTACGGCAGAAAAAAACATTGTTACTATTACCGGTTCAGACAAAGAATCTGTTGGTGCTTTTGCTGCCAAGCTACGTGATTGGAAGAAACCAGAACCATACAAAGGCAAGGGAATTCGATACGAAGGTGAGTTTATCCGCCGAAAACAAGGTAAGAAGGCCGTATAATTTTGAAATACTTATATGCAAACAAGAAAAGGAAAATCAAATAGTCGAGCCAGAATCAAGCGCAAGATTCGTACGAAAATTTCTGGTACATCAGAGCGACCACGACTTTCTGTTTATCGTTCCAACAAAAACATTTATGCGCAGATTATTGATGATACGAAAGGAACTACTTTGGTTTCTGCTTCTGACATCAAGATCAAAAAAGGCACCAAAAGAGATCGAGCTGTCGAAGTTGGAAAGCTTTTGGCTGGACTCGCAAAATCTGCCAAAATCGATTCAGTCGTGTTCGATCGAAACGGATTTAATTATACTGGTCGAGTTAAGCTTTTGGCCGACAGTGCGCGCGAAGGCGGTTTAAACTTTTAAATAATTTTTATGGATACTCCAAATACAACAACAGAAGTAAAGACAGACGTAGCCGTGGCTCCAAAGTCTCCTTCGTCATACCAAAAAGGCTCGGGATCGACATCTTCTTCTGGACGTTCTTATGGCCGAGGTGGTGATAGACGCAAAACTTCTGAACGACGAGAAAAGCCTGAATTTGATCAGAAAATCCTGTCTATTCGTCGCGTTACGCGTGTAGTTTCTGGTGGTCGCCGATTCTCTTTTTCAGTAGCAATGCTTGTGGGAGACAAAAAGGGTTCAGTTGGTCTTGGTCTTGGTAAATCTTCTGACACAACTCTTGCCATCAACAAAGCCGTTGCCTCTGCTCGAAAGCACATGTTTAAAATCGCGACAACCAAGGACATGTCCATAAGTCACGCAGTCGAAGGTAAATTCAAGGCGTCTCGCGTTATGCTTATGCCAAACTCGGGCAAGGGTCTGGTTGTGGGTGGTGCAATTCGTGACATTATGATTTTGGGTGGCTTGAAAAATGTCACCAGTAAAATCTTTTCTCGCTCAAAGACTCATTTGAATAACGCCAAGGCCGTCGTCATCGCCCTAAAGACTTTGAAACCAGCAAAATTACCAAAAGCCAAGGGTGAAGTGGTAGAATAATAAGACTTTTATGCAAACAAATAATTTAGTAAGAAAAACCAAGAACAAGAAAACCAAGCTTATCGGCCGAGGAGGCAAGCGTGGCAAGACTTCTGGACGCGGAACAAAAGGTCAGTGGGCACACGGTTCTCATGGAGTTCGTCCTGAGCTTCGTGACACCATCAAGAAATTTCCAAAACTTCGCGGACACGGTAAAAATAGATCAGCAAGTGTCGATGGATCAAAAATTCGACCAACAGTCGTAAACATTGACGTTCTAGAAGAAAATTTCAAAGATGGAGATACGATAAATTTGAGTGCGCTTCTGGAAAAGAGTCTGGTCAAAAAAGTTCGCGGCAAGAATCCTAACGTAAAAATTCTCGCAAGAGGAGAAGTCAAAAAGAAATTCAAAATTCTAGGTTTAGAAATTTCCGGAACAGCAAAAACAGCAATTGAAAAAGCTGGCGGTTCAGTAAAGTAAAATGACTTGTCCCGTTAGTAAATCAGCGGAAGATAAGTTGATAAAAAAATTACAAATTTAATTTACTAATGGAATGACACTTTGGCAAAAAATAAAATTAGTTTTCACGGACAAGTATCTTCGCAAGAAAATAATTTTTGTTTTGTTAATATTGGCAATATTTAGATTGCTTTCGACTATTCCGATACCAGGTGTTGATGCTTTTCGTCTACAAGGATTCCTCGAGAGTAACCAGCTTCTGGGTGTTTTAAATATTTTCTCTGGTGGTGGATTGTCAGCCTTGTCTATTGTAATGATGGGAGTCGGTCCTTATATTACTGCATCAATTATCATGCAACTCTTGACTCTTATGTCTCCTAGACTTAAGTCAATGTATCATGAAGAGGGCGAGATGGGACGAACACAATTTGCCAAATATTCTAGATATCTGACAGTCCCACTTTCTCTTATCCAAGGATACGCGCTTCTAACTATTCTTTTTCAAAATGGCGTTCTGGAAGCTTTGACCGCTTACGAGAAAGCTCTCGCAATGATTGTTGTTATGGCCGGATCTATGTTTTTGGTTTGGTTGGGTGAGCTTATCTCAGAACGAGGTATTGGAAATGGTGTATCCGTTATTATCTTTGCGGGTATTGTGGCAGCGCTCCCAGGACAAATTAGTCAGCTTATATTTACTTTTGACAAGGCACAACTTCTAACTTATATCGGATTCGTCGTCGTCGCTTTAATTCTTATTGCGGGAATTATTATCATCACCGAAGCTGAAAGATTGCTTCCAATAACATACGCAAATCAGGCTAGAGCCGGAGGAACTGCGGCAGCTAGATCATCATACCTACCACTACGTATCAACCAGGCCGGAGTTATGCCAGTCATCTTTGCGCTATCGTTACTTTTGTTTCCACAACTTATTGCTAACTTTTTCGCTAATTCGTCACATGCGTTCTTGTTGGCTGTTTCAAAAGCCATGACTTGGTTTATGCAATCTACTTGGATTTATGCTCTGGCGTACTTTGTTCTGGTGTTTTTGTTTACATATTTCTACACAGCAGTAACTTTTGATCCGGATTCTGTTGCTACAAATTTACAGAAAAATGGTGCGTTTATTCCAGGTATTCGTCCAGGAGTTTCGACGAGTGAGTATATTGGTAAGATTGTTTCTCGAATCACTTTTTTGGGTGCGATTTTCCTTGGTCTTGTGGCTGTGCTTCCGATAATTATGCAACAAGTGACAGGGCTTTCGACTTTGGCCATCGGAGGTACGGCAGTGCTAATCGTCGTGTCGGTCATCCTGGATATTTTGAAGAAAGTCGAAGGACAGGTTTCAATGAGACAATACTAAAAAGTTAGAGGTTAGAAATTGGAAATGAGAAAAGAGCCCCGTATTCTCGGGGCTCTTTTCTTTTGAGATTTGAATTGACACGAGATGTAATTTCATATAAATTTGTCGAGGATTGCAAAGCCTAGGGATTCCCTGGGCTTTAAAAATTGAAACAAAAACCAAAACCCCCACAAATGGGACACACTAGAATGGATGTTCTCCTTGGCGCCCAGTGGGGCGACGAGGGCAAAGGAAAAGTCACTGATGTGATTGCGCCGGATTACGACATTGTTGCTCGTTTCCAAGGTGGACCGAATGCCGGTCACACACTGCTCTTCGAAGGGCACAAGCATGTCCTGCATACCATCCCAAGCGGTGTGTTCCGCGAGGGCACTGTGAACTTGGTGGGGAATGGTGTGGTGGTGGACCCGGTGATCTTCCTGAAGGAGGCGAAGGCCCTGGAAGCTGACGGCGTAGATGTGCGCAAGGCATTACTGCTTTCGCGTCGCGCACACCTCATCCTACCAACGCATCGTGCACTTGATGCCGCAAGCGAAGCCGAAAAGGGACTCGAGAAAATCGGTAGTACCCTAAAGGGCATTGGTCCAACCTATATGGACAAGACCGGACGTAACGGTCTGCGTCTCGGGGACCTTTCATTGCCAGCTTTCAGGGATCGCTACGCAACGCTTGTACTAAAGCACGAAAGACTACTCTCTCTTTATGATCGGCCCGGTATGAAAACCGAAGCCGAACAGGAGTGGCTGGATGCGGTGGAGCAGTTGCGTGAATTCAAGATGGTCGATTGCGAGCATTACTTGAACGATGCTTTACGTGCAGGTAAACGTGTCTTGGCCGAAGGGGCTCAAGGTACATTGCTCGACATTGATTTCGGTACATACCCGTTCGTGACGAGTAGTAACACGATCTCTGCAGGAGCTTGTACTGGACTTGGTGTTGCTCCAAACAGGATCGGGAATATCACTGGGATCTTCAAGGCGTACTGTACTAGGGTTGGCAGTGGTCCGTTTCCGACCGAGCTTGATAACGAAATCGGTGAAGCCATCCGCAAGGCTGGAGACGAGTTCGGTAGTACCACGAGACGCCCGCGTCGTTGTGGATGGCTTGATCTCCCAGCACTGCGTTATGCAGTGATGGTGAACGGTATCACCGAGCTTGCGATGACGAAAGCCGACGTTCTGAACGGTTTCGATTTCGTGAAGGTCTGTACGCACTACCGTATCAACGGGAAGTTGACGGACTGCATGCCTTACGACATCACTATTGGCGTTGAGCCCGAATACACGGTGTTGCCGGGATGGAATGGCTTGCAAGCCGATCGTGGCCTGCCGAGTCAGTTTCAAGTGTACGTCAACCTGATCGAAGAAGCGGTTGGAGTTCCCATCAACACGATCTCCATGGGCCCCGATCGTAAGGAAACGGTTCATCGTGATCAAGTCGGTGCTCACAAAGCTCTCGGAGCTGAATCTTTCCTTGGGCTTGGCATCAACCAGAAGTCTGATTCGGAAGTCTCTGAGGAAAGCACTTAGTTCTTTTACGCCCACAAGGCGAAGCCCCGCGTATTCTCGCGGGGCTTTCGCATTTTGGGATTTCGTGTTATATTATCAACCAACGAACATTTTACATCCCATGCCAACCACCACCGGGACTCAAGCAGGACAGGATCGTTCTTTTGACAACGTGATAACAGAGCCAACACCATTCTCCGAAGGGCGAAGGGTCAGACTCGATCTCCTTAGACGTAAAGGACCAGATAAGGCCACTTATCTCGGACCAGAAAACGTCATCTTCCACGTCGAGAGGGGATCAGACGGAAAGTACGTTGTCATGTATTTCTGAGTTCGGCTTAGACCGAAACACCAAGGGCCGAGGGACTGTAAGTCTTTCGGCCCTTCGCTCTTTGTATTTTCTTTGCGACTTACGACTTGCTACTTCCGACTCACTTCACACTACGCATCAAAACTTTCCTTGTACCTTTCGACATATTCTCCAGTTTCAGTGTTTACGATGATTTTATCTCCAGCTTCCACGAATAGGGGAACGTCGAGCTTCGCACCGTTTTCCAAAGTCACAACTTTGTTGCCGCCGGTTGCGGTGTCGCCCTTGATCGATGGTGGCGCATCTTTGACTTCGAAAGCCATCTTGACCGGGAGCTCGATAGCGATAATTTGTTCCTCGTCGTCATCGTTGGTGAAGATGCTGGCGGTTGCTTCGGTATTTTCTTTTAAAAATTTTATTTGGTCACCGAGAAGTTCGCCAGAGAGAAACATGCGATCGGCTGGGTTTTTCGGATCGACGAAACATAGCTCATCTTTTTTCTGGAAGAGGAATTTGATTGTGCGTTTACCCATGTCGGCTTCTTCGACTTTGTCCGAGACGTGAAAAGTCGTCTCGACCATACGCCCAGAAATGAGGTTCTTGAGTTTGGTGGCGTTTACTGGTTTTCGTTGTTGCTTTCTAAAAACGTGCGCGTCAACGACAAGCCAAGGCTCGCCTTCGTACATAATTACTTTGTTCTTTCGAACTTCACTATAAGATAACATGTTCCGTATTCTACCCGATTTTTGGAAAAAGCCAAGCCTATGGCTATGTTAGAATACTTTTATGCCATGGCTCCCTTTTGCTTTATTTAGTGCTATTACTTCTGGTGCTCGGAGAACGTATGAAAAAAGTCTTACGGGTTCTTTCAGCAATTTCGGTATGGGTTTTGTCATGCAAACTTTTTGTCTACTACCCATGTTGTTGCTGTTTTTGTTTTTACCAATACCTAACGATATTTGGCACTTGCCTTGGCGTTTCTGGTGGCCACTTTTGATTATCTGGTTTGTTTTATATCCAGTACAAACACACTTTTTATATAAAGCCATACGAGAGGGTGAAATCGTCCAAGTTACTCCAATAAAAGCTATACTTCCGGTTTTTAATATTGGGACATCTTTTATTTTACTTAAAGAGGTGCCGAGCCTTGTTGGAATTATTGGTATTTTTGTTATTGTGTACGCTACATATCTTTTACTTTCAGAAAATGTCTCGGGCGATAGCGGTAAAAAATATAATAGGGCGGTCGTCTATATGATTATTGCTATGTTTTGTATGGCTATCGGATCAACTCTGGACAAAGTTTCGTTAACTGTGTCAACGCCTGTCTTCTATAGTTTCGTGAATACTTTGGGGGCTTCTATAATTTTCTTAATACTTATTTTTATTTATAAAAAGAAAGATGACTTACAAAAAATAAAACCAAAATTCTGGCCACTGACTTTATTTGGAATTTTTATGGCACTTAGTTATGTATCGACGATGTTTGCTTTCTCTAGTGGTCCAACGTCCTATGTCTTGGCTGTACAATCAACCGGATTCTTGTTTGCCGTATTGTCGGGCGTGTTCGTTTTGAAAGAGAAGTTAACAAAACGAAAGATTTTGTCGTTAATTCTTTTTACCCTAGGAATAGTCCTAATAACTATTATCAAATGAATAAGATTGTTTTAAAACTCTACAAAAATCTTGGCGAAACGCCGCTTGAGTGTCTGGAGAGATTTCGCGCAGAGAATTCAGAATACAATGGTGTTCCCATGACTTATGCTGGACGGCTGGACCCAATGGCTGAGGGGCTTTTGATAGTGCTCACGGGCGAGGAATGCAAGAAGAAAGATGAGTATTTGGGTCTCGATAAAGAATACATTTTCGAAGTTTTGTTCGGAGTTCAAACCGACACATACGACATCCTCGGAATCCCAAGATTACCAAACATTCGCGACCGCGAGAAAATGGTAATGGGTAGCGAGGATAGTTTTGTTGGAAAACATACACAAAAATATCCGGCGTATTCGTCAAAGACGGTAGACGGAAAACCACTTTTTCAAATGGCGCGAGATGGAGTTGATTTTGAGGCGCCGACAAAAGAAATTGAGATTTTTAGTTTAGATAAATTGGAGGAGCACTTCATTTCCGCGAAAGATGTTTTGATGGAAATTCAGCACCGAATCAATCTCGTTCATGGTGATTTCCGTCAAGAAGAAATCAAAAGTGCTTGGAAAAACATTTTAGAAAATGCTCCAGAGAAATTCCAAATCGCAAAATTTAAAATAAATTGTTCCTCGGGAACTTATGTTCGAAGTATTGCAAATGAAATGGGCGGGATCGCATATTCGATAAAGAGGACAAGGGTGGGGGAATATACGTTGGATTAAAAGAAAAGCCCCGACATGTCGGGGCTTTTCTTTTCTAAATTTTAGATTACATCCAAGCTCCAAGTATGAGCGCAAAGACGATGAAGAGGACGAGATTGTATCCAGCGGAAATCAAAAATCCTTTCCAGGCCCATTTACGTGGACGAGCGCTCCACATCCATTGTCCAGCAAGTGTTGGTAGGACGAATCCAAGCCAAATCCAGAAGGCATTTGAAATCGGAGACATTACTTGGATTGCTCCGGCGATGTAATACCACAAAACCCTGACCTGTAGTAACACCAAAACAAATTGTGCGATATAGAGCTGCCACATCTTTTTCTGAATCTCGGCCATTTTCTCCTTTGACATATTTGGGTCGGCGCCGATAGCTTTCATGTATGTAGGGCCAAACAAAACTTTACTGTGCCAAATCATGCCGATAATCATCGCCACGACTCCACACACAACAATTGCTAACCAATTTATTTCGATCATAAGAAATTTCTTAAGCTTCTAATAATTATATTTTACCACCAAAAGCAAAAGACCCCCGAAGGAGTCTTTTGCTAATTGTGGAGATGGGGGGAATTGAACCCCCGTCCATAAGATGCTTCTGCTAGGGTCTACATGTGTAGTTTATCTTTTGATTTAGAGACGTGTTCTATAGGATAAACAAAACAAACACGAATCGATCTCTAGATTTTTGTCGCGCGGGCGAGAAGGCCGAGCGCTTATCCCGATTTTATTATGCCATTCATCCGTATCAGGATTCAGAATGAATGACACCAGCCCTGGCTTACGCGAAAGCTGGAGTGAAAGCCTTCATTTGAAATGGAGACTTCACTAGTCCTTTAGATTTTGCATCTAAGGGTTTGAAGCAGTTTGACGAGTTACTTCAGCTCGACATGCGCTAACAAAAGGGAATCAAATGTCAAAGCCGGTCATCCCCGAAAGCCAGACGAATAATCATCAAGCCATCGTGAACGGCCGGGAATAAATTTTCAAAGTCCTAATTTTTCAATCTTCGGCCCAAGTCTCTTTCAATGTCCGCTTTCTTTATACTAAGACGCTTGTCGAACTTTTTCTTACCGCGCGCCAAAGCCAAGTTTACCTTGATTTTCTTGCCATTATTATACATTGAAATAGGCATAATTGTCAAGTTACCGCGTTTGACTTTGTCAGCAAGTTCGGTGAGCTCACGCTTCGATAGGAGCAGTTTGCGCTCTTGGTACGGGTCGAAGCCCTCGGGGGTATTTTTGGGCTGGTAGGCGGGGATATGGGCGTTTAGAAGGTAGGCCTCGCCATTACGGATAGCGACATAAGATTCGCTGATAGAGCCCTGGTGATCTTTGAGTGATTTGACCTCAAATCCGCGCAAGGAAATACCCGCTTCGTATTTCTCGATCGTTTCGTAATCTCGGCCAAATTTGGCGTTTTTTAATAATGTTTCCGGCTTTCCTGACATAGGTTTTCATTGTATAATAGCGGGACGTTTTATCCAAAACACTTAAAAATTATGGAAATATTGAAAGATAACAAGAAAAATAAGAACAAAAAGAAAAACGACGGCGGTTTCATGTCGAAATTGTGGAGCGTTTTTCTGATACTCCTGACTATTATGGCCCTGTATTCTCTTTTTGCTTCTGATAAATCAAAACCAGAAAACATCACGCTTTCTGCCTTGTCCCAAAAAATAAAAGCGGGCGAAATAAAAAGTATTTTAGTTGAAGGAGAAAAACTTGAAATTACTTTAAACGATGTGTCGAGTACGGTCGTTACTTCCAAAAAAGAATTAGAGTCATCTCTGACTGAAACGTTGTCAAATTATGGCGTAACCGCCGATGATTTAAGTCGATCAAACATTGAAATCAAAAACGAATCAGGGTTTTGGTATTGGATCGGCAACTTGTTGCCATTTTTGATCCCGGTAATTTTTATTTTGCTTTTCTTTTGGTTTTTGTCTCGTCAGGCAAAAGGTGCCGGTATGCAAGCATTTTCTTTTGGTCAGTCAAAAGCCAAACTTACGGATCCCGATGACAAAAATAATCGCGTGACATTCAAAGATGTGGCCGGTGTCCGCGAGGCGAAAACCGAACTCGAAGAAATTGTCGACTTCTTGAAAAATCCGAAAAAGTTTATAGACATTGGCGCCTCAATTCCAAAAGGTGTGCTTCTCGAAGGTGCTCCAGGAACAGGCAAGACATTGCTTGCAAGAGCTGTTGCTGGGGAAGCGAATGTGCCATTCTTTCATTTATCTGGATCTGATTTCGTGGAAATGTTTGTTGGTGTCGGCGCGTCGCGTGTGCGCGATCTTTTCAAAATGGCCAAACGTGCCGCACCGGCAATCGTCTTTATCGACGAGATTGATGCTGTTGGTCGCAAACGAGGAAGTGGATTTGGTGGTGGAAATGACGAGCGCGAACAAACATTGAACCAAATTTTGACTGAAATGGATGGCTTCGAACAAAATCAAAAAGTTATCGTCATGGCGGCGACAAACAGATCTGATGTTCTCGACCCAGCGCTTCTGCGTCCCGGACGATTTGATAGGCGTGTGATGGTTGATTTGCCAGACAGACGCGACCGCGAAGAAATTCTCAAAATTCACTCGAGGAAAAAACCTCTTGAAACTGATATTGATTTGAAAGTTGTAGCTGAGAGAACACCAGGATTTTCTGGCGCAGACCTTGCGTCGCTTATGAACGAGGCCGCAATCCGTGCCGCGCGCGCTGATCGAAAAAAGGTGGTCCAAGAAGACGTATTGAGCTCGATCGAAAAAGTTCTCATTGGTCCAGAACGCAAAAGTCATTTGCTCACACCAAAAGAAAAGAAAATCACTGCGTATCACGAAGCCGGTCATGCGCTCATCGCCTCGGTACTTCCAGACGCTGATCCAGTTCATAAAGTGACAATCGTTTCGCGCGGACGCGCTGGTGGATTTACTATGAAGCTTCCACTTGAAGAACGCAAACTTCAAACACGAAAAGAATTTCTCGACGACATCGTCATGTCTTTGGGCGGGTATGTAGCCGAGAAAATGATTTTTGGAGATGTTACAACGGGACCTTCTTCGGATCTACAAGTTGCTTCACGATTGGCCCGCGCCATGGTGACGAAGTGGGGTATGTCTGACGCCATCGGTCCGATTGCTCTCGAAGGACATGACTCGGAAGTAATGTTTGGACGCGGATTTGGCGAGAAAGAATATTCTGATCAGATGAACATGACGATCGATTCAGAAGTTAAAAAGATTATCGATGATAGCTTGAAAGTCGCCGAGAAAGTTTTGGCCGAAAAGCGAGAAGTCCTCGATGCAATTGCCAATGCTTTGATAGAAAAAGAAACGCTGGAGCAAAAAGAATACAACGAACTCATCAAAAAATTCGGCATCGAACCAAAAGTTCTCCCCGAATCAAAGAAAAAAGGTGATCCAAAACCAGAAATGACAGATGTCGAGAAGAAAGACTTGAAGAAATAGTCGCTTGAAATCGCCCCCTCGAATAGGCATAATGGGGCGACCGACCACCCTTAGCTCAGTTGGTTAGAGCATCGAGCTTATACCTCGAGGGTCCCACGTTCGAGTCGTGGAGGGTGGACAAAATATTTTTTTGACAATAGATATTCCATAGTATATAATTTCAATGTTGATTTGAAGACAACCTTGTCGCAGATCAAAGTTGGCCAAAGTAACCCTGCTTTGAGTTGACGTAAAATTATTAATTTTATAGATAAGAAATATATGACGAACACAAATCTTGAGTTTAATTACTCACAATCTAGGACTATAACTCGCAAGTTGCATTATAACGACACAGAGGGGAATGATGTCATAAAGACGCATTTCCTTTTTATTTTACTTAAAGACCTTCCTCAAGATATACCACTAGTACCTAATCCGAGAAAACCTGATATCAATAGTAAACCATGTAAACAAATGTTAGAAACCTTGGAAGATGAACCAGAATATTTCACAGATTGTAACAGAGGACTACTCTTAATTGCTAAAAAGGTACACTTTCCAGCAGTTAATGATCAAGACAAGAGAGTAATTATTGATTTTGGTCAGGATGAAGAAGGTAATTCAGAAGGAGGTCTTGTCGATGGGGGACATACATATGAAGTATTGAAGAAAGTAATAAAAGATGAATCACTCAAAGATCTACCCATATTTGTAACAGTCATAGAAGGGGCAGATGAATTTGCTACTAAATTGGCGAGGGCGAGAAATACAAGTGTGCAGGTTGATGAAAAATCAATAAGTAACCAAAATAAAGAGTTTGATCCAATAAAAGAAGCACTAGGAAGTTTGAGTAGGAAAATAATTTTCTATCAAAATCAGGATATAGGCGACGACGAAGCGGTATTCCCAATCGAAGAACTCATAGCACTTATGACGGCCCTTAACAGAGAACTTTATTCGGAAACAAATCAACCAACAGTTACATATACAGGTCTCAATTCTTGTTTCAAAAAATGGTCGAACAAGAAAAATCGTTCATCCTATGAAAAGATATACCATCTACTTCCTTCTATTGTCAGATTATACGAATATCTCTACAAAAATTTTGAAGATTACGCCAAAAATTCAGGTACTAAAATTTTCGGTAGAATAAAAGGCGTTGAAAAATATAGAGGGAAAGGTGAAAATAAAAAAGCATTAGAGATTAAGTTACCTTTCACAGGAGAGATTGTTGATTACAGGCTTGCAAAAGGTTTTATAATGCCTATATTCGCATCTCTACGTTTCTTACTCGAAGAAAGAGAAGGTGAACTTGATTGGGCTGTTGCTCCAGAAGATTTTTTGGAGAAACACGGTTCAAAACTAGTTGGTCAAATCCTAGAAGCCCACACGAAAGAGTATGGTAGTAATCCTAATAGAACTGGTAAAAGTGCCGTTCTTTGGCAGAACATAGCAAATGCAGTCATTATTAATTCATTGCAAGAGAAGTTAGCTAAAAAATAAAATTTGCAAACAAAACCACCCGAAAGGGTGGTTTTGTTTTTATTCAAAGTGAATTTTCTTTTCTCGTTTTAGGAATTCAGTTTCTAGGGCGGGGAATTTAGGCAGGAGGTTGTTGGTTACGATTTCACGCGCTTCGTTTCGCGCGGCTTCGACCATTTTAATATTTTTGATCGCTTCCATACCAAGGTCTGTGACGCCCCATTGCTTCATGCCAGCTAGGTCTCCTGAACCGCGAAGTTGTAAGTCGAGTTCCGAAAGTTCAAATCCATTTTTGGCAGTCTTCAAAGCTTTCAATCTATCCACACTTTTCTTGCTAACGCTTTCTGGCATGACGAAACAATACGCCTGATGGTTCGAACGTATAACACGTCCACGAAGCTGGTGAAGTTGGGCCAGGCCGAATCTTTCCGCGCCTTCAATTATGATGAGTGTAGCGTTTGGGACGTTCACGCCGACTTCGACGACTGACGTCGCGCATAAAATATCAATTTCGGCTTTTTCAAATTTTTCCATGACGCGTTCTTTTTCGGCTGGTGTCATTTTGCTATGCAGAATGCCGATTGTTTTGTCGGGGAAAATTTCACGTTTCAATCTCTGTGCCTCGGCTTTGACCGACTTTGCCTGTAACGCAAATTCTTTATCCGGATCAGGTTCATCAATTCTCGGGCAGATGACGTAGAGCTGGCGACCGTTTGCCATTTCACTTTTTATAAAATCATATGTTTCGTCACGTTTGTTGGGCGCGATGATTTCAGTGATGACTTTTTTTCGGCCAGCCGGCATTTCATCTAGGAGCGTCAAATCGAGGTCGCCGTAGATGGTGAGCGCGAGCGTGCGGGGAATAGGCGTCGCCGTCATCGACAGAAAATGTGGTGCAAATTCATCTTTTTTCGCCAATTTGCCGCGTTGTTTTGTTCCGAAGCGATGCTGTTCGTCGACGATGGTAAGCGCCAAATGTTTGAACTTGACGGACTTGTAAATGAGGGCGTGTGTGCCGATAAGGATTGGGATTTCGCCATTGGCCACCCATTTTAGTAGTTGGGCTTTTGAAATATCCGTCCACTCCGTCGGGTTTATTTTTGACGGAAACTTCTTGCATCCCGAGCCGGTGATTAGTCCGACCTGGATGCCGGTACCCGCCCGAGCCGAACCGTCTCGTTCGGACGGGTGAGTAAAATATTTTATAAAACTTTCAAAATGTTGATTGGCCAAGATCTCCGTCGGCGCCATGTAGGCCGTTTGCAGATTTCCGAAGGTCTGCAAACGGCCCCGAGCAACGTCGAAGGGCTTATTGTTGATCACCGCATACGCTGCCGTGGCTGCGACGGCTGTTTTGCCCGAACCAACGTCTCCTTCGAGAAGTCGCGACATCGGATATTCTTTTTGGAAGTCTTGAAGTATGTCATCGATTGCTGATTTTTGTCCGGCCGTCATTTCGAATGGAAAGCGTTTTGTAAAATCCAGAATATCTTTTTTGTCGACAGAAATTTTAAAAGATTTTTTCTCGCGATTTTCTTCGCGCTCGCGGGCTTTTTCGAGCTGAATCATAAAAACTTCTTCGAAGGCAAAACGTTTTCGAGCTGAATCGGCGTCAGATTTTTTCTTTGGCATATGGATCCATACCAGCGCTGTTGAAAGTTTCGGTAAATGATACTTTTCTAAAATCTCCTCCGGAATATATTCGTTCAGACTTTTTATGATTCCACTCCCAACAATTTTTTGCACGGCGTGATAAATCCATTTTGAAGTGATGCCGCGAGTTTCGGGATAAATTGGATATGAAAATTCTTCGGAATTTTCTCCAGCGAAAAGTGTGTTGTGCATGTCGATAGGGAGACCAGCTGTCGGCGCGTATTCAGGATTCGACATCGACATGCCGTATTTGCCTTCGCTAATTTTTCCAGTTAGTGAAACCTTCTGTCCGTCGTGAAGCATTTTTCCGATGTAGGCTTGGTTAAACCATGTGACTTTGAGTCGGCCGGTGCCGTCATCGATGACGCCTTCGGCCATAGGTATTTTGCTTCGAAAGGCTTTTTTGACTTTGAGTTTATTTATCTCGCCATAAACTGTCGCGACATCGCCGGCGACGAGATCGCGGATGAGTTTGATTTCGCTTATGTCGCTGTAGCGGGTGGGGAAGTAAAATAGGAGATCTTCAATCGTTTGCAAGCCGAGACGCGAAAGAGCCTTTTTCTGGTCTGGAGTTAATCTAAAATTATCTTCAATCCTTTCCGAGATTTGCATGAGTTCTATTATACAGTAGCTCTCTCCGTTACTTTTGCCTTGAAGCAAAAGTAACCAAAAATTCAAGACCCAGAAAAAATCTAGCCTAAAAACAAGATGTTTTAAGCCAAAAAGATCCGTTAACTCGGAGTGTTTAGACACTCCTCAAACAGAACGGACTTTTAAGGCAAAACATCTTGTTTTTAGTGCGGAGATTTTTAAGGGTCGTTTACGCGGCTTTTTTGACTTTTTCGACGAGTTCTTCGAGAGTGAAGTTTGATTTGATGAGGTATTCCTCGGCGCCCAAATCCATGGCTCTTTTGATATCTTTGTCGTCCGAAAGGTTGGAGAAAACGATGACAGGGACTTTTTGGTGAGCGTCTTTGATATTTTTCAAAATGTCGAATCCTGAAATATCTGGAAGCATAAGGTCAAGCAGTATACAGTCAAATTTCTCGTTGACTATTTTTGTTACCGCGTCCTCGCCCTTGCTCGCTGTTGTAACGGCAAAATCACTTTTTGAAAGTTTGTTCGCGGCTAGTCCTTGAAGGAAAGAATCGTCTTCGATAATTAAAACTTTTTTCATTTATCCCGTTAGAGATAGTCAGTCTTGGGCTGACGTACCTTGATTAAATTTTGATAAACCTTTTATAAATAGTAACGTCACCGCTTTCGTAGTTATGTAAAACAAAACATCTCTAACGGGACGAGCTTAATTCTACTATGTTATAAAATACACGCAAATCGTTTCGTAAATGTGTTAAAATATTTGCATGGAGACAACCCTAAATATCGTTTTGACTGGAACGCTTCTTGTTATGATGGCAATCGGTGCTTTGTTGATCAGAAATTCTAGAGCTCAAGGCCGACAGAAAGACGCGCTCCAGAAATTAAACACCAACCTCACAGATCTAGATGCAAGGAAAAACGAATTTTTGTCTTTTGCGACACATCAGTTACGCAGTCCACTTACTTCTATAAAATGGGGACTAGATTCACTCAAAGAAAAGTTTTCAATAGAAACGGTAAACCACCTGCTTTTGACCACTGACGATCTCATCGGCACAGTCAATGATTTACTCGATATTTCAAAAATGGAACAAGGCGGAATGGTCATGAAATTCGAAGAATTTGATTTGCATGATTTCGTTGGTCGTTTGGTCGAGGAATTTCGCATGTCGGCCGAGGCCAAGGGTCTAAGACTCGTCTTTCAGGGCGATAACAATCCATGTTTTATTCGTTCAGATCAAAATAAATTGCGACAGGTTTTTGTTAATTTGATTGATAACGCTATTAAGTACACCAACAAAGGAGAAATCAGTGTAAGTTTCAAGAAGCCAGATCACAAGGCCGTTGTCGAGGTCAAAGACACAGGTCCTGGTATTGATAAGGCGGAGCTTTCGGAGCTTTTTGATAAATTTTTGCGTGGCAAAGCCGGGAAAGCTTCCGAGGCTGGTTCGGGACTTGGGTTGTATTTGGCTAGGCAAATAGTACATGCTTTGCACGGCGAGATTTCCGCGTATTCTGCTGGCATGGGACACGGCAGTACGTTTCGGGTTGTTTTGCCTATAAAACATTGATTATGAAATTAAATATTTTCGCCATCATAATAATCTTTGGTTTTTTACCAAAAGTGTCATTTGGCGAAGAAGCGTTTTTGCCAAACGCTCTACGTTATCGTGCGGGAGAAACAATTAAAATTCTCGTCATTCCAGGTCACGACAAGAAATATTCGGGGGCATATTTCAACGGTGTTAGTGAGCAGGCTATAAATTTACAACTTGCCAACAAGATCAAAGAAGAGCTAACCAAAGATCCACAATTAAGCGTTACGGTAACTAGAAACGACGACGGCTATATACCAGAAATTCAGGAATATTTTGATGAAGAAGAACGAGAGATAAATAGATTTATAAAAAATCACAAAGAAAGCACTAAAAATGCGATTAGTGAAAATGAAATTGATCCCGGCGAACAAGTTCCGCACGCGGATGCGTTGCCGACAGTTGCTTATCAACTATATGGGGTGAACAAATGGGCCAGTGAAAATGATTTCGATATCATTATCAATATTCATTTCAATGATGACACGAACCATTCTCCAAAAGAGCGTGGAGACTTTTCTGGATTTTCTATTTATGTCCCAGATGAAAATTTACCAAACCACGACGACGCCATCATTATCGGTGAAGCGATAGGCCAGAGAATGAAACAGACTTTTCCGGTGAGTGACATGCCTCTCGAGAAGAACAAGGCCGACGAAAATGGTGTTATTACCGATTTTAATCTGATTGCCCTCGGGTCAAACCGAACGCTAAAGATTCCGAGCGTTCTCGTCGAGTATTCGTACATTTATGAACCGCAAACTCGACCGGAGGTTTTTGATTTGTCGGCGTTTGTTATGGCTAGAGCCACTACACGAGGAATTTATGATTATCTAAATGGTCGCCAAGACATGAAGAACCTTTTGTATTCATGGGGCAAAGAGCCGATAGGCAAGAGTCTGTCAAATGACGTTATGGCGCTCCAATATGGTCTGCGCGAAATTGGTTTCTACCCGCCAAAGACGATGAACGACTGTCCGTTTACAGGAAACTTCGGTCCGTGTACGCTTCAGGCCGTCAAGGATTTTCAAAAAGCCAATGGTCTAAAAGCTGATGGGGTAGTGGGGCCAAAAACAAAAGAGATACTAAATGCGATATTTTCTACAGGGTTATAGTTTGTAGCTTTTGGAGATTTTGGTATAATTTAGCCAGTTCTTAGAAGACGCTAAATTAGTATTTAATTTTTAAATTTTATGAGAGAAGCACCAAAAGTAGAAGTTGCGCCTGGCAGAAAAGAAGAACTTACATCTAATGAGGCCGTTAAAGAGAGGGTAGACTCAGGAATGACTGTTGAACATGCTGAAAAGACAGGAATGATTGACAGTGAATCATCTGATGCAATCAGGGCAGACGCAACTAAGGGGCAACTAGAAAATAAAACACCCGAAACCGCGACAGAGAAAGGTGGCAAAATGGAAGCATTGAAAAGTAAGATCATGGGATTTTTTGGTCAGGCTCCAGAACAACTATCAGCAAAATATTCAAAGCTTGGTGAAAAGAGAATGGAAGAAAACCCAGCCTTGATAAAAGCTTACGAAAACTATCTTGTAACAGAGGGTGCAAAAGTTGCACAAGCTTATAAAGAAGCATTAGGAAAATGGAAATATATAGGAAGAGATAAAGAGGGTAAGTTTGTAGATAAAACACTTTATTCATCTGGAACAGGTGATGTCCCTGGTGATAAACAAAGAAATAACTAAGCAATCAAAAAATCCCCTCACGGGGATTTTTTGATTGCTACGGAAGATTAAGAAAGGTGTTTTGAGACAAGCTTTGTCATCTCAAACATGTTGACTACTTTCTTTCCACCGAATACGGCTTGGAGTTTGGCATCAGCGTTGATATTTCTCTTGTTCTTTGGATCTTGAAGATCGTTCTTCTTGATGTAAGCCCAGAGAGCTTTGACGACTTCGGAACGAGGCATTGGGCCTTTTCCGACAACTTCTGCTAGTTCAGCAGAGATTGTCATCGGCTTCATAAATGCAGAGTTTGCTTTTTTTGCTGGCATAATTTCCTTAAATAAATTGATAAATTACTAACGCCTTTAATTATACACTATTTCCCCCTAGAGAGTGCAAGTCCAAACCTATATTCAGAGAATAACTAACGTACAACATCCTAAAAAACATAAATATGGGTGTGGGGGTAAGGGGAGAGGAAAATGGGGGTAAATCTTGACCAAATTTGCTTTTGGGGTATTATGAAGGAAAACCACACCACCATGAAGACCGAGTACAGCTGGCATCTGTTTGATGAGATCACCACGAGACCAAGACTTTTCGTGGTAGTCTTCCTCATCTGTCTGTGCATGATTTTAACCATTGGTAGTTGATCCGAGAGGGTCAACCTCCTCATACCCCGGGCCACAGTGCCCGGGGTTGCTTTTTTAGAAAATTTGCGGAGGATGTGAGATTCGAACTCACGGGCCGTTTTACCAGCCGGCGGTTTAGTAAACCGCTGATTTAAACCACTCATCCAATCCTCCAACATGCTTTGCGTTGTCGCCCTTCGGGACAATTGGATTCGTGGTCGGAGCTTTCGGCTCCGGCTCGACACAAAGCAGTTTGTGTCTTGCCCATCTCATCCAATCATCCATTTACGCGGGTTTATTATACACATATTTTATGTTAATGTGAGCCTCATGGAGACGTGGCTGAGTGGTCGAAAGCGCCTCACTGCTAACGAGGTAGGGTGTAAAAGCCCTCGGAGGTTCGAATCCTCTCGTCTCCGCAATGACTCAAGAAAATGACTTTTGTCATTTGATTGAGGTGTCGGCGCGCGAGCAGGTGATATTCGAAACAAAAACCGACTATTTAGACATGCTAAAATATATTCGTGAGAAATAGAAGATCGATGATCGGGAAGTACAAGAACATCAAAAACCCGCTTCTTTGGAGTTAGAAAATTCAAGTTCTACAAAGCGCCATTAGTGCGCCACGGTAAATCCAATCACGCTCCGTGCTCCGGCGTTTTTGAGCGTTCGTCTGGCTTCGACAAGCGTTGCGTGCGTAGTCGTTATGTCATCAACGAGAATTATATTTTTACCTTTTAACGACACGTCATCTTTAATCGCAAAAGAATTTTGAAGATTTCGCAACCTAACACTGCGATTTTTTATCGAATGTTGTGTCGGCGTTTCTTTTATTTTTTTCAAAATATTTTCTACAACCAATCTATCCTGACTTCGCACGCTTAGGTCTTTTGCGATTATTTCTGACTGGTTGTATCCGCGACGACGCAAACTTTTCTTTGAAAGTGGAATGGGGACGAGAATTGGGGATTGGGTATTGTCAAAAATACTCCGTTCGGTGAGCTCATCAAAGAGGTGATCGTAAAGACTTTGGCCGATATCATCGATGACGGCAAACTTGTTTTCAAATTTAAGCATCCAGAGAAGTTTTTTAATCACTGGGCTTTTGTAGCTCCAAACAGAAATAATCCAATCCTTGTCTGGTCTGGCGCACAAGGGAATTTGTCGTAAATCTTTTTCACAAATAAATGTTCCAAAAGATCGACAGACCACGCATTTGGCGGGAAAGAGGCTAGCAAAGAATTTTTTAATCAAACTCCTCATAATTATCAACAAATTTAACCATATCAATCATTATATTGTGATACAATTTTACTATATATGTTAGAAGGAGTGCTAAAAGGGCTCTTGGGTAAACTCTCTGGGGTTTTAAAAAGTGGTTCCAGCGGAAGCGTCATTGGTATTGATGTTGGTGCTTCGGCTATAAAAGTTGTTCAGATCAAGAAAGTTTCTGGTAGAGCAGTTTTGGAAACTTACGGTTCTATTTCTGTTGCCCCATACGCAGAAGGCGAGGCCGGACAAGTAATATCTGTCCCAGAAGAGGCGCTGGTCAAAGCCCTGAATGATTTGTTTCTGGAAGCAAATATAACAACTCATAACTCCGCCATGTCGATACCCGCGTCAGCCTCTCTTGTTTTTCTAGTGGAGCTTCCAGGAAATATAAATGAAAAAGATATTTCTTCGATTATTTACAACGAAGCCAGGCGTTACATTCCCGTTCCAATCACTGAAGTGTCTATTGATTGGTGGCTTGTGCCAAAACGTCCGCTCGATAATTTAACAGACGATTCAGACAAACCAACCACGGGCGATATGCAACAAGAAAAAACCAAAGTACTGGTTGCCGCAATTCACAATGAAGCGCTCGATAAGTACAAAAGTCTCGTGGCTGACGCCAAACTCTCGACGGAATTTTTTGAGATTGAAATGTTTTCTTCTGTGCGCTCAAGTCTCGGACGAGATCTCGCTACATCGATGGTACTCGATATTGGTGCAGCCAAAACTAAGATTTCAATAGTCGATCGTGGCATTATTCAGGACTTCCACATAATTAATCGTGGCTCGCACGATATCACCGCCTCTATGGTTACGGCTTTGGGTTTGAGTTTTCATGATGCTGAAAATATGAAAAAAGAATTTGGATTAAATGATAATCCTAAACAACCTAAAGCGTCTGCCGTTATACAATCGACGCTTGATTATATTTTTTTTGAAGCAGGTAATGTGGTGTTGAATTATGAAAAGAAGTATAATAAAAGCATCGACAAAGTTATACTTACTGGTGGCGGAGTTTTGTTAAAAGGTATTCTGCCGATAGCAAAGGAAAAATTCGGAACAGAAGTATCAATGGGTAATTCATTTGCGCAGATCGAAGCACCGGCGTTTCTGGAAAACATTTTAGCTGAATCTGGTCCAGAGTTTGGAGTTGCAGCTGGACTCGCACTCAGAGAATTAGTATAGAATTTTATGGATACCGTTAGAGATGTTATAGTTAAAGTTAATCACAAAAGATACAAAAATATGGTCGTGAATTACTCAAAGAATAATAAAAAAGATACGCAAATCTAAAGATTTGCTATCTCTAACGGGATGGATAAAGAATTTCAAACATCTTTTGTACCTAAAAAAACGATAGCAGAGCGCGAACCAAAGCGTTCGGGGGGTGGTTTTGGTGGTCTATTAAATCTTTTGGCGCTTTTGATTTTTATCGCTTCAATTTTGGGTGCCGGAGGGGTTTATTTCTATCGTTCTTCTCTTTTAAATACTCTGGAGTCCTACAAAGAATCTTTGGTCAGAGCGAAAGCGGCTTTTGAGCCAACACTTATAACAAAACTCCAACTTCTAGATAAGCGCATGAAGGCGTCTACGATAATTTTAGATAATCATGTTGCTGTTTCACCTATATTTTCTCTTTTGGGTGAAATTACTCTTCCGACAGTTCGTTATTCTGATTTCTCTTATGAATTCAATAAACAAAATCCAAATCTTGTTAATATAAAGATAAACGGTCAAGCAAAAGGTTATAATTATATTGCATTGCAGTCGGATCTCTTTGCTCAAAATAATTTCATTAAAAATCCAATATTTTCTAGTTTTACACTTGATCAGTTCGGGAACATTTCTTTCAACCTAACTTTTTCTGTGGACAAGTCTCTGGTCGTGTATGAATCTTTCCTAGAAAGACAGCAATCATTGAACGAGCCAGAAATAATACCCGAAACATTGCCCGTATCGCCAACATTACCAACAGATGATGCTTCTAATGTGATGCCTAATCAAAGTTAATTTATGAAATGGTTATTACCAATAGTTTTAATAGGGGTTGGAATCGGGGGATTTATCCTTATTACAAAACCCATATATTCTGAAATCGAAACTATCCAGAAGGAGAGTGAGGCTTACGAGCAAGCCCTACAAAATTCTGCAAACCTCCAAAAAGAACGCGATCGTTTGACCACCAAATTGAATAGTTTTGCCCCAGAAGATTTGGCAAAATTAGAAAAAATGTTACCAGACACTGTTGATAACATCAAACTTATTTTAGAGATCCAAGAACAAGCCTCCAACCAAGGCATCGTTGTCAGAAACGTCCAATTTGAGCCAAAGCAATTCGTGGAAGAGGAAGAAGAAAAACCAGAAGGATCAACAGAAAACACCGCCTCAACAACTTCTACTACAGCGACCACGCCGGTTCGTCGAACAGCCGTATCGCCAACAGACAACTTGGATTACGATATTTTCGAACTTCAATTTTCTGTCGAGGGTTCATACAAAGATTTCGTGGCTTTTATGGGGCTGATGGAGAGAAGTTTGCGTCTGATCGATATTCAGTCTATTACTTTCACCCCAGGAACTTCTGAAAAGGACAAAGTTTATACCGATCAATATAAATATTTGTTCAAGATTAATACTTATCGTCTTAAGGATTAAAAAATGGGTAAGAATATCAAAAACATAATAATCTTCGTTATAATTTTGGCTCTGTTGGGACTGGCGTATTTTCTATTTTTCGGTAAAACAAAAAATGTTCAGACGGTGACACCAAACAACACCCTCGAAACCTCGGCCGGCAGTAGTCCAGTTAGTTCAATTGTAAATCCAAACCCCCTAACAGGAGCAGAAGCCAACAAGATTAGCCAAGAGTTTGTCAATCAGCTAATCAATCTAAAAGCTATTAAATTAAATGATGATATTTTTTCCTCACTCGCTTTCCAGTCACTACAAGATTTCAGTATCACGCTTGTCCAGCCGGGCAACGAAGGTCGTCCAAATCCATTTGCCCCTTTTGGAGCTGACAATACTGATACTGGTTTGGGGTCTGGAGGAGATGTCATATTTACTCCTGGTCCGGAGGCGTGGAGTGCTGTAAAACTTGGTAATACCGATATTTTTTATCCTAGTTCTTGGACACCGACTACTATAAATTACAGCGCGCAGGGCGTAACACCACCGCCGATAGTTGGTTATACGTTTAAGTTACCAAATGGTTTGTCGGTTGTTTATGGTGGACCACAATCTTCTTGCACTACTGGTTCGTTTGGCGCTTTTCAGTATGGTGTGTCAACAAAAACCTGTTTGAAAAATGTGACAGTTGAGGTACTTGGCGGAACAATTTCAAGTGAAGACAAAAACGCTTTTGGTGAATTTATTCAAAGAAATATGTAAATTATGTCAGTAAAGAATTTACAATCAAAAGTCGTTGTTCATGGAATATTAGAAAATTTAACCTCTTTTTAATATGAGTTTTCTTGAGGGACTCGTCAAACAAGGTCTTTTGACGCCAGAGTTGTTGGCACGGGTTTCCACAGCTGCTCAAAAAAAATACAACGGTGACGTCGATGAGGCTTTGGCCAAAGAAACAGATATCGATGATGAAGCACTACTTGCTTTCAAGAGCCAGTTCTTTGGCATTCCTTCAAAGTCTGTTACTCAAAAAGAACTTGACCCTAGGGTTTTGGAGTATCTATCCGAAGATTCAGCTCGTCAGTATGGGTTCGTGCCGGTTGGACTCAAAGATAAAGTTTTGGAAGTGGGAATCGTCAATCCCGCCAGAACCGATTCGCTTGATGCTTTACAATTTATTTCTTCTAGAAATGAACTCCCATATAAACTTTTTGTTATAACCAAAAAGACCTATGACGCTGTTTTGGATAGCTATCGAGGAATGACCGGAGAGGTTGATCAGGCCCTTTCGGATCTTGATACCGAGTTGTCTCAAGCCGAAGCCCAAATGAGAGATCAAAAGAATGCCAAGGGTTCGAGAATTTCTGAGACCGAAGCCGAGGAAGTCGACGAGAGAAAGATTGTCGAAGAAGCACCTATCATCAAAGTCGTCGCCGTCATTTTACGCCACGCTGTCGAAGGAATGGCTTCTGATATTCATATCGAAAATACCGGCAAAGAAGTCAAAGTCCGTTTTCGTGTTGATGGGGAATTGCACACCTCGCTCACTCTCCCCCTAAATGTCTATTCTGGGGTTGTCGCGCGTATAAAAATACTATCCAAACTCCGTCTCGACGAAAAACGCAAACCCCAAGACGGTGGATTCACGGCAAAAATTGATGGACGCAAAATTGATTTACGTGTTTCGACTTTCCCTGCGTATTATGGAGAAAAAGTCGTTATGCGAATTTTGGATGCAGAAAAGGGCGTAAAAAGTCTGGAAGATCTCGATATGACTTCAGAACATCTAGAGATGGTGAAGCGCGCACTAGAAGTGCCTTACGGAATTGTTTTGATTACGGGTCCGACAGGTTCCGGTAAAACTACGACCCTATACGCCATGCTAAACGAAATCGATCGCGAATCCAAAAACGTCGTCTCCCTTGAAGATCCAGTCGAATATCATGTCGACGGCGTTAGTCAGTCTCAGGTTATGCCGGAAATCGGGTATACTTTTGCCTCGGGACTTCGTTCAATTTTGCGCCAAGATCCGGACGTTATTCTTGTTGGAGAAATTCGCGACAAGGAAACGGCCTCACTTGCCATACAAGCGGCATTGACCGGTCACTTGGTATTATCGACGCTCCACACCAACAACTCAGCTGGAGCAATCCCACGTCTTATCGACATGGGTGTTGATCCATTTTTGATTGCACCGACACTTGTACTCGCGATTGCTCAGAGACTTGCAAAGAAGACCTGCGAAGATGCACGCGAAGAAGTGCCTATGGATGAATCTATTTCTGCAATTATCAACAAAGAATTTGCTGATTTTCCAGCAGAACATAGAGCAAAAATAAAAATAGGTGATAAAATGATTAAGACAGTGCCTTCAGCAACCTGTCCTTCGGGAACAAGAGGACGTATGGCGATTTTTGAAATGTTTGAAGTAGACAAAGACGTTGAGTCGGCAATATTGAAATCACCGACAGAGCTCGACATTCACGCCGTTGTTAGATCAAAGGGAATGCTTACGATGAAAGAAGATGCTTTGATCAAGGCTGTAAACGGCCAAATTCCGATAACTGAAGTTTATAAGTTTTAATTAGATTAAATCAGATGGTCGTCGATTATTTACAAAATAATAAATTAGATACGCAAACGAAAGTTTGCTATCTCTAACGGGATGGATTCAGCAGTTCAAAAATTACAAAATTTAATCGAACAGGTCGTTGTTGCCAACGGTTCTGATTTGCATTTGGCAACCGATAGAGTACCGAACATCAGAGTCGCGACTCAGTTAGTGCCGATGGTCAACCAAGAACCTCTTGGGCAAGAAGAGGTCATCGCCATGATAAAACACATGATTGGCGATGATAAAAAATTTCAGGAATTTTTAGTAAATCAGGAAATTGATTTCGCTTACAATTACCAAAAAACAAATCGTCTGCGCGGAAATGCGTATTTTCAAAAAGGTAAAATCGGAATCGCTCTTCGACTTATCCCACAGGTCAAAACTTTTGCCGAACTCGGACTTCCGCCGTCCTTGGCAGAATTTGCCAGAATAAAACAAGGATTTTTCCTGATTGTTGGTCCAGTCGGACAGGGTAAATCGACCACAATGGCTTCGATAATAGATCTCATCAACAACGAACGATCTGAGCACATCATCACTATCGAAGAACCAATCGAATATTTGTTTGAATCCAAAAAATCCATCATCGATCAGCGAGAAGTCGGAATCGACACCCAAACTTTTGCCACAGCCTTGAAATCCGCGTTTCGCCAGGATGCAAATGTTTTGATGATTGGCGAAATGCGTAGTCGCGACACTATTTCTGCGGCCGTAACTGCCGCCGAAACAGGTCATTTGGTTATTTCAACGCTTCACACCAACAACGCTTCACAGACAATCGATCGTATCATCGACTCTTTTCCTGCAGAACAACAAGACCAAGCTAGGTCACAACTTGCGAATTCTTTGGCAGGAATTTTCTCTCAGAGGCTTATCCCTCGTATCAACGGCGGACTTGTGCCGGCTTACGAACTTTTGATCAACAACAAAGCCGTAGCAAATCTTATCCGTGAAAATCGTACTCATGAGATAGATTTGATTATCGAGACCAGTTCTCAACAGGGCATGATTGATATGAATCACTCACTTCTTGATTTGGTTCGTCGGGGTGAAATTAGTGTCGAAGACGCACGTTATCATGCGTTCAACAAAAAAAGTTTTGAAGCATTGTTATAAAAATTTATGTTATTCAAATACAAAGTCCTAGACCAAGAAGGGAAGAAAAAAGACGGTTCAATTGATGCCCTAAATAAAACCGTGGCAATTTCTGCACTTCAGCGACGCGGATTTATCGTGGTGTCGCTCAAAGGAGAAGAAAGCAAATCTTTTTTGAGAGGGACTTTTCTTGATCGGGTACCGCTTCGTGACGTGGTGGTCATGTCGCGACAACTCGCCACACTCTTTTCCTCACAAATTTCGGCCTTGAAAGCTTTTACCATGCTTTCCGACAATGCCGACAACAAAATGTTGGCAAATCAGTTGCGCGGAGTTAGTGACGATTTACAGGCAGGTTCGTCCATATCTGACGCATTAGCCAAGCACCCTGACACTTTCTCGGAATTTTATGTAAACATGATAAAAGCCGGTGAAGAATCTGGAAAACTAAACGAAACTTTTGAATATTTGGCTCAGTATTTGGATCGACAGTATAATTTGACTTCAAAAACTCGCAACGCTTTGATTTATCCGGCATTTGTTATCGTGGTGTTTATCACCGTTATGCTTCTTATGTTTACGATGGTCATCCCAAACCTGTCACAGCTTTTGCTCGAATCTGGTCAAGAAATTCCCATCTATACTAGTATCATCATCGGCATAAGTAGCTTCTTGGTCAATTATGGAATTTTCATTGCGATATTTTTCGTAGCACTTATCGTTTACCTTTTCTGGTTTCATCGAAGTGACAAGGGAAAACAGTACTTGGACCATCTCAAAATTTCTCTTCCGCTTATCGGTGATTTGTACAAAAAAATGTATCTTTCGCGTATTTCTGACAACTTAAACACGATGCTTTCTTCGGGTATTTCAATCGTTCGGGCTATTGAAATCACAGCTGATGTGGTGGGCAATCAAGTTTACACAGTTATCCTAAGAGAAGCGTTGGAATCAGTAAAATCCGGAAAGACTTTGTCCGAAGCCATGGGGCGACATGTCGAGGTCCCATCAATAATGGTGCAGATGATTAAAGTCGGTGAAGAGACGGGTTCACTTGGATCAATTCTAAAAACTCTTGCGGATTTTTATCGACGCGAAGTCGACGACGCGGTTGACACATTGATTGGTCTTATTGAGCCAGCGATGATCGTGCTTCTCGGTCTTGGGGTTGGAATTCTCCTAACTTCTATTTTGGTGCCGATTTACAACATTGCAAGTTCGATCGCTTAATCCACAGATTTGTCTTTTGGTTGTATTGACCAATCCATTGCGTGATATAATAAAGTCATCTAAAAATTTATAAGCATAACTAACGAAATTTTTTAATATGAAATTTGGATTTAAAAAGGGGCCGCAGGCCCTGAGCAACGCGAAGGGTTTCACTCTAATTGAACTTTTGGTCGTGGTCGCGATCATCGGTATCCTCGCCTCAATCGTTCTCGCATCTCTGGGAACGGCTCGAAGCAAGGGCCGTGACGCTGGTGCAAAGGGAAGTCTCTCCTCCATGCGCGCCGAAGCGGAGATTATGTTTGATGATACTCTTTCTTATAACGATGTTTGTAACGTTCCAACATCTGACCCTTACGGCTTGTTCGAAGCGGCCGCAAAACAAGTTGGACAATGGGATAACAGCTCAAATGGTCCGCTCGCTGGTGCCGACTGCAACTCTAATAACGGTAGTTGGGCCGCTCACATGCAAATGCTTGCAAACGGTACATTCTTTTGTGTAGATTCTCAGGGTTTTGCCGGAGGAGGAACCGCTACGACTGATTATTCTATTGCAGGAGCCGGAACTTCAAGTGATCCGTACAGATGTGAACCAACCCCTTAGTTAATTGTCTTAAAAAACAAAAACCCCGCTTCGGCGGGGTTTTTGTTTTTCACCAGGTTTGATAACCCTTCAAGTCTTTTTGGGTTATACTTTAGGCATGTCTTTAGTTACATCTATTTTTATTTTTGTATTTGGTTCAATTATCGGAAGTTTTCTAAACGTCGTAGTTTTGCGTTATGGTACTGGTCGAGGTCTTGGTGGCCGATCAAAATGTGCTGTTACAGGCAAGCCTTTGCGTTGGTTTGAGCTTATTCCGATCATTTCATATATCATCCAAGGTGGTCGAACTCGTCACGGTGGCGCGCGTATATCTTTGCAGTATCCGCTCGTAGAGTTTTTTACTGGAGTGGGATTTGTGGCAATTGTGTCGCATTTTCTACCGCTTCTTTACTTGCGACCCGAATCGTTTTTGCTCAACATCATTTTCTACTTTACTGTTTACAGTTTTCTGATTTTGATTTTTGTCTATGATTTTCGTCACAAGATAATTCCAAACGATTTCGTCTATCCGCTTATGATTTTGTCCATTATTCCGCTTGTTTATGGGGGACTGCCATTTTTGGGATTTCTTGCTGGACCGATTCTTGCTTTGCCGATTTTTGTCTTGTGGGCGATAACACGTGGGCGAGGAATGGGCTTTGGCGATGTAAAACTTGCTCTGCCAATTGGCTGGATTCTCGGACTATCTTATGGATTTGCTGGACTTCTCTTGGCTTTTTGGATTGGCGCTGTTTTTGGTATCGCGCTCATGATTATTTATGGCAAGAAACCAAGCGATCAAATTCCATTTGGACCATTTATTATTGTAGGCGCAATAGTAGCGTTCTTGTATAATGTTGATATGTCTTCCATTGGAGTATTCTTTGGAAGTTTGTTCTAATGTTTGGATTTTTTTATAAAAAAATAATCAGGCTCGCTTCTGATAGAAGCGTTTCAACAAACAAGGGCATGACCGCCCTTGAGCTTGTTGTCGTGATGGGAATATTTGCGGCTATTTCTTCGACCGTACTTTTCAATTACAGAAATTTTAGTAACAACGTGTCTTTGCAAAATTTAGCTCAGGATATTGCTCTGCAGATCAAGCGTGCGCAGACCGATGCGGTGTCTGGAAGTTTGCCAGTATTTCCGCCCGGAAGTATTCAGTCAACTCCTCTTGATTGGAAACCGAGTTACGGTATTGCATTTCAGACAGATACGCAAAATGGTTGGGATTTGGCCGGCAAAGGTTTCGTTTATTATTTCAACAAAAACTCCGTTCTCGATCCAAATGTTATAGAGATCGATAGGGATTTTTGGGATACTACGGAATCGACTTATGAAGGATGCTTCGGACTTGGTGCCGAATCAGAGTGTTTAGAAGAAATCAGGATAACTTCCGGTGACGTGATTGACATGATTTGTTTTGATTTTGAGTACGTTGGTTTGTCTTGCGACGGTGTTTTGGGTACACAAGCTTTTATCTCTTTTACTCGTCCGCGCGGTAACCCGATAATTCTAGACGGCGCACAGGATGATGGTGGTGTATCACCACACAACAATGTTTTCTTGAAAATTACTTCTCCGTCAGGATCGCACAAATACGTTTCTATTTGGTCTTCGGGATATATAAACATCAGATAAAATAAAATCATGAAGCGTGCAACAGTCAAAAAACAATACGAGAAAGGATTTACTTTGGTGGAAGTGATGATTTCTATTGGTTTGTTTACGGTGATCATGGTTGTTGGTATCGGTGCGGTGCTGGGTGTGAATACCACGAGTAGAAAAACCCAGTCCATGCGCGCCATCATCGACAACATGAGCTTTATCATGGAAGATATGGCCCGCTCGATGAGATTGGGGAATTACTTTGTTTGTGTGGATTCTGGTGCAGTTACGTATAACGATGTTTATAGTGTTTCATCTGGTCCATTGACCAACGATGGTCCAGATAACCCAAGCTTTGGTCCGTGTGAAAGTATTTCTTTTGAACCTTATTGGCAATATTCATCAGCTGATCCGTATAATCAAGTCGCTTATTATATAAACGGTGGCATTATTTGGAAAAAAGATTATAACAATCTCAACTTTGCTTCTGGGACGATGGTTCCAATTACTCCACCGGAGATATACATAGATCCAGATAAATCTGGCTTCATCGTCGATGGTTCGCAGATAGATGACGGCAAACAACCAACCATAACCATCATTTTGGTCGGTACTGTAAATTTAAGTGGCGCCGAGACAGATTTTAATATGCAGACGACAGTGTCTCAGCGTGTGCTTGATGTTGTTTCTATACCAGACAACGGATCTACTACAACCACTGGTACTGGCTCAACCGGTGGACCGGTTGGTCCTGCTGGTCCGGCTGGTCCTTGATATTAAATTTATGAATATTCCTTTAAATAAAAAAACAATAAAGACCGATTCAGAAAATGCGAATTTTACGCGCGGATTTATCCGAACACCAAATTCAAAGAAAAATCCTCATGGCAGTTTCTTCGGAGATACACAAAATAAACCAAATTTGGTGCGCGGATTCACCCTTATCGAAACACTCGTCGCCGTGGCTATATTTGCCACAGCAATCACGGGTCTAATCGCTATTACGGCTTCGGGAATTGCTAATACAAATTTTGTGAAAAATAAATTTACGGCTGGTTACTTGGCCATGGAGGGCGCAGAATTGATTCACAACATTCGAGACACAGTATCGATTTCAAATCCATCTGGCGGATGGTCTGCCGTTTTATCTGAACTTGATTATTGTATCTCTTCAGAGTTTTGTTACGTTGATCCTTGGACGATCAGTACTCCGGTTGCTTGTCCTAATGAAGGTTGTCCGCCGATGACCTACACAGAAAGCTCTGGTCACTTTAGTTATGATTCGATTGATGGACTGGACTCTTTTGCTTCAATTTTTACCAGAAGCATATCAATCGAAAGTATCTCTCCGTCGGAAATTACTGTGACTTCACGAGTGGATTGGATACAGGGTACGAAAACTCATAGTGTTTCCTACGAATATAATCTTTCGAATTGGATCAATCCATAAAATAAATTTATAAATTATGAAAATCTCATTAAAAAATTTAAAATCCCAAGCGAGCAGTGAATCATCTGGCGGATTTGTGGCGCTTTTTTCCGTCCTTTTGGCTTCTGTTGTTTTGGCGATGGCGGTGGGTATTGCCAATATTTCGCTCAAGCAAGTTGTTTTGTCTGGATCGGCAACCGATGCCAATAAATCCTTTTATGCGGCTGACTCTGGAGTTGAGTGTGCGCTTTATCACGATTTGCGCGTCAATTCTTTTGGTCAAGGACTTAATGGGATAGATTGTGCGGGCATTGCTATCGAAGTAAATTATTTACAACCGTCTGTTGCGACATTTGAAATTCCTTTGTCTGATGGAACGTCTTCTACTTGTGCGAGTTTGTCCGTCGATAAGATTGATCCATTTGGCGGAGTTCGAATTATTTCAAAGGGGACAAATACTCCGTGCGGAGAAAATACTGAGAGAACCGTTGAGCGTGTAATCGAAGTAACCTACTAAAAAGGCTTCGCAAAGCGGGGCTTTTTCAAGTCCCGCGGGAGCGTGTCTTTGCACTACGTCCTCAGACTTTCAAAAGCCCCGCCTTACTCCGCTTAAAAATTTGACTTATTAAATTGCTCCACGAAGCCATTCATGAAAAGGCACACGGTACGGCCTGTAAATGGCCGTCCGTTCCTTCTCGGCGAGCCTGTCCTTCAAAAGGCAGGCTCGCCTCCGAAAGTCCTTTTCATGAATGGTTTCGTTTCGCTTAACAAGTTATTGGGATTTAGAAAATTTAGATTTTGCTCCACAATAAGCTAAAAATGCGGTAAAATAAGCCTATTGTGACCCAAAAAGAGGCTCAAAATCCCGCCCGACCGGATGACGGTCATTTGGGTAGGCGTATAGAAAACCTTCGAAGCGAGATCGAAAAACACGGTCGGCTTTATCATACTTTGGACGCTCCGGAAATCTCCGACGAGGCTTATGATGCGCTTGTGCGCGAGCTTTTGGATTTGGAAAAAGCTTTTCCGGAACTTGCTCAGGGGAGCCCGACTCAAAAAGTTGGCGGCAAAATTCTCGAAGGTTTCCAAAAAGTTAAACATGTCGTACCTCAGTGGTCGTACGACAACATCTTTGATTTTGACGAGCTTCGTGGTTGGGAGGAAAAAGTAAAACGCTTTATTGAAAAGTCTGGCGGGTTAAAAGACGACGTGCTTGATTATATTGTCGAATTAAAAATTGACGGGCTCAAAGTTGTGCTTACCTACGATCGGGGAGAATTTGTTTTGGGCGCGACACGAGGGGATGGAGAAGTTGGTGAAGACATCACTGAAAATTTGCACGTGGTCAAAAATATCCCAGATAAAGTTCCTGACAAGAGAAACTTTGTGGCAATCGGCGAGGCCTGGATGAAAAAATCTGACTTGGCCAACATCAACAAAGAGCGAGCAAAAGAACATTTGCCGCTGTATGCAAACCCACGAAACTTGGCGGCTGGTACGCTTCGCCAACTCGACACATCGATGGTTGCTGGAAGAAATTTGCAAACATATGTGTACGACGTCGAATTTCCAGACTTGTCTTCGGACCGGAAAATCAAGACGCATGCTGAAGAATTAGAATTTTTAACCAAACAAGGTTTCAATGTAAATAAAACTTGGAAGCTTTGTAAAAATATTAACGAGATTGAAAAACATTACCAGTCATGGATTCATAAACGTGAGTCCGAGGAGTACGGCATCGACGGTCTGGTGATCAAAATAAATTCCAAGCGTATTTGCGAAACTCTGGGTTACACAGCCAAAAGCCCGCGATTTGGCGTGGCGTATAAATTCCCAGCCGAAGAAGTCACGACGGTCGTCGAAGACATCGTCGTTCAAATTGGCCGCACTGGCGCACTGACACCAGTTGCGCATTTACGGCCGGTCGTGGTGGCTGGTTCGACGGTTTCTCGAGCCACACTTCACAATCAAGACGAAATTGATAGGCTCGATGTGCGTATTGGCGATACGGTTATTATTCGTAAAGCCGGGGACATCATTCCAGAGGTGTTGCAGGTTTTGATAGATCTGCGTACGGGCAAGGAGAAGAAATTCTCTATCGTCGAATATGCCAAAAAACACAATCTAGAAATTGAAAAAGGAAAGTCAGGCCCCTCGACTTCGCTCGGGACAAGCAAAGACTCGGTGGCGTGGTATGTCAAAGACAAAAATCACGCGGCAATTAAACTTGAAAACATGATCCACTTCGTTTCGAAGAAAGGTATGAATATCGTCGGAATGGGTGAGAAGATCGTGGAATTTTTCATGGAACAGGGACTTGTAACCGAGCGTAAAGATATTTACGAACTCGTTGCTGGGGATATGACGGGGCTCGAAGGCTTCAAAGAAAAATCGATTCAAAATTTACTCGAGGCTATCAAAGAATCTCGCAACGTTTCTTTGAGCAAATTTATTTATTCGCTCGGCATCAGACATGTTGGGGAAGAGACGGCGGAACTTTTGGCCAATGAATTTAAAACGATTGCGAACCTTCGGAAGGCAACGTTTGAAAAACTGGAAGCCGTCGAAGGTGTCGGTGGTGTGGTGGCGCAGTCAATCATCGATTGGTTTGCCGACAAGGAAAATGCGCGTGAAGTTGATGAGCTTTTACAATACCTAAAAATCCAAAAAGTTTCTGGCTCAATTCAAAATACACTGTCCGGAAAAACTTTTGTCCTAACCGGTACACTTTCAAGTATGTCTCGAGATGTTGCTAAATCTCGCATCAAATCTCTCGGTGGTAAAGTCGCAAGTTCGGTTTCCAAAAACACTGACTACGTCGTCGCCGGCGCTGACCCAGGTTCAAAATACAATGAGGCACAAAAACTGGGAGTGAAAATTATTGATGAAGAGGGTTTCAAAAGTATGTTGACAAAATAAAACATTTATAATATTTTTGTTTAAAACAAGCGCACATGGGACCAGGATACGGAATTAGCAAAAAGCTTGGAATCAAACCCGAGCCAAACGAATACACTGGAATCTTGGTTTTCTTCGTCCTTCTCTTCCTCGTATTGGTGACTGCGCCTTATTGGAGCAAGCACTTTAACTTGAAGATCGAACAAAACCCAAGACAACAAAAGGAAACCCCACGGGGTAAGTACTACATGCCGAAGCCCCACGCAAATGCGTCGGGGCTTCGTTCGTTTTTAATGCCTTTTAAATAGGGCTTTTATTTTAATTTTTCAACATAGTTATGTCACATTAAACTAGACGGTCGTCCAACTAAATGTTACATTTAAAAAATGAGTAAGGGTGGTGAAAGACGTAAGAAAATAAAATTGCCGAAATATGCAGGGAAAGACAGAATAAATTGGCAGGAAGTTTTGCTTCGGACTATTTATACTGCTGGGATGTTGAGTATGACGATGATGGCGCCAAACGCCATTAAGATATTAAAAAATCTAAAACTTGGAGATAATCGCTCTCATATTTTTCGCGCCAAGCGTTCGATGGAAAAACTGATAAAGCTCGGACTTTTAAAAAGGAGTGTTCGTGGTGGGGAAGTTTATGTGGAAATCACAGACAAAGGGGACTCATATCTTAAGAATATCTATAAGATTCCAATCAAAAAAGAATGGGATGGTAAATGGCGAGTAGTTGTCTATGATGTGCCGGAGAAAAGTCGCGGGAGTAGAAATCGTTTCCGTCGAAAACTCCAAGAAATTGGGTTTCGACTTTTACAAACAAGCGTGTGGGTGTACCCATACAAAAGTGAAGGTTTGATCGATCTTATAAAGACCGACACGAAGCTCGTCGAAGAGGTGATTTATTTGGAAACAAGTTATATAGAGAATGAAAAAAGATTGAAGAAAATATTTGATCTGTAGGCGTATCATTTTTGTGGACGGTCGTCCACAAAAATGATACAGATTTGTTATTTAAAAGTGATAGATTTCTGCCTTTTAAAAGGGGTTTGTTTTGTGTAAAATCATACTCATGTGTGGAATTATTGGATATATAGGTAAGAGAAATGCCCCGGATATTGTTATCGACGCTCTAAAAAGGGCGGAGACTAGAGGGTATCACGGCTTCGGGATTGCTATCGCTTCTGGTGATAAATTTTTAATTAGGAAAAAGGGTGGCGAAGATTGTCTAGAAGAATTTTTAGTTGTTGTTCACGATCACGAATCCATGAAATCCAACATTGCCATTGGGCACAATCGTTGGGCGACCCATGGTGCTCCCGAAGATCGCAATGCTCATCCTCATTTAAGCCAAAATCAACGGTTAATAATTGTTCATAATGGAATCATAGAAAACTATTTATCACTCAAAGAAACAATCGAGAAAGAAACTGGCAAGAAACTAAAACTTGCTTCTGACACTGACTCGGAGATTTTAGTTAATTGGATTGAGTACATCCAAAAAATATCAAATAAAAATCTAAAAGAATCCGTTCGTTTGGCACTAGGTCAAGTAGAGGGAACGTTTGCTTTTATTGTTATGTCGCTTGATGAACCCGAGACATTTGTTGGTGCGGTTAGAGGTCGTACCATGCGTATTGGAGTGGGTGAACACGACGGTGAAAAGGAATTTTTCATTGCTTCGGAAGTTTATCCATTTGCACATTATACAGAAACGTATGTCGTTGTTCCATCACACAGAATTATTACTGCGACCAAAGATGGTTATACAGTAGAAGATTCCCGTACGGGGGAAGAAGAGATTCCTGAAATAAAACACCTGGAATCCACTCTGTATGCTGTTGAAAAAGGAGAATATAAGTTTTGGATGGATAAAGAAATTCACGAACAATCACGCATGATTGAAAATGTTTTACAGGGCAGGTTGCATCATAAGGACATGGAAGTGGTTTTGGGTGGGATCAAAGAATACGAAAAAGTTTTGGCACAAGCGTCTGTTATCTATGTTGTAGCGCATGGCACTTCCTATAATTCTGCGCTACTTTTTAAATATTGGTGCGAGGCAATTGCCGGTATTGCTGTAAGCGTGGAACTTGCAAGTGAGTTTAGGTATCGAAAAACAATGGTTGGTCCAGGAAGTATTGTTATTGGGATCTCTCAGTCTGGTGAGACCGCAGATACTATTGGGGCTCTTGAACATGCCAAGGAACTCGGCGCCATAATCCTTGGGATTTGTAATGTCGAAGGGTCTCATTTGGCTGAAATGACCGATGCGGGAATATTTTTGCGTGCAGGACGAGAACTCGGCGTTGCTTCGACAAAAGCTTTTATGGCACAGATGACTGTTGCCATGATGCTTTCTTTGCACTTGGCTAGAATTAATGGAAATCTCTCGAAAAATGTTTATCAAAAAATGTTCGAGGAACTTCAGTCACTGCCAATTTATATTGATGAAGTTGTTTCCATGAACAGAGAAAGTATTAATCGGGCAATTTCCATTTTAAAAGACGCTACGAGCGCATATTATCTGGGACGAGGCGTTTCTTATCCGATAGCGCTTGAGGGTGCTCTGAAAATCAAAGAAATCGCCGGGATTCATGCCGAAGGTTATGCTGCCTCAGAAATGAAGCATGGCCCAATCGGTCTTTTGGGTGCACATATGCCGGTTGTTGCTATTGCCACTTCGTCTTCACAGATTGATAAAATGATTTCTAATATAAAAGAAGCTGAGGCGCGCGGAGCACCGATCATCGCTCTTGTGACTAGGGGAAATAAGGCAAATATTCCGGCGACGGTACACATTGAAATGCCAGAAGTCAAAGAGGAATTTTCACCGTTTGTTAATGTTATACCTCTTCAAATATTGGCTTTTGAGTTGGCGGTTCTGAAGGGTAAAAATCCAGACAAGCCCGAAGGTTTGGCCAAATCCGTAACGGTGGAATAAAAGGCTATTTTTGTATATACTTGGGGTTACTTGTCCCGTTAGAGATTTCGAAAAGTTACGGGAAAAGGTCAAATTATTACTAAAATCTTCTAATGGGATGGACGAAAAGGCGATAGAGAAATTGGCAGAATTAGCCAAGATAGAAATAGGTTCGGGAGAAGCCGAAGGATTCAAAAAAGATTTTGAATTGATTTTGGGCTACATCAATCAAATTGAATCGGTTGATGTGGGCGATGTTTCGCCTTCGTATCCTACGCAAAACGTTACCAGACCAGATGTCGCGACTCACCAGACCGGAGAATTTTCTGACGACTTGCTTGCTTCAGCACCGCGAACAGAAAATGGCTTTGTGAAAGTTAAAAAGATTCTCTAATTTTATGGATTTAAAAAATCTAACAATTGCAAAAGCGCGAGAGGCTCTAAAAAACGGAGAATTTACTTCTGTCGATCTTACGAATGCATATATAGAAGAAATTAAAAATAAAAACGTAGACATAAATGCATTTTTGGAAGTTTTTGACGATGCGCTCGCCCAGGCAAAAGTTGCTGATGAAATGATTGTTCGTGGCGAGATGAAAAATCTGACCGGCATTCCTCTGGCGATCAAAGACAACTTGCTATTCAAGGGTCATCACGCTAGCGCCTCTTCAAAAATTCTTGAAAATTATATTGCTACGTATGACGCCAAAGTTATTGAAACTCTGAAAGCTGAAGGCGCTGTGATTTTGGGCCGGACAAACATGGACGAATTTGCCATGGGTTCTTCGACCGAAACAAGTGCGTATGGAATTACCAAAAATCCAAGAAATCTCGAAACGGTTGCCGGAGGTTCATCGGGCGGGTCAGCCGCCTCTGTCGCTGGTGATATGGCGCTCTTTGCCCTTGGTTCTGATACGGGTGGATCAATTCGCCAACCGGCGGGTTTTTGTGGAGTTGTTGGACTGAAACCTACATATGGCACAATTTCCCGAAGCGGACTCATGGCTATGGGATCGTCACTTGATATCATCGGACCTTTTACTAAGACAGTAGAAGATTCAGAAATTGTTTTTAGTGCACTCGCCAAAGAAGATCCAAAAGATAGCACGGCTATTTTAGAAAAAGATAGAATTTGTAAAAAAACTACAGTGAAAAAAATCGGCGTGCCCCGAGGATTTCTAAAGGGCGAGGGAATTGATCCGGAAACACTTGAAAACTTTGAAAAAAGTCTCGAGAAGCTTCGTGCGCTTGGTTATGAAATTGTTGATATTGAAGTCCCACTCATGGAGTATTCTCTAGCCGTGTATTATGTTCTCATGCCGGCGGAAGTTTCGACGAACCTCGCGCGTTTTGATGGAATTCGTTTTGGACTTTCGGTCGAAGGCAAAGATGTGGCTGATTCGTACAAGAAAACCAAAGAAGCCGGCTTCGGCAAAGAGGCCAAGCGTCGCATTTTGCTCGGCACGTATGTTCTCTCACACGGCTATTATGATGCGTATTACAACAAAGCCATCAAACTTCGCCATGCTATTACGTCTGCCATGAACAAAGTTTTTGAAGAAGTTGATTTGATTGCGACGCCAACAACGCCAAGCCCAGCATTCGCACCTGGTGCCAAGAAAGACCCGCTTGCCATGTATCTATCTGACATTTTCACCGTACCGGCCAACATCACTGGTGTGCCCGCCATCTCTATCCCTGCCGGCGTTTCTCAAAAAGGGCTACCGCTTGATATTCAACTCATGGCGCCACATTTTGGTGAAAAATTGTTGTTTGAGGTCGGAAAAAATTATGAGAGTTATAAAAAATAATTTATGTATGGTCCAAATTTCTTAGATTGGTTTTTCCTAAAGATTTATAATCTGTTTAGTACAGACGTCAGCCTAAGTGGCCCAAGTCAGGGATTTAAAAATTTTATAATGTTTCTTTTGGCGCTTGTCGGAATATTTTTTTTGGGCCTGACTATATATTCTGTGATGCGACTGAGAGAAAGGAAAAAGAAAAATGATGATAAGTATTTTGAACTTATCCGTCATGCAGAAACTGCCCACAAAGATGGTACAAACAATGAAAGATGGCAAGCGATTGTTAAACACATAAAATCAGACAATTCTACTGATTGGCGAATCGCGATAATCGAGGCCGATAACATGCTCGATCAATTGACAGTGAAGTTGGGGCTTGTTGGTGCAGATTTGGGAGAAAGGCTAAAGAATGCAAATCCTAATCATTTTAAAAATTTAGACAATGCATGGGAAGCTCATAAAGTTAGAAATCGAATAGCGCACGAAGGTTTGTCTTACAATTTATCTTATCGAGAGGCGAAAAAAACTATCGAACTCTACGAGAGTGTTTTTAAAGAGTTTGAGATTATTTAGTTACTATTGTCAAAATCTTCAAAATATATATAATCAACCTACTTATTATAGCGGGGTGGAGTAGTGGTAACTCATCAGGCTCATAACCTGAGGACGGCCGTTCGAGTCGGCCCCCCGCAACAAACTTAAGAAAAAGTGAAAAGCCGCCAAAAGGCGGCTTTTCACTTTGCTGCGCGAGCGACGGGACTCGAACCCGCAACCTCTCCCGTGACAGGGGAGTGCTCTAACCAGTTGAGCTACGCCCGCAATAACAATGGCGAAAGTCTATCACAAAAAGCCTAAAATCGCCAATGTTTTTGTGTCGGGGGAGAGAATCGGTCACAACTCTTTTGCCTGGCAAAAGGTCGCGACCCCGCCTCGCCTGTCTCTTTAATTGCTTGAGACATGACTCCGGCCTTCGATTCCTCACGGAAAGCAAAGTCGTTTGCTTTCCTCCCCGCACGCTGTGTCGGGGGAGAGAATCGAACTCTCGACCTTAGCGTTATGAGTGCTACGCTCTAACCGTCTGAGCTACCCCGACATAAGTCGCGTCTGACGCGACAATAGGTAAAAACTAACATAAAAGCCTCTACTTTTCAATCCCTTTTTGTTCTCGTCAAAGAAAGCTCGCTTGAAATATAGCGGGCTTTTGGCTATCATGACGACTGTCGCCAAGATAAAATACTTTGTCTCATGAGAGCCGATGAAGCTCAGGTAGTCGAGCACCCCCATGGTAAGGGGGAGGCCGCGAGTGCAAGTCTCGCCATCGGCTCTCACGGGATAAATGTCGCACACAATTGGCGAGCCATCTTAGCTCAGTTGGTAGAGCGCATCTTTCGTAAAGATGAGGCCCCCGGTTCAATCCCGGGAGATGGCTCAAAAACGTTTTTAAATATAGGATGTGGATGATTTTAAAATCACCTTGACTTTTGAGGTTTTTATAATTATATTATAGAAAAAACAAGACACCATGCTACAAGCACTCAAAGGGAAGGCGCCTCATCTGTACGTAGAGCGTGGTCTTGGTCCAGACCAGCTTCGACACAAAGCAAGAGAACATTACAGTAGAAACAAACAGCAATTTTTTCTACTAATTGGAGAGCTGTCTTGCAGTTCCACCAAGTTCGTAGGAGAAATCGAAGAGAAATTGGGAATTCCAGGTACGTCTCTTAGAAATCATAGCAATTATGTATCGGAAGATCTCGAGCAAATCGTCGACTTGGCCACCAACCCGGATTGCCAGGGAGTCGTTGCTTTTGGTCTTACCGAAGATGAGCGTTGTGAATTAAACAACAGCTTGAATACTGCAGGAGTCGGGGCCATCAAAGATGATCCGGACGGTGACAGTTATGCAATCTTTTCGAACTCCAAGAGGATAAAGCCCCGAGAAGCAGAGGTGCTCCTTCGTAAGCTCATCGTCTTGTCGTTTGATTAAGATCATCTTGGTCAACAAGGACGAACCTGATCATTTGTGAGTCTCATGGAAGCTCGATGCGTGAATTCGTGTCGGGCTTTCTTCTTTATCTTTTTTTCGCTAAAGTATAAAACAATGAACAAAGACGTAATCAATCAAAGGATAAATGAAATCGAAAACGCCATGAATTCGGCGGATTTTTGGTCTGACAAAAACAAGGCGCAAGCTATGATAAAAGAACTCGGCGAATTAAAAGATTCCCTCGATGGCTTGGGTAAGTACGACAAGAAGTCGGCCCTTATCACCATTTTTTCCGGTGCTGGTGGTGATGATGCCGAAGATTTTACACGCATGCTTTTTGAGATGTATATGAAGTACGCGAACAAAGAATCGTTTGGTTTTAAAATCAACGACGAGACGCGTGCCGACTCGGGAGGGTATCGTTCGATTGTTTTTGAAATCTTGGGAAAGGGAGTTTATGGCAAACTAAAAAACGAGTCTGGTGTGCATCGTTTGGTCCGCATTTCACCATTTAATGCAAATTCAAAACGACAGACATCTTTTTCGATGGTTGAAGTGATTCCGGTTATGGATAAAAGCGATGAGATTCAGATTTCCCCCGATGATTTGGAGGTGACATTTACACGTTCGGGTGGTGCCGGTGGACAAAACGTCAACAAGCGTGACACCGCTGTTCGCATAACTCACAAACCGACGGGAATAGCTGTTCATGAAAGCTCCGAACGTAGTCAGGAGGCCAATCGCGCCAAAGCCATGGAAATGCTTCGAGGTAAGCTCGTTCGAATTCTCGAAGAGCAAAAGAAAGATAGCATCGAAGAGTTATCGATTTCTAAAACGACAGCCAACGAATGGGGTAGTCAGATTCGTTCATATGTCCTACATCCTTATCAAATGATCAAAGATCACAGAACCGAAATCGAAGAGAGAAATATTGACAAGGTTTTTAAAAATGGCGAAATTGACGAATTTCTCGAAGCCGAGCGCGAATTGTAGAAAAAGTTTTTCGGACTGAGCCAATTTTTTGCTATACTTTATGGCATGATTCTTTTTGAGGGTGTTACAAAATTTTATAAAGGTGCGAAGAATCCTTCTATTGTGGATATGGATTTGGAAATAAAAAAGGGCGAATTCGTATCGATCGTTGGTCATTCTGGCGCGGGCAAAACAACTTTTACCAAACTACTTTTGTGTGAAGAATCTCCAACCGAAGGTCGAGTTACTTTTCATGGCCACGACATTCATAAACTTCGACGCAAGAAATTGACCAAGTATCGTCGTGGTATTGGTACGGTTTTCCAAGATTTCCGTTTGTTGCCAAACAAAACAACATACGAAAACATTGCCTTTGCTATGGAAATGGCAGGCAAGACGGACGAAGAAATTGCCGAAGATGTCCCGCACGTTTTAGAACTTGTTGATATGTCAGACAAAGCAAATCATTTTCCTAGACAGCTTTCTGGCGGAGAAAAACAGCGTTTATCGATTGCCCGCGCTATTATCAACAACCCCGATGTCGTGATTGCCGATGAGCCGACAGGGAATTTGGATCCAGTTAACACTTTCGAAGTTATTCAGATTTTGAAAAAGATAAATGATTTGGGTACGACAGTAATTTTAACCACACACAACAAGGGTGTTATTGATTCGATTAAAAAACGTGTTGTCACGCTCGAAGACGGTAGAATTGTGCGTGACGAAGCACATGGTAAATATATTGTTTAGTTACACGTCCCGTTAGAAATACGGGGAAATATTATGAAAAAAGTTTTAAAAGATTAAATTTCTAACGGGATGAAAATATTAGATCTACGACGCATCATAAAATCCGGATTCATTAACTTCAAGAGAAGCAGTTTTGTTTCGCTTTCTTCCGTTCTCGTCATGACTATTACCTTGTCGGTCGTGACGCTGATAATTTTTTCTCAAGCAATTTTGAATTTTTCTCTCGCTTCAATCAAAGATAAAGTTGACGTCACTGTCTATATGACTGTCGGAGCAGAAGAATCCGATATTTTAATAATCAAAAAATCAATCGAAGAATTGCCAACAGTTGCTTCGGTAAAGTATATTTCTGCTGAACAAGCCTTGGAAAATTTCAAAGAAAGGCACGCCAATGATTTTCTGACTCTGCAGGCTCTCGAAGAACTCGACGGCAATCCTCTTGGAGCGACTCTAAATATAAAAGCCATCGACACGGCTGATTACGAAGCCATTGCGACATTTCTCGATAACAAGGGCGCTCTTGGGTCTGGCAACAAGGTCATAATTGATAAAGTTAACTATTCTCAAAATAAACTTGTTATTGATCGCCTAATTTCTATTACCGAAGGTGCGCGACGCCTAGGGATTGCTGTCACCATCGTTCTAATGGTTATTTCGCTCATCATTACTTTCAACACTATCCGTTTGGTTATCTATATTTCTCGTGATGAGATATCAGTCATGCGAGTTGTTGGGGCCGAAAATCACTATATTCGCGGACCGTTTTTGGTCGAAGGAATGCTTTATGGCATTATTTCTTCGATTATTACAATGATAATTTTCTACCCGATTACTCTTTGGGTAGGCGCGAATATGACAGAATTTTTGGGACTAAATCTCCATACGTATTATGTTTCGAATTTCTTCCAGTTGTTTATTATCACTGCGGTCTTCGGTATGATTTTGGGCGCCATCTCAAGTTTTTCTGCTGTCCGTGCGTATTTAAATAAATAAAAACCTGTTTCGTAAATTATTACTTATAAAATGTCAAAAAGATTCAAAAATTAAATTAATCTTGAATTAGTTAAAAAACACAATTGATAATCACTAATGGGATGAAAAATAAAAGAAATACAAAATATATCTTTGTTGTCGGGGGCGTAATGTCTGGGGTGGGTAAGGGAGTCACGACATCTTCTATCGGCACTATTATGGAGTCAAAAGGTTTTCGGGTCAGCTTGATAAAAGCCGACCCTTATTTAAATGTCGATGCTGGCACTATGAATCCGACCGAGCACGGCGAAGTCTTCGTGCTCGACTCGGGACTTGAAACCGATCAAGACATGGGCAATTACGAGAGATTTCTAAATAAGAGTTTGCCGAAGCAGAACTATATGACGAACGGCATGGTCTTCAAATACGTCATCGACAAAGAACGCGCGCTCGGTTATCGGGGTAAATGCGTCGAACCGACATATCACATCACCGAAGAAATTCTGCGTCGTATTGATGAATGTATCGAAGTAAATAAAAGTGAATTTGTCATAGTAGAAATTGGCGGGACAATTGGCGAATACCAAAATGCTATTTTTCTAGAAGCCGCACGCCAGCTCAAACTCCAAAATCCGGGAAATGTGATGTTTGTGATGGTCTCATACCTGCCGATGCCGTCTTCGATTGGGGAGATGAAAACCAAACCAACCCAAAACGCTGTGTCTCAGATGAATGGTTACGGAGTCCACCCAAATATCATTATTGCTCGTGCCGACCAACCAGTCGACAAGAAGCGCAAGGAGAAAATTGCCAACATGTCAGGACTTTATTCGGCCGATGATGTTATCTCAGCGCCGAATGTCAAAAATATTTATGACGTCCCAATTAATTTTGAAAACGATGGTTTGTCTGCGCGGATACTCAAATATTTTGATATCAAGCCAAAGAAAAAAGATTTGAAAGAGTGGCGAGCATTTGTATCGAAAATGGATAATGTCAAAAGTGCAGTGAAAATTGCCGTTGTTGGGAAGTACTTCGAAACGGGCGACTTCGTTCTCTCTGACGCGTATATTTCAGTCATAGAGGCACTCAAAATTTCTGGTGCGTATAACGGTGTCAAAACCGAGCTTTCGTGGCTTGACGCGAAGTCTTTTGAAAAAGGCGGTAAAACTCTCGAAAAGCTCAAAAATTTTGACGGCATACTTGTGCCGGGTGGGTTTGGAGAAACGGGCGTCGAGGGCAAGATAAAAGTTATCGAACATGCTCGCAAAAACAAAATCCCATATTTCGGGCTTTGTTACGGCATGCAACTTATGGTTGTCGAATACGCACGCAATGTTTTGGGCCTCAAAGACGCGAACACTGTCGAGATCAATCCAAAAACGGAAAATCCGGTCATCGACATTATGCCGGATCAGAAGAAGAAGTTGGAAATTAAAAATTTCGGCGGGTCAATGCGTCTCGGCACATATCCGTGTGTCGTCTCGAAAAACACAATTGCTTACGAGGCCTACGGCAAAACGAAAATCGATGAGCGTCACCGACATCGCTATGAAGTCAATCCGGCGTATGTGGAGAAAATCGAAAAGGCCGGGCTCGTTTTCTCCGGCAAGTCTCCAAATGGCGTCCTTATGGAAATTGCTGAACTGCCAAAATCCGCGCATCCGTTTATGCTGGGCACACAGTTTCATCCGGAATTCCTAGCGCGACCACTTTCACCACATCCGCTTTTCTCAGCGTTTGTAAAAGCGTGTATAAAGAAGAAATAGTATGCTCGATAAGATGCAAAAACGACCATATTCTTTGGAGGCGCCAAACGATTCCTGGGTCAAGAAATTTGATAGTGTCAGAGAAATATTAAAGTCGGTCTTTGGTGATAAGGTCTTGCGGATAGAACATATTGGTAGTAATTCATTTGCTATCAGAGCGAAGCCACTCCTTGATGTTTTGGTTGTGGTCAAAGATATTGATGATATTGCGTTCGAAAAGCAAAAAATGACAGAGTTTGGGTATTTATGGGAAGATAATTACATTGCGCCTGATACTGTATTTGTCTATAAATTAGAAGGTGAAAGAAAAATTGAAAATATTCATGTTGTGCCAGAAGGACATCGGGAGGCCGAGAAATTTTTGATTACGAAAAAATATTTTCTAGATCATCCAGAGGCGTTGAAAGAATATGAAGATTTGAAAATAAAACTCAATGAAGATTTCCCAGAAGATTATCCGGCTTATCGTGCCGGCAAAAATGATTTTTTGCAAAATATCTTGAAATTAGCAAGAGAAGAAAATAACGAGTAATTTTATGGAAAGTAGAAAACCAAAAATATTTGACCCAGAAATTCAAAAGCAGATAAGAGATAACGAGAAATTTGTCGAGGAACAAAAACTGCTTATTCAAGAAGCCATGGTTTCAATAAAAGAGGGTATCGAAATTTTAGACTCTGAAACGGGCTATCTAGAACACACGGAAAGTGAAAAGGATTTTACGACACTTGAAAAAGAAATAATGGGAGCTGAAAGCACATCTAAATATTCTACTGAACAGATAGAAAAATCTAAACGAGAAATAGAAAAAATAAAATCCGATATAGGAAAACTGCAATCCCAGATTGATGAAATGACTCTACGAAACATTCATCTTGACGCTATCAATGACGAATGGAAAGAATTACAACAAAAATTTAATGAAATACTCCTAAGGGTTGATAATGCACGACAGAATTAATATTGAAATAAAAAATATAACATTAAGTAGCTATAGCATGTTAATGTTACATTTAGATTAAACATCCAAACCGACCTGAAAATAAAATGTAACAATTTCATGCTATAGCTGGAAATTGTTACATTTTATTTTTTTATAAATTTAATCTAAATAGTCACCATCGCCAAAAGTATGGCTGAGGTTAGTGCGACCAAGAGCCCGGCAAGTTGACGTCTGCTGAGTTTTTCTTTGCTTATGAAGATCCCCAGAATTACTGCGATGATAATATAACTTTCAGATAGCGCGACCGTGATCCCGATTGGCGCGAGCGTCATGGCAAAGGCAAACGCGATCCAGGCGCTGTTGTCGAGAACCATCATAGGGAGAAGTGTTTTTGAATATTTAATCAAATGAGAAAAAGTCTTTTCAACTCTTCCCCTGACGACCAAAAAAATAAAAGATCCAAGAAGCGAGACGAAGCTGATAACAAAATTTATCATAAGTGGATCCGTTTCTCGTGCGCCCCAGCCGACGAAAAAGTTTGTTGTACCCATCATGATTGCCGCAAACACAGAAATAACAACACCTTTTTCTAGGAAAAATTTCTTCGTGATTGCGCCTTTATATGAAACGAAGAAAAGCCCGACGATAAGTGTCGCGACAAGAATTATTTGCGTGATAGTGAGAGACTCGCTTAGGATAAAAGCCGCCAATATTGCTGCCACCGGAATCTCGAGCGACCAAGTTGGCTCAATTACCGAAATTTTGCCTTCTTTTAAGGCTTCGAATTCTAAAAGTGCGGCTATAAATAGAAGGATTCCGGCCACACCAAGTATCCACGCTGTCGAATCAATGTTTTGGAAAAAATTTGGAAAATCTTTCCAAACAAATGGAAGCAGTCCGATCGTACCTAGAAGAGTAATCAGGAAAAGTGTTTCCCAGTCGCCAATTTTTCTCGTCGAACGTTGAATTAGAAAATCGCCAAAGCCCCAACAGAGCATGGCGATTATGGCGGCTAATATTCCAAGTGACATAAATTAATCATTTCTCATCGGTGCGTTTTTGACGATTTCGATGATCTGGTCTTCGTCATCGATGATCTGATAAAGATTTAAGTCTTCGTGAGAGACGGTTTGGTTCTCGGTGTCGAGTGTTTGGCGGATGAACTCATCGAGCGGTCTCCAGAATTTCTCGCCGACGAGGATGATCGGTAGTTTGGAAATTTTGCCCGTTTGGACAAGTGTCAAAATTTCAAAAAGTTCGTCGAGTGTGCCGTATCCGCCGGGGAAGTACAGATATGCTTCGGCAGAATATGCCATAAGTGTTTTTCGGGTGAAGAAAAAGTAGAAAGGAATTTCCTCCGTGACGTAGCGATTGGTCTGTTGTTCCATCGGCAAATTGATGGTGAGGCCAAGAGACGGTTTGCCCATTTCATAAGCTCCGCGATTGCCGGCTTCCATGATGCCTGGGCCGCCGCCGGTGACGATCATGCAGTTGAGTTCCTGAGCAAGTCTGCGTCCGAGTCGTAAAGCCTTTTGATAGTATTCGTTTTCGACGGGGAATCTGGCTGATCCCCAGAAAGTGACGGATTTATTTCCGTCTTTGTTTTTCTTCACTATATCGAAGCCTTGGCGAAATTCTTCGTTCATGACGCAGATTTGAGTCTCGTCAGAGTCTTTGCCGTAGACATAGACGCAGCCACTCTTGATTTCTTCGATCGAAAGCTTCTTTGGTCTAAAAGGTTTATTGTTTTCAGTCATGGACAATATTCTAGCACAGAGTTTTTGTGCGTATTTAACAAAATAAATCCATTCTTGATTTTAAGGTTATTTTCGGGCAAAATGTGACCATTGCGGAATCGTCTAATGGTAGGACACCTCCCTCTGGAGGAGGGTATCTTGGTTCGAGTCCAGGTTCCGCAGCCAACTTGAGCTAGGTTATCGCGCTCGAGACGCGTTGAAAGTCCCTAGGTTAAAACACCTAAGGATTTAGTATAATGGAAGTCATGGAAACAGCTTATAAGTATTCTCTACTGGAGGAGATCTCCCGTTATTTTGATTCAAAAAAGGGTGGATTTGATAATGTCTATATTCTCGCCTGTCAGCACATACTCGAGTCGCAAGCAAAAATGTTTGAGTTATTGGTAGAGTTTGGTGTTCCAAAAGAGAACATTCATATCTTCGGCAAGATCTATTCAACCAGTAATGAAGTATTGAAAGAATTATCTGACGCTGGATTTAATGTTGTCCAACCAAACTTCGATCAATCTGTCTCATTCGATATCGAACATGCTGAAAATTGCACCAAGCAACTCGATTTATTCTTGTCTCGGATCAAGAATCCTTCAAAAGTTATTATTTTAGATGATGGTGGAGAGTTGCTTAGAATCGTAAATGATAAATTTGATTCTATATCCAAAGAGATTCCTGTCATCGGCATCGAACAAACCTCATCTGGTTTTAGAAAGCTTGAAAAATCACAAGTTCATTTCCCAATATTCAATGTCGCCCGTGCTTCGGTCAAACTTATAAAAGAAAGTCCTCTCATCGCGGAGCTGGGGTGCAATAGAATGGTAGATGCGTTCAAGCAGTATTCCATTGCTGAACCAAGAATTCTCGTTGTCGGACTAGGACCTATGGGTAGTAATACGCTTTCGATATTTAAAGAGAAAGGTTATTTTGCATTAGGGTACGATATTGCTCACCATGATAAATCTGAATTAGTGAACCTGATTCGAGATAATAATATTAATGTTGTGGTTGGTGTGACGGGTTCAAATATTCTAAACGAGGAACAGCTTCAAGAAATTAAAGATCTTTTAGATTATAAGCTCTACCTTATAAGTATGTCATCGGCTGATCGCGAGTTCCCGACAATATACATAAGAAAAAACAGTATTAAATCTTCTGAAATCCATGGAGATGTTATTTGGGATAATTTGGTACTCATAAACAACGGGTTTCCAATAACATTCAAAGGTAATCGATACGAATCAACCCCAGAAGAAATCGAACGTACTATTGGCCTATTGTACGGATCAACTTTAGAAGCTCTGACAAACAACGAAATTGGACAGCTTGGGTTTATCGACGTCCCTGATACGGTAACTGATATACTAGACAAACATGAATAAAATTAAAGTATCATTAATTACTTATTCTGAATCAACAGATACCCAAAAGCGTCTGGCAACTTTTGTTCTCAAGATCCCCAAATTTCTTTGGGGACATATCATTAGTCATCGAACGCTTTCAAGAAACTCTGCCTCGAGTAGGGCTATTCCAGCAAAAAGAATTAGAAAATATGTTCTTAATGATCCTTTCTTGCCAGTATATTTCGGTGAGAACAGGGCTGGCATGCAATCTGGCAAGCCCTTTAGAGGTCTAAAACTATTCTTGGCAAAAAAGATATGGCTTTGGTCTAGGTATGTACCTGTTTTCTTTCATTGGCTGGGAGAAAAACTAGGAATGCATAAGGAGGTGGTGAATCGACTCATAGAACCTTGGCTCATGGTTGATGTGATTATAACTGCGACAGAGTGGTCCAACTTTATTTCTCTAAGATCAAACGAAGCCGCTCAGCCTGAAATCAGATATGTCGCAGAAAGGATGAATTTACTCTTACAGGATCAGAAACCAAACATATTGCAATCTGATGAATGGCATCTTCCTTTTATTTTAGACACTGAACATACCCTTGATCTAGAGATGAGAAAAAAGATTAGTGCGGCTCGATGCGCACGAGTGAGTTACTCTCTTTTTGATGGAAAAACTTCTGATATCAATAGCGATCTAAAATTATGTGAGAGGCTTTCTTCGTCTGGACACTGGAGTCCATTCGAGCATGTCGCTCAAGCACTAAACACAAGAAAAAGAATGGGCAATCTTATCGGATGGAAACAATTCAGAAAGGAATTCAAAAATGAAAGCGGAGGAGATTATCTGTAAAATTATGAAACAAGGATTCGACAATAGAATAGTTTCCTATGAGTACATCCACTCGATTGACCCTGCGGATAAAAAGGCGTTTATTGATGCTATTGATCCGAAAGATGGTGAGATCGTTTTGGACGCCATGGGCGGATATGGAGCTATCGGTAAAGAGGTATTAGAGAGAAATCCGAACGCAGTCGTCTATCTCGTCGATGAAAGTGATGTACAGGTACAGCGAGCGAGAGAAAATTTGCCAAATCTTCCAGCCGAAAGATTTTCTGTCGCATCTTTGCCCGGAGCTCCATTCAAAGAATCTTTTTTCGATACCATAGCACTCAAAATGGGGCTCCACGAGGTTTCCAAGGCCTTGCAACTCGAGGTGCTACAAGAGTTCCACAAGTTACTAAAGCCAACTGGCAAGATTGTCATCTGGGACATCATGCTCGACAATGAAACTCAAACCTTGTTCCAAGACATTATCCGCAAGAAAGACGAATTGAGCGGCTTCGACATGCTCATGACCGAGAGATACTTTTTTAGAGAAGATGAATTTATTGAAAATGTTAAAAAGGCTGGTTTCGGAAACATTCATGAATTTCATCCTATCCACTATCGGTTTAACTCTATTCGACGACTTGAACAAGAGCTCGGCGGCGACATGTCGAAACTTGAACAGCTCAACCAATACATCCGCGAAAGATTTAACCCCGAATTAAAAGAAAAGCTCAAGTACGAAGATCTAGGAAATACTATTCAATTCACGATTACCAAGAAAATTTTTGTTCTTAAAAAAGAATTAGGAAACTAAAGAGATTTTCTTATCTCCTAATATAATCTTTCCTTTTAAATTCCCAAGCAATTCACGTTTCTCAATCAGCGCTCCTTCAGCCAAAACAAACTTTGCGTAATTTCGTATATCAACCTCATCAATTTTGATGATTTGGCTTTTACCAGAAACGAGTTTCTGGAACTTTTTGAATCGTTCAATTTCAAGTTTAATCTTTTCTTTCATCCCCAACTCATTGAGATCAATTTCGTCCATTAGGCACTCAAATTCTTTAATAAGATCTGGCTCATTAATATATGCACATTTACAATTTTGGTCGCGTACCCTAGTACACCCATAATAAACATGTCTGTGTATATTTCCATTTTTCTGCTTTTTAAATTTCTCATCAGCCGTTACGCCAGAACCGCACAGCCCGCAGGCCATAAGCTTCGTGAAAGCAAACTCTTTTGTTTCTGATTTCACGAACTGGCTTCTCATCTGCTCTTGAACCTGATCAAATAATTCTTTCGTGATAATAGGTTCGTGTATGCCTTTGTACCATACACCACTTTTTCTTGGGAATTCAAAAGTACCATAATAAAAGTGATTGCTAAGAATCAGATAAATACAACTCAAGGTTAAGCCTTTATTGCCGTTTGGTGTCTTAAAATTTAGCTCAAACTTTAACCAGTGATAAAGTTTTCTACCGCTCCATTTTTCAAAGGCAACTTTCTCAAACATTTTTTTAATAACATGTCCTCTTTCTGGATCAACATAGACATATCCTTTTCTGTCCGTCTTCATTTCATTTAAATATCCCATTGGAGCTGGCGCAGGCCACAGTCCCATTTCACATCGTGTACGAAGACCACGTTTAACATTGATACTTTTATTATCATTCTCAAGTTTCGCTTGTGAACATAGAATCATCAAAAGAAATTTCTCATTCGGAGAATTTCTAAAGTACTGGCCGTAGGTTCTTATCTCATGAAGAAGTTTCTGATCCATCAGGTCAACGAGCGAGCCCAAATCTCCTGCATTTCTCGAAAGTCTATCCGGGGCCCAGGTTAAAATACCCGTGTATCTTCCACTACGGAGATCCCGAACCAATTCGTTAAAAACAGGTCTTTGACCAGAATCCTTGGCCGAATGAGACTCACGCCGAATATCCACGATTTCTAAGTTTTCTCGCTCGGCAATAGCCAACATTTCCTTAACTTGGGAATCCACCGAAAGGGCCTGTTTTTCGCTGGAATCCTCACTGGATTTACGAGCGTAGAGACAATACCTGACTTTCTCTATACTGGGTAACACTGGTGGGCTTATAAGCCCTGTAATCGCTTTTTCCATATACTCTATGGATGACGCAAACACTTTTGGAGGTCAAGGATTGAATGCCCTATAAATATGAAGATTTTTATGCTAAATTCGAGACTATGGATAGTAAAAAATACTTCGTAAAACAAGTAGCCAACACAATAAAGGATAATCACGGAAAGCATAGCGAATCCTTCATTTTTGGTATTTCTGGGAAATGGGGCGAGGGTAAAACACACTTTTTGGACCAATTAGAAGAAGATTTGGTTAGTCAGACCGATTCTAAAGAAGAAAAATTTAAAATATTTAGAATTAATCCTTGGAAATTTGCTTCTGATAGCGATAGTACGTCTTTCCTTAGAAATTTTTTGAAAACACTAGCTGGTGATTTGACTGATACGGGTGTCAAAGAAGACCTTAAAGCACTAGATTTTGACACGTCGGAGACAAATGTCCATTGGGGAAATCTATTCTTGATTGCAGGTGCGATCTTTATTGTATACATGGTTATGCAATGTTCTGATCCTTTCAAACTTTTCATCCAAAACTGGAAGTCATTGATAATGTTAATGGGAATACCAATCTTTCTTGGTATTGTGGGCAATATGATTACTGTGCAAAAAAGTAATCATGCCATTTCTACAATTGATCAATTTGATGAGCTTTTGCGAAAAATTATTGATGCGTTTAAATCAGATAAAAAGAAGCCTGTTATCTTTGTTGATGATCTTGATAGGGTAACTCCAGAAATTGCTCATACTGTTCTAGATAACCTAAGAACGTTCTTCGATAAAAAAGATATTACATTCGTGGTAACAGGTGATCATACCGTTCTAGAAAGATATTTAGGTAAAGATATTCTTCCGGATTCGAACAGCCCTGAACAACTTGAGGAGGGTAGAAGATTTTTAAAGAAAATATTTAATATTTATTGGCGCCTACCTCTCCCATTAGAAAAGGAAATCGATTCATTCATTGATAAAAAGCTAAAGGAGAAAGACTCGGCTCTAGATAAGATATTCCTTAAAGAAGATGATAAAACTATTTTTGCCGGATATTTAAAAAAATATTTCAGTAAGAACTATCGCCAAATTATCAGGTTTATTGAAACTACATTATTCACCTTTGAAATCATTCAAAGCAAATCTGGTGATCAGGATGAAATACAAAAGAAATACTTTATGGAAATGCTCGATAAACCCCTCCTCGTAGTACGTATTCTGATGTTACAAGAACTTTGCCCGCCTCTTTTTGATAAAATTGTCAATGATCAAGAGATACTTCTAAAGTTAGAGTACCTAGTTGAGAAAAAAGATTCTGTAAAAATAAATGAAGAAGTAACTAAGTACGGAACAGATATGTCTTCGGGTCAGAAAAGTTTCATAGAGGCATTTCTCTACGAGGATCCTAGATTCTATAAAGGTTTCAGTCTAGATATTGCTGACATACGACCATTCATTTTCTTGGCGGCAGATGCAAGTTTTGGTGATCATAGAGGATTATCTGGGGATGATTTTGTTTCTATTATTGATACTGGTGATCCAGTACAAATAAAAAACGTTCTTGCTTCTTCTGGGGATAATAATTTATCTAACTATGCGGGCGTAGTCTCGACTAGACTACCAGGTCTTGGTGAAGAAACACGAGGAAGCATCTTAAAAGCTCTGATGATAGCATTAGCCCAGTTTCCCAAAGAGTATTCCGTTCATAAAATATTTGCAGATAAATTAAAAGACGTAGACCTCAACTTTATTGTAAATTTGGCACAAAAATTTGATATCGTTAATTCTTTTACGCACTGGATTGATCTTATCGAGGAACAATCGATCTTCGATGGCTTTAAAAATAAATTTGATTTTATACTAAATTCCAACGATTTTGATAACGCAAACATTATTGAGCCTGGAATTTTCACAAGCTCTCTACTTACTAGATGGTACAGGAATTTCTATCCTCAGAATCCAACAGATTTAACAAATAGAATGTTAAATCTATTTCCACAACTAGATAAACCTGCGGTACAAAAAGAAATGGAAGGTATGGAAAATACTTTTGCTGATGGTTTGTTAGGAGAGAATAACGATCTACGAGATAAGAGATTCGAAATTTTGAAATATTTTATACCTAACGGAATTACAATCTTAAAAGAGAAAATTCTAAAACAAGTATACGATTTAAATGCAGACGTTACGACTTGGGCAGTCTCAAAAGCCGACGATAGTTCGTGGAAGGTTTCCGAGATCGAAGGGGAGCTATTGAAAAAGATTGAAGATTCAGTTGATATTAATGTTCTTATTCAGAGTCTAAATTTTATAATTCAACAAAATATTTCCACACCCGAAGAGATATGGAAAAGAATCATCCCTAAACATATAGCCGCCTTGTCAGATAATATTGCTAATTTTATCAATCAAGGATTCCAAAAAATTCCTCCTCCCTCAGAATACGCATCTAAATTTATGGACATGCTAGTCGATAAGATTAATGCTTCCGATGAAGCCGCCCAAGAACAATTAATCGGTTTTCTTAAAAAGAACCAGTGGCCATGGGTTAACTTATCGAAATACCCCTTAGATAAAAAAATGCCTGATTTAATAAAATCAAAAAATGAAAATCTAAGAAGGATAACAGGAGAGGTTTTTGAAACTTGGGGTATCAAGAATGTGGAAACTAAAAAAGATATCAAGTAAAAAAATTTAGATCTAAACTTGTTGGTAACCCCCTTCGCAAAATCCTGGAATCTGCTATGGTGGTGGGCGTAATGCCTATTATTTGGTATTATGGTCGAACAATCGAATAAATAAAGTAGCCTAAACCCCTTACTGGGCATGGTGAAAAAGTCCAATCAGACATAAAGAACCCATCATGGGGTTGTCTGATTGGCCATACGAGGAAACTCGTATGAGGGCTTTCGGGCCCTACCCGTGGTGGGCTTTTTGTATCCATCATCGGGATTTATTAATTAGTAATAACATATGGATAAACACCCAATGATGGATCCTAAGACAACCAAGTCCTGGATCAAACGCCACCCAGTAATTACTGGAATTGTAGTCTTTATTATTTTTCTTTTCGTCATCGCCGGATCTGGTGATGGCAAGAAAACAGAACAAACTGTTGCAACAAATGTTCCAGCACAATCACTAACGCCAGAAGATAGACTAAAAGCGATTGTTAAAGACATTCCGCTTGCACATGCTTCCTATGTAGGAATGGACATAGAGAAATCTGACCCAGATCGTCCTGTCGACACGAAAATGATCACGGTTAAATATTCTCTTTCTTCGTTCTACAACAAAGATTCCTTATACCGAAATACAGGAGAGCTATCCGCCAAAACATTCCAAGAAATATATTCTTCTCATCCAGAAGCGTACGATGTCTTGGTTTGGTACTACGGCGACACGACAGATAAATATGGGAATGCAGAAAACAAAGTGATCTTGGTATATACAATCGACAAAGCGACCTATGAAAAGATCGCTTGGTCGAACTTCGATAGTGGCAATCTCTGTGAATTCTTGAAGAATGAGAGTGATGGTTACGATACGGCTTGCAACACCTTAGTGCAAATCGACTAATCATCTTCCTCCTTATAAGGATCGGTCTTCGTCGGGGTTTCCTAGCTTCTTTTCCATGTCAGAGAAGATTCGTCGCCACATAGGAGATAGCTCAACAAACTTCTCTGACCACAACTCGATAGCCGCGTGTTCTTCAAACGACATCTGATACTGGTCTTCAGCCAATGGATATACCTCCATCGTTTTTCTTGGATAATACTTCTTATTATTATGTTTTAGGAAAAACTCTATGGCTCTTTGGTTGCCATCTTTTCTAATCTTTTTTAGTAATTGATACTCCGCGTCTTCGATAAGTAATTTACGGCCCTCACCCAAAGACTTTTCTACTTGAATTCTGAATCTTGGGTCTTCCTGCATCCATCGATATATAGTCGTACGATTGATACCGACCTTCTTGGCAGCATATTTAACGAAAGGGACTTCTTCGAGAGTTTCAATAAATTGTTTTCTAATATCATTGTTATGCATTTATTTTTACTCTTTTCTTACCAGTTAATTTTTCCCACCGTGTAAGGATGACTTCAGAATAGACGGGAGATTTCTCCATGGTAAAGCATCGACGACTAATCTTAATGGAGGCGATGAGGGTTGATCCGCTTCCGCCAAATGGTTCCAGGACCAACTGATTACGCTTGGTCAGCACCTTGATATACGGAATCAAGAGTTCGATTGGTTTTGTTCCAAAGACAACCCCTTGGCCAGAAGATTTTTCAGTTGCTACATTGTGAGAGATGAAATCGGTTGGACAGTATGGATTACCTTTCTCATATTTCTCCCAATGAGGACTTCCAGAAATTGCAAATAGTGCCGTCTCATATTCATTTTCGATAAGAGCATCTTCTTGTTCGCTGGATACATCTTTTCCTGGCGTCGTACCAACAATCGCGATGTCGTGCTTGTTGAAGAACTTGTGTTTGCCGGCATATCCCTGGCTTCTATTGGCGGCATGCCAAACGATCATATTTCGGACGCGCCAATGTTTCTCCATTTCATTCCAGATGGTTCTAATATTCTTCCAATTCTCGTAAACGATAATAGAGAAATCCTTTTGGGCTGCCCCGGCAACATTACTCATCCAAAGCTCCGTGAAGTTTGGAGGCAAGCTGTCGGTTCCAAGATATTTTCTATTCTGATTTGCGCCAAAACCTCCTTGGTTTGGTTTTGTTAGGTAGTCGAGAATATATGGTGGATCTGTCATTACCATGTCGGCTTTTTCATTCCCCACAAGCTTTTTCATGTCAGACTCTATTGTCGAGTCACCACACATAAGACGCGAGCCGTCTATCTCGTATACATCTCCTGGTTTTACCGAAATTTTTTGTATATCTAGTCTCTCAAGTGCTTTCTTTAGATCAAACTCATCTTCTTCAATGTCATCAAGGAAAATATCATCAAGCTCTTCACTTGAAAAACCAATATCGGCTAATAAGCCTTCGTCGAAAGATGTTAGAAGATCGAGATCAAATTCTCCCTGGTTTTTATTGAGACGAATATTTAGTTCCTTCTCTTTGTTTATGTCGGGTATGTTTAGATACACGACAGGAACTTCGGCATGCCCAAGTTCTTTTAACACTTCAAGACGAAAGTGCCCACCGATAACAATATTCTTTCGATTCGTTGCACCGTTCACGATGAGCGGATCAACAACACCAAATTTATTAATACTCTCTGTTAAATGCTTCTTGGCTTCTGAGTCCCACGTGCGTGGATTATATTCCGCAGCAGAAAGTAGATCCGTGCGAACATAAACAACCTCAATATTAGTTTTCATACTTCGTAGATAGGCGTTAGTTCCTAAAACCTAAGATATTGTCGCCTTTAGCCAACACTCTTGGTTATCCACGCTTGGGCCAAACCCTTACTTGTCACTGTAAGTGCTTACAACGCTTTACTTAGAAACTATTTATCTATGAAATATCTTATAAACTAAATGTATATCGGTACGGAATAATGTCAACGAATGAGGGGTGTGGATAAAGATTTAATTAGAGAAAAAGAAGAAGCCCCGCTTTCGCTAAGGGCTTCGTTCCACATAAGTGGTCTACGTCACAAGGGACGTTGTCTTGCCGCGAAAATCAGCGGCAAGATATGTGATGCTGCTGGAGAAAAGACGGCGGCGATCCAGGTGAGGATGCCGGCTCCGCATAGCAACATCGCTTCGTTCGGACTCCAATTCCAGTTCCACAATGCCACCCACGACAGGATGTACATGGCGATACCCGAAATGGTAATGATCGCTCTGAGCCATCCACTCATCAAACCGTATCCCGTACCGATCAGTACGAAGAACATGGTTGTGACGGGTGAGAAGATGTCGACGATCTTACCGAGTAGGAGCAAGAAGAGAACGTACAGAGTGGCCGACAAGGTCCAATCCCATACAGACGAGAGCTTTAGTGCTTTCATTTCAGGGTATTTTGTTGGCATAATATCATTCATTATCATGCTCGTCAATAGATAAAAATCGAAGCGAAAAAGTGTCTCGTTTGTCTCGTTTTAGAGCTGTCCGAAGAGGGTCGAAATGGTAGAATGAAAGTTACCTGGAAAGCCTTGTGGGGTAACGTTTTAAAACTTCCGAGACCGAACAGGCCAGCCCATGTCTAAAATCATAATTTTCGATCTTGATGGAGTCTTGGTGGACTCGAATAAATTGACAGTCGAGGATTTTTATAATGTCCACCCAAATGCCGGGGAAGAACTGTACCGCGAAACGCTGTGCGGTAATTTTATCGAAGAATCTGCCAAGCTGACTGATTTTAAAAAAATCGAAACCCCCGAAGAAAAAGAAGCCCGCTTAAACAAGTACATAAAAGACAAAAAAGAGTGTGTCTTATTTGATGGGATTGCGGAACTCGTAAAAGATCTTTTCGCTTCCGGGCAAACCCTGTGTCTCAATACTTCTGCGGGTAAAACAACTTGTTTTCCTGTTTTGGAACGCCACGGAATACTCGATCTTTTTGATTTTCTCGGAACCAAAGAAGTTTCGATCAAGAAAACTGAGAAATTCAAAATGATTAAAGAAAAGTATAGTGTTGATTCAAAAGATATGATTTTCATCACCGACACCTTGGGTGATATTCGCGAGGCCGATCACGAAAACGTGCCGACGATTGCCGTGACATGGGGGATTCACGATCATGCTTATTTCAACCGTGAACCGCACGAAAACCTCGTGGCTATTGTCGATTCTGTTTCAAAATTGCGCGATTATCTAAAGACCGATTTTATTTAGTGTTTAGATATTTACTCGCGACACTTAGCGCAAAAGAGGGTAGGAGGACGAAGACTGACGTCATCATGATTTTGGTTAGAATCATGTTATAAGCCGTTGTGCCATCCGGTCCTTCGGTCGTCAGGATGAGGAGGATTCCGGCGATGCCGAAAGCGACAGAAGCGATAATAAACAATTTTGTTGTAATTTTTTGCATACTTTTATTATAATCCAAATTCTAAAGAAACATAGTCCTAAAATATTTGAGAGAAGAAGTTCGTAATTGTCACTATTATGGGAATTAAAATCAAGGAAGTGATAGAATAAAGCTATGAAAGAATTTATGGAAGCAAGTCCCGAGAGAATACTCACCAGAGAACAGGTTTTAGAAGTTATGAACCGCTTTGCCGAAGGCGCCGTTTTTACTAGAGAGCTTTCTGACGAAAAAGGACTTTATTTTTATGAAGCAAAAAAAGACTTGGAAGAAGGGCGTTTCATTGAATATCAATACACAAGAAGAGGAGAATTTCCTAATAAAATTTCTTCGTCGGTGACCGTTGTTCATGCGATTCATTACAAAAACGATATGCCTTTTTGGTCAGAAAATCTTGCAGAATATGACGAAAAAACTCGGCAATGGAAAGAAATAAAATAGTCTTTTATACAATCATGTTATAATTTTCTCATCATGACATCAAAAAAAGCAAAGAACTTAGTAGATAGTTTCCTTGTTGGCGTGGCCATCGTTTTGATTTGGCGGGGAGTGTGGCACTTGCTAGATATTGTTGACCATCGTCTTTTAAACGGCGATCATTTCATTACCGCTATTGCTGGGATAATTGTCGGAATCTTCATTCTATACTTTCCCGACAAAGACTTGAAAGAACTCGGTAAGCTCTAAGATATGCCCAAAAAGAAAGTTGTCGTAAACGACAAAATGCAGAAAAAATACGAATATGTTTTGTCTGCTCCCGTTGGTAGAAATTTTCATCCCGATTTTCGTCCAGATTTGACGCCAGCCGAAATGCTTGCTATTGGAGTTTTTGGCGGGGTGTACATGCGTGATTGTGGCAAAGAGTTTCCAAAGTCGTGGTTTACGCTTGCCAAATTTGCCAAAGGTGCTCGTGATGCGAAAATAAATTATTTCAAAATAAATGCAAGCCAACCGCTGTCCGTCTGGCGAGCCAAAGGTTGGATTTACCACGAAGATCCGCGGGGGTGGTTTCAATGGTATTGTCGCTATTACATGGGTCGCAGAATTCCTGATGAAGACACTCGTCAGATAAAACGTTGGAATGCCATGCGTCGCCATCTGGCCCAGATATCGCATAATTGCCGAGTAGGAGATCTCGCTTGTCGTCCGCGTCAGCGTCAGGCGCTTTTACACTGGGCGTACGATACGCGTCGTTTGTAGTATAATAAAACCAGTGTTATAATTTTTAGCAAAACCCGCCACCATGAGAATTGAGAACATAAGACCCAAGATGCCTCCAATCGGCCAGAGTGCCTGGGAGAAAGATGCCGATCGTCACGCAAGAGCAAACGGCCTTCAAACCGCCGAAGACTTTCTGAATCAGCCCTTGGCGGAACGGGATCCTGTCGAAGGACTCACCCTCAAAGAATTCATGGACAAATACCATGTTCCTGGGGCCGACCAGATAAAGCATGGCTATCGGAGGATTGATGGCCGTAAGAGGCTGGTTTGGCTCATAAATGACATGACCCCAGAAGAGTGGGAGCGTGCACATTCAAAGGATGGACTACCTCGTTGGCATCATTAGAAAGACCGATCTGGTCCCGAGAGCCCCCCGCGCGGGGGCTTCTTCGTTTGTATTGTAAAATTATAAAGAGAGTGTAGAATATTTATCAAAGGTAATCGTCCCACATGCTTGGCCGGTTGGTGAAAAGAAATCGGGTTTTCTTGGGGGACGCTAGACCTTTATACTGGGGTCGCTTGAGTTATGAGCGTGATGTCGTACGGACTTCGGTCTGTCGTGGTAGCTATAGCTCACGATCCGGTTGAGAAGCCCGTCCCGTAAGGCGGGCTTCAACCATTTTGGGGTTTCATTTTTATATAAAATAAAGTAATCTTCTAGAACGTGTCCAAAGACGAAACGATTCTCCGATTCGAAGGAGTCACATTTGAATACAATCCCTTGAAGCCGATCCTCGACGAGGTGTCTTTTTCGGTGCGCTCGGGCATGAAGCTCACTATTATGGGTCAAAACGGCGCGGGTAAATCTACACTTTTTGGGCTCATTACTGGCGAGCACGAGCCGAACTCTGGCGATATCCACGTTGTGCGGGGAGTTACTATCGCCATCGCCAAACAAGTTATTCCGCGCGAGAAGATGGACATGACCGTGCGAGAATTTTTTCAAAGTTATTTCAAAGCAAAGGTTTACGACATTGATCCGCGCATCGATGAAGTTCTAGAAATTGTTCACTTGAAAGGTCATGAAAAAGTTCACGACCGCGTCATTCGAAGTTTTTCTGGTGGTCAGCAGGCACGCATACTTCTCGCCTCGGCTTTAATCCAAGAACCAGACATACTTCTTCTCGACGAGCCGACGAATAATTTGGACAAAGCCGGCATCGCACACCTTACAGATTTTCTTATCAATTATCAAAAAACTTGTCTGGTCATCTCTCACGACGCCGACTTTTTGAATTCGTTTACTGACGGCGTGCTATATCTCGACGTTTTCACGCGAAAAATTGAGCGCTACGTCGGAAACTATTTCGATGTGATCAAAGACATTACTGCGCGCGTCGAAAAAGAAAATATCAAAAACGCACGACTGGGTAAAATCATCCAGGCCAAGAAGGATCAAGCTAACGTCTTTGCTCATAAAGGCGGTAATTTGCGTGCGGTCGCGAAACGTATGCGTGACCTCGCGGCCGATCTCGAAGAAGAGTTGGTGGATGTACGACGCGAAGACAAAACAATCAAGAATTTTACTATTCCATATCAGGGTGATCTGATTGGTGATTTGGTTACTTTCGAATCTGTTACCGTTTTGAAAAATCACAAACCGACAAAGAAAAAAGTAAACATAAAATTAAAGAAAAATAATCATCTTCTTCTCGCGGGTCCAAACGGAATAGGGAAGTCGACGCTTCTTGAGAATTTGGCCCGTGGAACGGCCGAGGGAGTAAAAATTGCGCCAGAAGTTCGCATTGGCTACTATCGCCAAGATTTTTCGACGCTTGATTTTAATCAAACGATTTACGAATCTCTGCGTGATGGTATGGCTATAGCGAACATGCCCCTAAACGAAGAACGGTTGCGTGCAACCGCGGCTGGATTTCTGCTTACCGGCGACATGATCAAAACCAAAATCGGATCTTTGTCCGAAGGTCAGAAAGGACTCGTAGCATTTGCACGGCTCGTGCTCGAACGACCCGGACTCCTCATTCTCGACGAGCCGACGAATCATATAAACTTTCGACATTTGCCGGTCATTGCCAAAGCGCTCGATGAATTCCAAGGCGCGATGATTCTCGTTTCTCACGTTCCAGAATTCGTAAAGCAAATCCGTATCGACGAAACTCTCGATCTCGACAAGAAGTCGGTATAAAGATTCGGGTTGTAAAAAATTAGGACTTGGTGCATGATTTAAGTATGAAAAATTCTTATGAATGGTATCAGACGCTCATAAGGCCCGACTGGGCTCCGCCGTCGTGGCTCTTTGGTCCGGTGTGGTCTGTGCTTTACATCCTCATCGCCATTTCATTTGGAAAAGTTTTTATGATGCTTTTCGGGCGCCAGATTCCGTTCATTGTTGCTTTGCCATTTATTCTTAATCTCGTTTTTAATTTACTTTTTACGCCGATTCAATTTGGACTGAAGAACAATCTCCTCGCAGCTGGAGACATCATTCTCGTCCTTGCGACGCTCATCTGGGCGATGATTGCCATATATCCATACGCGAAATGGATTGCTCTTATCAATATTCCGTATCTGCTTTGGGTTATTTTCGCAACGGTCCTTCAACTCACGATTACGTATCTAAATTTCAAATAATATGTTCATCGCACTTTTTCTCACTATCGCAGGATTTGTCATCGGACTTGGCGCGGTCACGGTTATCGATCTGCACGGATTTTTCGGCCGCACGTCTTCGTACTGGACGGAGGCAACTATTCGTACGCATAAAATTACCAAGCCACTGATTTGGGTTGGGACACTACTTGTGTTTGTGGGACATATTCTCCTGTCGAAACAGGGAGTTTTCGTCGAGGGGGAACTCGCAAGTCGTCTCGTCGTCATCGCTATACTCATCGTAAATGGATGTTTTCTTTCGTTTGTCGTGAGCCCCGCGCTTATCCAAAGGGAGAAAGATGGCAAGTCCCGTGAGCTCCTCACAACGAGCCTTCAGCACAAAATAATAGCAAGCTTCGTAATTTCATTCCTCGGCTGGTGGGGGCTGGTAGTGCTTTTCGTGACGAGCTTGGCGTCGTTGTAAAAACCCAACGTGGTTTGTGATTGTAAATTACTCGGCTTTTGCTGTTGCTTGGAGTGAAATTGCTATAAGTAAGTTGCGTAATAAAAAATAAACGAACAGCCCCCGCCTGTTGGCGGGGGCGAACGTGCGCTTGTGTAGACCCAAGCTACTCTCTGTATTCTCCCGGTCGAATTTCTCCGGGGCTGAGCGGTCGGCTTGGCTCGCTCCATTTCTGTGAGTTGAAATTGTAGTAGACAGTTGTACCGTCTCCTAAATCAACTCCAAAAGAATGGTGGTCCCGGTACGAGATCTTCACCGTCTTCTTAAACGGTGTGTCTCTCGTTAGAAGTATGCCATCCTTGGAATCAGGAAGATTGACCCTGAAGAAAAATGACTGACGTCTGCATTTTATTTGCAGGACCCAGCCGTTCTCCCACATCCACCTCGCTCTTTTTTGTGCTCTTTCGATCCGCTCGTGTGCGCACGGACACTGATTCTTGATTGCGTGACTTTGAGCCACGATCTCAAAACTTGGCATGAAGGCCAAGAGGAAAACTAGCAGAGTTTTCATGGCAGATGGGTTTTACCAATTATATAAAATTATTTTCTCGAAAAAAGTTTTTCTGTGGATGAAATACCGGCGACATGTCCAGTCGTCCAGCAAAGTTGCAGAGAGTAACCACCTGATGGCCGGTCAATATTTAGTATATCTCCAATTAGATAGAGGTTTGGGTACAAGCGAGAAGCGCAAGTTTTGAAATCAACTTCACGTAAGTCTACTCCACCAGATGAGATGACGGCCTTGTCGAGACCGAGAAGTTTGTCGACATGGAGCGGAATGCCTTTGAGTAATTTCACCAAAGCTAGTCTTTGCTCGCGAGACACGGCATTGCAGATGATGTCCGGATTGATTCCAGAGAGTTCGACAATGACTGGAGACATTGCATTTGGCACCAATTCGCCCAAAACATTTTTGAACTTCTTGGTTGGATTTTTATTGAATATTTCTTGGAGTCCGAGATTGAGATCTCCGTGGTTCATTGTCGGCAATAGATCAAGCAACACCGTGACTACGCCGTACTTGAGTAGTTCGCCTATACTTTTACTCATATTGAGAATTGTTGGACCAGAGACACCGACGTGAGTGAATAGAATTTTACCCAAGATTTTTTCTTGGAGAACATTGTTTTGGAATAGACTGATTTTTATATCTCTTAGACTTATTCCAGCGAGAGATTTAACCCATCTGTCTTTGACCGCGATCGGCACCAGTGAAGCCGTCGGTTTGGATATCGTATGACCGATTTTGTCGAGCCATTTGTAGCCATCGCCAGTCGATCCTGTCTCGGGACGAGACGTGCCTCCGGTTGCGATGATGACCGACTTGCCCAATACTTTAGTTTTGTTTTTAAGAGCTACGCCGAGGACGGATTTTTTGTCGTCACTTAGGATTATTTCGGTGACCGGAGAGTTAGAAAGAATAGTTACATGATTTTTTTTCATTTCGTCAACGAGAACATCCCAGACGGACTGGGCCGAATCAGAAACGGGGAAGACGCGCTTCTCGTTTTCAATTTTAGTTGGCATGTTTCTGGTGTGGAAAAATTCGAGAGTTTTCTCGACGTTCCATTTATCAAATGCTGAAAAGAGAAATTTCCCTTGACCCCGGAATTTGGCTAGAAGTTTACGGTCGTCAAATTCCGCATTGGTCACATTACAGCGCCCCCCACCGGTGATGAGGAGTTTCTTGCCAAGAGTTCGATTTTTCTCGATCAGGATTACTTGTGCGCCTTTCCCAGATGCAGAAATAGCCGCCATCATGCCAGCTGGTCCACCACCCACGACGATCACGTCCCAGACTTTGTCTTTCATGTGGGTATATTAGCACGAGTATCTGCTATAATTTAGACATGGATCCCGACAGTGATTGCGATAAGCTTCGGGGAAATTATCTGAAGTTTATTATTTTTAAGACCGCGACAATCACTACCGGGATGGAAACATTTATGAAAGCCGACATTTTCTTCTTCGTTACGACGATTGCCGTTGTTGTAATAACAGCTGGAATTATTTTTGCACTTTTTCACTTGGCTCAATTTCTTTCGACTTGTAACAGGATTGCAAAAAATATCGAAACTAGTGCGAACGAAGTTAGTAATGATGCTAAAGACATGGTTGCCCGCGTCAAAGAGAGCTTTCTGTTTAGGTTGATGTTTCCGGAAGTGAAACCGTCTACGCGCAAAGCCCTGGGAGGGCGCAGGAAGAAAAAGTCTTGATTCGGTGATTTTTGGAGTATAATAAAACAGGAAAGCAAAGATTATTAAACTAAGAAAGAAAATATTATGGCAAAGAAAAAAGGAAATCTAGGCAAGAAGTTAGCAATTGGTGCAGGAGTCGTGGCAGCGGGAACAGCGGCATATATGTTACTTGGACCAAATGGTAAGAAAAATCGCGCCAAGGTAAAGAAGGTAATGGCCAAAGCGAAAGTAACCGGCAAAGCCATGATGGGTGCCGCCAAGAAAAAAGTTGCGAACGCCAAGAAAACAGTAAAGAAGGTCGCCAAGCAAGTCGCCGTGATGAAGAAAGCCGTCAAAAAAGCAATCAAGAAATAATCAAAAAGAAAAACCAGATCGCTCTGGTTTTTCTTTTTAAAATCCCAAGTCTTTGAAAAGTGTTTTAAGTTCGGCAGGGGTTAGTTTTCTAAATTGATTTGGTTTTAGTTTGCCCAAGAGAATGTTCATGATACGGATGCGTTTTAAATATTTGACTTTGAATCCTAGGTTTCCGCACATTTTTCTAATTTGACGATTTTTGCCTTCAGTTAGAATTATTTCGAATGAATGTTTATCGACACGACGAATTTTTGTTTTTTTTGTTTTGTAGTCGCCGATTTTTACCCCAAGTCCCATTTTGACCAAGAACTGATGCGTAATTTCTTCCTCGAGTGTGACCAAGTATTCTTTATCGTGATCGTTTTTGGGATTGAGAAGTTTGTCGGTTAGGCGACCATCGTTGGTCATCAAAAGTAATCCTTCGGAATCTTTGTCTAGGCGACCGAGCGGAAAGACTCGCTCGGGGAATTTGGCCACATCGTTTATACTTTTCTCTTCGGTTGTACCACCGATGGTCGAGACTCCTGTCGGTTTATAGTAGGCGTAGTAGGCGTATTTTGCCTCTGTGGCAGCCACATCGCCTTTGAGGGTGACTTTGTCAGTTTCGGTTACCTGATCGCCAAGCACGGCTTTTTTACCGTTTATAAGGACTTTTCCGGCAGATATAAGGGCGTCTGCGCCTCGGCGGGTGGCATAATTTTTGTGAGCCAGATATTTGTTTATTCTCATCCCGTTAGAGATTTTGTCATTCGTTTTTTTCATAAATTTTTTATTGTAGGCTTAAATAAGGGTATCTCTAATGGGATTCATCGAAATTTCTTTAGGCGTACACTAAAGTAGGTGACGCCAAGCATGATAACTCCGAGCACTATAAACAAAGCATTGTAATTTGTAAATGCTAAAACAATCGTTCCGATTATTGGTCCCAAGATATATGCAAGCGGAGAGGCGTTTCGGTAAAGTGCAATCATGTGTGAGTCTTGCGCGTCGACACGCTTGAAAAAGTAGCTTTCGTGGCCAACTTGTACAAAACTTGCGCCGACACGAGTTATTGCAAGCCCCAGAGTCCAAGCCCAGAAACTACCATCGGCAAAAAGAGATAGACCGGCAGTCGAGAGTCCTATGATGACGAGACCAATCGTGAGTAAATATTTTTCACAATTGTATTTGTCAGCCAAACGTCCGATCGGGACCTCGAGAGTAATATAGGGGATGTGCATGATGGCAAACATTGTGCCGATTTGTTGCCAATTAAATCCCAAAAATGTATGAAGATAAATAGGCGTGTAAATAGCCATCCAGCTGAAGAAAAATGACAGCATCAAGCTTACGATAAAAATATTAAAAAGGTTCTCACTTCTAAAAAGTCGATTGATGATTTCGGGCGGGGAAATCTTTCGATGCGAGGTTTCAATGTCGAGCTTTTCCAAATCTTTGATGAAGACCAAAAACATGATAATAACAAACACTCCGGCGATGAGGTATACGAGATTAAAAGAATTATCTTTTAGAATCATTCCGGCCAGAAGTGGTCCGAGAAGATACGCCAAGTTGTAAATCGCAAGATAAATCCCGCGTGTCACACCAGTTGTTTTCTTTTTGGACATGCTTTCTATGAGTAGATCAATAGCGAAATACATGCCGTAGCCCGAAGCAATATAAAAGATAAACAATATTCCGAAAACCAAAGGTGTTTCGGTATTCAACATTCCTAGAACTGACACGAGGTAGGTCAATCCCGTCAAATGGAAAACGCCACGAATACCTATCTTTTTCAATATTTCTGGCAGATAAGTTAGAAAGACGATAGAGGCGATGGACCCAAGAGAGAACAAAAGCCCAACTGTTTTGACGTTGACTTTGGTTCCAAGGAAGCTCGAATCGATGTAGCCAGTGAGGGCAAGTGCAACCGTAAGCAGAAAACCAATCAAGAAAACCGAACGTATTTTTTGACCAGATAAATCAGGTTTGTTTTTTTGCATACTTTAATTGTAGCAAACAATTTTAGACACTGAGCACTACTGGGATAACGACAGGGCGCTTACCAGTTGACTGGAACAGGAATTTCGAGATTTTTCGGTTGATGGTGTCTTTGACATAGTCAAAATCAATCGGGTCCATACCTAGTATTGTTTCTTCGGTCGTGGTTTTGATCATTGTGCGGGCTTTTTTCAGAAGTTCTTGATTTTCTTTGAGATAAACAAATCCACGTGAAATTAGGTCTGGGGATTTTTTTACTTTTTTATTGTGAACGTCGATCATGACGATAATCATAAAGATTCCGTCTTGGGCCAGAGCTTTTCTGTCGCGGATAACCAAGTGTTGAGTGTCAGAAACAGAGAGACCGTCGATGATAACTGCGTCTGCCGGGGCTTTTTCTTTGAGTTTGGTGATACTTTCGCCCTTATCTCTGATTTCGATAATTGATCCGTCGTCTGGAACTATGACGTTTTCTGGTTTTGCGCCACGAGCAACCGCCAATTCGGCGTGGATTTTGACAAAGTGGTGATGTCCATGGACTGGCATAAAATATTTGTATTTTATTTGGCTATGAATCCACATGAGCTCATCTCGCTTACCGTGACCAGAAGCATGAACGACGTTATCGATGTACGTTATGATCTTGGCGTCACTTCGGTATAGATTGTCCTTGAGCTTCGTTACTGACATTTCGTTGCCGGGAATAACTGATGACGAGAGGATGATGGTGTCGTGTGGCGTTAGACGCACTTGTTTGTGTGTTTTGTTTGCCATACGCATGAGAGCGGCGAATTCCTCACCCTGAGCGCCAGTTGCAAGCATCATGATTTTGTGTGGTGGGTAATTTTCCATTTCTTCGACAGGAATGACATGTGACATTTCTGTAAGTTTAAGCTGTTCGACAATACCGATGTTTGTTTTCATCGAACGGCCTTCGACGACCACATATTTACCGTACTTTTTGGCGATCTTTATGAATTCAACAATGCGTTCGACTTGCGAGGCGAATGTAGCAATAATCAATCTACCAGTAACGTTTTTCATGATACCGTCGATCGTTTCAATAACTTTTCGTTCAGATTGTGACCATCCTGGCGTAGTGATTCCAGTGGAATCCATCGTCATGAGAAGGACTTTGCGGTTTTTGAAAATTTCATATTGGGCAATTTCTTTCTCAGCCGGTACGCCATCGGTGTTTTCAATACGAACATCTCCGGTTGAGACGATGTCACCATAAGGAGTTTCAATGATTACTCCTGTGGAGTCTGGAATAGAGTGAGTCAGACCAAAGAAGCGCACTTTGAAGTCAGGTGACAGAGGAATTGCTCCGTCGTCTTTCTCAACTATTTTTATGTTGAGTTTGAGACCTGGGAAATCCGTCGCTTTTGATTTGATAAGCAATGCTCCAAACTCACGAGTATATATTGGTGGATTTCCAATACGGTCGATGAGATAGGGAATTCCGCCGATGTGGTCGAGGTGTCCGTGCGTGATAACCAATGCTTTGATTTTGTGTTTGTTTTCCTCTAGATATCTAGTGTTTGGGATAATATAATTCACACCCGGATTATCTTCGTCGGCAAATTCTATACCAGCATCGATAACGATGATCTGATCGTTCATTTCAACAATCGTCATGTTGCGACCGATTTCTTCGACGCCTCCAAGTGGAATTATGCGGATATCACCTGGTGCGAGTGGCGGAATTTTATCAGCACTCTTGCGTTCGGGGTGGTTATGAGACGGTCTTTGATCACCGGAACGGAAATTCCCGGACGGTTTTTGCGTTCTAAAATTTCTCGTCTGTCCAGATATGGGTTTGTCACCGAAAGCTTTTTTTGTTGATCCTTGGTTTGGTCTGCGTGGCGCTTGTTTTGGCGCGCTGGCACCAACAACCGATGTCGAGGTGTGCGTCTTTTTCTTGGGTGCTCCATTAGAAACATAGGTTCTAGTTCGGCTCGCGTTGTTTCGCTCGTCTCCTTTTTTTATCATATTTTATTTTTTATAATTAATTTTTGTTTTTTAATTTTCAGTCATTGCGCGTTCGTCTTTTGGCTTCAAAAACTTCCACACAGCGTCAGTTCTAACATACCAATCAGCTATTCCGAGAAATCTTTCTGAACTAGAAGTCATTTGACCAAGCTCAATTCCTTTTATACGTTCACTTTTCATGTAAATAAATTCTGGCGAATAGATAAAGATTGCTGGTAGATCAGATTTTATTTGACTAGCTATCTCGGCAAGTCTCGCTTCTCTTGTCGTCTGGTCGGTGGTTGCAATTAGTTCTTCGAGCATTTTGTCTACCCTGGCATTTGTATAAACAGAAATGTTTAGTCCGGGATCATTTCTTTGCGACGAATGCCAAAAAGCAAACAAGTCCGAATCATTTCTAACAATTTGACCGAAAAATAGTGCTTCGTAGTCTCTCGGTCGAATGATGGTCTGATTTAACATCCCGATCTCAAAGACTTTGACTGAGACCTCGATACCGAGATTGGCCATAGCTTCTTTGATTGATTCACTTGTGGCACGGAGTTCTCCGACGTCAGCTGTCGAGATAGAAAATTGCAATCTTTTACCAGATTTTTCTCGAAAACCAGTTGCTTCGTTTATTTTCCATCCAGCATTATCCAAGATGTTTTGGGCGGTTGATAAATTTTCGGCAAAATTGTTGTCGATTTTTTCATCCGAATCCTGATTGGTTACGGGTGAGTCGATCACTTTTCCAAAACCATACAGAGTTCCATCGATGATTTTTTCTTTGTCTATTCCGAGATTGATCGCCGTGATTATGCTTTTGTCACGAAATATTTCATTTTGGTTTGGATTGAAAAATAGTCCAAAAATCCTAGACAAAACAGCTGTTGTGGGCTGATATCCCGCATCGCGCAGTTCGTTGGCATTTTTCGGACTTATGGAACTGATTTGGTCCACGCGACCCCTGCGGTAAGCTCGAATCATGTCTGCTTCGTTTCTATAGAAAACAAGTTTGATTTTTTTGATAAAGGGCTTTTTACCGGAATATCTACGCCATTGATTTAATTCAATTTTTTCGACAACTCCATTTTTGTTTTGGGTTATAGAAGAAATTTTATACGGGCCAGAACCAATTGCTTCTAGATTTACTTTCGATAAATTAAATTCTTCGGTTTGAAATTCATTCCAAATATGTTTTGGGAGGATTCCGAAAGTTGTATTTTCTAAAAATGATGCGTACGGAGCAGCTAGTTTGAAAACAATTGTTTGCGGATCGTTCTGATCTTTTGAAACGAGGATGCCTTGCCATGTTGATTCAAGTGGGCTTTTGACTACCGCGTCTTTGATTTTTTCGACAGTAAAGATTATGTCATCGATTGTGAGGGGATTATTGTCTTGGAATTTGATGCCCGGCTTTATCTTGAAACTATAAGTTAATCCGTTTTCGGAAATAGTATAGGATTCTGCGATATCAGGAACAATCGTTCCATCTGGATTTTTCTTCATCAGTCCGGAATATACGAGTGAAGTTAGGTCTTTGTCCGTGTCTGAAATTGCAAGTATGGGGTTTATGAACCGTGGGGAGCCAATGATTCCCTCTGAAATCCCACCACCTCTTTCTGGTAAATAGACCAAAAATGTTTTGTTGATTTTGCCCAAAATAAACAAAACGCTGACAAGCATCACTATGAATAAAGTTATGAAAATAAATGTTTGCTTCGGCGAAAAAGAATCCAAAACATTTTTTAGAGTTTTTTTATTTTGAATTATCGACGAAGTAAATTTAGTCAAATGACTTTTTGTTTCTGTCATGTTTAATTAAATAGTATCTATAAATTTAAGCGTCTAAGGAGTCAAAAATTAGATTCTGACTAGAAAAATTCTGCCAAAAGCGAAGCAACTAAAAGCACCGCGAATACAATAGTCATGTAGAAAATAAACTTCTCGAAACCACGTCTTTTGTGGTATGTCACACCGCCGTCATTGCCAGCGCCAAAAGTGCCTCCGATACCTGATTCGGATTTCTGTAACAGTATGGTTATTACCAGTACGATAGAGAATATTATCTGTAGCCACGAGAGTATTCCTTCCATGGGGAATATACTATCAAAGCCTTCAAAATTTTGCAAACACCCATGCCGTTTGGCGAAGTTACTCGGACTTGGTAATATCTATTGTATGGATCCCGATAGCGCACGCGGTTACTCTCGGGGGAATGTCTGACAGTTTATTAATCTAAAGATCGTGACCTATCACTATCTAGATGGAAAGCCTAAAGACCAATTTTATAATATTTGTCTTTATTTTTGGGGTTGTGGCTCTGGGAATTTGGGCATTTAAAAGCATTAACTCTGCAAATGACTCTATTATAGAAGGCTATGAGTCTATAGATATAGGTCCGGTAGTTACGACAGAACCAGAAGATAGCTACGTTCCTCCACAAAATACGACGCCAGAAACTCCAGTCGTAGATCCTGCTCCACAAGCACCAACCCCAAATCCTGTTGAGCCAAATGAAGTGCCGACATCGACGACACCGGTGGGCGAAAACGCACAGCTTATAAAAGATATTCAAAAACTCATTACTGACAAGATTCTCATGAAAAAAGGTTCGCGTGGAACACGTGTGGGAACGGTGCAGAAGTTTCTAAACGAATACGGGATAAAAGTGGGTGTGGATAACGATTATGGCGATACGACCGTAAACGCGGTCAAAAAATTCCAACAAGAACAAGGTCTGCTAGCGGATGGCCAAGCGGGCGAAGGAACTTACAAGAAAATGATCGAGTGGTTGGAGAAGAATTAAAATGAAGAAAGCAATCATAATTCACGGGATGCCGTCGAAGGAAGAATATTACGACGTAAATCGTCCAGCTTCATCGAATTGTCATTGGCTTCCATGGATTCAAAAGAAACTCTTATTAAAAAATATTTTGGCTCAGACTCCGGAAATGCCAGAGCCTTACAATCCCGTATATGAAAACTGGCGAAAAATATTTGAACAATTAAATCCAGACGAAGAAACTATATTAATTGGACATAGTTGTGGGGGCGGATTCATTGTTCGTTGGTTGAGCGAAAATAATATAAAAGTCTCGCAGGTTGTTTTGGTCGCTCCATGGCTAGATACCGAGAAATATCTAACGACAGGTATGTTTGATTTCAAGATTGATTCAGATATTGTCTCCAAAACTTCTGGAATCACAGTACTATCTTCATCAGATGACGAAGATTATATAACCGACAGCGTAAATCTCCTGAAAGAAAATACACAGAATATTAAATTTATTGAATTTACTGACAAGGGACATTTTTGTTTGGATGATCTTGGAACGATAGAATTTCCAGAGCTTTTAGAAGAAATAAATTCATGAAAAAAGTAATTTTGGTTCATGGCTGGGACGGTAGCATGGAATCATTTTGGTTCCCGTGGCTTGTTGGCGAACTGAAAAAGAAACAATACGAGGTTGTTGCTTTTGACATGAAAGATCCGGAAACTCCCATAATTGGTGAATGGGTTTCGCAATTGCGCGAAGAAGCGGGCGAGATTGATGAAAATACAATATTTGTCGGTCACAGCATTGGCTGTCAGACGATTATGAGATTTTTAGCAGAGCAAGAGAAAAAAGTTGCCGGAGTTGTTTTTGTGGCGGGTTGGTTTGATTTGATCGGACTTGAAAATGGCGAAGTGGGGGAGATTGCCAAGCCTTGGATCGAAACGCCGATTGATTTTGGGAAATTGAAAGAGGTTGTCGGAAAGACAATTGTTTTTCTGAGTGATAATGATAAATTTGTGCCTCTTGAAATTACCAAGAAGAAGTTTGAAGAAAATCTGGGCGCACAAGTGACTGTCATACCAAATGCCGGACATATAACTTCTGAAGAAGGTTTTGGTCCGGTGCCGTTTGTTTTGGAGGCGATAGAAAATTTATGAAAATAAATAATCTCCTAAAATTCTAAGCATTCTGCCTCGTGTCGTTGCTTGGCGAGAGGGCGTTCGATGTAATAAGTTTAAAGTGGGCACTGATTATTTTTACTGTTTGGGTGGTGGTTGCGCTTATAAAACAAAGAATAGAAGCCAATAAAGTAACTAATGCTAAAATAATCTTATGAAAAATTTTTCAAATTTATTAAGTTGGTTTGGGATCGTTCTGATTTTAACGGCCTACACGTTGAATATTTTTGAAATTATCCAAACAAAGAGTTTGGTTTATCTGATTTTAAATATCGTCGGTTCAGTTTTCATCGTCTTTCATGCATTTCATCGTCGTGACTATCAACCAGCAATTCTAAATATCATTTGGGCCGTTATTGCGTTAATCAATTTGATTTTAATTTTCTAAAATAGAATTATTTTTACAAAAATAATTTTTGCGAAAAATTTATTTTAAAAATTCGTCCAAAAATATTTTTGTTCGGACAGGAGTTATCCACACATTTGTTTTTAAATTATTGTAAGTAAACTTTGTTTGTAAGATAATTTAGTTACAGCAGCGACAACTTTTTTCAAGATATTTTTTTGAAAAAAATTTTTGGTCGAAAGTTGTTGCATGATTTATAAACTAATTGAAAATACTATGGCAGCTAAAAAAAGAAAAGCAGCAAAGAAGACTGCAAAGAAAGCAAAGAAGAAAGTCGCAAAGAAGAAAGCAGCAAAACGACGACGATAATTTCATTTGCCTTGTAACGAAAATCCCGCCTCGCGGGATTTTCGTTTTTATGATAATCTTTAGGACATGTCTATTTTAAATAGTCTAAAAAGTCTTTTCGGGGATGAAAATACGTCATTTTTGAAAGAGGTCGAAGCCATCGTCGCCAAGGTCAATTCTCTAGAAGAGAAGTTTTTGAACGTTCCTATAGAAGACTTGCCCAAATATACCCTCGAATTAAAAGACCGCCTGACAAAAGGCGAAAGTCTGGACGATGTCCTGCCAGAAGCATTTGCTCTCGTCCGTGAGGCCTCGAAACGTACCCGCGGACAAAGACACTACGATGTTCAGATCATCGGAGGATACGCTCTCCACAAGGGCCGAATTGCCGAGATGAAAACAGGCGAGGGTAAAACTCTCGTCGCAACACTTGCTATGTATCTAAACGCCCTGGCTGGCAAGGGCGCACACTTGGTTACGGTGAACGATTTCTTGGCTCGTCGTGACGCTACTTGGATGGGGGAAATCTACGACGCGCTTGGACTTAGTGTTGGTGTCGTAAATTCTCAGAACGTTTCTTATCTATATGATAGAACCGCAGGACCAGACAAAGACAAGCTTCGTGACGAAGTCGGGTCTTTCAAGGTCGTCTATGATTTTCTAAAGCCTTGTAGCAGGAAAGAAGCCTACGATGCGGACATTACTTATGGTACGAACAATGAATTTGGTTTTGATTATTTGCGTGACAACCTGACCCAATCCAAATACGGTATCGTTCAGCGCGGACACTTTTATGCTGTCGTTGACGAAATTGACTCGATTCTCATCGACGAAGCTCGAACACCGCTCATCATCTCCGCTCCAGCCGAAGATTCAGGCGAACTGTATGTTAAATTTGCTGGCATTGCCAAACAATTAAAACCTATTGAGCATTATGGTGTGGATGAAAAGCTTCGCGCCATTACATTGAACGACGAAGGAATTACTTTGGCCGAGAAGTTACTGGGAATTGAAAATATCTATACCGAACAGGGCATCAAATATGTCCACCATTTAGAAACCGCTATTCGTGCAGATGCGTTGTTTAGAAAAGACAAAGAATATGTTGTTCACAACGGAGAAATTATAATCATTGATCAGTCAACTGGACGCATGATGCCAGGCCGACGTTTCAATCAGGGTCTTCATCAGGCGATTGAAGCCAAAGAAGCCGTCGAAATCAAACAAGAGACGAAGACAGTCGCTTCGATTACTTTCCAAAACTACTTCAAGTTCTACAAGAAGCTTTCGGGTATGACCGGTACGGCCAAAACTTCGTCCGAAGAATTCTATACTGTCTATGGACTCGACGTTATGACTATCCCAACGAACCAGCCCGTAGTGCGTCGTGACGAATCTGATTTAATTTTTCAGACAGAAGCTGGTAAGTTCAAAGCCATTGCCAAGAAAATCAAAGAAGTAAATGCTTCGGGTCAGCCGATCCTCGTCGGTACTATTTCAGTTGAGCGAAGTGAAATGCTTTCCGAGTATCTCCAGAAAGAGGGCGTGTCTCACACGATTCTAAATGCTAAACGACACGAATCAGAGGGTGAGATAGTTGCTCAGGCGGGACGAAAAGGTTCAGTTACTATTGCGACCAACATGGCCGGTCGTGGAATCGACATCAAGCTCGGCGGTGATCCTTCGACCAAAGAACTTTCCGAAGAGATCAAAAATCTTGGCGGACTTTTTGTCCTTGGAACCGAACGGCACGAGTCTCGTCGTATCGACAATCAGCTTCGAGGACGATCGGGCCGTCAGGGTGATCCGGGCGAAACTCAGTTTTATGTCTCACTCGAGGACGATCTTATGCGTATTTTCGGTGGTGACAGACTCAAAAACATGATGGGTCGATTCGGCATTCCCGAAGACGAGCCGATACAGAACAAATTTGTCTCAAATGCTATTGAAACCGCTCAGAAGAAAATCGAAGGCTTCCATTTCGACTCGCGTAAACACACGCTCGAATACGACAACGTTCTCAATACTCAAAGATTCGCTATTTATGAACGACGAAGAAAGATGCTTTTTGCCGAAACTCCGGAGGTCCAAGAATTCACCATGTCTTTGACCGATGACAAGACGAAGCTTGAGCAAATCATTGCCGATAGGATAAAAGAAGTCGGCGAGGCGCCATTTTGGGATACGGTTCGTCGAATAATTCTCCATGTGACTGACTTGCTCTGGGTGGAACACCTCGAAACGATGGATTATGTGCGTTCATCGGTAAACTTGCGCGCATATGGTCAGCGTGAACCGCTTGTCGAGTATAAAAAGGAGGGCCTCACGAGATTTACTCAGATGGAAGCAATGTTCCGCGAACAAGTCTTGTCGCTCATCGAAACGATCAAACAAGCCCCACCACAAGCTGAAGTTGTAGAAAAGAAAAAAGAATACATTACGTCGGGTGGAGGAAGCGACAACAAAGGAGATGTCGGAGGCACGGTCAAGAAATCAGAAGAAGATAAAATCGGTCGAAACGACATCGTCATCATCCAAAAGGGAAGCGAAACTCAAGAATTAAAATACAAAAAAGCCGAGCAATTGCTCGCCGAAGGCTGGACGATAAGGGAAGTCAAAAAATAACAACCAAGAATGAAAGAAGCCCCGGCGTGCGCCGGGGCTTCAAACTTTGTCGTGCTTGCGGACTACTCCTCCTTGAACTTGAGACCTTTCGCTTCCAGTAAGTCTCCCAATTCGGTCCAGTTTTTCCTGCCAACCAGGCCGAGGAACTTGTCGCTGGTGAAGGAGGCAATGTCCGCCAACGTTTCCAAATTGTGACGTTTGGCGGCGTTCAGTGCTCGTACCGTGATGTCCTGATCGACGATCTTTTGCTGGGCCGGGCCTTGGGTCTTTGTTGTACCAAGGCGAAGTCTTTCGACCTCTTTCTTGAGCTCTTCCAGTTCGCCTTTTTCCGTCTCACCGTAGATCTGGAATTCGAACTCGAGGGCGGCGTCTTTCCCCTGATTCTGAACGACCTCTGCTGTCCGCTTGAGTTCTGCGGGGAGGTTGGGGAACAGGCGCTCCAGCAATTCTTCTTTGGTCAGGTAGACCGTTACATTACCGAAAGCGATGCTTGCCATGGGTTTGGATTGTTGTGTTCTGGCTTTTGCCAGAACGGGTGAGTGTAAAGGTTCAGAGTTACCACTAAAAACTAGCATAATTTAGTCTATTTGTCAAATTTTTAAAATATAAAAATGGAGAAGCCCCGGCGTGCGCCGGGGCTTCAGACTTTGTCCTGTTCTTTATCAGGACTGTTCCAGGGACTCCTGGACGTATTGCGCGCCAATCTTGGCGCTTTGTCCTGCAATCGCACTGATGATCAGATTGAAGTGTCTTTCGGCCTCCAATCCTCGACTGGGCAGCAACTGCGTTTCCAGATAGTCCAGAGCCTTGATCATGAGATCATCGTTCGGGTCGACTACTAATTGTTGGAGTTTCAGGACGTTGAATCCCTTCTTCCAAAGTTTTTGCTTGATGACTTCTTCGGTCTTGTGGCGTTCCGTGACGAAGGCTATTACCCTCGATTTTTCGCCGGCTTTTCGAATCGTGGCAAGGAGAATTTTGTAGCGCATGAGTGCAGTTGTTTTGTCCCAGGCTTTTTCCTGAGCAGGTGAGTGTAAAGGTTCAAAGTTACTGACTAAAAACTAGCATAGTTTAGTCTATTTGTCAACTTTTAGATCCCTCTTTTTGCCGAGTTTTGGTGGAAGGCTGGACGATAAAGGAAGTGAAGAAATAGAAACAAGAACGCCCCGATTGCTCGGGGCGCTTCTTTTGGCAGGGACTGTCCTTGCTAGTACTCATCAGCACGGACTTCCATGCCACGATCTGGGTCATCGTCCTGATCCCAGTCGTAGACATCCGCTGGTTCGGGTTCCTTGATCAAGGCCAAGGTTTCATCAGAATCTTCATCCCAGTTGTGGGATTGCATGGCGGCGAATTGGCAAGGAACGATCTTGCCGGCCTCGTTTACGAGGACGTAGTTTCTCTCGTAATGGGGATCGATCAGGCGTATGGAGATCTCAAGCAGTCGTTGGCCTTTTGTAGCCTTCGACTTGATGTTAATACTCCTGTTCCAGTTCTGGCTGTTGGATCGACTACGGAAGAGTCCTTCCAGGGTTTTTCCATACCTATCATAGCCATGGCCTTTCAGTAGGTTTGGGTAGAAAACCCATCCATGATCGAGCACAACCCTCTCTTCAGCTGTCAGGTATTTGATACCACTGAAGCCTACTGCTTCCAATTCATCTTGACCCAGGTAGTTGTTACCCCCCTTTTTCCTGTTACCAGGGTTGGCGAGTACGAACTTCACCAGCCGTTTTGCTTGCTGGTTGATGATCTCGGAATTCTTCCGAAGTTGCATAGGTGTGTGCATGTCCATTGGTTTTGTGTCCGAGCTCTCGCTTGGACGGGTGGTTACAAGGTTCAAACTACCACTAGACAATAGCATCTTTTATCTTATTTGTCAACTTTTAGATCCCTCTTTTTGCCGAGTTTTGGCGGTGGAGTCGATTTTTAGAATCCAAAATTCTCGGACTGACAATTCTTAAAAAAGGCCAAAAAGCGTTATAAAATAAGGCTTTTTGGAGCTTGACAAGGTCAACTTTTTATTGCTTGACAAGTTTGGGGTGGCATGCTAGTATTACTTCGTAAATCCCGAAAGGGGTTTTTTAATTTCCCGCAACCATTTCCCAAGGGAAGAACGCAAATGTTCAGTTGCCGGAGATTTACCTTCATGGTGTTGTCGGAGCGAAACCGTCAAATATGACCAAAATCAACAATTACTTCAAGAATAGACTTAACTCGTTTATTCTTCTCCCGCTTCTTCTTTCGAACATTGCTACTCCAGGTCTTGCTATTAACAACAAGATCGAGGAGGCCCCGAAAGAAGGAATCAGCTTGAACCTTCAAATTTTCAAAGACCTCAAGGCTCCGGAAGTCATTGTTGACTCTCGTGCCGAAAAGATCGATGCTTACTTTGCTCAGTGGGATCTCCCGCTTGCCGGACACGGTAAAGGTATGATCGAAGCTGCTGATAAGTACGGTATCGATTGGAGATTGCTCCCGGCTTTGGCTATGCTTGAAACTACTGGTGGTAAGAACTTGTGTGACAAGACCAAGAACGGAATTGTTAACCACAACCCATTCGGTTTCGGATCATGCCAGATTCACTTCAACACTTTCGAGGAAGCCTTCGACGCTGTTGCCAAGACTTTGTCTGGGAATGGCGAGAAAACTTCTCACCTTTACAAAGGTAAGTCTCTCGATGAGGTCCTAGAAGTCTATAACCCCCCAGCGACACCTGGTATTACGAAAAATTATCATGGTAAGGCTGTAAAGGTTATGAACGATATTGGAAACATGCAAGTCGACACTCGTGTCCTTGCCCAAGCCTAAATCAAAAGTAAATCAAAAAGTCCCGTGTGAGCAATCACCGGGACTTTTTGTTTGCAAAATTTTTCAATTAAAAAGACAAACCCCGCCGGAGCGGGTAGAGCTTGTGAAGAGTGGCGTGCTAGGCTGGTTTCCAACTGGTGATGAACTTGGTACGGTTTCGACCTTTCTTGGTTCGAAAAGTCTTGTCGCACGGGTCGTAAAAATATACGACCATTGAACCATTTGTCATCTTCATCTCGACAGGTTGTCTGCCAGGATAAGTTCTTCGTCCACTGCGACGGGCCTTGCAATGAACTTTCATGAATCGATCAGGGAGATTGGGCACATTCGTCCACGCGACCGGATTTGGTGTCGGGACAGGTAAAGCGTTGATATCCACCTGCTGCTCGTCCAAAGGTTGTCCTGATCCAGTGGATCTCATGTGTTGGCCCTGGGTCCAGGGGCTTCTGTAATCGTTCCAGAAAGCATCTTCGTTCTGTGGGAAGGGCATGGCGTCGGGTTTTGCTTCAATCTATCACCAATATGACCAATGTCAAATTTCTTTGACCTCGTCTATAACGAGCGTCTTTTCGCCTTCGCGGATTGAAACTTTACCTTTGATTGCCAGGATTTTGTCTTCCATGAGCATGTTCATGAAGTTTTTGTAAATTGTTGGGAATGCCACGGCTTCGATCGTGCCGGTTAGATCTTCGAGCTGGACGAAAGCCATTTGTTGATTTTTCTTGGTGATGATTATTCGAACTGACTGAACTACACAAGCCAGAGTCACTGGTTGGTCTTCCCGACCAGTTAGTTTAATCTTGTTTATGTTGATACCAACTTTTTCAATTTTCTCGCGAATACCATCGAGTGGGTGACCGGAAACATAAAGCCCCAGAAGTTCTTTCTCCCAGGCGAGTTTGGTTTTCATGTCGACGGGAGGCACATCGCCCAACCGGAGGATTGATTTAGGAGCCAAAGATCCGCCAAAGAGACTAACTTGGTCTTTGTCGACTTTTGAAAATGATTTGTTGAATTCTGTTAGATTTTCAATGTTACCAGCCAAGACTCCGCGATCGCCGAACGAATCCATGGCGCCGGACTTGATGAGGGCTTCGAGAGATTTCTTGTTTACATTTTTATGTGTGACACGTTCGAGAAAATTTTCGAGACTTGTAAATCTTCCGCGGACTTTGCGTTCTTCGATGATGGCGTCGGCGATATCTGTTCCTAAGTTCTTGATCGTGTAGAAGCCAAAACGAATCTTGTCTTTACCAGAACCAGTATCGTCTTTGATAACGGTGAATCCGCCGAAGCATTCGTTCACGTCTGGTGGCAAGACGTCGATACCCATACGAGCGCATTCGTGAATGATTTCGGAGACTTTTTCGATGTCGCCCGACTCGGCCGTGAGAATAGCCGTCATATAAGGAACCGGGAAGTGGGCTTTCATATAAGCCGTCTGATAGGCCACACGACCGTACGAAGCAGCGTGAGCCTTGTTAAATCCATACGCGGCGAATGGCTCGATAAGCGCCCAAAGCTCGTCGGCTTTTTGTTTGGTCATACCATTTTTCAAAAGTCCCGCCATCAGCTTGTCTTTCTCAGCGGCCATAACTTCGGGAATTTTTTTACCCATGGCTTTGCGCAATTTGTCGGCCTCGAGCCAAGAATATCCGGCGAGCTTGATGGCAATCATCATGACGTCGTCTTGGTAGGTGATAACTCCGTACGACAAATCGAGAATGTCCGACATGCGAGGATCTAGAAATCTGATGAGGTGATGATTTTGTTTGCGGCGGATATATTCGGGAATCATTTCCATCGGTCCCGGACGATAAAGCGCCACCATGGCGTTGATGTCGTCGATAACCGTTGGACGAAGTTCTTTCAAATATCGTGTCATGCCGGAGCCGTTTAGTTGGAAAAGTCCGATAGTTTCGCCACGTGCGAGCATTTCGAAAGTTTTCTTGTCGTCCATCGGGATATTTTCGATATCGACTTCTACACCTTCGATTTTTTTGACCAACTCCACGGCGCCTCCGAGAATGGCGAGATTTCTAATTCCCAAAAAGTCGAATTTGATAAGTCCGGCGGCTTCGACGGAGTGCATGTCGTATTGAGTGATGATCTTTCCACCTTTAGGGTCGAGTTGGATTGGCGCATAGTCGTCGACGCGAGTTGGCGAGATAACGACACCCGCCGCGTGCACGCTGATGTGTCTTGCGCAGCCTTCGATTTTCTTGGCCATGTCGATGATTTCTTTGGTGACGGCGTCGGTGTCGTACGCTTTTTTCAATTCTTCAACCATACTTAGGGCGAGATCAATCGTCATCGGGAAGCCTTGTTTACCTAAAGGAATCAATTTCGAAATTTTGTCTCCGACTCCATAAGCATAACCAAGCGCACGAGCGACGTCTCGTACAGATCCGCGAGCGAGCATGGTACCAAATGTTCCAATCTGTGCCACGGCAGCTTCTCCGTATTTTTGACGCGCATAATCAATGACCTCGTCACGGCGGTTATCGGCAAAGTCCATATCGATATCGGGCGCGGATGGACGCTCAGGGTTTAGAAATCGCTCGAAAGGAAGTTGGAAGCGAAATGGATCGACGGTGGTGATGCCGAGAAGGTATGAGCAGATGGAGCCGGCCACCGAACCTCGGATGTTTGTCAAAATTTTATTCTCACGAGCAAAGCGGATAAGGTCGGCGACGATGAGGAAGTAGATTGAGAAGCCTTTTTGCTTGATGATGGCGAGCTCGTATTCGATACGATCTTCGATTTTCTTCGACGTCTCACCATAACGCGTCGGAATCCCCGCGTAAACATTTCTTCGCACTTGGGCATCGGCATCGAGACCAGGGTCGAGCTCGAATTTGGGAAAGACCCACGTATCAAGTTCGAGTTCAATATTTATCAGGTCGGCAACCTTAACGGTGTTTTCCAAAGCCTCAGGAATTTCAGCGAAAAACTTTGATGCCTTTTCTGGATCAATGAAAGAATAGTCGCCACTCATTTTCATTTCGCCGCCGTGCGTGTTGATAGCGAGAAGGGTATTGTGTGCGGCCGAGTCATCTTCGTGGAGATAATGTGAGTCCCAGGTTCCGACAATTGGAATACTTAGTTCCTTGGAATATTTTTTAATGCCGTCACGGACGATTTCGTAATTTTCAACTTCTGGATGACTCATGAGTTCCAAGAAGAAATTTTCTTTACCGAAAATACTTTGGTATTTGTTAATTATGGCGCGAGCTTTTTCGTCGTCTTTGGCACGGATGGCGTGAGCGAGTTCGCCAGCCGGGCAACCCGATAGACAGATGACGCCCTCAGAATATTGTCGCAAGAGTTCCTCGTCCATGCGTGGCTTGTAATAGTAGCCATCGATAAAAGATGCTGAGACGAGCTTCATCAGATTTTTGTAACCGGCGGCGTTTTTAGCGAGAAGCGTCAGGTGATAACGTTTCGAATCGACGTTGGCTTCTTTGTCGAAACGCGTGCGTTCGGCAATGTAGGCTTCGACGCCGAGGATTGGTTTGATACCAGCCTTTTTGCATTCTTTGTAGAACTCAATCGCGCCGTACATGGCGCCGTGATCGGTTAGGGCCATGGCCGTCATGCCGAATTCTTTGGCTTTGGCCACCAAATCGCCGATTTTTGACATTCCGTCTAGTAGGGAGTAATGCGAGTGTGTATGAAGATGGACGAATTTTGCGGACATAAGTAGGGCTATTATAGCAGGGCTTCGTACGCAATTCTAATCAATATTTTGGTATAATTTTCCCATGGAATTAAAGAAAGTATTTGAAAGAAAAAAGCCCCTTATTTCACCCGAAGAACAGGAGTCTTTTAGAGAACTTGGGAAAGAAATGATTTTTACGGAGGAAGTAGACCTACCATTATCAAAAGAAAATATTCCGGCGATATCCGAAGCTATGCAGCAACAATTTATAAATATTCAAACAGAACGTCGCAGAAGAAATTTGGAAAGCATAAACAGATTTGAAGCCAGATTTTTAACTTCTGAACAAATAGAACAAAGAAACAAAGAACACTACATTTTTACACCAAGTATGATGGATTTACCTGAAAGGGAATTTCTATGGCATTTATATGTAAGATTTGGCATGACTTCTGTTTTTGATCAAGGTAATGGATACGATAGTCGAGGATTTACTCCCAAGCTTGCAAAATACGATAATGAAGAAAATGTGGAAACGAATTGTGTCGGCTTAACAACAATGTTTGGAGCTTACTGTAAAAAACGAGGATTGAAAGTCGAGCTTGGTATAACACCAGACCATCCCATGGTGATTGTCGAAGCCGAAGGAGTCCAGTATATAGTTGACGGACAGAGGCCTCCTATAAAATTGCATGGAGTTTTTGACGAGAAAGACGGTTACAAAATTTATCATGTGTCGCCAGACGACAGAGAAGGAGGTTTAGAAGATGAAAAATCTGGCAATCCGATCGATCAGAAATTTATTATCGTGCATGATTTTAATCGTGCTGTGATGTATGAAGTGCTTGAGAATATCTCGATATTTAAAAGTGTTGCAAACAATGAAGAAGTAGACCTTGTTCCAGGGTCTCGTCGAGAAGTGTACGAGCTATCTAAAAAATACGCCGAGGTTTTGAAAAAAGGAGACTGGCGGAGCATGCAACAAAAATTGTTTCCGGAAATCGAACGCTCGTTTGTTGAGAATAAAGATGCCTGGACAGAAGAAATTGAGCGTATGAAAGATTTCAGAAAACAGGAGAAAAAAAATAGTCTCATGCTGGACTTACTATTTTTGGCTCAAAACGAGACTCATTTCAAAGATAAGGACTTCAATGAATCGCAAAACGCAATTCGATCAATGAGCAAAGAGTATAAAGACGACATAAAAGCTTTCTTTATCTATGGTTTCGAATTTGGGCCGGGCATACCGGAAGACATAAAGAATTTTTTCACTTTTCTTCGTACCGCTCTTCAGAAACATGATTTGGAGGTTGCGAAATACATCCGAGATAGAATATGGAATAAAATCAACGAGTAGGTTGACGAGTTGGCAAAGTATTGTTATATTCAGAAAAACCCCATCACCATGAAGATATTTCTTGCGGCCGCCATCTCTGGCTTTATCGGCTGGATTATCGGTCGAATTTCACGGTCTCAGACCGTCACGACCTACTATCCATCGGTGGAGTCGTACGAGCGAAGCTCGGATCGTTCTAGCGAGTTACGTCATTCAGGGCCTTCTCGTTTATCCGAGGAGTCTCTGGAAATGGCCGGCTGGTAGTGTGCTTGTTGGCGATTGAAGGCCCCGGAACTTACCGGGGCCTTCGCTTTTTGTTAGAATGCAGTTATGAAATTTTTAGTCGGAATTGACGAAGTTGGGCGGGGGCCGGTGGCTGGGCCGGTCTACGTTTGTGCCTTTTTGGTCGCGTCAAACGCGATAGACGAGATTGTCTCCGGGGCGAAATTACCGCTTCGAGATTCCAAGAAACTCACGGCCAAAATGCGTGAGAAATGGTTTGAATATTTGGATGGTTTGGCTAAAGAGAAAAAAATCAGATATGTGATGACCAAGGCCTCAAATATAGAAATTGACGACAAGGGCATTGCTGTGTGTATCCGCGCGGCGGTTGATAATTGTTTAGAGAAATTAAACTTCGATCCGGCTGAAACGAAAGTATTCCTCGATGGTGGACTTCGGGCATTGGATAAATATAATCAAGAAACCATAATCAAGGGTGATGAAAATATTCCCGTAATTTCGCTCGCCTCAATTGTGGCCAAAGTTTCGCGTGACAGGGAAATGGAAAAACTTGCGGGCGAAGAAGATCAATATGGTTGGAGAAAAAATAAAGGATACGGAACGAAATCGCATATGGATGCGATACGAGAATTTGGTACGACGCCATTGCATCGAATTTCTTTTTTAAAAAATCATGTCTAGTATTTCAAAAAATAAAATTATAAAATTTCCTCACCCTGCGAAAGCGTGTCTGCGCACTTAAGTCCTCGGGATTCGAAAATTTTGTAATTTTATTTTTTGAAACATGAATAAAAAATTACCTGAAAATATAATACTCGTCGACAAGCCCAAAGGCATCACAAGCTTTGACGTTATTCGCATTTTGCGAAGGGATTTGGGGATACGGAAAATGGGACACGCTGGAACGCTCGATCCGCTTGCATCAGGTCTTATGATTATCGGCGTTAATGACGGCACGAAACAGATGGAGCAATTTTTGAAACTCGACAAGAGTTATGAAGCGGAAATTTTACTCGGGACCAAAACCGACACCGGAGATTTGGAGGGCGAAATTATCGAATCACGTGAAGTTACCAATGTCGAAGAAGATTATGTCGAAGAAGTCATACGAGCTTTTCACGGCGAGTTTGATATTGCTGTGCCAAAATATTCTGCAATCAAGCGTAATGGCAAGGCGCTCTATGAATATGCGAGGGATGGAATCGACGTTCCTTTGCCGGTGAAGAAGATGAAAATTTATAAAAGTGAGCTTCGAGGAATCGAAGAAACAGAAAATGGCTTTGTTTTGAGAGTAAATTTTGATGTGGCGAGCGGAGTTTATATCAGATCGCTTGTGGAATTCATCGGAAATTTCTTGGACACCCCTGCAACTTTGGCAAATCTCCGACGGACGAAAATAGGGGAGTTTGACATCAAAAAGGCTCGTAAAATTTAAAATAGAAAGATTGAACCAAAGAGTTTACCTGCCCATACTGGCGGGTCCTAAAAACCCTTGTAAAATAAGGGTTTTTAGAGCCTCAAAAAGGTTGACTTTTCTGAGTATTTGTGATAGTATACAAAGCAAAGGTTTGGTCTTCTTGACCACGTACCTTGCAAACTTCACGAACCAAACAACCCTCAAATCATGAAGAACCTGAAAACCCTGTTCGCCTTCGTGGCGACGGTCTTCTGCGCGAACCTCGCGCAGGCGCAGACGATGGTCATCAACTGGAACGCGGAGATCTTTCCGCTTTCGGAAACGGTGAACGTTACGTATGACTTCGGCTCTGACACTTACCTGCGCCGGGTATATGTGATGGACATCACCAGTGCACCCAACATCTGGGTTCAGCGTCCGGAATTGACGGATACCTTGACCGGCGCTGGAATCGAGGTGATCCTTGTTCCGATCGAGCCGTACATCAACGAGCACGAATATTTCATTCAGTTGCGTTTGAAGCCTCTGGGTGGCGTGACTGAATTAGCCTCACCTCGGCCTGAAACAGGGGGAGGGATTTACTCCTTCAGTCCACTGGCTTGTCCGACGCTGAATGTGTCGGACGAACCGTTCATTAACGGTAGCAACTACACTTTTACCGTTGTGGCTCGATATGGTCATCCGGCTCCTGATGTTCTGCTTCGGCTTAGGAGGATCTTGACCAATACCACCACAGGTAGCGTCTGGACCGAAGATCGGATGATCACCCCAGGGTTCTCAAACACCGAGTATTACGACTTCGAACTTGATGAACCCGGACACTATGTCCTGTCATACGAGCTGTGGTACAAGGATGCGGGGCTTGCCCCGCTCTGGAATTGGGAACTGGTCAGCAATAGCTCCAGCTGCAGCACTTTCGCTGTTGTCGAGTTTGATCACGACTTCTCGACCGGAATTGATGATCAGGCTGAGTGCAAGCCGTGCGAGATGCGGGTCTTCCCGAATCCAGCTACTGAAGCTGAAACGGTGACGATCGAAAACCTCATCCCCGGCCAGTCGCTACAGGTCATCGGATCTGACGGTCGTTTGGTTCACGTCCTACTAACCCCGAGTTCATCATCGACGTTGATGATGAGCTTGGCCGGATACGCACCCGGTGCGTATCAGTTGGTTCAGACCAGTGAGATTGGTGAACGACGGGCCTGCGGGCTTGTTGTCACAAACTACTAGGTGGTATCCCCACCGAAGTGGAGGAGCCCCGGTGATCCGGGGCTTTTCTGCTTCCAATTTCTTTTTATACCAAAACGAGGATATAATTAAGCCCTAACAATTAGTAAAAAAACATGAATAATCCATTTCAAAATTATCTCGACAACCTCGGCAAAACTGCCAAACTTTTAAATTATTCTGATGCGGAAATTACCAAACTGACCGAACCGCAAAATATCGTCAATACAAATTTGGAAATTGAAACATCTTTGGGTAAAGAAATTTTCCCCGCCTATCGTGTGCAGTTCAACAACGCTCGCGGACCTTTCAAGGGCGGGATTCGTTTTCACTCGGCAGCGGATCTCGATGAAGTGAAAGCGCTCGCGGCTCTTATGGCCGTGAAGTGCGCTGTCGTTGGGATTCCACTAGGAGGTGCCAAAGGCGGTGTGACAATTGATCCGAAAAAATATTCTGCCAAAGATTTGGAACTCGTCTCTCGGGCCTGGGCTCGCGCTATGGCGCCTGTCATCGGCGTCGACAAAGACATTCCCGCACCGGACGTCTACACCAATGGTCAAATAATGTCTTATATCTTGGATGAGTTTGAATCAATTGTTGGACATGCTGAGCCAGGAGTCATTACTGGTAAACCTCTGGAACTTGGTGGATCACTTGGTAGAAATATTGCCACAGCTCAGGGAGGAATTTATGTTTTGGAAGAAGTGGTAAAAGACGCGGGATTAAATTTTGGTGATTTAAAAATCGCCGTGCAAGGATTTGGTAACGCCGGATACACCGCGGCGTCAATACTCCATCGCATGGGATGCAAGATCGTTGCCGTGTCGGATTCTTCTGGTGGACTTTATGATGGGAACGGTCTTGATCCCGAAGAGATAAATCGTTTCAAAGATGAATCCGGGAAGGGCATGATTGAATTTCAAAAAGATGGTGTCAAAGTTTTGACCAACACTGAACTTTTAGAAGTTGATTGCGATGTTTTGATTCCGGCCGCTCTCGACAATCAAATCACTGCGTCGAACGCGGTAAACATTAAAGCAAAAATTATTCTGGAATTGGCCAACGGTCCAACGACTCCTGAAGCCGATGAAATCCTCTTTAAAAAAGGTAGAACACTCGTGCCGGATGTGCTCGCCAATGCCGGAGGTGTTACCGTGTCGTATTTTGAATGGGTTCAGAACAGACAGGGATATTATTGGACGGAAGCAGAAGTCTTGTCGAAGCTCAAAGAAATCATCGTTAAAAGTTATCGAGATGTTTATTTTTTGGCCAAGGACAAGCAAGTTGATTTGCGACTCGGAGCTTTCTCTCTGGGCGTCAAACGCATCGTGGATGCAATGAAATTGCGAGGCAGGGTATAATTAACTCCAGTCGGCGTGATAAATTTAAAAGTCCTCGGGTCGCCGCCAGGCTACGCCTTTTGCAGCTCAACCAGACATTTTAAATTTATCGCGCCGACTTCCGTGATTTGGTTATGAAAAGTTATATTACCTCAAAAAGAAAAAGCCTCGAGAATTTTATCGAACGTAATAGGACGTTACTTTTGCCGACTGTTATTTTGGGCGGTTTTATTATCGACACACTGACACTTGGCCAAGTAGATAAGGCTTTTGACAATATTGTCGTTTTGGTCCACCTTTGCATCGTTGCAATCTCCATCGCTCTCTTGTTTTCGGCGAACAGTCGTCTCGGCAGAAAGCTGAAAATTGCCAACAAGGATGGAATTATTTCTGCCGTAATATTGTTTTCTTTTGGCGGATTGTTTTCAGCTTTTACTGTTTTTTATGCCAAATCAGGCTCGCTTATTTCTAGTTGGCCGTTTATCTTTGCGTTGCTTGCGCTTATGCTTGCGACCGAGATAAAGAAAAAATATTTTCAAAAGATTATTTTACAAATTAGTCTTTTTTACGTAGCACTTTTTTCTTATTTAATATTTTCGTTACCTGTGGTTTTCAAGCAAATGGGTCCGGGTATTTATATGTTGTCGGGATTCGCGGGACTTTTTTTGATTTCGATTTATCTGTTTATCCTTTCAAGGATAAACAGAGCGGCTTTCGTCACTAATCGTACGAAAATTCTCACAAGAATTGGTTTGATTTTTCTGGTTTTTAATTTCTTGTATTTTACAAATGTCATCCCACCAATACCTCTGTCGCTTAAATTTCGCGCAGTTTATCATGATTTTTATCGTATCCAGGCAGTTGAATATTATGGTAGTTATGAAGAGGCTCCGGACTTTGAATTCTGGAGAAAACGCAGTCGTGTTTTTAATAGAACAAATAATGAACCGGTTTATGTATATACTGAAGTCTATGCACCTGTGAATCTGGGTGTCGATATTTATCATGTTTGGGAATATTTTGATACCAAACGTACTCGTTGGGTCGAGTCTTCGAGTATAAAAATTCCAATCACCGGTGGACGGACTGATGGTTTTCGAGGATTTTCTCAAAAATCAAATGTTTGGCCGGGGTCTTGGCGGGTCAAGGTTACGACAAGCAGGGGGCAGACAGTTGGAGAAATAAGGTTTAAAATAAAAGACGCCGAGACAAAACCCGAGCTTGTGCAAGAGGTTTTCAAATAACTTTGACTTTTGGAATGGTTTAATTGATAATTAATATACGAATTAAAGTGATGTTATGTCGATACGTTAACTTTTTTCGTTTAGATTAATAAATTTAGCGTATTGATTATGTATACAGGAAACACAGGAGGAAGCCAGTCACCACGTCAGATGTTTACGGGTAATTGGACATGTGGAACTTGCGGAGGTTCAATTACCGAACTTCCGTTTGAACCAGACCCAAGTAGACTCGGCACACTCAAATGTCGTGATTGTCACCGTAAATCTCGCGATGAGCGAGGTGGGGGATCTGGTGGCGGAGGATATCGAAGATTTTAAAAGGTACTGTGCAAAATCTCCGTTTTCCTCACCCTGCGGAAGCGTGTCTACGCACTAGGTCCTCGGGATTCGGAAAACGGAGATTTTGCTTCGCTGAGAGAAAACAGAAAACCGGCCCTCAGGCCGGTTTTCTGTTCCGGAATGTCTTTTCCGTATATATTTTGCTTTACTTACCAACTTATAAATTATTTAAAAATTATGAAATAAAACATGATTGCGACCACGATGCGGTAGATTCCAAAGGGAATGAAATTGTTATTTTTGATAAATCGAAGTAAGAATTTAATTGAAACTATGGCGACCAAAAATGCCGTTACAAATCCGACCAAGATGATGGGAATATTTGCATCCGAAAAAATCGCTGGGCTTTTGTAGATATCGAGCGCGCTCGCTCCGAGCATGACCGGTATGGCAAGCATGAATGAAAACTCAATTATGGTTCTGCGAGGAATACCAAGAGCAAGTCCGCCAATGATTGTGGCAGCTGATCTAGAGACGCCGGGTATAACGGCAAGAGACTGGAAAATACCAACAACAAAAGCTTGTAAATAAGTTATGTCGGAAGTCTCTTCTTTTTCTATATCTGGGCCACGATAATAATATTCAAAAATTATAAGTATGATTCCGCCCAAAAGCATTGACCACAAGACGACGGAAGTTGACCCCAACAAATCTGATTTTATTATTTTGTAAAGACCAAAACCAATTACGGCGGTTGGAATCGATCCAACAATAACTTTTTTTATATTTTCGATTTTCCATAAGTTTTTCCAATAAAGGAAAATCACCGCTGTAATAGCTCCAAGTTGAATAATGATTTGAAAGCTTTTTAGGAATTCGGTTGCGGGTATTTTGAATATATCGGCTGCCAATATCATATGGCCCGTTGATGAGATGGGGAGGAATTCGGTGATACCTTCAATGATTCCAAGTATTGTCGCATCTAAAAATGTCATCAAAATATTTTAACATATTAGGCAGAGAATCGAGCTTGACCCAGAGGCATAAATAGACCAGTTAGTATTTTTGTGTCGTTTTGTTAAAATAATTTGACTTGTGAACGGTCGTTCACTTATAATACTCTCGTGGTCGATTACAAATTTTAAGTTAAACACTCACATGACACGAAATCAATATTTAAAATCCTTGGAAGCAGAGATCAAGCGTCTCAACAAGAGAATTGATGACAAGATTATGTGCGGACAGAATTATTTCTTTGAATCGCTTCGCCATCGATTTCTTGTAAATCAATTACGCAAACATCAATCCGAGGGATTGCTTAATAAACTTTTTCCGTCTTTCTTCTAAACTACATCTATGAATCCCGTTAGAGATTTCATGGTTAGAAATTTTTACAATAATGGGAATGGAACGAATTATAAATAATTATTTTAAATAAATAAGATACGCAAATTAAAAATTTGCTATCTCGAGCGGGATGAATGAAAATTACAAAGATAGCCTTTCTGGCTTCTATCGTTCCAACAAGCGCATGCCGAGTTATTCTGAGATGATGAAGCTCTTTGGATTCAAATCCAAAAATGCCGTTTTCCGCGTTGTTGAGAAAATGATTGAGGCGGGAATTGTAGCCAAGGATAAAATGGGACGGCTTGTCCCAGATCGAATTTTAGGCGAAGTTCCAATGCTCGGAACAATCAAGGCCGGATTCCCATCGCCGTCCGAAGAAATTTTAGAAGAGACAATATCACTTGATGAGTTTTTGATACCGAAAAAGGATTCTATTTACGTGCTCGAAGTCGACGGTGACTCGATGATTGATGCTCATATTAAAAAGGGAGACCTGGTGGTAGCGGAACGCACGACCAAGGCTACCGATGGTCAGATCATTATCGCTGAAGTTGATGGGGAATTTACGATGAAATATTTTCGTAAAAATGGTGCAAAAGTCTGGCTCGAGCCAGCGAATAAAAATTATGAGCCGATATATCCCGAATATGATTTGAAAATATGCGCAGTTGTGAAGGGTGTTATTAGAAAATATTAGCCTTTCTTTCTGCCACGTATAATCATGAGTGTCATAAAGGAATTAACGATAATCATGGCAATAGAGTGAAGCATCGTCGCGATGTTGTAGGCCTGAAGCGAAAAGAGGGTCAAAATATGACGCACGACGTTCATGCTGTAGAGTACTGGTGTTTCTGTTTTTGGTTTTTTCCAAGTTTTGCGCAGGGTCGGGATAAAAGCTACAAGATCAATCGTAACAACGATTATGACTGATATGGTCGGGTCTTTGGTTAGCGCCCAGGGCACAAGTCCGAGCAGGGCAATGATTAAAAAATATGTATCAATTCGTCTAATATTTCTAAATCCATATTTTAATGAAAGTATAAATATTATGACTGTGAAAATTTCTGCAGCGCCGGTAGGTATGGCCCCAACCCCCGCGCCTTTGGCCAGTGCTCCGAAAAAAGTGACCCCAGAGACGATCGTCCAGACGAGCCAGGTATAAGGATGCGGTTCAACGCGTTTTTTAATTACATCTATTAAATAAGGTATATTGCCGACGATTGCGATAACGGCACCAATAATTGCCAACGTTTCTTTCATCTGATTATTGTATCAGATTTGGCAAAACGATTTCAAAATTCTGTTTCGAACTTGGGACGATGTTTGCAATGCTATTTTACAAGAAAATAGGTCTTTTGCATACTTTTGTTAGCTCGGGAAAATAGGATTCTTTATACCAAAATGTAAACCTGATTTCTTATTAGATTTTATTTTTTCTAGCCATTTTATAAAGTCAGCATTGGATAGTTTTGTTTCGCTTAGCATGTCGGAAATAAAAGAGTCGCTATCTTCCTTTGGAAAAGGCAACCCAGGAAGTTTATGGACAATCATGGTTGAGGTATATTCTTCAGAAAGTTTTTCATCGTGATTTGTAAGGATTTTCAATTCTGGACAATAAACGCCTATTAAGCTTTTAAGAGCTTCGTTCGTTTTTTTGTTCTTTAACAAAAAAGACACAATATTTTGAGATATCTTTGCAACTTTTTCTGGACCCATATTTTCTTCTCGTCTTGATTCAAGCATGATACCCGTCTCCTTAATTTTCTAAACTTGGCTCCCCGACTCGAGTTAGAACCAATTGGCTCATTGCAGGGTAAGGCTATTTTAGCACTAAAATCAGGAATTCCTGATGCGTCTTGAGCGCATCAAAAAGTTACAAAAGTGACACGATTCAAGAAATTCCAAAAACTTGTTTCTGGTAAAAGCCAAGTCGTAAAAGTTGATGACGTTGATATACGGAATTATGCTAAGTTCGTTTTAGCAGATGGAAGTATTTCGGAAAAGCGAGAATTACTTGGGAATCTTAAAGGGAAAATTTTACTAAAAGATAAACAAATATCTATTTTACAATCTAAATGACAGTGACGGCATTCACTGACTCCTTATTCCAAATATCATAGCCATTAAAGTTTGTTTCCGGAGATTTTTTAAGACCAATTTTCTGACCACTTGAAAACGTCTTGTCATAGTATTCCGCAACCTCTGTTCTGTTTGAAGTTGCTCCCCCAGATAGAGGCGCCACCACTCTATCTATACCCCTTCTTTTCGCAAGCGCCTTTACTTCACTAACAATAGACGCAACCAATGAGTCACCGTGGACCATATTAAACAGATTTTGTTGCGGGTTGTTTGCTCTAAGCACCATTACTGGCTTACCGTCTTCTGTCCCCGTTTCTATAACCAGGAAAGATCCGGCAAACCTTTCGTTTTTTGTTCCTTTATCTAATATGATTGAATAAGATGTGATAGGTTCAAATTCACCCTTTGCGAGGTTGCCGTTTTCTCGACTCGTACACGCTCTTCCTAAATCGCCACTGAAAATTCTTTGCAGTCCCTTTGAAGGCACAAAACTTAAATTAAGATTATTCTCTGAGATCGAACCCTTGTTTAACTCCGCTAATTTTACATGGCTAACTGCTAAGATTGAGTTATCAAAGTCTTGTACACCCCAATATTGCTTCAACGCTTTGATCAAAGCCTTATTATCAGTTTCCACAGCTTCTCCTTGTCCATGTTTTTTGTTTAAATAGTGTTCCTTAACATGGTTTGCTATAAATTCATAAATCTGAGAGATTGAAGCCTCGTCATCGTGATTTTGAATGCCTGATTTGAACAGATCATAACCTTCTGGCATTTTATTTTTTATATCTGAAAGGCTAATATCCATCATGAGGTTCTTTTTTCCTGGCCAATTTTCTGGTATTTGATCGAAAAGTATTTCCATTCTTTCTTTTATAGAAATTTCTTTACTCAAAGATTTTTCAAAATTTATATCGAAATCTTTCTTTTTTTCTTCAAGCGCTTGCATCCTAGACTTTAGACCGAAGATTGCTTTTTCATTTTTAATTTCTTTTTCTTCCTCTTGTTTTAAACGTAAGTTCAAATCATCTATCGAGCTCTGAATAAAACTTCTAATTTCATCTCGTTTGCTAGATAGATCAGTTGTGTTATCTGAGTCTTTATTTTGCTTATAAACGTCACGATAGCCAACAGCCAAAGTTCTTAGATCTGAATTGCTTAATATTTTCTCTTTTTCTTTCTGAATCACCTCAGATTTTTCTTCCTCTTCAAATATAACCTGCGGGACACTCACTTCTACTTCTTCATATCCTTCTGGTAACAAAAATTTCTTAGGTGATTCTTTTACGGCTTTTCTATAAAGCTCCAAAGCCTCTTCGGTACTTACTCCATGCGCATGGCCCGAATTGCCAACTATAGATTTAATCGTTTCAAGTAAATAAGGTGATTTTTGTACTCTTTCTAGCAAGGATAAATCTTCATTCCTGATATCGCTAACTAGTCTAGTCTGCATTTTCTCCATTTCAGCAAAAATTAGACCCAAATTCTTTTTATCTTTTTTACAAAGTTCTTCTGCGTTGATACCGAAATCATCTGCAAGGATTCCCTTAATGTGAGGTGGTATTTGATCTACATCTTTACTTTTATAAACTTGGGAAAATACCGAATATAGATAGGGAATATTTTTCATTCCAAATCTCTTTACGTATTCAACTAAAATTTTTCCATCTTCTGGATTAGCAAATGACAGATTTCCAAGTTCGTGTTTAAGAAGCGGAACTAGTTCTGTTTGCCAAGGGTCATATTCTCTCCTCTTTGCATGTTTCTGGATACCTTCAAGTTCTCTCAAAGATTCAGACCATGGGAATAATTTTTGCCACACTGCTTGCGAATGCTCGCTCATCTCCTTATATTCTGTAGAAAAATCAGGTATTTGAGTAACCATAGATTCTCGCGCAGGAAATTCATCTTTGGTGGGAGATCTAGATTCTTCAGGCAAAGTAATACGGAAATATCGTTCATATATAACATCTTCGGCCCCCAAAAATTCTGATCCTGCGATCATAGATAGTTCCATTGCTATTCGGGTTTTTTTATCTCGATCAAGTCCAGTCAATCTATTCAAGATAGTTAAACATCTCTCAGTTTCGTGAAGAGACTTCGGAACATATTTTAGTTCATCAATGACCTCTTCTCTTATGGGTGTAGCGCTATGTGAATCATTCAACATCCAACCAAAGGTATCAAAAACTTGTTCTTTGTCGTGCCCCTGAGAAATAGCCACTGATTCGATTTTTTTGTATAAAGAAGCCTTTCTTCTTATATTTTCTAAGCCTTGATCCAAAGAAAGCTTTGATAATCTTTTAAAATTAAAATTCATCGTCTCTAGCCTCTCTTTACTTAATCGAATGTCGAACAAAGCTTCAACTTCAAGCATAAATTCCTTGTATCTCTTATATCCCTCTAATCTCGAATTTTCTCCGAATTCGAAACTAGTTATACTCAGAGGATCCTGTTCTATAAAATCAGGGAACCTTTCAGAAAGAATCTCAAGAGTCTCTTCATTTAAGTTTTTAAAGCTTCCAGGATGCGGATGGAAATCATGGCTCGAGATAGAATCGTATATATCTTGATCAAATGTTTGAGAAGAAAAATGTGAATCTGCGTATCTTATATTGCCCAATATTGATGATAATACATACCATTTGCCCTCCGAAATAAGTTTCTTACCATATACAAGTTGATCTTCCTTTTTAAGGACGTTTCCAATACCGGGACAGCGGAGCAGGAGATGCTCTTGATGATTTTCTCTGGCTATATTGAGCAGCCAATCATAATCATTCTTAACAACCTCCTCAAAGATTTTATTGTCCCATATCGCCAATCCTAGATATCCTGCCTCTATAACTTTCTTACAATGCTCTACATCTCTAATATCAAAAAACTTACTGTCTTGTTCCAGAACTTTGTTTAATTTTAAACCTAGCCATTTTTTTACAATTAGCTCTTCATCGAAAAAATTAATCTGGCTATGCTTAACAAAATCCTTCAATTTATCTCCTATTGTTGGGTCGTCTATTCCGTATCTATCAAGTATTAACTTGATAAAGTCTTTGGCGTCTAGGCCAACCATCGCTAGGTCTTCTAGATCTATGTTTTCAAAAGCGTTTATATTTTCAGCAATACCTCTAATATATTTTCCTGCAATTAGATTCTCAAACGCTTTTCTACTATATTTCTGATCTTCGCTTCCCGCTACAGCCCCAAGAGCATGATTTATGTCTGACCAACGAGCAGACCCAGCAAAACCGGACTTTGACATCTCATTCAATAACTCTTCTGGCGTCCCTTCGATATAACCGTAGAGTGTTCCATTGAAGTCACACATCTTTTCTAGGTATCCATTTTGTATCAACAGTTCTATTTCATTGACTTTCAGTGGGTTTTGCCAATCCAAATTTAAATAGCGAACAACATTATCAAAATTTAATTGTCTCGGATCGTCATTTTTTGGCGTGTTATATCTTTTTGTGAATTCTTCTTCGAAGTCCGACAGATCATCAAGTAAAATCAAACCAAGTCTGGCTTTTCTACAAAGATCTCGGCCAGATTGCTCCGTTTTCATATCTTTATAATCAGCATAGTAGTCTTGGGAAATTTGTTTGAATCTTGAAATCAAAATTTCTCTCATTTCAGAGTAAACAGCTTCATCGGTCTCTAAAAGTTGACCCCTTGATAATTGGAGTTTTTTAGCATCTTCAAATAAATTATCCACCACCTCATCAAGAAATTCATCTGATGAAATATCTTCTGGTTTAAAAACTTTCAAGACAGACACAATTTTTTCATGTGCCTGATTTAGATTTTCCTTTGATTCTTGATTTTCGGACAAATCCTCAACTGACCCGACGTCCAGTTTGTTGGGTTTTAGATTTCTTTCAAAATTCACGCTTTAATTTTATCATTTAATTGGCTACAGAAAAACCGCTCATTCTAAGCGGTTTTTCTGATACAAATATTGATGCGTCTCGTGCGGGATAACTCCGCACGACTTGGCTCCCCGGGCAGGATTCGAACCTGCGACCAATTGCTTACATTTACCCTAAAATCACTTCTAGGAATGGACTATATCATCACCGTGTTCCGAATCGGAATTTAGGTGCAAGGCGCTTCGACCGAAACTCTCGGCCTACTCCGTTTAGGATAGTCTCTGAACCTTCCTCAAAAATTATTGAGGCTTGGCTGCTGATTACCCGCTGTTGTTACAGCTCGGGCTTCCAGACAATTCACCTTGTTTTTCATCTCTTCGTTTCCGAAGGGAGCTGCGTAATTCCGTCGTGCACTTCCATGTGACAATTTGCGCAAAGTAATATACATTTGTCTATTTCTTTGCGAGTTTTTTCCCAAGATCTGGTTATTCCGCCATCCGCCAAACCAAAGTCTTTTTTCTTTGGATCAAGATGGTGGAAATTTAATGCTCGGGAAGATTTATTGTACCCACAGATTCTGCATTTACCGCCAGCATATTCACGAGCCATTACACGAAGCTTTATACGTCTTCGTTTAACTGCTTCTCGCATATATTCTGCACGATCGGAGTATGTTCTGGTCTCTTTTCTTGTGGTAGACACAAAATAAGTATACCATTACATTTCTCACAGGCAACTGCGCTACCGCTGCGCTACCGGGGAATATTTAGTTTTCAATGTGTACCTTTTCGAAGATACTGCCAAATATTAGCCAAAAAGGGCTTAAAAAGCAAACTTTTGATAAGATAGGAAGATGCGGGTTGCTATCATTACGGGAGGAGAATCGGGCGAGCGAGAAATATCGATGAGGTCGGCTGAAAATGTTGTAAATTTGATTGATTTTGCCGACACCGAGGTTTTTGTTTTTCCCGAAGAAAAAGAGAGATTTTTGAATGTCTCAAAAAATTTTGATGTGGCAATACCGGTAATTCACGGTGTCGGTGGAGAGGACGGAGCACTTCAAGGGTTTCTCAAAGAAATAAAAGTACCGTATATTTTTTCTGATTCGGGTGCTCATGCTGTTGGCATAGATAAAAAGACAACGAAGCAAATCGCCAAATCGATTGGAATTAAAATAGCACCAGAGACGAGCAAGTTTCCACTTTTTGCCAAACCTAATTTGGGTGGTTCATCGGTAGATTCTGGATTGTGTCGCTCGCAAGAAGAATTGGATAAATTGATTTCTGCAAATTCTGAAACCGAATTTATATTGGAGGAGCCAATAAATGGCAGGGAGTTTACTGTTGGAATCATAGAACACAATCAAAAGATAATTGCTCTACCCGTCATAGAAATAATCCCAAAAGGCGAATTTTTTGATTTTGAAAATAAGTACAACCCAAAGAGTTTGGCGACAGAAATATGTCCTGCTGATATTGATGAGAGTTTGAATAGAGAATTGCAAAAACAAGCACTTGCGATTCATAAGAAAATAAACGCCAAACATATTTCTAGATCGGATTTTATTGTTAGGCATGAAAATGAAATATATTTTTTGGAGATAAATACCATTCCAGGAATGACCAGAACTTCACTGATTCCGAAGATGTTGAATCAGGCGGGGATTTCTTTAGCCGTTTTATTACAAGAATGGATTAAACAATGTATATCAAACTAAAAGTCTTTCCTGATTCTAAAAAAGACGTTTTGAAGGAGGTTTCTAGTCTGCGCTTTGAGGCCAGGGTTCGGGCTCCGGCTGAGCGAAATATGGCCAATGAGGCGGTCCGGGAGCTCGTAGCTAGGCATTTTGCCATACCGACAGGCAAGGTGCGCATTGTAAGCGGACACCACAGTCAAGCCAAGATTTTGTCTATACCGGACCAGGAATAAGAGTGTGTTAAAATGGAAGTATTAGCACTTCACGGATATATCGTATGAACATAAATATCAAGGCAACCAATATTGATCTGACGCTAGAAATCAAAGATTACGTAAACGAAAAAATAAATTCATTCAGTAAATTTTTAGATCATGATCGAGATTTCAATGTCTTCGTAGAGATTGGCAAAGAATCAAACCACCACCAGAAAGGCGAAGACGTGTATATGGCAGAAGTTCGGTTTACGTTTGAAGGTAAAGAATTTTATATAAAAAATCATTCAGGAGAATTACTCGCGGCCATTGATCTCGTACGTGACGAAGCTCTGCGCGAGATTAAAGACAGAAAGGGAAGATCTCAGACGATGTTTGTCCGTGGGGCGCGAAGTCTCAAGAAAAGGATTAAGGGGATGAAGCCATGGTGGCCGTTTGGTTAGATTTAAGAATTAGGATTTAAGATTTAAGAAAAAAGCGAAAGCCCCGGGGTCCGGGGCTTTCTGCGGATGCGAGGTGAAGTACGGGTTAGGCGCCGGTGACTGTTTCCTGGCGTGCAAGCCTCCTTCGAGCGAAGTAGCTTCCGATCGGTTCATCGTAACCGGAAGTAAGATCGAAGGCCTGGCCCGCCCAGTCCTCGCGTTGGTCATGTGAGATACCGGCACCCTTTTCGATAAGGTCCGCCAGAACATCGTAATGCCGCGGGTCGCAGACGACGCTGACGCGTTCGTAGTTCTTGGCTGCGGCACGGATCAGGGATGGCCCACCGATGTCGATCTTCTCGATGATGTTCTGATGGGTTGTATTGGCGCCCTTCTCGACTTCTTCATTGAAAGGGTACAGGTTCACGACGACGATGTCGATGAGCGGCATCTTGTGATCCTGCATGGACTTGATGTCGCTCAGTACACTTGTCCTTCCAAGGATGGGTCCAAAGACCATCGGGTGCAAGGTTTTCAATCTGCCGCCCATCATCTCGGGGAACTGCGTTAAACTGCTCACCTCGATGATGGGGATGCCGATCTTGGTCAGATGCTCAGCCGTACCACCAGTTGAGTAGATAGTACGGCCGCTTGCATGGATAGCCTGCGCCAAGCGATCGATACCCTTCTTGTAGTAGACGGAAATCAAGGCCGCGGGTTGCGTGATGTTGTAGCTCATGGGAAGGTTGTGTTGGTTTTGCCCAATCCTACGTGTATTTTTAATACGAGTCAAGTTAGATCGAAATTTCTTTTTCTCCTTCGGGAATTATTTTTTTGATGATGAATTTTTCGTTTTCAAAAGTCGCGAGGGTGATTTTGTTTCTCTTGCCGGATTCATCGAAGTAGAAAATCCCTGGCCAACCGAAATAGGCGCGATATTTTAGCCATTTTTCTGTTTCAGGATCAGAAAGCTTGATCTCGCCATCACTTTTGGAAATTTTCTTGCAATGTGTCGCTTGTGTTTCGTCTTGTTCCACAAGACTTATTTCTCCAGCTAGATATTTAGGCAAAGTTTCTATCAAAAGTTCGGAGCCGATTTCAGTAAGTTTCTCTTTCAATTCCGGAGAGGTGATTTTGTCATCGATCGGAAATTCACACACAGAGACAATCGGTCCGGCGTCGAGTTTGAAAATAAGCTTTTGGATAGTGACGCCGGTTACCGTATCTCCCGAAAGAATGGAATGTTCGACAGGGGAAGCGCCGCGATATTTTGGCAGGAGTGAATAATGGATGTTGAGCATGCCTTTTGGGAACATGTCGATGACTGATTGCGGGATGATTTTTCCATAAGCGACGACGATAGCGAGAGTTGGGAAGTCGGAAGTCGGAAGTCGGAAGTCGCCCGAAAGTTTTTTTGGCTGAAGAACGGGGATTCCTTTTTCAAGAGCTAAAACTTTGACCGGCGAGGGAGTCATGACGTGCTTTCTGCCAACGGGTGCGTCGGGATTGGTGACAACAGCAGAAATTTCATAACCCGCATCGAGAAGTGCTTGCAACACCTGCGCTGAAATTGCCGGCGTACCAAAGAAAATAATTTTAGAGTTCTTGATTGGTTGTGTCATCTTTTTGTTTTTTTACGTCAGTCGCTTTGTCTGTAAAAAGTATTCCATCTAAGTGATCAATTTCGTGTTGGAAAATCCTAGCGAGGAGAGCCGTGGCTTTCTTCGTCTGCTTTTCGCCATGTCGATCGATATATTCAATCGTCACATTTGATGGACGTTTAACCATCCCGTATGTGTTTGGAATAGAGAGACAACCTTCTTCGGCGGTCGATAGCTTCTTGGAAAATTTGATGATTGTGGGATTGATGAAGTATTCGTCAGCGGGTAGCTTGTCGGGAACTTTGCGATTTTTCATCCAATCTTTGTCGAAGACTTTACCCGACACAACAAAGATTCTTTTGTTTATTGCGATTTGTGGGGCCGATAGTCCGATACCATCATCTCGTGTTCCAAGAGCAAGAGACAAATCCGCCAAAAGTTGTTTGAACTCAGAAGAAGTAATTTCTTTTTCTGAAACATTGTCCGAAATTTTTCGGAGTGCCGGGTGGGGAATGGTGACAATCGCGACCATAGTTTTATTTTAACTTTTTAAGGTAGTCGGCGAGTTTCCCGATTTGTACGGTTTTCTGGGAACGGTTTTCCATGTCGCGAACGATCACAGAATCCTCGAGAGCTTCTTTCTGCCCGAAAATTATTGTGTATGGAAGTCCGAGTTTCTCGGCGACAGCCAATTGAGAACCAAGAGAGTCTTTGGCCAAAGCGTGAGTAACGCCGATTTTGGCTTCGCGCAGAATTTCGATGACATTCATGCTCTTCATCTTGGCTTCATTGCCGAGTTGGATAAAGTATATTTTTTCTTTTCGCTTTACTTTTGGAATCAGTTTTTTGCTAGAAGCTTCGATGATACGATCAACACCGAGTCCAAAGCCGACGCCGGGGATATTTTTCTTGTGACCCATTGTTTTAGCCAAATAATCGTAGCGCCCACCGCCACCCAACGCATTTTGTTTGAGCTCTTTGCCCGGATTTTCTGGATCGGGCTGCGCCTCTGTAAAGAATTCGAAAACAGTGTGCGTGTAATAATCAAGTCCTCGTACAAGAGTGTGATCAAGCTCGTAATCAATTTTCATCTCGTTTAAGTACTCGATGACTTCTTTGAAATGTTTTTTCGAGGCGGCATTAAGCGAAGCCACAGACTGAGGCGCTCCGGCATTGATTTCGGTCAGATTTGGATCCTTGGAATCAAGAATCCGTAGAGGATTGGTCTTCATCCTCTGACGGTCGTCGGCACCCATTTTGTTGATGAATTTTTTGTAGTAGTTGGTTAGATCTTTTAGATAATCTTTACGACTCTCGGTGTCGCCGATGGAATTTATCTTGACTCGCACATTTTCAACACCGGCTTCTCTGATAATAATTAGCCCAATCTTGATTGTGATAGCATCCATAATACTTTTAGGGCTTCCTAATGTTTCGATATCGAATTGTTTGAATTCTCGATAGCGACCCTTTTGTGGCTTATCATGTCGGAAACGAGAACCACAAGAATAAAACTTAACAGGTTGAGGTAGAGATTGCATGCCGTGTTCAATGTAGGCGCGCATAACGGCGGCCGTACCTTCTGGTCGAAGTGCGAGACGGTCGCCACCCTTGGTTCGGAGCGTATAAATTTCTTTGTCGACGATGTCTGTACCTTCGCCAACACCTTTCATGAAAACTTCTTCATGTTCCATTGCGGGCGTCTCGATAGGTGAAAAACCGTAGTACTCGCAAATTTCTTGCGCCTTTTCAAAAAATCCTTGATAGCTATAAAAATCTTCTCCGATTAGATCACGCATGCCTCGGGGCGTTTGCAAGAAATCTCCGCGTTCTTTTTTTTCTTCTGACATTTTATCTCTATGTTTGGATTAATATTTTAATAACGATATTCTCCAGGGTGTATCTCGGCGGTATCGGCTGGCAATAATCTTAGAAAGGCACGTCCAACGATATTTTTTCTGGGTAAAACTCCCCACGATCTAGAATCAGAACTAGCAGCCCGATTATCACCCATAACAAAATATTCGTCTTCTTTTAGACTCGCGCTAAATTCGCCCTTGCCCCACATTTCTGTTTCGAGATAGGGTTCGTCGAGGGAGAACTTCTCTCCATTTTTATCTGTTATATAAATTTTCCCATCGCTAATTTCAATTTTTTCATTTGGGAGACCGACTAGTCGTTTGATGAAGAATTTTGATTCATCGAGTGGGAAGCGGAATATTATGACGTCGCCTCTTTTTGGATCTTCGAGGCGATAAGAAATTTGATCGACGATAAGGTATTGTTTATCTTCGAATGTTGGGAACATCGAACTACCGCTTACAATAAATGGTTGAGCAATTAGTAGTCTGACAGGCAGGACTATAGCAATAGCGATCAAAATAAATCGTATTAAATCCCAGGCACCTTCTTTTTTTGTTTTTGGGACTTGGAATTCCAAGCCATTTTCTCTATCCATAGGGCTCATTATATTCTTATTTTTGGGTTCGTGCAAACGCGCGGCAAAATATAAATTTTCCTCACCCTGCGGAAACGTGTCTAGCGCACTTGGGTCCTCAGGATTCGGAAAATTTAGATTTTGCCGCGCGTTTGTAAGCTTGAAGTTTGGTATAATATTGTCATGCATCTCATAATCGGTCTTGGAAACCCAGGAGAGAAATATAAAAACTCCAGGCACAATGTCGGGTTTATTTTACTTGATGAAATTTTCAAAAGTGGTTGGCACACGGACAAATACGGCAACGCCGACATTTTAAACAACGAGAGCGCGGTTTATGTGAAGCCGAAAACTTTTATGAATAATTCTGGTAACTCGGTAAAATTTTTTGCCAATAAATTAAAAATCACCCCCGAAGACGTTGTTGTCATTCATGACGACATTGATTTACCGTTTGGTTCGATGAAAATCGTTTTTGATTCTGGCGCGGGCGGACACAACGGTCTAAGGTCCATCATTAACCAGCTCGGCACGCAGAAATTTACGCGCATAAAAATTGGCATTGCTCCGACAGATGGAGATGGCAAAGCCATCAAACCAAAAGGCGGATTGTTTACATCGCAAAAAACCGCGGTAGCGAATTTTGTTATTAAAGATTTCTCAAAAGTGGACTTGGAGAAAATAAAAGACATGTCTACGCGCGTCAAAGATTGTCTCGACTGTATCGTCCGCGAAGGTCGCGAAAAAGCGATGAATAAATATAACGCTTCGTAAAATATAAATTTTTTATTTACTGCGGGAGCGTGTCTTTGCACTATGTCCTCGTAAATAGAAAATTTATATTTTACTGCGCTTAGTCAGGAAAATATAAATCCTACATTAATTCTTTTATAAGACTCCAGGTCGAACCTTGAGTCTTATGTGGTTGTTAATCTGAAACATATGTAAAAAATAAGCAACCAAGAAGAGACTTTTCTTTTTCGGTTGGTTGTGTAAGATGGAATTAAATCCACCAAACCATGAAGACGATTGGGATTGTTCTCGGTTTTTTGGGGAGGCGCTTCCTCATTCTGTTGAAATTCAGTATTGGGATGGTACTCGCAATACTGCTTGTTATTACAGGCTTCCACCTGGTCGCGTGGGGCACAGTACCGGAATTATGGAGTTCCTTGAAACTAGCTTTGTGGGTCGGCCTCGCACTGGTGGCAATCACCGCCATCGTGGCATTCGTGGCTGTAATTCGAGTACGATTAAAGAAGCTATCCTAAAGCATATAGCAGAAGGCGCCACATTCGATGTGGCGCCTTTGCCGTTGTGCTTAATCTCTAATACTTACTTATTCTCAACGTACGCGAGTGTCATTTTCTGTTCCTTTGGTTCGAAGACATTGATTTGGAAGTTGTAAGCCTTGCCGAGTTCAAGTGTTTCGCGAAGCTTTTCTTCGGAGCCAAACGATGAGTTGTGGACAAGTCCAGCTACGCCGTCTTTGATAGATACCAAAGCACCGTGCTTGTTGAACTTGATAACAACACCAGAAATAATGTCTCCTTTCTTCAATTTACCGTCAAATTCAGTCCAAGGATTTTCTTTGAAGGCTTTGAGTGAAAGTGAAATTTTACCATCCTTGATTTCGATAATTCGAGCTTTGACTTTGTCGCCAACTTTGAAAAGTTTGCGAGGATCTTCGATAAGTCCCCAGTCAATTTCAGAGATGTGGACGAGGCCCTCGAGACCTTCTTCGATTTTGAGGAAGATGCCGAAGTCAACAACACCCGCCACAGTACAATCAAGATCGTCACCCAAAGCGTATTTGTTGACTGTTTCTTTGCGCTCTTCTTGGTTTGTTGCTTTTTCCGAGAACACAAGTTTGTCTTCTTGGGCATTGATACCGATTATGATAACTGACATTTTCTCACCAACAAATTTACGAAGTTCACCGAGGATTTTGTCTTTGTCCGATCCTTCAACGCGTGGGTAGTGTTCAGGTTTGAGTTGTGAGGCTGGTAAAAATCCTGCAATACCTCGCCACTCAATTATAAGACCGCCTTTGTTCGCTTCTTTGATTGGAAGCTCTAGTACTGTGCCAGCTTTCATGGTTTCTTCGGCGTCTTTCCAGACGAGCGCCTGACGAGCCTCTTTGAGTGAGATCTCAGTATAGCCTTCGGCGTTTTGAACTTCTACAACCTTGGCTTTGATGACATCACCAACCTTGATGTTTTTTATAATATCGCGGGCGTTGATGTATTCTCTGCCATAAATAATACCTGTGCCAAATAGACCAAGGTCGATATAAACGGCCGCTTTTTTGATTTCGATAACTTGACCTTCGACAATAGCTCCTTCAGCCAGAGCAAAAATCGATTCGTCCAAGGTTTTCTTCAATTCTTCATTAATAGTATTTTCCATAAAAAATATCCGCGTGTTTAGCGGACCTTCAAAGATTTTAAGGGTTCCGTTCGGCTCAAATGGCCTCACGAAGATTATCCGAAAAATCCAGCTAATAACGCAGTTCATACTATTATATAGAAATCATTTTGTAAACCCCCACACCTACTTTTTGATTATTTTTCAAATGCGCCTTTGGCGCGATCAAAAAGTAGGTGTGGGGGTAAACCCCTTTAAAAAATTTTTAGTAAGGCAGAATAAAAAGCTATAAAAATGTCAGTGTGGGGGGTAAAGTCATTATATCCACCACGAAAGTCTGGAAAAGTCCATTTATCGTGTATAATTTGGGGTAATGAATCCCGTTAGAGATGCTATAGTTTATATTGTTTCTTAAGCGATTTAAAGATGGTCGTAAATTATGTCAAAATTTTTAAACAAGATACGCAAATTAAAAATTTGCTATCTCTAACGGGATGAATCCCGACCAAGTCACATATTTTGGCGAGACGGATTTTCGCGGTGAGCGGACGCGTTTTGGTATAAGAAACGAAGATCGTTCCAGACATGTTTATGTCATCGGAAAAACTGGAATGGGTAAGTCGACCCTGCTTGAAAATATGGCGGCTCAGGATATCCAAAACGGTGAAGGTATGTGCTTCATTGATCCACACGGTTCGGCCATAGACACACTTCTTGAATATATTCCAGAACACAGGATAAAAGACGTCGTGTATTTTGCTCCTTTTGACTCCGATTATCCGATCGCTTTCAATGTCATGGAAGATATCGGCATAGACCAAAGACACCTCGTCGTATCGGGCCTCATGTCAGCTTTCAAGAAAATTTGGGTAGATGCTTGGTCTGCGCGTATGGAGCATATTTTGAATAACACTATTTTGGCACTTCTCGAATACCCGGGCTCGACACTTCTCGCCGTGAATAGAATGTACGCTGACAAGGGCTTTCGTGAAGAAGTCGTGTCCAAAGTAACGGATCCGGCAGTAAGAAGTTTTTGGAATGAAGAATTTGCTAAATGGGACGAGCGATTTATGCGCGAGGCGACTGCTGCCATCCAAAACAAAATTGGTCAGTTTACAGCAAATCCGCTTATCCGAAATATTGTCGGTCAAGAAAAATCTAGTTTCAATATTCGAGAAATGATGGACGAGAAGAAGATTTTTCTGGTGAATTTATCGAAGGGAAGAATCGGTGAACAAAATGCTGGACTTTTGGGTGCGATGATTGTGACCAAAATCTATCTTGCGGCTATGTCACGTGCCGATGTCCCAAAGGACGTAATGAACAAACTTCCACCGTTTTTTCTGTTTGTCGACGAATTCCAAAACTTTGCAAACGATTCTTTTTCTGACATTTTGGCCGAAGCCAGAAAATACAAACTCAATCTTACAATCGCTCATCAATATATAGAACAAATGGAAGAAACGGTTCGAGATGCCGTTTTTGGTAACGTTGGTACGACGATTTGTTTTCGGGTGGGTCCGCTTGATGCTGATGTCCTAGAGAAAATTTTTATTCCGACATTTACTGCCGAAGACATAGTGAATCTTGGTAAATACCAAATTTATCTAACTCTTATGATTGACGGTGTTGGTTCCAAACCCTTTTCAGCCACGAACATGGCGCCTCTGCCACGAAAATCGATCACGTATCGAAATGAAGTTATCGAAAACTCGCGCGCAAGTTACGCGAGCACCAGGGCCGAGGTCCAAGGTAGTATCGACAAATGGCACGGCACGGTTTTTGAGACAGCCAAAGATACAAAGGAACGTTTGAAAAAAGAAGCGTATTTGGCTGAAAAGGCCCAAAAAGAAAAAGCGATGTATGGTGACAAACCACCAACTACAGCTCCAGCCAAAATCGTTATTCCAACCGAAATCATTAAACGTATAGAACAAGCTCCGATTAAAAATCAGTCACCTCAAACATCGCATAATCCAAATAATCAAAATCGACAAATCGCTCGAGGGTCCGAGCCTGCACCAAAATCAATACACAAGCTCATTGGCAATAAAAATCCGTCCGACAAAAACAAAAGTCTTTTAAAAGACGTCTTGGCTAAAGCTTTGCAAAATCCAAATATTTCAACCAACAACGGTGCCCCAGCTATTTCCAGGTCTGAACAAACACAAACAACAAAACCAGAACCAAAATCAATAGAATCACAATCATCAAAGCCGGCACCACAAACAAAACCCGACTCGAACAAAAAACCGCGTGAAATTCCAGAGGACATCCTAAAACAAATTCTAGAATAATTAATTATTATTTAGTATTTTTGCATGAATCAAAAGTTCTTCAAAAGCATCGTGTTTGTGGTAGCAGTTTTGTTTTTACCTAATTTGGCGCAGGCTGAAATTCGAATAAACGAAGTGGCGTGGATGGGCACAAGTGGTAGTCAATATGAAGAATGGATTGAATTGTATAACGATGGCACAGCACAATCACTTGATGGTTGGAAAATTTATAAAGCGGGCGGATCTACGACGCTCATTTCGCTTTCCGGAAGTATTTCCGCCGGACAATATTTATTGGTTTGTCGAACGACACCATCGGTCACTTCTCCTTTGGGTGGAATTTGTAATATTCAGGGCGCCTTTGGGGGCAGTGGCCTAAACAACACAAGTGAAAATATTTTGTTGAAAGACGGAAGTGGAAATACAGTTGATTCGATTGATGCGACATCTGGTTGGCCGGCCGGAGATTCGACAAATAAAAATACAATGCAAAAAAGTGGCTCTGGTTGGATTACGGCATCGGCCACCCCAGGCGCTACAAATTCGTCTGTTGATAATGGTGGCGATGGGGGCAATGAAGACGAGGAAGAAGAGGAGGAGACCGAAGAACAAACAGGAGAAGGTTCTAGTAAATCAATCAAGGTATATCCTACTCAACTTTTGAAAATTGAATCACCTAAAATAGCTATTGCTGGTAGCCCAGCACATTTTAAAGCCGAAGCACTTGATTTTGATCGCTCGGGGATCTTTAAGGGCCGTTATGTATGGAACATGGGTGATGGCAACACGAGAGAAATGTCTGCCAAGTTTGAATATACTCGCGCGGGATTTTATTATAATTACGAATATCCCGGAACGTACTCAGTAAGTGTAAAATACTACCATTCATTTTTTGAAGATAAAGTACCACCAGATCTTGAGACGCAGTTTACTATCGAAGTACTTTCTCCAACAGTAAGCATTTCAAAAATTTACCCGGACGGTTCTGTCGAGATTAAAAATACGTCTGGTAATTCCATCGATTTGTCTTTATGGCAATTGCGAGATGGCTCGGGTAAAAATTTTATTATTCCAGAAGACACACACCTCCAATCAAATAAAACAATCGTTTTTTCTAACAGAATTACAAAACTAAATTTTTCAACAGGTGTTTCTCTCTTTACGCCGACTAATTCTCTAGCATCTTCTGGTGGTGGCAATACTGTGGCCAGGAAAATAAATCCGGGGTCAACCTCGGTGGTATCCAAAACACCATCCACTGAGAGTGCCTCTTCGGGAGAGGTGCTTGGAGTAGAGGACGCAGATGTTGTCTCAGTAGAAGAAGTAAAAGAATCTGACACAAATCAGGGTCTCGTTTGGATTTTGCTTTTTATTATTCTTATTTTGGTTACGATAATAGTTGTCTTCCTTATTCGTAAAGAAGAAAAAACAGACACAGGATATGAACTTGTGGACGAATAATTAATTTTTGATGCTTTCGGCGATTTCGGCTTTTTGTGTTTTGTTGACGTTTTCTTTTTTTGCCAAATCAAGATTTTTCAATCTTTTGTGTGTTTCTATTTCTCCAGCGAGATGGTTTACTTCTTGGGCAATTACCAGGGCTTCTTTGAATCTGCCTTCTTTCAAGAGTTTTTCGGCGTTTTTAATTTCAAATTCCGCCAATTTAATTTTACCCAATATGTCAAATTCATCTACGAGTGTTTCTGTTGCAACTGGAGTCACGGGCTCTTCTGTGACCGGAGCGTCAATTTTAGCTGTTGGGATTTGAGTATCTGATGATTTGATTTCTGGTTTAGGAAGTGTGGACATAACTTCTACTTTTTCGGTACTTATTGTTTTTTCTTCGATAATTATTTCTGGAATAACAGGTACTGAAATTGATGGCTCTGGTTCGATATTTTTGATCGCGGCTTCTTCTTCGGCAATCTCTCTTTTTATCTGGCGAATTTTTTCTTTAGCAGTATCTATTCGTTCTTTTACGATTTCGTGAATTTGATTACTTAATTCTTTTACCTCTCGCTCGGCCTTGTTTGTCGCTTCATTGGTTTTCTCTTGGGCTAACAGTGTCGGATCCGGAGCGATTGTTTCAGATATAGACATGGCCACGGTCTCATCTGTGGCGTCTTCGTCTACACTTGCGATAACAGAATTTTCTTGATCTTGGAACATTTTGCTACTGTCATCGATTTTTGCAATCAATGTGGCGGTATCATCAACTTCATTTTCCAAATCAGATTTATTGTTCTCTTTTTCTAAAATGTCTTTGTTTGCTTCAAATATCGGCGTCAGACTTGATGTCGCTTCGAGTACAGCGCTGACATCACCCTCTTCACGTAATTGATCAATAGATTTCGAGGCACTCGCGGTATGTTCATCTAGTTTGGAGATAACAATATTTTGTGTTTCTGACGAGAGCTTGTTTTCTTTGCGCAATGTTTGCACTTCGTCCAAACGTCGCTGGATGTGTTCTGATTGAACTGCGAGCTTGGCTTTTGGGGTCGTGGCCAAAGTTTCTTCGATATTTTCATTGATGTTTATTTTTACGGCGTAGAGGGCTTCGCCCGGCAAAGCTTTGGCTGCCACATAAGAAACTCCAGAACCGCCGACAACCAATACACATATAAGCGCAAGTGAGGCCGCTTTCATGAAGTACTTCACTTCAAATATCGAAATGTAGTTTCGGTCACGTACGATTGGCATTTTGCCACGGATAGGGTTGAAAGAAATGAACTCCAAAATTTTGGAACGCAAAACATCTTTCTCTGTTTCAGAAAGTTTGTTGGCTTGCGCGCGCTTTATGAAATTTTTAAAATTTTCTTTCATTTTATAATTCGTAGTAGTCTTCTAAAACTTTTTTCATCTTTTGTGTTGCTCGGTGGATTTTGACAGATACATTGTTTGGGGTCATGTCGAGAGCATTACTGATTTCTCGGATACTCATTTCGTTTATGTATCGCATCGAGAGTATTTCGCGGTCTTCCGGATCAAGCTTTTCGAGTTTCGTCACCACAAATTCTTTATCAAAATTTTCGGTCGCTCTCTCTTCCTCGTCTTCTGATTCAAAATCAATTCCGGTCTCTGTGATTGCTTCGAGCGAGTGGGCCTTTTTCTTACGCCGGTGATCGATGACTAGGTTCTTTGCGACTTTGTAGAAAAAAGCTTTTAGGTTATCCACCTCGTTGCCTTCGGATAAATATATCCAGGTTTTGGTAAAAGTGTCCTGGAGAATGTCTTTGGCAACCTCTTTGTTTGAGGTCTGGAAGTAGCAATACCGGAAAAGGGCATCCGAGTTCTCCTCGTAGCTTTTCATGAAAATTGCTTGAATTTTATCATGTTCCTCTGCCATTTATGACGTGATTAGACTCTAAATATTACACTTTTATACTAGCATGTATAGTGCCAAAACCCCTTATTTAAGGGGTCCTGGCGATACGTATCGTCACTTTTTGAATTTCCACCCTTTCAGGTGGTAGTCTTTGCAGAAATAGCAGAATGTCCAGAATACAGGGGTCGCTAGCAGGATTTCCATGTTTTCGGGGGTTTGTTGGGTTCGGTTTTTAAGACGACACGTATAATAAAATATTACAAGATATATAATTTGGAAATATATAAAAACCAAGGCCCCCTTGCGGGGGCCTTAATACGGTTTAGGACATTGGGTCATTATCACCCTTTTTACGCAGGAGTATTTCCTTGCGTAGGTTGATAAGGCCATATCTCATTCGGCCGAGGGCAGTGTTGATGCTCACGCCAGTAAAGTCCCCGATCTCCTTGAAGGACAGACCATTGAAGTGGCGCAGTACCACCACCTGTTTCTGTTCTGGTGGCAGGCCATCGAGAAGCTCCTGGATGTCGTAATCGCTCTCTTTATCAAAGAGTTTTTGTTCCGGGTTTCGCTCTTCCGGATCGATGAGCTGGATTGTGTGACTTTCTCCATCGTCGCCCTGTGATTCAATGGGTACTTTCTTCATGTGTCTCGCCTGACGTGTGTGGTCAATGAACGTGTTATGTGCGACCTTTGTAATCCAGGCCTCGAATCTGTATTCGTTGGTATAGCGGTCACTCTCGATTGCTTTCATGGCTTTCAAGAATGTCTCTTGCAGAATGTCCTCCACGAGCATTGGATCCTTCGCCAGAAGAAAAATTTTCTGTGAGAGGGGCCTTGTGTAGCGACGGATGATCATGCCAAAGGCTTCTTTGTCACCACCTTTATACAGATCAATCAAATCATCATCGGGAAGATCTTTGCGTATCATGGTGGTGGTGTTTGGTTGGTGTTCGTAATATAGATTACCCTAAAAAATATTTTTTGACAAGTCGTGTACAAATAAGTAGTATACGAATCAAAGCTCACTAACCATGACTACAGCAACCGCAATCATCCCAAAAGTCGGTCTACCAGAAAACGTGGAGCTTTTTCATCCGATACAATATGTCGGGTTGAGTAAAGTCACACTAGCGTACTTGGATATGGGACTCGAGTCCTATAAAGGTGGCGTGACACACCAACTACTTGTTGGGCATGTCGTGCGCTTCGTTTCCGAAAAGGGTATAGATGCTCTCAAAGGATTCGATAACTACAAGGAAGAGTATTTGGCAGAAATCACTCGGAAATTCTCCGAGAAGGGTATGGACCTGTTCTCCTTGTCTGGGCAAAAGGTGCCAATCAACGTCAGAAAACTCGTCCTTTTGAGCGACGACAAGACGGCGATACAGACGGAGGATGGGTTTACCAGAACAGCCAACATCTACTCATCCAGCAACTACGGCATGTTCCATCTGTTACCGTTCAATCGGACCATCTCTCGGACACATGTTCGGGCATTGATTGCCTCCATTAAGGAGAACGGAGTGCTGTCCCATCCGCTCATGATACATACCGACTGCATCGACGGGGAGATGAAGTACTGGATCGTGGATGGACAACATCGTTTCAAGGCTTTCGAAGCCCTGGGACTACCTGTTCACTTCACTTTGTACAGGAAACAAGGCTCTGGTCCAGTAATCAAGAAGGACATCGTGAAGCTCGTAGCTCGAGTCAATAACACCTCTAAGGGCTGGAACTTGCCGCAGTACTTGAGAACTTGGGCGTCTCTCGATATCGAGGATTACAAATTCATCCAGACGACGTACGACAAGACCAAGATCGCGATCAACACCTTGCTCCAGGCCTACTCCGGAGACATGCGAAAGGTCGCAACAAGGAACTTCGTTGACGGCGTGTTCGAGATGAAGGATCGTGAGAATGGAATACGGTATGTCGAACATCTGGTTGAGCTCAAGGGGTTGGTCCCCAAGAGCACTCTTGTTCAAACAGCGCTTCTTTATCTCTTCCGTAGGTATCCGAACTACGACAACAAAGTGATGAAGGAGAAGTTCAGGCAGACGAAGGGAACTTACGTGTATGGAGAAACTCACGAAGAGATCCTGGCGAACCTGGACAAGCTGTACAACTTATAAGAAGCGAGATCACATGGTCTCTGCGCCCCGCCTGTCTTACAGGCGGGGCGCTTCTTTTATATTTATTTATTTGAAATCCTTTTGATAATTAACGGTATTTTTTTAAAATCTTTGAGCAATGTTTCTCTCATATTGCCGTTATATAAAGCGGCGGCGGGGTGATAGAGCGGTAAGAAATATTCGGTGTCAAAGTCTTTGATTTTTTGATGAATTAGTTTGCCGTGAACTTCCGAAATTTTTTCGGTTGGGAAAAATCGATTCATCGAATGCCGTCCAAGGAAAATTATAAGTTTTGGTTTGATGAAATTGAGTTCGTCTGAAAGCCAGGGCCAGCATGCCTCGATTTCATCTGGCTTTGGGTCGCGATTGTTGGGCGGACGATACTTTACGATATTTGTAATATAAATATCGGGGCGCTTCATTTTGATCGTTTCCAGCATTTCGGCCAAAAATTTTCCCGCACGTCCGATGAATGGTCGACCCTCGAGATCCTCGGCCTTGCCCGGTGCTTCGCCAATAAACACAATTTCTGCTTTGTGGTTGCCATCACCAAAAACTGGCTGAGTAGCGAGGGGCTTTAATTTGCAGTTATTTTTCTTGTGCCATTTCTGATGGATGTCGAGAAGGGAAGTCATATAGCTTATTATATCCCAACGTATAAAAATTATTAACATCTAAACTGTTCCTACATTCGTACGAATGTTAGAATAGATTTATGGATAAAAAAGTAAATAATCAAATATCAATAGATAAGGTGATTAAGGCTTTTGCCAATAAAAACAGACTTCGGCTTATTGAAGTCTTGGATAAAAACCCCGGTATTTCTGTCGAAATCATTTCTGAAAAACTTGAAATGGAATATAAAATGACTTCCTTTCATCTGGCTAAGTTAGCAATGGCTGGAATTGTTATTAAAAAGCCTTTGGGCAATAACACCCTGCACACTCTTACAAGTCGAGGAAAAACTATTCTTAAATTCGTACGAACGTTAGAATAGATTTTTGAATTTGATTATTTGCAAAGGGAATTGGAATTCTGGTATGATTGCTGGATGGGAATAAAAGATTTTTTTGTAAAGAAAATGTTGGGTCACCAACTAAAGAAAAGCGGTCTTCCTGCTGATCAACAAGAAAAGTTGATGAACGCCATGATGAAAAATCCAGAACTTTTTAAAAAGATTGGAGATGAAATCAAGGCTCTCGAAAAATCTGGCAAAAACCAAGTTTTCGCCAGCATGGAAGTGATGAAAAAATATCAAAATGAACTTCGTGACGCGATGATGTAAAAGCGATGAAGCCCCGCCTGTCGGCGGGGCTTCGACCTGGGGGTCGTCTTATCCACGCTTGCTGACATGGATCTTGCACTTGGGGCAGTTGATGTGAGAGTCTCCTGACCACGCATGTCCCTTTGGCAAGCGATGGATATTGATAGGTTCGCACTCGATTTGGTCGCCTTTGCGCGAGTGAATGATCGTAGCCTTTATGGCTTTTGCCGGTAAGAGTAAGGTTTCTGTCATTGGCGGAATGATTTCTCTAAATATACTAAAAATACAGAAAGAAGAAAATACCCAGAGTCAATGCTAGATAATACGTAATAGTTTTTTGTGATAAAATGAAATTATGAAAACGAAATCAAAAGGTACATACGTAGATGGATTTCTCCTAGTTGTTCCGAAAAAGAAACTTGATGAGTATAAAAAGATGGCAGAAAAGGGAAGCAGGGTTTGGAAGAAATACGGTGCGCTTGATTACAAGGAGTGTATTGCCGATGACCTGCGTCCGAAGTGGGTGACGTATCATTTTGACAAAGCTATGAAGGCCAAGAAAGACGAAGTCGTGATTTTCTCATATATCGTCTACAAATCTCGCAAACACCGTGACGAAGTGAATGCGAAAGTCATGAAGGATCCGATGATGAATGATCCGAAGCAAAAGAATATGCCGTTTGATATGAAGCGGATGTCATATGGAGGATTCCAAGTATTGGTGGATTAGATTCACGATTTTGTAATGTAGAAACGATTAACCCGCCATTTCTGGCGGGCGTTTCGTTTGGGTGCGGGGTGCCTCAGGTCGTTGGCTAACGTAGAAGCACGCGATCATGATGATGATCACAACCAGACCTGCGGGGTAAAGTTCGAAATCCCGTATTTTCAAAATTGGTTTCATGGTCCTGGAGGGGGTGGGATTTTGAATCCGTTCCGACGGTAAAGTATCCGTCGACTGATTATGAACACGGTCATCCAGGTCACAAGGCCAAGCCCAACCAGAGACCAGATGTCTCTTGGCGTTATTTGTTCGGTTGGGATCAGGCTGAACAAGAACAGAATGATCGCAATAGCCAGCAATCCGAAAATCGCAGCTTTCGTACGAAGTTCAGACTTCTTTGCCTTTATTTCTGCGGGTGACATGTGACGGGGTTTTGTTTGAATCTATGTCTGATTTATGAAAATGTCAAGTAAAAAACGATGAAGCCCCGCTTGGTAGCGGGGCTTCGGTTCGGATGCGGGCTCGTCAGACCAGGGGCTGGGCGAAAACGTGTTGTGCTCCGCTTCCCTTCAGAAAACCCCTCCTGGGCAGGTTGCGGGTGTTCGTGGTCGAGGGCGTGAAATACACGACCTTCTTCAGGTCACCCTTTCTGCTTACTCGGTAGAGAAGGGGTTTGCGATTGCGACGCGCATGTCCGGACTTGAGTGTCATGGTGGAAAGAATTGGTTTAATTGTATGATAACATGTTATTTAAAATATGTCAAGTTTATTTTTAGTGTGGTAAAATAAGGCAATGAAAAAGTCCATCCCCGCCTTCGCAAAAGCTACAGGTGGACAGGCGTAAGAAGAAGTGGTGTTGGATGTTTATAGGTTGGAGGAAATTATATGAATTACAAAAATCTTAAAAATAAATCTCAAGAAGAACTCCAAAATATGTTAAATGAACTTTTTCCTGAATCGGTGGAATATAGGGCGATCAGTTTTGAAATTCAGAGAATACAACAAGATACAAATAATAAACAAATAGCCAACCTAACGGAGATAATAAAAAGAAGTGAAAAAAGTTCAAGTCGTTTGGCAAAAGTTGCGATATCTATTGCAATACTGTCTTTATTTTTTGATTTTTTTATAAAATGAAATCCCTTTCCATCGAATACGCACACATATATACGAACGATAAAATCGGCCAGGAGCATGAATTGTCTTTGAAAGTTCTAGATGAAGTTCAGAAAGGAAATTCCGCTCTTGTGATTATGGTCGACGACTATTCTTTTCCTGATCCGGAATTTAGTTATGATGAATTATCAATTTGGCTGGAAGGGAGAGGACATAAGCCTGATTTCATAATGCGCGAGTCACAACTTATTCCTCTTTGTGACGAAGTTTTAAAATTGATCGAGGATAAAAAATTGAAAGAAGAAATCGCAGGCTATGTGAGGGCGAAGAAGTATCCATGTTCGCTTTTTATTGCTACGTGGTACTTGTTGCGCCTGGGTCAGATCGAAAGTCCGATTTTTCCTAAGGAGTTCGTTGCTGAAAAACTTCTGAACATTTTACCGGAGAGTTTTAAACCTTTTGAAGAAAAAGCTATTGAAATTATCCACTTAACAAAGTTCGCTGATTCGGTTCCTAAAATTGATTGGAAATATTTTGAGGGAAGAAAGATATGAACACAGAAGAACTAAAATCAAAATTAATTGCTGAAGGGTTTGCCAATGTTTACGAATGGAAAGATGAGCCCGGAACTAGATATGAAAGTCATGCGCACAAAGGTAAAGTTTCCATGTTTATAATTTCTGGCTCGGTAACTTTTTCAGGAGATTTTGAAAAGACCTTGAAGATGGGGGACAGATTCGATGTTCCTCCGGGCACAAATCATTCGGCTATCGTTGGCCCGGAAGGATGTGGGTACGTCGTTGGCGAAGAAATAGAAGGTGATTCATAATAAAAATAATCTATGAAAGTTTCAACAAAAGCACTCGTAATAAACAAAGATGGAGAAATTTTAGGACTTCGAAGGTCTGAAACTCATCCGCATAAACCATTTCAATGGGATTTGCCAGGCGGGCTTGTCGAAGAGGGAGAAGATTTGATTGAAGCCATAAAAAGGGAAATCAAAGAAGAGACAGATTTAGATGTCGAGGATGTCTCACTTCTTCACGCTATTGCTGGTAAATCAAGTGGAGGTGACTATATAATCACAATTGCTTACAGGGCTTTTTCGAAAAGTGATGAAGTAAAAATAAGTTGGGAACATGATCAGTTTGAGTGGTTGTCCGCAGAAGAATTTACAAGTCGAGAGACAAACGACCGAACGAAGATGTTTATCGGAATGTTAAATAAATAATTTATGAAAACAGTATTGATTACAGGAGTAAGTAGAGGTATTGGTAAGGCTGTTGCTAAAAAATTTTTAGACAACGGATGGTTTGTCATAGGTACTTCGACTTCCGGATTGGCCAATATAGATTCAGAAAATTTATCTTTGATAAAATTGGATCTCTCTGATCCAAAAAGCATCGAAGAAGCAAGTCGAGCAATAAGCAATCAAAGTAAAAAAATCGATATTCTTGTAAATAATGCCGGAGTGCTTCATGAAAAAGGAAATCCTATAAAAATAGAAATGGAAAGTTTACGATCAACACTTTCAGTAAATTTATTGGGTACGATTGATTTTACTGAGCACATAATTCCATTGATAAATTCTGGCGGACATATAGTGAACATATCTTCGCAAATGGGATCGTTTCAAACCAAGGAGTTGGGCGCTCGAAGTGCGGGGTCGTATCCATCATATAGAATTTCAAAAGCGGCACTCAACATGTATACGCACGCTTTGTCTGGTAGATTAGAGAAAGAAGGTGTAAAAGTTTCTTCGATAGATCCAGGTTGGGTGCGCACAGATATGGGCGGTCCAGAAGGAGAGAGAATTCCAGAGGAGGTCGCTGAAGACGTGTATGATTTGATAAACAGTGATGGTGAATCTGGTAAATTTTGGCACAAGGGAAAAATAAGAGAATGGTAAGATTAATTTATGACACAAATACAAGAACTTACAGAAAAAGTTAAAAAGGTTATTGAGCTCTACAAAAAAGAGTATCCTGACGTAAAAATGGATCGGGATTATTTCCCGTTCAAGGTTTCTGAAGAATGGGGCGAATGTTTACAAACATATTTGATGTTGACTGACCGAGGTCGTCAGAAGGGCAAAACCAAAGAAGAAATCAAAAGTATGTTCGGTAAAGAATTGGCTGATGTTTTAGGTTATTTGCTTATGTTTGCAGACAAAGAGGGAATTGATATCGTCAAAGAAGTTGAAAATAAGTGGTTTGTTTATTTGGATAAATAATTTATGTTCAAACAAGAATTCTTGGATATTTTAGACGAAAATGGAAAATTTACCGGCGAGACGATGGATCGCAAAAAGATTCACGATCTCGGTATTTGGCACAGATGCGTACATGTTTGGATTATAAATTCCAAGGGTGAACTTTTGTTGCAAAAGTGTGGCAAAAAACCGCCCAACAAGTTGGCGGGATTGTGGGATGTCTCAGCGGCGGGGCACGTCGAGGCGGGTGAAAGCGTCGAGGATGCAGCGCTCAAAGAACTTCGCGAAGAACTTGGAATTGAAATTCCATTTTCAGAATTTATTTTGCTCAAAGAGTTGAAAGTCTCGGCTTCGACAACTGGCGGGGGTTTCAAGAATCATTTTGATGTTGTTTTTCTGATCAAAAAAGATTTGAATCCTTCGGAACTGGTTTTGCAAGAATCAGAAGTCGAGAAAGTCGAATTTGTCCCTTGGCGAAAATTGCGAGAAAGATTTTTAAACAAAGACGAAACTTTGGCCATCCGCGAGGAAGAATACGAAACGTTGTTTGATTATTTAGAGAATAATTTATAAACGGGTGTCCGTGAAGTTTGAGTTGGTATAGAGTTTCAATAAATGAATCAGCCCCGCTTGCGCGGGGCTCGTTCATCTCTCGTGGGTCTATCGAAGCCGATTTTGATGTCGAGTTCGATCATGAAGTTCTCTTGGAGCGACTGGCCTGAACTTTCGAGTTCGCACCATTCGTGCATTTCCTTGTTGTGGAAATGTTCGCACAGTCTTTCCCAGACAAACATGACCAGATCATTGATCACTGTGTCTGGACCGTTGCCTTTGCCAAAGACGTTACCGAAAGAAAACCATTGTCTTTCTATGGTTCCCGCCATTTGGACTTCCCAATAACCACCCTCGTAATAACCTTCTAGGGTGGTTCCACCAAACGGTGAACCTTCATAATCCTTGACGGTTTTCTTCAGCCACATGGGCTTCACGAACCAAACCTGGAGGCGTTTAATGCCGCCAGAAGTCACTGAGCCGGCATTTTGCCTGGTTATCCAGATTTTCATGTCTGTTGCTTTTTCTAAACTTTACGCGGAAGAAAACAATTGTCAAACAGAAAGCCCGCAAGTGCGGGCTTTCGAATGTCGAGACAGTCAATTCTTCTCGCCGTTGTGGATGCGAACAGCAATGTCGTAGGCGTCCGTTAGGCTTGGGGCTCCGCCAGGATACCTGGTCACTCCAAGCTCTTCTTTCTCGATGAGCTCGAGAGCTTGCTTGAGACATTCATCTGGGACAATTGGTCGCTCCATGACTGTCATCCAGCGTTTCAGTAGTTCAAAAGTTAGGGCCATGTGGGTTTTTTTAAAATTACTTTACGCGGAAGAAAATAATTGTCAAACAGAAAGCCCGCAAGTGCGGGCTTTCGAGCGAGAACGTGAGGATGGCTATTCCTTCTTCACGTAGGGTTCGAGATCCTTATGAGCTTGTTCGTGGGTGTACCTATTCCACGAAGGAACGCGACTACCACATTCGGAACATGGCTCACAGCTACAGTTTTGCCCGTGACAAGCGCTTTCCTTGCAAACGGTGGAGCGTATTTTTTGGCAGAGATCATCAGCTCTCGATCTCATCAGTGTAGGCATGGCTTTGTGGTTTTTAGTAACTTTACTTAGATAAAAAAGTTTGTCAAACCACTTTATTACTGGTATATTTTCCGCATGCAAATCGGCATTGTTGGACTTCCAAACGTGGGTAAATCCACTCTTTTTAACGCCCTGACCAAAAAGGGTGTTTTGGCTGCGAACTATCCATTCGCCACAATTGATCCGTCTGTCGGGATTGTCGCGGTCCCAGATGACAGGCTTGATCAGCTTTCCAAATTTTCAAATTCCAAAAAAACGATTCCGGCCGTGATTGAGTTCGTCGATATTGCCGGGCTTGTGGCCGGCGCGTCCAAGGGCGAAGGTTTGGGAAACAAATTCCTTGCGAATATTCGCGAAGTGGATGCTATTCTCGAAGTCGTTCGTGTCTTTGAAGACAAAGATATCATCCATGTCGACAACAAAATCGATCCGACCCACGACGTCTTCGTCATAAATACAGAACTGATTCTTGCTGATTTGGAAACGGTAGAAAAACGTATCGCTACAAACAGCAAAGACGCCAAGCGCGGTGACAAAGATGCCGTCACACTCGATGGTGCATTGCAAAAAGTCAAAAAAGTTTTAGAAGAAGAAAAAATGGCTAACACTGTTTCTCTGGACGAAAAAGAGCGTCCACTTGTTGCGCAATTAAATCTTCTGACCATGAAGCCGATCCTGTATGCGCTCAATGTTTCCGAAGCATCAGAAAATGCTGATTTCCAAGCGCCAGGACTTTCGGTCAAAATAGATCCGGTGTTTGAAAAAGGTCTCGATGATCTTATCAAAAAAAGTTACGAGCTTCTCGGACTTCAAACGTATTTCACAACAGGCGAAGACGAGACGCGCGCCTGGACGATAAAAGTTGGTTCGACTGCTCCGCAAGCGGGCGCTGCTATTCACACAGATTTTTTAACTAAATTTATCCGCGCGCAAGTAATTTTCTGGAAAGATTTGCTCGACTCTGGTTCAATGGCAAATGCTCGCGCCAAAGGATTGCTCCGAACAGAAGGGAAGGAATACGTAGTGAAAGACGGAGACGTTATAGAATTTTTG
>CAZLAD010000001.1:183424-202728 GCA_964557535.1 uncultured Candidatus Saccharibacteria bacterium | reverse complement strand
TTCAACCGAAGTCAACAAACAAAAACCATAAGCCGATTATATTAACAGATAACTGTATCATCCAAGGTGTAGTCGTTGCTGTACTTCCTGGTGATCTATATTAAAAATTATGTCTTACAAAAATAAAACATATGTTGCTTTTGATGGGGACAACGATATGAAATACTATCGTTTAATGACTGCATGGAAAGAACATGATCATATCGAATTTGATTTTTTAAATGCTCACGACCTAAACAGTGCTAGAGATACAAGTACTGAAGAATCGATAAAGGCTCAACTCAGAATACGGATGGCAAACTCAAAGCAGATGCTTTTATTGGTTGGAGATAATACGAAGTATTTAAGAAAATTTTTACCCTGGGAAATAGAACTTGCTAGAAAGAAAGACATACCAATCATAATTGTTAATTTAAATAATAAAAAAGGTTACGATGATAATCTTTGTCCTTCTGCTATTAAGGATTGGAAATATACTATTTCAGTACCTTTTAAATTAAAAGCGATTCAATATGCCTTAGATCATTTTCCAGATAATTATCATAAATGGAAGAATCATCCTGATTATCAAGACCATAGGTATATCTATACAGATGCAACCTATAACCAACTCGGCATATGATGAATAGTATTTTATCAAAAAGAATGGCGGTGAAATTGAGTGTGAATTTTTTCGTCTCTCTAGGTGTAATAAGTTCAGTTATTCAAATAATCACCTCAAGTTATCCAGATTTTATTTCTAACTATAAATGGAAGGGGTGGTTTATATCTGTTTTTGTTTGTCTAGTATTTGCTTTTGTAAGATCTTGGCCTAAAAGAAGTTTTTCTGAAAATTTTTCAAATCCAGATGTAAAAATTGGTATTAAGATTGGAAACATATTTGACCAATCTGGACACCTTGTTATTGGCTTCAGCGACACATTTGATACAGAGATAGGTGATGTTGTAAGTAAAGATAGTATGCAAGGTCAATTTTTGATTTCTATGTATGAGAATAATCAAAATAAACTTGATAGTGATCTTGATGCGCTATTGAAAAACGAAGAGTCAGAAGAAGATAACACAAAGACTCGTGGTAAAAATAAGAGATATAAAATTGGTACTGTTGTGGCACTGTCTGGTTTAAATAGAAAATTCTTTTGTTGTGCCTATAGCCGTATGGGATCTGATCTCAAGGCAACATCTGACGTTAATAATTTATGGTCTTCACTTCAAAATCTTTGGAATAAAATTAGAGTGGAGGGAGAACAGAAAACGATTGTAATGCCCGTCATTGGTACTAATTTAGCTAGAGTTCCTGGTATTTCATTTAAATTACCCATAAATCTTATTCTCCTCTCATTTATTATTAACTCAAGAGTAGAACCAATCTCGAAAGAATTAATTCTTATTATACGAGAAGAAGATAAGGAAAAAGTAAATTTATTAGAAATTCAAGATTTTCTAAAATCTCTTCACAATTAATATATGGCGTATAGAAGTGGAACATACATAGCTTTTCATGCTGACGGAGAAACAAATCCAACAGCTTCTGATATGAAATATTATAGTTTGTTAAAGGGTTGGAAAGTGAGAGATGACGACTTTAATTTTGTAAACAGTCATGAAAAAACTGGAGCTGTAAGAGATTCAAGTAAAAAAGATACTCTTCGTAGAGCGTTAATATCAAGAATGAATAATTCTAAAAATCTACTATTAATAGTAGGATCAACAACAAAAAATGATACAGATTGGGTTCCTTTTGAAATTAAATATGCCGTTGAAACCTGCAATATTCCAATCATAGTTGTGTATACAGGATATAACAAAATAATGGCTCCATCTGAACTCTCTCATTTATGGCCAGCCGAATTGGCTAAGGCAATCAAAAATGAGACAGTAGGCATTATTCATGTTCCGTTTAAAAAAGAGCCTATAGCAGATGCTATTTCTCAGTTTGATATGAATAATCATCCAAAGACAACCTTAAATTATTACTCAGCAGAGGCATACACCAGTTGGGGTTTATAAAAGTTACATAGTGGTGTAACTTTTATACTCAAACCTGTGTCACTTTTGTCACTTTTTATGAATCAAGAAGATAAAAGAAATCCCAAAAATTGGACTCAGGAAGAAACCGATAGAGTGGTGGCAGTCTTTCAGTGGCTATTAGATCAAGATAGAAAACAAAATCCAGATAGGTATAAACTACCAAAAGGAACAATTTTAGATAAAGACGGAAATCAAGTAATTTTATAGGTGCTCAAAGACCGTCGAAATGCTAGAATAAAGGTATTGAAAATGTCCTTACAGGGCTTGACTGACCACCGTTCTGGCTCAAGGACGCCAGCACGAACGAAGTGAGTGTGACGGACTAGGGGAGGAAGGGGTCGGGAAATGTGTAGTGTTTCCCGTGGAGGAAGGCAGGGCTTTGCCCGTCGGAAAACCGCAGGTGTCCGAAAACCGTATGTCCCGCAGTAATTAAAATTTTAGAAATGAAGAAGCCCCGCCGACAGGCGGGGCTTCTCGTTGCGACGGTGCTTCACTTCTTGCCGAAATTGTCGGCTAGAGAATTTTCCACGAAACTGATCCACTCATCCATAGTCTGTTCAATGTAAAAAGAATTAGGGTGGTTGGGGTTATGGACTATCGTTCTTAGAAGTTCTGCCCAGCCCATGAACAAGTCCGCGTGCATTTTGTTGGTTTCTTTGGGGTTGCCGATCATCTTGCCCGCGTGATTGTTTTGGAGGTATTCGAGGATCTTCGGTAGTGTAGACATACCGATCTGCGTAAGAGCTCGCCTGGCCTTAGATCTGCCGAACTTGGTCAAGAACATCCTGTCATCATCGAAAAGCATATCTTCTTCGAATTGTTGGATTAGATCAAGTTCCGAGTCGGATGATTTGGCCATGGTGTTGGGGTTTTGTTTAGACAAAATATTATAATAAAGATGCTGGTGCGTCAAATTAAATTTAAAAATATTTTCACGAAAAAAGAAGCAACAAAAATGTATTATTTAAAATAAATATTTTATATTTTTAAAATTCCAGAGCCCCGCGCATGGCGGGGCTCGTGGTTGAGTCTCAGACAAACTCAGTTCCTTCCCACTCCGTTTTCAATTCCAGATCCGGCTTCGTATTCCTGCATCGGTTGCATGAAATCATCTTCCTCTGGCAAGACAGGCGGTTCTTCTGGGGCCTTACTTGCTGAAAGTTCTCGAAACAAGCCCTTCTTGGCTACCTCAAAGAGTGTCCTCTCAGCATTTAGCCTGGCAACACGAGACAGTGGGTTTTCATCTGTCGTACACTTAGATTCGAGTTCTCCGTTGATTTCATTGATTCGATGATCAACAATCCGAAGCTTTTCCAGTGTGTATTCCGGAGACTTTTTGGCGAGTTGTCGAAACCGCCCAGTTGCAATCGACCAGAACACTACCGACATCAAGACCCCAGACACAAAAACTTTCCACGGGTCTGTTTCGATTAGTCCATTTTGAATGATCGAAAGTGGAACAATAATTATGAACATGAAGGAGATTGTGATGTTGAGGGTAATTAGTTTCCAGTTGTTGCCAGCTTTCTCTTTGACCCAACTTTGTAGGGCCTTTTCCACGTAGATATCTACGCTGTTTTTGTCGTTGTTCATTGGTGGAGTGGTTGGTTTGTGAAAGGTCGTTGATCTACTTTATACACCAGAAATACTCTTTGGTCAACACGTACAACTACTTTCTTGTCATTCTACTTTTCTAGAAATATTCTAAGGTGGAATCAAATATTATTCAAAAATTTAGATTGCCGGGGTTTATTTAATGGCAAAATAAAAAGTAATAAGAATCTAGATGCGGTAGTCAACTCAGCCTTTGCAATTAGGAGAAAATAATGTATAGTGTTATCCCATCCCACTTCGGGATTTATTTTTTCTCTTAATTTATGGAAATTAGAAATATTGCGATTATCGCTCACGTCGACCACGGCAAGACGACTCTGACCGATGCCATCATGCGCCAAACCGGCATGGTCTCTGACGAGACAGTCTCTATGGACTCAAACGCTCTAGAAAAAGAGCGTGGCATTACTATTTATGCCAAAAACACATCGGTTGATTACAAAGGTACAAAGATAAACATCGTCGACACTCCAGGCCACGCCGACTTCGGCTCCGAAGTCGAACGCGTACTCCGCTCGATTGACTGCGTGCTTCTTATCGTAGACGCGCAGGAGGGTCCAATGCCTCAGACTCGTTTCGTTTTGAAAAAATCTCTTGAGATCGGTCACAAGCCAATTGTTGTTTTGAATAAAATTGATAAACCAGCCGCAGATGCCAAGCGCGCACATGACGAAGTTTTTGAACTATTTTTCGAACTTGGCGCCACAGAAGAACAGCTAAACTTTACGACTGTTTATGCTATCGGTAAGCAGGGAGTTGCCATGCGAAATTTAGATGACGAGAAGAAAGACATCACTCCACTGTTAGATGTCGTTCTCGAAAAAGTCGCGCCGGCCAAAAGCGATGCGACTCTTCCACTCAAAGCTCAGCCTTTCAATCTTGGCTACGACAATTTCTTTGGACGTATGGCGGTTGGTCGAATCTACGAGGGAACACTCAAAGATGGTCAGACAGTCTTTATAAAGAAACATGACGGTACGGTGGATACTGGGCGCGTGACGAAACTTTTTACTTTTTCTGGAACCAACAGGAAAGAGGTAAAAGTTGTGGAGGCCGGTGACATCTTCATGGTGGCCGGACTTCCGGATATTTATATCGGCGACACCATTTGTGATTCGAAAGATACTGAACCGCTTCCAACAATCAAAGTCGACGAACCGACGATTGCACTTAACTTCCTCGTCAACAATTCACCGTTTGGTGGTCGCGAAGGAAAATTTGTCACATCTCGTCAGATCCGCGAGCGACTTTTGAAAGAACTTGAAATTAACGTCGGACTTCGTGTGGACTTTGACGGAGACAATATGAAAGTTTTTGGACGTGGAGAATTGCACGTCGCGATCCTTATCGAAAACATGCGACGCGAAGGTTATGAACTTCAGGTCTCACAACCACAAGTTATCATCAAAGAAGAAGGTGGTGAGAAAACCGAACCTTACGAAGAAGTCACAATTGAAATTCCCGAAGAGGCTCAGGGCGCTGTCATCGACAAGCTTTCTCGTCGCGGAGTTCATGTTACGAATATCAAGCCCGAAGAAGGGAACCGTGTCCGTATGATGCTCGAAGGCCCAACTCGCGGACTTTTGGGTTACCGTGGACAGTTTATGGTGGATACCAAGGGTGAAGGAATTTTCGCCTCACGTGTTATTGGGTTCAAACCGTATGCTGGAGCAATCGAAAAGCGCCAAGTTGGTTCGATGGTTTCGATGGCGACGGGTAAGGCTCTCGGCTATTCGCTCTGGAATCTCCAAGATCGCGGCACTCTATATATAGCGGCCAACACTGAAGTTTATGAAGGCATGGTTCTCGGCAATACTTCCAAGGGCGAAGAGATGATGGTGAACCCAACCAAAGGCAAGAACTTGACAAACGTTCGTTCGTCTGGAAACGATGAAGCGATTACGCTCGTCCCGCCACTTTTGCTTACAATCGAACGCGGACTCGAAATCATGTCTGACGACGAATATCTAGAAGTCACGCCGCTCTCCGTACGACTACGAAAACAAGTCCTTAAAAGGTAGCTTCGCAAAATAAAAAATATTCTTGTCTTTGCGAGATACGCGCCAATTTCCCCTAAGTAGCACTCGGGGAAATTAGAGGCGCGTCCCCTCACGCTCCTTCGCCTTCGGCTCGGGCTCCGGGAAGGGTTCGCAGATAAGAATATTTTTCATTTTGCTTCGCGTGGAGGGGACTATAGAAGCAGAGATAATATCCACTATACCGTCACTAAATTGCTATGCTATTATGGTGGCATGATCGACAAAGAGCTAGAAGAATATCTTGACGGTATGACAGAAACTCTGATGAAGGGAACAGAAACGCTATTGACTCAAACAAAACAAGAAATCTTTGACAAGATTGATGAGCGTGTTATCCAATCGGAGGCAAGAGTTGCTCAAAATTTTTCAACAAAAGAAGATTTGGGAAAGCTTGAAACGAGAGTAAAAGCACTGGAAATTTAAAAAATAATAAAAGCAGAGAAGCCCCGCGACCGATTGGGTCGCGGGGCTTTATCGTTATCGAAGGGTTTGCGCTTCTTCATTTCTTGAATTCGGTTTCAAGGAGCCACTCGCATTGCTGCAGATAGAGCATGTGTCCAGGACGGAACATATTTTGTTCGTCTGCCGCCTCGAACCACCTCTTGTGGTCTGCGATTTCTTTTTGTAGCCACTTGCGCTTTGAGTCACGAGATACTACCATGGGTAGCAGGAAGATCATGGGAGCCAGTTGGAGACCGAAAGAGATCAGCTTTGATTTGATGTCCAAGAGCTGACCGAAGAACTCGCTGAAGAGCAGTGCGAAGATTGTCACCACAACAATGTAGGAGACAGTCTTGGTTAGCAAGTGGTTATGCATCTTTTGGTCGATAAGCTGTCTCACCTGAAGGTTCAGTCGGGTGGTTTCCATGAGGTTGTTTGTGTTTGATTTTGTTTAATCCTAGCACAATCTACCATGTATGTCAATATTAGTGTCGCATGCTAAACTCATTTAGTGAAATCAATTAATAACATTTTCAAGGGTGAAAAAGCCGTTTTTGATTATCTGTCTCCGGGTTCGATTGGGCCGACGCCGGTCGTGGAGCTTTCTTCGAAATTAAATCCATTTAAAAAAGACGGCGTGCATATTTTTATAAAACTTGCGCAGAGTGTCCCGCTTTCAAATATCAAATACTTGCCGTCGTGGTACATGCTCGACGGCATTCCGAAAAACAAATTGAAAGGCATTAAAAATCTCGTCGAGTATTCGTCGGGTAATACCGTCATGTCGCTCGCGATTCTCTCACGTCATTTTGGGATTCCGAACATGCACGCCATCATCACGCCAGACGTGCCAAAGAACAAGCAGAACTTTCTGAAACTTGTCGGCGCGAACATTATCGTCTCACATGGTCCAGCGTCTCCGGACGTGGGAGCGAACATCGGAGGTATTTATGATGCCAAAAAAATGGGCGAGAAGGCGGGCTGGTACAACTTGAATCAATATGTAAATCCCGATAATCCCAAAGCGTCTAGCGAGATAATTGGCAAAGAAGTGTTCTTGCAATTTGGGAAAGATCTTTCTATTTTCACCACGAGTCTCGGCACTGGCGGAACTATCGTTGGAGCGGCGAAGTATTTGAAGAGCAAGATCAAGAATTTGTTCGTCATGACGGCATATATCAAAAAGGGATTTTCAATTCCCGGACCGCGCGGGGAAATGGCGGTAAAAAAGCTCGCTTTTCCTTGGAATGATTATGTTGACCAGGAATTAAAGATCACGACCAAACCAGCATTCGCGCGGAGTCTTGAGCTTATCCGTGAAGGATTTTTCGTCGGACCGTCGACTGGCATGCAACTTCATGGAATATTGGAATTTTTGAAAAAAGAAAAGAAAGCGAAAAGGCTATCAAAATACAAGAATTCCAAGGGCGAAATCAACGTCGTCTTTGTGGCAGCCGACACAATGTTTCCTTATATAGAGAATTATTTCGAGATTTTGGGTCCTAATTTAAAAATTTAAAATTCGTGTATAATAAGCTCATGAATCCCGATAGTGGCCGCGGTCGCTGTCTGGAATAGTATTAAAATCAAAGAAGCTGAAGATTATTAGAAAATTCGCAGATTGTGCTAAGACCGCGACCTGCCACTATCGGGATGAACACCAAAAAAATATTTGAAAACCAAAACAGCATTCCGGCGATGATTTTGGGCGTTGCTTTTATCGTTGCCATTATTATTGCTAGTGGATTTGCTTTGTCGGCCAAAAATTCTGGCGATACGTTGACCTCGACCGGTTCAGCTAAAGTTCATGTGACATCAGATTCTGGCAAGTTCTCCGGCTCGGTTATTGCCTATGGCGCTCAGTATGAATTGCCACAAAAATATCGCGACATGGAAGTTCACACGGCTCGGGTGAAAAAATATCTTTTGGATAATGGCGTGACCGAAGAAGAGCTGACTATTTCTCCAGTAACACAGTTTGAGCAGTACAACTACAACAACAACGACGCCAACCAGCCAAAACAATTTCAGCTTTCACAAACTGTTTCTGTAGATTCGACCGATGTTGAGAAAATCACCAAGATCTCAAACGGTGTGGCAGAAATTGCCAAATCAGGAGTCTTGTTTCAAACAAATGGCGCACAATATTTCTATTCGAAACTTGCTGACTTACGCGTCTCACTTTTGGGCGAAGCGATCATTGACGCCAAAGCTCGTGCTCGTGAGATTGCCAAGGCGTCTGGTGGTAATGTCGGCAAACTCAAATCTGCAACATCCGGTGTCGTCCAAGTCTTGGCACCAAACTCAATTGATACATCTGACTACGGCACATATGACACTTCGACAATCGAGAAAGACGTGATGGTGACCGTCCGCGCCACATTTATTATTAGATAGCTAGTATGCAATTCACGCTTATGAAAAATATTATTATCGTAATCGTTGGAGCGTTGGTTGTTTTCTTCGTTTTGTCAAAAGTCACTCACGCACCAGTTCCAACATTCGAAGAACCTAATCCTGTGGCTGAGACACCGACTCCAACCAAAGAGGTCGCTCTGACTTCAGAAAAAGGAATTGTGATTTATGTCAACAAACCCGATCCAAATGCGATTGTTGGAAGTCCGATGGAAATCACTGGTCGTGCTCCGGGTAATTGGTTCTTTGAAGCTTCGGCGCCGGTTACGCTTACAAACTGGGATGGACTCATTATTGCCGAAAGTTACATACAGGCGGAGGGCGAATGGATGACGACTGATTATGTGCCATTCAAGGGCACGATTACTTTCACCGAAGGCAATCTCTACAACCGCGGATTTTTAATATTTAAAAAAGACAATGCGTCCGGACTACCAGAACACGACGACTCAGTTGAAATAATGATTAAGATTAAGTAATTAATAATTAATTTTTTTATATATGACAATATTTGGAAAAGTTTTGATAGGTCTTATGCTCGTGACAGCTGGAGTTTTAATTATAAAAGGCGGTGTTGAAAAATCATCAGAAGATTTGGTTGTCGAGGAGGCGCAGGATCAAGACGTCGTTGCAACCACAGACGTTTCCTCCGAGGGAAAGTTTAATGGTTCAGTAAAAGATTTGATGGCGCGCGGAGGGGACCACGAATGTTCTTTTACCGAGACAAATGACATGAGTGATTCGACGGGACAAGTTTATATTTCTGGTTCAAAAATTCGCGGGGATTTCAATACTACCGTCAAAGCAGTTTCAGACATGAAAGTTGAATCGCATATGATTTCTGATGGGGAATTCGTGTATACTTGGTCATCGATGTTGCCAACAGGCATGAAGATGCCCGTCGTTGAAAGTTCTAGCGCGACAACTTCAACTGATTCTCAAACCTTTGATTATAATCAGAAATTAGATTATGATTGCAGGCCTTGGACAGTCGATGCGTCAAAATTTGTTGTTCCAACCGAAATCAAATTTACTGAAATTAAGAGTTAGTATTTGTATGATTAAATTTATAAAAAATAATTGGGGTAAATCCCTAATAGGTATTCTCGTCATTATTTTAATTATTGTTATCGTTTCCAGTAAAGGGAAGTCTGATGATGGTGTTGCTACATATACAGTTTCCAGAAAAGATGTATCTGATACTTTAACTTTGTCTGGCAAAGTTGAGCCAGTCAATCGGGTGGAAATGGCTTTTGCGACAAGCGGGGCAGTAGAGAGGGTCTTCAAGAAAAATGGCGACTCTGTCAAATCGGGCGAGAAAATCGTCGAGCTCGATAATGCATCTTTGCGTGCAGATCTGGCTGAAGCTACCGCAAGTTCTGTTAAAAGAGAACAGGATTTACTGGTTGAAAATGCATACAAAAAATTACTCAATGATGATTTGGCAGCATATCTGGTTTCCGGTGGAGACGACAATGTGTCTGCGACCGTCTCCGGTGCATATCAAAGCACCGAAGAGGGAACTTATCGTTTAGAGGCTTATACTTCTGGAGCCGAATCAGGAGTATCTCTCAAGATTACTGGGCTAGAAAAAGATAGTGCTCCTGTAAAATTTAATGTTCCGGTTGCTGTCGGCGATCGAGGGCTGTTTATTAAATTTACGGATTCTGACGCATCCTATAATAGGAGTATTTGGGAGATTGAAATTCCAAACAAAAGAGGTGAGAGTTACGTTTCTAATTTAAGCGCTTACGAATCTGCCAAGAAAACTCGTGAGATTGAAATTGCCAAGACTTCTGCGAGTGTGGCCGGTATCAACGCCGACATTGAAGCGCGCACTTTGCGCGCACCGTTTGATGGTATTGTTTCAAAAGTTGATATCAAAGAAGGTGAGATTGCTACGTCTGGAACTGTTGTCGCTACAGTCATTTCAAAAGATAAATATCAGGTAACGGTTCAGGTTCCAGAAGTTGATATTGTAAATATGGCGCCAGGACTTGTCGCGAGTATTACACTTGATGCGTATGGCAAGGATATTGTCTTCCCAGCCAAGGTGTTATCAATCGACCAATCAGAAACAAAAGTCGACGGTGTCTCGGTGTACGAGGCAGAAGTCCTGTTTGACGTCCCAGATACGCGCATTTTATCCGGCTTATCGGCAAATGTTTCAATATTGAAAGACAAAAGAGAAAACGTGCTTTGTGTACCGAAAAGATTCATAGACAAAGATGAGACGGGCGAATTTGTTTTGGTGCGAAATTTGGAAATAGAAAAAAATGACAAAGCTTACATTCAAACAGGATTGATCGGATCAGACGGCTGTGTCGAAGTGCTGTCTGGTGTATCAGAAGGACAAGTGTTAATTGGCGAATTTGAAAAATAACATGCGATCGGCACTTCGAGTGGGATTTTTTCTCGGTCTTCGGCAAATCAAAAGAGCCAACAAATGGACGACTTCTTTAATCATTTTTATTATGATGCTCACTTTTCTCAATCTCGTGGGCGTTTCTGGTATCCTTGTTGGACTTATCGAGGGATCCGTCAGAGCAAATCGTGAACAGTATAGTGGCAATGTTATTTTATCGACTCCAAAAGGTGAGTCATATATCAAAGAGAGTCAAAATATTTTGGCAACCATCCAAACTATTCCAGAAGTAGAATCCTATACCGCCAGATTTTTACAGTCGGCGACTATCGAAGCAAACTATCAAACACGACGTGACCCAGACGCGCTTCGAGACAGTATTGGTGCACAAGTCACCGGAATTGATATTTTAAAAGAAGACAGGGTAACCAATTTGTCAAAATATGTAACCGAGGGCGAATTTTTGGAGCCGGAAGATGACGGTTATGTGTTGATGGGCGCAAACATGATTCAGCGCTACGTGTCGGCGTTTGGCGAAGGCTTTGATACGCTGGATGATATTTTCCCTGGGACAAAAATCCGTATCTCTTTTGGTGAAAAAACAAAAGAATATATCGTTAAAGGAATCGTTGATAGTAAAGTCGATCAAACATCTTTTAGAATTTTTATGACGGAAGCCGAGTTTGTTCGATTTTTTGAAAGAACAAGTGTAAATATAAATGAAATTGCCGTTGTGGCAAAAGACGGCGTGTCGGAAGAAGTCTTAAAAAATATATTTATTCGTAGCGGTTTTGATGCGACAGCCAAGGTACAAACTTCCGAAGAGGCCATCCCTCAGTTTTTGACGGATATTAAAATTGCGTTTGGACTACTCGGCAATATTATCGGCGGTATCGGTATTATTGTCGCTTCGATTACAATTTTCATTATTATTTTCATTAACGCAATCACTCGTAGAAAATATATCGGTATTTTGAAGGCCATAGGCATTGAAGCCCGCTCTATTCAGTTTGCTTATATATTTCAATCACTTTTTTACGCAGTGTCTGGTGCGGTGCTCGGGATGATTGTCGTGTACATGATCATGGTTCCTGGATTCGATGCTCATCCGATTGATTTTCCGTTCTCTGATGGTATTCTCGTTGCGCCGTTTGATAGCACAATGAGAAAGTTCATCTTGCTTTTGGTGGTAACTTTTTTTGCTGGTTTTATCCCAGCGTCGATGATTATCAAGAAGAACACCCTTGATTCAATTTTAGGAAGATAACATGATTACCATAAAAAATCTGACAAAAACATACACCAACGGCAAACTCGAAACTCATGTTTTGAAGGGCATTGACTTGGAAGTAAAGGCGGGCGAGTTCGTGGCGATCATGGGTAAATCCGGCGCCGGTAAGTCAACGCTTATGTACCAGATGAGTTTACTCGACGAGCCGACAACAGGCGAGATAACCGTCGACGGGGAAGAGGTTTTGAAGCTTTCTAACAAGCTAAGGACAAGATTTCGACTTGATCGGTTGGGTTACGTTTTTCAGGATTATGCACTCGTGCCAGAACTCACCGCCTCGGAAAATGTCCTTGTGCCACTCCTTATGAAAGGGCAATCGATGGAACAAGCGAAACGAACAGCACTCAAGGCTCTCACCGAAGTCGGCTTGGCGCACCGAGAAAACAATCGTCCGTCACAGCTTTCGGGCGGGGAACAACAGCGCGTCTCGATCGCTCGCGCCATTGCCGAAGATCCAAAAATTCTCTTTGCCGATGAACCGACAGCAAATCTAGACTCGGCTTCGGGCAATCACGTTATCGAAGTCCTCCGCGACCTAAACAAAAAGGGCCAAACCATCGTAATGGTCACACACGAGAAAGAATATACACTCTACTGCGATCGAATCATTCACCTCGAAGACGGAAAAATAACAAGAGAAGAAAAATTAAAATAACCTCTAAAAAACCTTTGAAACAAAGGGCTTTTTAGTATTGACTTTTTATAATTAATGTGATATTATTTTTTCAAACACAGAACCCATGATCATTCAAGATCTGAAAACACCAGGTGTCATCGCAGAGATCCAGAAGAAGCAAACAGGATTGCCGCACTGGCTTCCTTCAAAGCTCTGGATCTACTGGCGATTAGAGGTTTGGGGCCTAGTAACCTCATACAAGCGGATGTCAGCCTTGACCGCCACCGGTCTTCAGGCCGCAAATGGTGAAGTTTACGAGCGTTTGGAAAAGGAAGTTGCCGCTGGCCTCAAAGAAGAGAGGGAGTGGCTTGCTATCAACTTCGATGCGCGCCTTCGCCAACAGCAACTCTTCAATGTACAAGAAGTAGATCAGATCGTGGCCGCCTTCAAGGAGGACCTCGAGATGATCATGCAAGGAGTACCTGCATAGCGGTGAAGATCAGGCAGCAACGCCGATCCCAAATTTGGGGTCGGCGTTCTTGTTTTATCTGCTACAATTTACTTTATGGAAAACATAAATATCATCACGTCATTTATTGCCGGGCTTGTTATGTTCCTCGCGCCGTGTACGCTGCCGCTTGTGCCGGGGTTCGTGTCTTTTATTGCTCAGGGACATCGAGAAGAAGTTGTAAAAAAAGCTTTTTTGTTTTGTTTAGGATTTCTTCTTACTTTTATGGTTTTTGGATTGTTCGCAGGAATTTTGGGCGGGGTATTGCTTCCGTACAAGTTGATTGTCCAAAAGATCGGCGCCATAATCATTATTGTGCTCGGTCTTTATATGCTAGGTTTGTTTAAGTTGAGATTTTTTCACGGATATCTTTTTGGAGAAAGTTTGCGTAGATTATTTGCTTCGAAAGCCTCACCGTTTTTGTTTGGGGTCTCAATCGCACTTGGCTGGAGCCCGTGTGTTGGACCAGTATTGGCTGGAATTTTTTTCTACGCTACTTTTTCCTACAGTGTCTTTCAGGCGTTATGGTTATTTATCTTTTTTGCTTTGGGGTTCATCGCGCCGTTTATGTTGGTGGCGTATTTGGTAAAAAGGGGCAAGAACCTAGAACTGCGGTCAGCCAAATGGCTAAACATTTTGGCGGGATTGATTTTGATATTTCTTGGGGTGCTTCTACTTAAAGATAACTTCAATCTACTTGCTTCGTGGGCTTACGACACTTTCAAGTTTATTAATTACGAAAAAATTAATAACTTACTTTAATTTTTTCCTGGTTTTTGTTTGGGTTACTTTTTCTGGTTCTTTTATCTCGAGTCCAGGAATTATCGTCGGGATAAATTCGCCGATCTTGCGGAGCCAACTTATAAAATTTTTCTGAATGAAACGGAGCGCCACAATTGTCACGATGATGAGAAGACCGGTGAAAAGATAATTTTTAAATCGCGCAACGCCGTCCGTAATGACCTCAATTTGTTTGTGAAAATGATGCCCGAGTCCTAAGAAAATATTGACATAGATGACCAAAGCCAAAAAGTTGTGAGTCAAGAAAGTTTTTCTGTCGATTTTTAGATATCCGGACATGACCGGCCCGATGAAGCGTAGGTACACGAGAAATCTGGAGAAGAAAATAATTTTTTTAATGTGGCGCCGGCTATAGCCTTCGTTTTTGAGCAATCCTTTTTTCTGAAGTCTTTTGACGAATCCGCGAACCAGCTTACTTCCTCGTAGCGTCAAACTATAGAGCATGTAATCTGAAATCATAAGTCCTAAAATAAAAATTCCCATAACAAGCGGGTACATAAACAATCCGTTTCCGGAAAGGTACCCCATCACCACGAGGATGATTTCTTCGGGGACGGGGATAAACATGTTCGACAGAAATGCTAAAACAAGGACTCCAAAATAAGAAAGTCCTCCAAGAGAATTTATTATTACGTTCGTATCTTCCATTTAATGTATAAATTATAGCAAAACTAGTATTTTTAAAAAGTGGAAACATGCTATAATATCTAGACTATTAGATTTAAACATGAAATAAAATATATGGAAAATAATAACACTTTTAAAACATTAGCTTATATTATCGTGGGGCTAGTTATCGTGGTCGGCATCGTATTACTTGTTTCTGGCAAGAAATCCGACAATGACAACATGATTATCGGTACGGCAAAGGTAGAGAGTATTGAGGTTTCTAAAACAGAGACATTTCCGGTTGGGGTAAATATACTAGCGAAGGGTTATCTAGAAGATGCTTGTACTAAATTGGGAGATATAAAACAATCATTTTTGGACAATACATTTAGTGTAACAATTGAGACAAAAAAGCCTCAAAAGGTTGATGCCTGCGCTGAAATGATTCAAAATTTTGAAGAAAACATCGTTTTGTCTGGTGTTTCTGGGTTACCAAAAGGGACATATTCTATAGAAGTAAATGGTGTTAAGGGAGCATTTACTCTCGGGATGGATAATTTTATATCTAGCGAAGATCCATTAAAATAATTTTTATGAAGAAATTCATTGTTTTGGTATCGATGATTTTCGTAGCTCCGCTCGGAATGGTATTTGCTGATACCGAAAAAGACGTTCCTACTCCAACAGAAAATAATTCTACTTTGCTTGGTGATCTGATAGAAAAAATCAAATTCAAAGAAGAGAGTTTCGGCGCAAAAATTCAAATCTCTGTCGTTACCAATATCGAAAGCCTAGAAGGGTGGAGAAACACCACCACTTCTTCTCTAGAAGAACCAATCAAAAAAGTCCAAGATTCTAGAGAAAAAGAAGAAAATCTGAAACCCGAAGTTAAAGCGATGTCTTTTCTTCATCTCTGGGGGCTTAAAGTATTAAAATTTATTCTAAATACCGGCTTGATTTTCTATGGTCTTGTCGTGGTATTGGGCGCGTTCGTTCTAAAGAAAATTTTTCAATTTATTGGTTGGATTTTCAGAAAAAGAGCTGATTGAGCCTAATTTTGTTTTGGTGTTTCTGGGGGCTATAATAGACCGGTGAAGACCAAATATTTAAAGATTCCACTAATAATTTTTTTAGTAATTTCGGCTATGTTTTTTCCGTTTTGGATAACGGGATTAATTTTTATTTTAGGAAGTTTTCTGTTCGATAATTTTTATTTCGGGATTTTCGTATTATTTTTCATGGATATCGTCTATGGTTTTGACAATTTCCTCGTTGGTCCATTTTGGGGCGCGATCACATTTTTCGGAATCTTGGTCTACTTATTGATCAATATAATAAAACACAGATTATTTAGTTTTAGGTCTCGATTATGATTTTTAGAAAAAAGAGAAAATTAAATAAAACAGGAATTGATTTTGATGAAATCTTGATGGATTCTAAAAACATTCATTCTTTTGACGTTCAGCAATTTGAAGGAAAGATTGAAAAGACAATTTCTAAAAAATCTATAATTTCTGTTGGCGGTTTTTTTGTTTTGGTTATGTTGATTTTTGTCTTGCGATTGTGGTCTTTGCAGATAAAAAATGGTGAAGAATATTTTGCTCTTTCGAAACGAAATAGTTTGGACAGCCAAATAATTTTTGCCGACAGGGGTGTGATTTTTGATCGCCATGGTGTTGAGCTGGCGTGGAATACGAGAAACGAAGAAATGACCGAATACGATTTTTCCAAGCGGGCATATATAGATACTCCGGGGAATGCACTTCTTTTGGGATACATAAAATATCCACAAAAAGACAAGGCTGGATTTTATTGGCAAAAAACTTTTGTTGGTATGAGCGGGATTGAAAAATCGCAAGATGTTTTATTGAATGGTAAAAATGGTTCTCGGGTGATTGAAACGACAGCCCTTGGAGAAATTTCATCCCAAAACATCATAAATCAGCCGATAGCCGGTAAAAACATAATTTTGACAATTGATGCCAAGTTACAGGCTGCCATGTATGAATCAATCAAATCATTGGCTGAAAGCATTGGTTATGAAGGCGGTACTGGTGCAATTATGGATATAAATTCTGGTGAGTTGTTGGTTGCGACCAGTTATCCAGAATTTAATTCTCAAGTTTTATCCGACGGTACAGACAAAGAGACTATTAACTCTTATCTAGAATCAAGTCAAAAACCCTTTATAAATAGGCTTGTTTCGGGGCTTTATTCTCCGGGTTCAACGGTAAAACCATTTATTGCCCTTGGGGCCCTGAACGAGGGTATCGTTACCTCCAGCACAACAGTTTCCTCGGTGGGGGAGATAAAGATTCCAAATCCATACGACGATACCCAGTTCACTCTTTTTCGTGATTGGAAAGAGGGAGGACACGGTATCACAAACGCAGAAAAAGCTCTGGCCGAATCTGTAAACACCTATTTTTACGCCATCGGGGGTGGTTACAAAGGTCAGAAGGGTTTGGGAATTTCCGGCATTGAAAAATATATAAAAATTTTTGAAATTGGTTCAAAGACAGGGATCGACATCGAAGGTGAAGTTGTTGGAATTGTTCCAAGTCCTGAGTGGAAGAAAAAAACTTTTAAGAATGACCAGGTTTGGCGATTAGGAGATACATATCATACGTCTATTGGACAATATGGTTTTTTGGTTACTCCGATACAGATGCTCCGTGCCATGTCGTCTATTGCAAATTTTGGAACACTAGTTACAGCGCATGTGTTACAAGACTCACCGTTAACCTTTCAAAAATTATCAGAAGATTTCACTCTCGAAGATTACGAAGTAATTCATCGTGGCTTGCGTAAAGTGATAACCGAAGGTACTGGACAAGTACTCAATGTTCCTTATGTAGATATTGCCGCCAAGACAGGTACGGCTCAAACTGGTTTTCGTAATCAATTTGTTAATTCTTGGGTTGTTGGATTTTTCCCTTATGATAAACCAAAATATGCCTTTGTGTTGCTTATGGAGCGTGGGCCGTCAAAGGCTGAACGTAGCGCAAGTTTCGGCATGAGAAGCTTTTTGGACTCGGCGAATACTATTGCTCCAGAATATTTCGAGAGCGAAGAATAGCGAATTTTCGTCGAAATGTTTTTACTATTAAAATTGGTTTAATTTATCCACAAACAAGTAGGAAATAAGCTTATTTTATAGGGTTTTTTGTTATAAAATATAATCATGCCGGTTCTACGGGCAGATAATATTTTAAATTCTTTTAGAAAGAAGTTTTTCTTCTTTTTATTTGTATTTTTCGTTTCATTTTTCCCAGCCTTTTCTGTACTTTCTGCGCCAGGTGTTCCATTGATTATTAGTCACCAGGGACGTCTTTTGAATTCCTCAGGCAATCTTCTTGGCGGAGCATCTGGAACAGATTATTGTTTCCGTTTTTCATTCTACGATGATGCCTCTGTTGGCGGAGGAGATACTCAGTTGTGGCCAGCAGGAACTCCATCGACGATGACGGCAAATGTAAAGTCCGGAGTATTCAATGTTGGAATTGGTGATACTTCTGCTGGGGGAGATGTTCTTGATTTTGATTTTCAAACTACTGATGAGGTTTATCTAAATACTGAAATTGCGGCACAGGTTGCGGGCTCTTGTGTCGGAGTTTCTTTTGAAACATTAGGTCCACGACAGAGAATTAATTCTTCGGGATATGCTATCAACGCAAGTACACTCGGCGGATTCTCCCCATCACAAACACCAACAGGAAATCAGATCCCTGTTCTTTCTTCTGGAAATCTCGATATCTCTGGAACACTCCAATCTGGATCTTCAAATGTCGCGCTCACGCTTGCAACAGGTTTTTTGGATGCTGATGCTATCACTCTTGTTGGTTCCGGAAGTACCGGAGCGACTGGTTCAGCTTCTGGACTTGAAGCTGTTTCTGACGGACTTACGCTTTTGCGTGGTTGTGCAAATAATGAAATATTAAAATGGAATGATGCGGGCGGGACATGGAATTGTGCGGCTGATTCTTCTGGTGGTGGCTCCGGGACACTCGATGATGCATACAGTAATGGCCAGACGATTGATGTTGATTCTGGAAATGTTTTGTTCAACCTTAATGATGCAACAAATGATTATAATTTTACGATAGACAATAACAGTGCGGGAGCCATTGCTTCAGCTCTCTCAATCACGACGACTGGCGGAGGTGCGTCTTTTCTCACAGCGCTCGATCTCTCAGATACTGATATTGATACCGCGATTGCCCTGGGCTCAAACGATGTTACCGTCGGAGGACTGACCATTTCTGCAACAGAATTTGGAAGGCTTGATGGAAAAGATGCCGCGCTTCTTGATACCAACGATGCCGTCGCGTCCGCTATTATTGGTGTTGGTGCTCTAAACTCAGGATCAATAACTTCGGGATTCGGCGCAATTGATGTTGGCGCAGATAACATTACGACCACCGGAATTGTTTCAACTGATACATTAACTCTTTCAAACACCGGAACGCTCAACGGTCTTGATGTCATCGACGGTACAACTGAGACAACACTTGAAGGTGCCGTCGACATCGCCGGCGACATTGATGGTACTGGTCTTACCGCCGTCGACATCG
>CAZLAD010000001.1:0-183324 GCA_964557535.1 uncultured Candidatus Saccharibacteria bacterium | reverse complement strand
ATGGAAACCTCACCTGTGCTTCACTCACTGATGCAGATATTCCAAACACCATTACTGTTGACGCAGCGACCCTTGCCGGCACCGTCACCGTCGTTGATGGCTCTGATGCCACATCATTCATTGGCATCTATGACTCAGCCACCGGTTCTCTTGCGCCAAAGACTGATGGAGCACTGACGTATGATGCAACGACGGGGGCGGTGTCGGCGACATCATTTGTCGGAGCACTCACCGGTAACGCCTCAACTGCAACTGCTCTCGCAACCGCTCGAGCTATCAACGGCGTGAACTTTGATGGAACATCAGCTATTACCGTCACCGCTGCTGCTGGCACACTTACTGGCACCACACTTAACTCAAGCGTCCTCACATCATCACTCACAACCGTCGGGGCACTTGATGCTGGATCAATTACTTCAGGCTTTGGTGCGATCAATCTCGGTGCTGACAACTTCACTACTACTGGAATTGTTTCAACTGATACACTCACCTTAACCAACACGGGAACACTGAACGGTCTTGATGCCATCGACGCCACTGGTGAAGCCACGCTCGAATCTGCACTTGATATTGGTGGTGATGTCACTGGTACTGGACTTACCGCCGTTGTCATCGCTGACAATGCTGTGGATGGAACTGATATTGCTCTTGGTTCTGATGCTCAAGGTGACCTCATGTACTACGATGGTACGAACTGGGTACGACTTGCGGCTGGTAACGCCGGAGAAGTTTTGCAAACCGGTGGTGTGGGTGCGAACCCATCATGGGCAGCGGCAGCAGCCGGTGACGTCACCGCTGTTGGTAACGTGGCTTCTGGTGCTGCCTTCAATGGTTCAGCTGGCACGATCCTTACATTTGATGATGCTGATGGTGACCAAACTTTTGCATATGACACGACAAACAATGAATTCGATGTTTCCGATGACGTCAATATTACCGGCACTCTTGTAACTTCCGGCGGTCTTACCGTTGACGCTACGACCGAAAGCAACATTGAGTCAGCCGTCGACATCGCCGGCGACATTGATGGTACTGGTCTTACCGCCGTCGACATCGACGAAGCGGCGGTTGAAGCTGAACTCGAATCCGTCATCGACCTGGCTGATCTTCAAGGCGCTGTCACCGATGGACAAGTTCCAAACAACATCACAATTGATTCTGCAACAACATCGGGCACCGTCACCTTCGCTGATGCTGGGGGAGACACCACGACCTTCGTTGCTCTCGGCACCGCTGCTACTGGATCTCTTGCTCCTGCAACTGATGCCGGACTCACCTACAACGCTACAACTGATGCACTTACCGCCACCACCTTTGTTGGAGGACTAACCGGAAATGTCACCGGGAACGCCGACACGGCAACTGCATTAGCTTCCAACCCAACAGATTGTGGTGCTAACACGTTTGCGACCACCATTGCCGCCAATGGAAACCTCACCTGTGCTTCACTCACTGATGCAGATATTCCAAACACCATTACCGTTGACGCAGCTACCCTTGCCGGTACCGTCACCGTCGTTGATGGCTCTGACGCTACATCATTCATTGGAATATATGACTCGGCGACTGGTTCTCTTGCGCCAAAGACGGATGGGGCACTGACGTATGATGCAACGACGGGGGCGCTTGGAGCGACGGCTCTATCTGCTGACACACTTACCCTTACAGGAACAGGAACACTCAATGGCCTTGATGCAATTGACGGAACAACTGAATCAACAATTGAATCAGCACTTGATACTCTTTCAAATGTCACGACTGTTGGAACACTCACTGGTGGTGCAACAGGAGCCGGATTTACTCTTAACTTTGGAGCTTCAACTCTTTCAGGAAATATTGGGACGAGTAATGTCGCAGGACTCGATGTCTCTGATGATATTAACTTAACAGCCGGAGACGGAACGGTGCTTACTGGTGACGATGTGGCGGTTGATTTAAAAACTTCTACAGAAAATGGCGTTGGTACTGCTTCATCAGCATCTGGACTTGAATTTGAATCTGGTCAGTTGACCCTTCTTCAGGGTTGTGCTGACAATGAAATATTGAAATGGGATGAGACAGACGATGACTGGAATTGTGAAGCGGATGTCACAGGAGGAGGGGGCTTTGACTCTACAACAGTCGACAGCACTACTTGGTCTGATGGTGCCAATGCCTCAAACGTTTGGACATTTGACGTTTCTGGCACAGATACGACGATAACGTTTGGAAATGGAATTGTAACATTCTCAAATGATGTGACTGTCACTGGGGTACTTGCAACTTCTGGAGGTCTTACTGTTGATGCGACGACAGAATCAAACATCGAAACTGCGCTTGATACTCTTTCAAATGTGACAACTGTTGGGGCACTTAACGCTGGATCAATTACTTCAGGCTTTGGTGCGATTGATGTTGGGGCGGACGCAATCACCACTTCTGGAACAATTGGTACAGTTGCCACGACTGCATTTACTGGTGCCGGCGCGACATTTACAGCGGCTGTTGCTGCCAATGGCGGAATTACTTTTGATAACTCAACTGATACACTGGGCGCCTTCACTGCTGGTGGAACTATTGCCATGGGAACTCAAACACTTTCTGGTTCAACTGGCGATATAAACTACACAAACTTTGACGTTGTTGGTTCATCAGGAAATATTGATGTTGGTGGAACGATCACCGTTGGTTCAAGTGATGTGGCACTTACTCTTGGAACAGGATTTATTGATGCAGATTCGATAACGTTGTTTGGTGGAGGTAATGGTGTTGGTATTACAACATCTGCAACAGGTCTTGAAACAGAGGGAGATGGACTCACACTTCTTCAGGGTTGTTCTGATGCAGGAATTTTGAAATGGGAAGAAGATACTGATACATGGGATTGTTCGACAGACAGTACAGGCTCTTTAGCTGATGCTGACTATGGAGATATAACCGTGTCTGGTTCTGGTACAACGTGGAATATAGACTCCGGTGCGGTGACTACCACAGAAATTCTTGACGGTACGATTGCTGCCGCTGATCTTGATTATGCCACCGAAGATGGCGCGGCTGCAGATGGAGAATGTCTACAATACGAAACTTCTGGCGGAGGAGATTTCAAATGGGGTTCTTGTGGAGGAGGATCTATTAGCGCAGACTCTCTTGATTTTATCGATCTTGAAAATAGTTTAGATATCGACGAAGCTACCGACATAAACCTTGGCACAAATGCATTTACGATCGACATGGATTCTTCTGGAGATTTTGCTATCCGTGACGGATCAACAGACATTGCGACATTTAGCGATGCGGGAGTTATCACGTTTGCACCAACCGCTGGATCAGATTTTATCCTTAATATGGCGGCAGGAACAAACTTCCAAGCTACAGCAACGGCTGCACCAACAGTTGATCAAATAGCTCTCACAAATGCGGGATTTGGTACGACGACAGCGGGTGTTGATGGGCTTGCGATAAACTTTGTCACAGGAGATGGGTCAGACAATACCAACAGTGCTCTCGATATCACCCTCACCAACGGTGGTACTGCTGCGGGCGATGTTTTACGAGGACTTACGCTCAACAATATTACGCCGACAGCGGCAACAGAGACAGGACTTTATATTGGAACCGGTTTTGATAGCGACATCGAATTTGCAGATGCAAGTGTGACCTTCCAACTCACTGACAGAGGAACACTCTCTATCGTTGACGGCACATCAGGGGTGGGCACACTTCTTGCGGTTGGAAGTACTGCAAGTAGAGGCGACCTGGATGTTTATGGAAGTATCGTAAGAAAGGGTTATATAGACCAGACCGCAATTTCAAATGTAAACGATGTCTTTGTTTACGACACTGCACGAGATACTGATGGTGGTGCGTGGACAAATTCATCAAAATCACAAGTCGTGTCTTGGTATACAGAGTCAAAAGACGATGGTGCGGGAGATGCTTGTAATATTTCATCGGATGATCGTTGCGGAACATCAGCGTTTCCTAAGAAAGCAATTCTTACTGCGACAAACGACGCACTCTATATTTTTGACGCTAACTCAAATAACCTATGGATGAAATTTACACAAGCTTCGACGGGTGCTTTGGGTGCAGATTCAAACAATAATCCGTCATCGGTATTTGCACAAAACGGTATCATTTATGTTGGTACCAACGGATCTTCAGGAACAGGAATGTATGCCTTTGATTTCCCGGGGGACAAGATGATTAGATACAATACCACGAATGCCAGTCAAGCAGATGTAGCGATATCAGGTAGAAATTCTACGGTTACCTATAACGTAAATTCCAAGACCAACATGGCTTTGAATAGTAACTTGGTGAACGATGTTCATGCTGCAACTATTCAAGGAGGATCAAACGTGCTTACAAACGGAGGACCATTAAACGGTGTGACATTTGCTGTGGCTGCAACAGACGACGGTATATCGGTGGTAAATACAGCTCAACAAGTCACATACGATTTCGGTCGTGGCGCTATAACTGATAACTATCAATCCGTTTATTTGACTAGACGTGGACGACTTTTCGGACTTAATTCCACAGACTCATCGGTAGATCGCTTTGGTCTTATTACCACGGGTAATAACACAGTCGATACGTCGGTGGCCGATGTCACCACCGCATCAAAATTCTTTGACGGAGCAACACGACCAGCATCACTTTGGAAATCAGCGCCGACGATTGCCACAAACGCCCCGGATGCTCTTGAAGTATGCGAACAGTGTTCCTATGCCGAAGTCGATACGGTGGCGACGGGACGTGGAGATGTTTTGTATATTGGACACTCTCTCGGTCTTACAGAGATTCACGACACGAATGGAGTTTCTGCCGCAACCGTTCAGCCGTGGTCAAAGTTTTATACGAATGCAATGCAGACAGATTACATGGCAGCGACGAACAAAGGAATGTATGAATTTGAAGATACATCGGGAGATCTTACTGATGCAGCGCTTACAAACAATGTCTTGGAGCCAGAAAATGCACCGACATATGGCGTGAATGGTGTTCGTGGGTATGGTCTTCGATTTGACGGGTCTGCAGATTATCTTTGTTCTGATGTTAACAATGATGGTACCTGTGACGTTGAAACAGATTTCAGAAGCACAACAACGGCATTTCACGTATCATTTTGGTTCAAGACGAATGGAACTGTTTCCGCGCTTCAAACACTTGTAGACAAGACGATGATTGCTGCTGGAACAGCTGGTTCTGGATGGAGAATTTGGCTTACAACCACAGGCCAGGTTGCGTTTGGCGTCGACGATGACACCTCGACATTCCCGGAAGATACAGGAAGTTCAACAGACGATTATGATGATAGCCAATGGCACCATGTGTTCTTCCAGCGAGCAAACGCGGCGGTTGGTCTCTTCCTCTATGTTGATGGTAAGCTCGTCGCTTCCGATACAGGTGTATCTTCTACAGCCACTCTTGAAACAGCTGAAAGTATGCTTGCTGTTGGTGCTAAGTGTAATTCTGCCAACTGTGCCACAGCCGCGGAATTCTTCAATGGAGACATGGATGAATTAGTTTTTGCGATGGGAGGTGCCACAACAACTGATACATTAAACCAAGCACAAGTAAGAAAGATATATCTTGCTGGTCTTGAAGCAATGAAGCATAAAACAATCGCGGTTAGTGATGCAACCTCTGCAACCTCAACAACGATTGTTGATTCTGGAGAATCTTGGATTCCAAATGAATTCGTCGGTCAAATTGTTGAGATTACAAGCGGTACGGGTGCGGGGCAAACTCGCAGGGTTTCTTCAAATACCGCAACAACTCTTACGGTCAGCCCTGCGTGGAGTAGCACACCATCAACTGACTCTGATTTTGCCATCAAGCCAGAATTTCTCTATGGTTCATCAAATATTGTTTCTTCTGTTGGTGCAACAACAGAACCATTTATGGGCAGAACTCAGAGTTTGTATGTTGGTACGGATCAAGGATCTGATGGCGGAGGTATGACAGTGTTCGGAGGATTCGGAAACAGTTTTGTAAGCGATGTCTATCATGGAGATAGTGAAAAAACAGACAATTCTGGTTCAGAGTGGACAGGAACTGATTATGACGATATGCAAGCAATTGATGTCAGATCAGGAATTCTCGCGACGGGCTCTGCTGCTGCTACGTGGATAGAAATGCCAGACAAAGACGTTCAACAGGAGCTTGATTTCTTGGCCGGAAATATCAATCTCATCCGTGCTGAGCTTATTGCCGACGGTATGCAGGCTTCAGGTCTAGAATTTGGGGCCGTCGGATCTGCTGACCTTGCCGAATACTATTATTCAAATAGTGTACTTGAGCCAGGAGATGTCGTGGCGATTCAGCCAGACCAGCCAGCTGGTATTAGTCAGTCAGTGCTTCCATATCAAACGAATTTACTCGGCGTAGTATCTACACAGCCTGCCCTAACCATCGGTGCTTCAGCTCCAAATGCTTATGCTGTTGCCCTCGCTGGACGAATTCCTGTAAAAGTTACGAACCAAAATGGCATGATTCATGTTGGAGATAAACTTACATCATCGAGTAAGTTTGGTTATGCGATGAAAGCCACAAAAGCTGGTGCTGTTATTGGAACAGTGCTGAATGAGCCAGAAATTATGAACTCGTGTGATGCTCCACTTCCAGAAAATTTGGACGAAGCAATAGGTGATGGCCCAGGAGTTGTGTCTAGTGATGCTGGAGAGGGTGATCTTGAAGAAGATAGTGTGAATGATTCTCAAGGATCTGATATTGACGAAGATAGCGATGAAGAATTGTGCGGGTATGCGATGGTGTTTGTTGGACTGTCAGATTCGCTTGGTGAAAATATAGATAAACTCGCACAAAAATATGTTGATGGTGAGTTTGAAAATCTAGATATTGGCGGACTCGAAACTGAAATCTTGGCCGATGATCCAATCAAGACAGAAAAAGAAATCATGGCGTTCCTCAAGGCCACAAAAGCAACATACGATGAAGACACAGAACTTCAAAGTATCTTTACGGACAAAGTTGCCGCCGCTGTCGAGATTATTGCACCGTCAGTTTATACAGAAGGTTTGACTGTCGATTCAATCAGCTCATTTGGCACCGCGATCAATATGATGAACGATGTTGTATTTTTCGGACGACCATACTTTAACTCCGACACCGCAGGATTTGCCGTCATCAAACAAGGAGCCAAGAAAGTTGATATTGTCTTCACAACACCGTATCTGACACAGCCAGTCATCAGCGCCGACATATCTTTGGAATCAGTTGAAGGTGAAGTGTTGGGAGATACAACCATCGAAGATGCATTCTTTAGTTCAGGAATTAATTATCTAGTCACCAGAAAAAGTGTCAATGGATTTACCATCCTTCTCAATCAGCCTGCTACAGAGGATATTAAATTCTCATGGATTGCGCTTGCGGTGAACGGGGCTATAACAACCGAAGGTGTGCCGACGGGTGATGAAATAGTTCCAGATCCTGTTCCAGAACCAGAGCCTTTGCCAGACCCCGCTCCAGAACCTGAACCTGCTCCAGAACCAGAGCCCGAGCCTGAACCACAACCAGAGCCAGAACCAGATGTTGATGATCAGGGTGGAATGGAAGATGGGGTTGTTGAAGATGGAAGCGGGGAAGAAGTGGTGGTAGAAGGAGAGGGGGATAGTGGAGGAGATACGGGTTCTGACGTTACTACCGAAGGAAATGGTGGAGGAGAGGATATTTCGGATGGCGAACCATCGGGCGGTGACCAAACAAGCGATGGTGGTGACGAGGGCTCTGGCTCGACAGATGGGACTGAACTATAATGAAAATTCGAATGCAAATCAAAATTCCTGATAAAAAAATATTATTTATTATAAATATTGTTCTTATTTGTATTATTGGAGTGCTTCTTTTTTCTGGGAAAAGGGAACAAAGTGTGAGCGCCGGATCTATCGCTCGAGATGTTAACAATACTTACAAATTAACAAACCCAATACTTGATTATGAAAATTTGGTATCGGGGAGTGAAACAGCTATTCCAATCGGTCTTATTAATAAAAAAGTTGATGAATTAAGGGAGGATGGTGTAAATCACATATCGCTCTACTACCGAGACTTAAACAACGGGCAGTGGATTGGTATTGAAGAGAAAGAGGAGTTTTACCCAGCAAGTTTACTGAAGGTCCCAACCATGATGGCCTTTTTGAAAAGCATTGAATCAGAAGTAGAAGTATTGAATCAAAAAGAAACCATCAGTATAAAAGATGATATAAAGGTTCAACAAAATATACCATCTTCGGGTACCGTTGTCGTGGGAGAGGAATATTCATATTTAGAAATTTTAGATTCGATGATTACGAGATCAGACAACATAGCTGCTCAGACGATCTTGAACCACACAGATCCAAAACAGATAAAAAATATTTTCTCGGCAATCGGTGTTCCATTTATTGATACAAAAACAGAGCCGATTGTACGAGTCAAAGATTATGCTGGATTTTTCCGTATTCTCTATAATGCCTCATATCTTAATCGTGAAATGTCTGAACTTGCTCTTGAAATTCTCTCTGTGTCCGAATATAAAAATGGCATTGTTGCAGGGGTTCCAAGCAATATCGTTGTTGCTCATAAGTTTGGTGAGCGTTCGTTTGTCGAAAACGGAGATGAAAAACAAACACAACTTCATGATTGTGGAATTATTTACTATCCAGAAAAACCATATATTCTTTGCATTATGACAAGAGGAACTGATTTTTTGGCCCAGGAGAACTCTATTCGGGAATTGTCAAAGTTCGTGTACGATCAAATTAGTAAATAATGACGGTGGTTTTCTTTTAACTTGCAATAGATTTACCAAGGTCTATAATGTACCCATTAGATTATAAGAATTAGTAATAACAAAATTTACATATGGCAGGTGAAAATACAACAAATTCAGCGACTCGTCCAATGATGAAAAAAATTTCAGGCGCAAACAGATTGCTTATCGGTCTTATAATTGTTCTTGTTGCAGCCGTTGGTTATCTTTATACTCAATATTCAGCCCTCAAGGCTGATCCGACCAAAGAAGCACAAGCCGAAGTTGATAGATTGGTATCTCAAGTTTCAAAACTCATCGTGTTGCCAACAGATGAACAACCAACGGTTGCCACTGTTTCTGATATTGAAAAATTGAAAGATCAACCATTTTTCGCCAAAGCTCAAAATGGTAACAAGGTTTTGATTTATACTGGAGCAAAGAAAGCCATCCTTTTTGATCCAGTCGCAAATAAAATTATTGAAGTTGCCCCAATCAACATTGGCGATTCAACAAAAACAAAACAAACAGCTCCAAAACCAGCCCCAGTACAAGTTCAGGCAACAGAATCTACTACAACAGATACTTCAACAGGAAACTAACCTAGAGCCAAAGTAAAATCCCTCAAAAATGAGGGATTTTACTTTGGCTATATCAAGACTCAATCCAGCACGTATTTGTGTTAATTATTTTAAGTCGGTATTTTATTTTTGTGTTAAAATAGCCCTATGAAGATTCCTTCTTCTTTCTTTTTGGGGTTATTCCTGACGATTTTTTCTGTCGTCTTTTCACCGTTAGTTACTCTTGCCGAAGATTACACGAGTTCAAGTTTTATCTTGCGTGATCCGGTAATTGCACCGGCTGGAGGATTTTCTTCTTCTTCGAGTTTTAAATATTTTTCTAGTATTGCCCAGACAGTGATTGGAGAGAGTTCCAGTACAAATTTCACTGATTTGGCGGGATTTTTATATTTTGCGACCGTTTCTAATCCAGTTTTGAGCGGGGTTTCTGGTGACACCGAAGCTGATCTCTCATGGACGGCATCTGTTGGTTCGCTTGGTTTAAATATTTCTGGGTATGAAATCGGTCAGTCAACAACCTCTGGTTCAGGATATACGTATACCAATGTGGGGAATGTTTTGCTCGATACAGTAACCGGGCTTACAAATGGCACCACGTATTACTTCGTAGTTCGCGCACTCGATGCTCTAGGAGATCCGACTGCAACTTCAAACGAAGTCTCGGTCACACCTTCGGGTCCTGGCGGTGGCGGAAGTTCGAGCGGTAGTGGTGGTAGCGGATCTTATCAGACTGTTCCTGTCCATTTTGAGTTTACACCAATTAGTGGAGATGGGATAAAAGTAGATCTCAATCAAGATACACGTGTTGATTTGATTGATTTTTCCGTGCTTATTTATTGGTTTGAAAGAGATGGATTCCCAGAAGAATTTGATCTCAACAAGGATGGTATAATCGATATAGTTGATTTTAGTATTATGATGTCGTATTGGACAGATATTTAGTCTATGAAGCACCTATTTTTAATCCTTACAATATTTCTGGTCGCTAACACCGCTTTGGCGTCGGATGTCTTTTTTAGTCCAGCAAAAGATGTTGCTTTGGGAGAGTATATTCAAACAACTATTCTCATAACAGCCGACAAGCCAATAAATGCTATTTCCGGTACTATTACATTTGATCCAACATTTGTTTCTCTTGAAGCTCCCAAGACGGGCGATTCCATTGTGAAATATTGGTTGAAGGGTATTAAGCCCAAATCATCTTCTGGAAGGGTTGAATTCTCAGGGCTTATCCCCGGAGGTTTTCGTGGCACAAACGGTAAAGTTGTGACACTTTTCTTTAAAACACTCAGAGAAGGTCGGGCATCTATCGGTCTAACCAATATAAAGGTCTTGTTAAACGATGGTTCTGGTACGAGTGATGTGGTTACAATGACCAATACTTCCGTTAATATTTTACCGAAGAAGAATAATACTAAAATTTGGAGAATTAAAGATATTCTTAGTGACGCGTCTTCACCAGAAAACTTTGTTGCAAGTATTATAAAGACCGACAAGGCTTTTGATAGTAAATATTTCTTAGCATTTAGTGCAGAAGATTCAGATTCAGGGGTTGAATCATTTTATATGCTCGAATCGAAAATTCAACTACCACTCGATACACTCTATGGTAACGAAGAAATAAAATGGCGAGAGATAGAAAATCCTGCCATCTTGAAAGATCAAAAGTTGAAGAGTTTTATTTACGTGAAGTCTGTTGATTTTGCGGGTAACGAAAACATTATTGAAATTATTCCGACTCTTGACGCTTCTGGGGATAGTTTCATCAATAAAGCTTACAAAATTGCTATAATAATTATAGGTTTAGTGGTTTTGGTATTCGGCTTATCAAAACTCATTGAATATCTTCACAAGAAAAAATAATTATGGGTGGTATTTCTAATAAATATATATTTTTTGTTTTTTTGACTCTGTTTTTATTTTTCGGTTTTTCCGGCACCACGTTTGCTGCCAAGCTTAAAATCACACCAAGTACAGCATCTTTTGATGTAGATTCGACATTTGATATTTCAATAATGCTTGATACCGAAGGAGAATCAATTAATGCAATCGATGTCGAGCTGAAATTTCCGCCGGAAAAATTGCAACTCGTCTCTCCAAAAACATCCCAGTCGATTATCTCGGTCTGGACTAGTCAGCCTAAGTTTAATAATCAAACAGGAACGATTACTCTTCAGGGTGGAATTCCTGGTGGCGTAAATCTTTCTGGTGCTATGGTCGCCACACTCACATTTCGAGTGAAATCAGTCGGTTCTGCGATTGTGAAGTTCCAAGATGCTTCAAGGGTCTTACTTAATGATGGTTTAGGAACAGATGTTTTGACCAATAAAGTAAACGCCTCATTTGAACTCAAGCTTCCACCACCAGCTGGTCCGATTGTTGTTTCCGAAACTCATCCAGAACAATCAAAATGGTATTCTAAAAATAATCTTGTTTTGCGTTGGGCAAACGAAGAAAATGTTTCTGGATATAGTTATGTTTTAAACAAAGAGCCAGTCAGTGTTATAGACGATATTTCTGAGGGTATTCAGCGATTTATTTCTTACAAAGATTTATCAGACGGTCAGTACTATTTTCATATAAAAGCTTTGCGTGATGGCATCTGGGGCGGGGAAACACATTTCGCTTCCTATATCGACGCTACACCACCGGCGGATTTTAAGGTTGATATCCTACCTTCTAGTAAAACCTCTTCGACAAAACCGATTATAAAATTTGGTACCAGTGACCAACTTTCCGGACTCGATCATTACGAAATAAAGATTATCCCGTTATCAGAAAACGCCTCCTTGGTAGAGGGTAATCAGCCATTCTTTATTGAAGCTCAAAGTCCATTTATTTTGGAAAACCTAGATCTTGGCTCATATGATGTCGTTGTACGAGCTTATGATCAGGCTGGAAATTTCAAAGATATTACAGAAAAAATGGTTCTCTACGGTAAAGTTTTTAGCTTTGCCTCTGTTGAAGGGATAAAGTTGGGAAATTCTTTCTTTGTGTCGTGGCAAGTTTTTATCGGTATTATAGCGTTTGTCATTGCTGCACTTACGATTCTTTTTGTTTACATTAAAAGACGACACGATACTCTTCATCATCGAAAGGGGAAATATGATGTTTCTGAAAAATTAAAAGATCAGCTTGAGGAACTTAAAAAATACAGAAGTAAGTATGGAAATATTTCACTCTTTTTCCTTTTAGTGTTTTCTTCGTTCGTTTTTTCTTCGAGTATTGTTTTTGCAGAAGATGTTACCTTCACTCCGCCTATTATTACCGCAATATCTAATAATATTTCTAATGAAGAGATTTTTTATGTCGGTGGTGAGGTAGACATTGGAGAATCAACGGTTACTATCTATATACAAAACGAAAAAACTAACGAAACACAAAGCCGGGTTGTTACAGCAGACAACAAGGGCGAGTGGTTCTATCGACACGATGGTTTCCTTAATGGTGGGGAATACCTTATTTGGTCACAAGCGTCATTTGCCGAGTTCGTTAGTCCTCCATCTGCCCAAGAGCGTGTTATCGTGGAAGAGACAGCGCTTCAAATTGGCGGATCGAGACTCAGTTTTCGAACGATTTATCTCATCTTGTTTATATTCTTTGTTGTCGTGACCGTTGGTCTCTTGGCATACATCCTTCACTTCCATAGAGAAACAAAGAAAAAAGAGCAAGATTTTATAAAAGAAGTACGCGAAGCAGAAGAAGCAATCCGAAATGGATTTAGATTGCTTCATAGTGATATAGAGAAAGAGAAAGAAATATTCAAAAAACTAAAAGAAGGCAGAGGGCTTACAGACGAAGAAATTGCCACAGAATCAAGAATCTTGAAAGATTTGGAGCATATAGAATCAAAGATTATCAATGAAGTGAGAGATGTCTCTACTTAAAATATTTGATGTTTGACTAAACAGCCCCAAAAAGCTAAAATAAGGCCCATTATGATAGAAAAAGAACTAATAACCAAAGAGCGCAAGGTTGAATTGGAAGCCGAACTAAAGCATTTGGAGGGTACCGAACGCAAAGAAATAATCGACGCGCTAGAGTTCGCCAAAAGCCTTGGCGATCTTTCTGAAAATGCCGAATATCATCAGGCTCGCGAGGCTCAAGCCCAACTCGAAGACAGGGTCCGTGAAATTAAAAGAATTTTAAAAGAAGCGGAAGTCGTGTCTTCTAGACACAAGGGTGACGTGGTTGGAATTGGATCCGACGTAACTGTCCAGAAAAAGGGAGACAAAGAAAAAAAGATTTATACTATTGTTGGCGAAGGCGAGGCAGATATGGCAACCGGTCGAATCTCGTACCAATCACCACTTGGCGGAGCATTGTTTGAGCACAAGAAAGGCGACAAAATAATTTTCGATGGACCAAACGGCGCAATCGAATACTCGATATTAAACATAGAATAAATATGGGAGAGCTGGATTTAAAAGAAGTCCGTTTAGAAAAGCTTACAAAGATTCGTGATGCGGGCATGGAGGCTTATCCAGCAACCACAAAAAAGGATTTCTGGTTGTCTGAAGTAAAGGTGCAGTTCGATGAATTGGGCGGTGAGAAAACCCTAAGCCTCGTCGGACGCATTATGGCCATCCGCGGACAGGGCGCAATTCTTTTTGTTGTTATAAACGACGGCACCGACAGTTTTCAGGCGGTGTTCAAGAAAGATGAGCTCGAAGAAAAACTTTTTAAACTATTCGTCGACGCGATTGATGTCGGTGACTTTATCCAAGTTTCCGGAAATTTGTTTCTAACTCAAAAAGGCGAGAAAAGTTTGTTGGTCAAAGACTGGAAAGTTTTGACCAAGACCCTGCTTCCAATGCCAGAAAAGTGGGCTGGACTTCAAGACGACGAAACCAGACTTCGCAAAAGATATTTGGATTTGCTTCTCGACAATGAAGCGCGAGAAATTTTCTACAAGAAAGCAAAATTTTGGCAGGCGACTAGGAAGTTTCTAATTGATCGAGGATTTCTCGAAGTCGAAACTCCAACACTCGAAGTCACAACCGGTGGGGCAGAAGCACGGCCTTTCAAAACACATCACAATGATTTTGATCTCGATTTGTTTTTGCGCATTTCGGTTGGCGAACTTTGGCAGAAACGTCTGATGGCGGCCGGATTTCCGAGGACTTTTGAAATCGGACGCGTGTATCGAAACGAAGGATCAAGCCCGGAACATACTCAAGAATTCACTAACGTCGAATTTTATGCGGCGTACATGGATTACAACGAAGGGATTGATCTAACCGAAGAGATGATCAAATACGTCGTCAAAGAAACTTTTGGCAAAACTGAATTTGAAACACGTGGACACAAGTTTGATTTGTCCGGTAAATGGAAAAGGATTTCTTATGTCGATACGGTCAAAGAAATGATCGGCATCGATGTTTTGAATGCTTCGGAAAAAGACATGAAGGCAAAACTTGATGAACTGGGCGTGAAATACGAAGGTGACAATCGTGAACGCTTGATGGATACATTGTGGAAATATTGCCGTAAGCAAATTGCTGGACCAATTTGGCTCGTGGACGTGCCAAAACTTGTCTCGCCGTTGTCCAAGGCCAAAGCGGATAATCCGTTGTTGACCGAACGAGTTCAGCTCATCCTTGCTGGCGCGGAATGTAGCAATGGCTTTTCAGAATTAAACGACCCAATTGATCAGAAGGAGCGATTTGATGTTCAAAAGGGGCTTATTGAGGGCGGGGACGAAGAAGCTATGATGCCGGACATGGAATTTGTGGAAATGCTAGAACACGGCATGCCGCCAGCCTTTGGATTTGCTTACGGGGATCGATTATTTGCATTCTTGGTCGACAAACCTCTACGCGAAACCCAACTTTTCCCATTGGTTAAACCTAAACATTAAAAAATAAGTAGAAACGAACGAGCCCCGGATTTCCGGGGCTTCTTCGTTGAAAGGACGGCGTTGCTACCAAATAGCGTATTCGCCGAATACCTGGTCGTGGAGACCCGGCAGGTGTTCAGACGAACAAAACCAGGCTGGAATGTTCTCCGCGGGGTCTGGTTTCGGTTTCGATGGTTCTGTCAAAGATGCGTTGCTTGTTGGCAACGGGTCAGACGGTGGTTTCGGTGGGCCAATTTGGCCCAGAACGATGTTTCCTCCTTCCATCCCGATGACGTAAGGAAAAAGAAGCTTTTTAGTCATGGCGGTGCGGTTTTCTACATAATACAATTCCTAAAAATTATGTCAAACGCTCTCGGAGTTATCCCCAAAACAGAGTGGGAATCAGGTTTTTAGAGTGGGATGAAGTGGTGTATAATTTAGTCTAGGTGGGAAAAAGTGGTATGCCCACGCACCGAGTTTTTGATTAAAAAAACTAATCAAAAAAGATTATTAAAACTTGGTGCATGGGTATAGATTTCTCACCAGAACTTTTTATGTTAATCGGCGAATTTACACACACAATTGATGAGAAAAATCGCATCTCTCTTCCGGCGAAATTTCGTAAAGAGATGGGTAACGCTCTTGTTATTACGCCAGGACTCGACAACTGTCTTTTCGTCTTTACCAAAAAAGAATGGACGAAAATTTCTGAAAAGCTCGGCAACTTTTCCATGCTTTCAGCCGACAACCGAAGTTTTAATCGTTTTATGTTTGGTGGCGCGACCGAAGTTTCTGTCGACTCAATCGGACGCATACTTCTACCGGATTTTCTAAAAGACCGTGCAAACCTCAAGACCAAAGCCGCACTTGTCGGTGTCCAGAATCGTTTAGAAATTTGGAACGACAAGGCTTGGACTGATTACAAAAAACGCGTTGCTGAGCAGGCCGACCAGCTCGCCGAAAAATTAGGCGGAGCCGGCGTAATTTAAAGACCGATATGCACAAAACAGTACTTTTAAAAGAATCAATCGACGCACTAAACCTAAAACCCGGTGGTTTGTTTGTCGATGGAACTTTTGGCGGTGGAGGACACACCGCGGAAGTCTTTGATCGGTTTGGAAAAAATATTTCCGTCATCGCTTTTGATTTGGATTCCGACGCAATTGAAAGAGGCAAAGAAAGATTTAAAAATTTTGAGAACAATATTTCTTTTTTCCAAGAAAATTTCAAAAACCTTGATCGTGTTCTGGCAGACAAGAAAGTCGATGGAATATTACTAGATCTTGGTTATAGTTCTGACCAGCTTGAATTTTCTAACAGGGGAATTAGTTTTTTGCGTGACGAACCTCTGAAGATGACCCTAAAAAAAGACATCTCGCCCACGGAATTTGATGCTTCGGACATTGTTAATTCCTGGGACGAAGAAGACATTGCAAACGTTATCTATGCGTATGGCGAAGAGCGTTTTGCTCGTAGAATTGCGCGCGACATTGTCCTAGCTCGAGAGAAATCACCGATCAAGACCACGACAGACTTGGTAAATATAATTTCAAACGCTGTTCCGGCTTTTTATAAAAATGGAAAGATTCATCCTGCGACAAAAACTTTCCAAGCGTTGCGAATAGCGGTAAACGACGAACTTGGAAATTTGAAAACAGTTCTAGAAAAAGGTTTCGATGTTTTGGCGAGTGACGGTCGGATGGCAGTGATTTCGTTCCATAGTCTCGAAGATCGAATCGTCAAAAATTTTTTTCGAGATAGGGATAAAGAGGGAATCGGAGAATTAATAAACAAAAAACCCATAACCCCAACCTCAGAAGAAATCAGAGAAAACCCCCGGTCGAGAAGCGCAAAGTTAAGAGTAATAAAAAAAATATGAACAAAGAATATTCAAAAGTAAATACAGCACAGATTAGTTCAAACAGGACGTTTTATATTTTGGCGTTTTTTGCTGGAACCGCTCTTTTATTCTATTTGTTCTTTATCGGCCAGACCGTTTTTAAATTGGTGGCGGAGAAAAACATCGGTACGCAGATTAGACAGTTGTCTGCGGAAATTTCGCAACTCGAATTGGAAACACTCTCTCTAAATGATACAATCTCCATCGAAAAAGCTTACGAGCTCGGGTTTGTGGACGCCGTAAAAACTCAGTACATTGCCGGAAGTGGTGAGCTTACTCTACGCTAATCTGCGCTAATGGATTCGAAAAAGACATTTTTATTTAGAATACGAATAATATCTTTTTTTACGATTTTGATCGGTATACTTGTCATATATCGACTTTTTTCATTGCAGGTATTTAAATCAGAGGAATATTTGGAATTGGCTGACAATTCTTACAAGAAATCCGCCGACGTCTTCGATCGGGGAAATATCATGTTTGAAAAACGTGACGGTACAAAAATATCTGCCGGAACGATAAACACCGGGTATTTTTTGGCGGTAAATCCGACCCAAATAAAAAATGCCGAAGAAACATACGAAAAATTATCTTCTTATCTTGATCTTGATCAAAAATCTTTTCTAAATAAGGCCCAAAAGCAAAACGATCCATACGAGGAAATTGCCCACAAAATAAACAAAGAAACCGCGGATAAAATAGTTGCCCTAAAATTGTCGGGAGTTTATCTGTACAAACAAAAATGGCGTTTTTATCCTGGCACAAGTATGGCTGCGCAAACCATTGGATTCCTTGGTTTTGGTTCGGGGGATACTTTGTCCGGACAGTACGGTTTGGAAAAATTTTACAATTCGACACTCACAAAAAAAGAAGAAAATCTATACGTAAATATTTTTGCAGAAATATTCTCAGATATAAAAGTCGCACTTTCGGCAAAAAACGAAGACAGAAGTGGAGACATCGTTACAACAATTGAGCCAACCGTCCAAAACTATCTTGAAAATTCCCTCAAGGGAATCAAAGAAAAATATCGTCCTACGTACGCGGGTGGCATAATCCTCGACCCACAGACCGGTGCGATATATGCGATGGCAAATATCCCGAATTTTGATTTGAACGACTTCGCAAATGTTTCGGATTCAACAGTGTATAAAAATTCTCTTGTTGAAAATATTTATGAGTTCGGTTCGGTGGTGAAGCCACTCGTGATGGCAGTCGGTATAGATACCGGCGTTATTAGTGAAAGTACTCCTTTCAATGACAAGGGTTCGGTGGTGGTGGGTGACAGAACTATTTATAACTTTGATAAAAAGGCTCGTGGTCAAATAGATTTGCAGAGAGTTTTGTCGGATTCCTTAAACACGGGAATGGTGTTTGTCGAGCAAAAAATTGGCAAAGCAAATTTCAAAAAATACATGCTCGATTATGGTCTTGGAGAAAAAACAGGAATTGATTTACCAAACGAAGCCAAAGGTCTGGTCGGTAATTTGATTTCTGGAAGAGATGTCGAAAACGCCAACATTTCGTTCGGACAGGGAATATCGTTTTCGCCGATGACACTCGTGCGTGCTTGGTCGTCGCTTGGTAACAATGGATATCTCGTATCGCCCCATGTCGTGAAAAAAATAGATTATTCTACTGGTGAAGACAAAATTATCTCATACAACAAACTTGATCAACCAAAAGTCCTAAAAGACGAGACCAGTAGGGCAATTTCCAAAATGCTGGTTCATAGTGTAGATCAGGTTTATGGAAACGGAAAATATAAGATGGATCATTATTCAATCGCGGGCAAGACTGGTACGGCCCAGATTCCGGATCCTCGAAACGGCGGATACTTCGAAGACAGAAATCTTCACTCATTTGTCGGTTATTTCCCGGCCTACAATCCGCAATTTCTTGTATTTCTGTCTATTACCGCGCCCCAGGGTGTGCGCTATGCCGGAGAGACGCTTCTGGAGCCATTTTTTGACATAACCAAGTTCCTCATTAACTACTACGAAGTACCACCGGATAGATAAATGACCGGAGGTCGAACCTATACCACTATTATTTGACCGACAAATTCCGTATTCTTATTTTGGGTTTTTGCGGTATAATTAAGTCTGTATGAAAGAAAATCTAATGGAAAATAAAGGAGGGGCAGAAATGTCGTTCGAAGATCAACTTGCTTTAGCGACGGCCTTGTTTGAAGCTGTAGATGCAAGAAATGAATTCACGGATTCTTTTGGAGGATTTGATTCATTTGCTGAAATGGGACAGCATGTCAGCGATAACAGAAAAATTCACGATGAATTACAGAATAAATTTGCTGACCTTCGAAAGGAATTCGATACGAAAATTCCGAATAAGAGTGTTTTGGTTGAACAGTTAAAGGCTGCGGGCAAAAATAAAGTAGCTGAAAGAATAGAAAAAATGTTTAGTTTATAATTATTATTAAAAGTAAAATTTATGAATCACAAACTAACACCGAAGTTTTTCTTTCTGTCACTCGGAGTTGTCGTCGCGCTTATCGCAAGCGTCACCGCTTTCTTAAACCTTGTCTTTGAAACTTTGAACAAACAATTCCCAGACGCACTCAATTCCGTCTATCAATACGGGTACGATACCTATAGTTTCGAAGCAGCTCGTTCGGCGCTGGCTACACTCATTATCATTTTCCCAGCCTTCCTAGTTATTTCTTATTTCTGGAAGAAGGCGACACGTAGCGAGCTTGGTGCAACTGACGGCGCAATCAAAAAATGGATGCTTTATCTCATCACGTTTTTGTCAGGGATTGTAGTTGTCGTCGATTTGGTTACTTTGGTTCGATATTTTGTCGCCGGTGAAATTACGACTCGATTTATTTTGAAAGTCGCTATTACGCTTGTGGTCGCGGCGTACGTCGGGCTTTACTATATTTGGGAACTTCGAGGCTGGACGAAAATTTGGGGATTTCAAATGGGGCTTTGGGCGGCAATCAAATCTTCTATTCTCGTGCTCGCGCTTATCGTCTGGAGCTTCACGGTTATTGGCACGCCAAACGAACAGCGCGCGTGGCGACTCGATGAACGTCGTGTGCAGGATTTGCAATCAATCCAATGGCAAGTCATAAACTTCTGGCAACAGAAAGAAAAATTACCGACAGAATTAAAAGAACTTTCAAATCCGCTTTCGGGATTTATGATGCCGGTTGATCCAGAATTTGAAAAAGGTTTTGTCTACGAATACAAAAAGACAGCCGATATGACATTTGAACTCTGCGCCACATTTACAGCAACTATGCCAAAAGGTTGGCAAGAATACTCAAACGGCGGGGGAGTGATGCCAATGTATCGTGAGGACGTTGCTGTGTCGTCTTATCCGTATCCAGGTGGAGGAATGAATGAATCTTGGGATCATGAGATTGGTAAAACATGCTTCAGCCGAACTATCGACAAAGATATGTACCCACCATATCCAAAGGAGGCAAAGGGACTGTAGTTTTGTCTAAACTGGTTTTGTTGGGGGTTTGGTGCTAGAATCATCCAAAACACGGAAGCTGTGCATAAAGCCATCAAGCGTTCACGCAAAGAGGCCAAACAAGCGGCCCTAAAGGAAATTGTGCGAATAGTCCACGCAGTCACCGGTATTTCCGGTAGAGGAGGACAAAAGTACGAAAAGAGGGATCGCCCGCCGCAAGGCGGGTAATCTTTTTGTCAAAAGGAAATTTTCGTATTAAAACGTTCGAAGCCCCGCGTTTGACGCGGGGCTTCGAACGTTTAAAATATTCCCGGCTTTATTTAAAAATTAAATTTTGCCTAATTCTAAATACCGTAGTAGAATGACGAAGTTTCTGGCTCCATCGTCTAACGGTTAGGACAGCGGGTTCTCAATCCGCTAATCGGGGTTCGATTCCCCGTGGAGTCACAACGACATAAATTATGTAATATTGCAAGATTTTGTGAGAATTTCCCACCGTGGTAGACTGAGGGTATTATTGATGTTAATAAAGAAATTATGAAGATGGGAAATTTTACTAACAAGGTGATTGGAGCAGTGGTTGTGCTTCTCGTTGTGCTTTTGGTAATTTTTGTTGGTGGTAAAAAAGAAAACACAAAAGATCAAAATCCTGACGAAACATTGGAGACAAACAACGGAGCGCTTCGCGTGGTAGAGCCGGTCGTGTCAGGTGATTACAAATATGAATTCACTGGCATAAAATGGACTTTCGACACGACTAGTCCAGAAGTCGCTGGTACAAATCAAACATGGTTGAAGATGGAATTTGCTGATTTTACTCGAAATGGAAATGCTATTGCTTTTGGTTCGCCATATAAACTTGGAATTCACCCAGGAACTTGTGTTGAATCAAATTTCATCGACACTTCTGTCGAGGCTGGAATTCCTATTGCATACGCCGTGTGTGATGGTGGGGAAGTAAAAAGAGATTTTGTCGTTCTCCAAGAAAATGAAACAATTATCGTAAAGATGAACGAAAAGAAGGGCGCAGAAGAAACGGGCTGGAAAGAATGGTACAAGCTCGATGTGACGAGTGTAGTAAGGTAGCGCTTCGTAAAATAATCGCTTGAAAAAGCTCCGCCCGCCGGGGCTTTTTCAAATCCTGCGGGATCGCTTCGCTATGTCCTCGGATTCTCAAAAGCCCCGGCGGGCTAGGCTTGCTCCGTCTCAGCGGGTTTTTCGATCTCGAGCATTTCAATTTTCATTGACTCACCAGAAATTCGCATCACGTCCTTGTCAATTTTCTTGAATTCTTTGTTCGAGAGATTGTATTGGTTGACCACCGTTCCCAAATTTTTACCGAGCTTGTCGTGATATTCGTAAAAAGTTTCAAGATGTTTACCAAGTTCGCCAACACGTTTTTGGATTTCGCTTGCTCTCTCTTCGATTTGCATTGCTTTTAGTCCCTGCAAAACAGTTTGGAGATAGGCTAGGAAAGATGTCGGCGATACGATGATGACTTTGTATTTACTTGCCGCGCGCTGGATCAAGTTTTCGGTGTCTTCGGTTACAGCACCGATTTTATTTACTAGAAGATCATAATAAATCGCCTCGTGAGGGATAAACATAAAAGCGAAGTCCATCGTTCCTTCCTCGGGTCTGATGTATTTACTCGTCTCGAGAATTCTATTTTTCAGATCGTTTATGAAAAGTTTTTCTAGGCGATCTTTTTCGCTTGGGTTTTCTGCCTCGGCAAGTTTATTGTAATTTTCCAGAGAGAATTTGGAGTCAATCGGGATTATTTTGTCTTTGATAAACACGGTCGCGTCGACAATTTCTCCGTTAGCAAAAGGATATTGCATCTGGTAACTTCCTGGAGGCAAGGTGTTTTTCAAGAGGGTTTCGAGATAATACTCGCCAAGCACACCGCGACTTTTGGGATTTTTCAAAATATTTTGAAGTTCTTCGAGTTGCTCGGTGAAGCCCATGACCTGTTTACCGGTTTCTTTGACTTCGGTAATCTCGCGGGTAATTTCGCGGATGAGTTTTTGTGATTCGCTCGATTGATATTTTAAATTCTCGTTTGATTGATGCATACGTTCGTCGAGCGTACGACGCATGTCCTTCATCTCGTCGGCGAGCATTTTAAACATGGGCATAGAATTATCTACCGAAGAGTTTTTTCTACGCAAAAAAGAAAAGATGACAATTCCGCCCAAAAGTCCAATTATGAGAAATATCCATTGATTCATGGATATAATTTTACCACAAACGACAAAGCCCCCATTGCGGGGGCCAGTCTTCTGGACCGAAGTCCTTCAGAGGTATCCTTGGGGAGGCGTTTTTTCACCCCTGACGAAGTCCGTAAACTGGACCAGCCAGGTGATGACAAATGCCACAACAAGGATCAAAAGAAAGAACGTGTAATCACTGATGTTGCCCAGTATTCTCCTCATGTTTCAGTGGGTTCTTGTTCGGTTGCACATATGGCCAACAGCCAGAACTCATAGAGCAATTGCCCAACGAATTTGGTGTGCCTGGGGAGCAAGAGCCACCCAGACAACAGCCAAAGGGCGACACCCAGTGGGACAAGCGACCAGTGGAAACCGTTAGAGGCCGCGATATCCTTCGGCACCGCAATGCCGATGTGCACTGGGGCCAGAACAGACAGGTAGAGGCGAACGAACCAATAGAACGTCTGAGTCCAGGTTTTTTGTGCCATGGTGGTGAGTTTGTGAAAAACTATACTACAAATTCAGGAAATGTTCAAGGGTATAAATCCAGTCTTCCTCTTCTTCGGGATTTTGACGTTTTTGTTCGAGTAGCCAACGTAGATAGGCTGGATCTTTTTTGGCGATTTCTTCGAGACTCGAATTTTTGTATTTCCCAAAGTTCATGAATTTAAAAAGCACCGGATGACTCGAGATATCAATCATCTGGTCAATTGCCGTGTCACGAGATAGATTTTCGGCCTCCATTATTTTCTTCAGAAGTCTTTCAAAAAGTTTTTCTAGGACGAGCACATCGCCAAGCGCGTCATGAGCCGTTGCTTCGATTTCAATTCCCAAAAGATAGCGCAAATATTGCAGGCGGTATGACGGGATTTTGCCATCCGGATCCAAGTGTCTCGCGACGCGATAAGTGTCGATGACGAATTTTGGTTTCAAACCTTCTTTTTCGAGCATCAAGACGTCGAACTTGGCGTTGTGGGCGACGAAGATGATGTCGGTTTCAAAGAGTTCTTTGAGTTTGGCAAATTCAGGACTATCAACGAAGGCCGGCTTGTCGGCAACCATTTTCTCAGTGATGTGATGCACGGCCATGGATTCGATAGTAATCGGCACGGGCGGTTTATACATCTCCGAGACAGTTTCGTCGTCAGTTTTGTAAGCAATTTGGCAAAGCCGGTCAGACGGCATGTTGCCGGTCGTTTCGGTATCGAGAAAAATTAACTTTTTGGACATGGTGAAAGTATAGCAGATATGATAAAATTTCGTCATGAAAAAGCCTGTCAAAAAATCCAAAAAGAAAATGACCATTGAGGATTTAGCTTCGTCGATTAGCACTTTATCTCAGGAGATGAAAGCGGGTTTTTCTGGTCAGACAAAAAAGATTAATGTTTTAGGCAAAAGTTTAAATAACAAAATTGAAGAAGAGATTGAAAGACTTGCAATTATGACGCAGAATAGTTTTTCGAGCGTGGAAAAACGGATTGATAAAGTCGAAGGACGATTGAATAATATTGAAAATGGTCAGAAAAAGATTAGTAATGATATTTTAAATTTGAATGAAAAATTTCCCACGAGATTCGAATTCGATAATTTATCAGCCAGAGTTTGGAATTTAGAAAATAAGAAATCAAAATCTTCAAAATAAAATGACAATCCAAGAAAAAATCAAAGAAGAAATAAAGACGGCCATGAAAGCCAAAGATGAAATCAGGCTTCTCGTCATGCGCGGACTTTCGAGCGCATTTACGAACGAGCTCGTGGCGACCAAACGTACGCCCCAAGAACCTCTTCCGGACGAAGATGCGATTACGGTCATAACAAGACTCGCCAAACAGCGCAAAGAATCGATCAATCAATTTCGCGCCGGTGGTCGAGATGATTTGGCCGAAAACGAAGAAAAAGAACTTGCAATCCTCCAAGAATTTCTGCCTGTTATGATGTCAGTCGAAGAAATTCAAAAATTAGCTGTTGCCAAGAAGGAAGAAATGGGCGTAACCGATGCTTCAAAGAAAGGTATGCTAGTTGGTGCGCTCATGAAAGACTTGAAAGGCAAAGCTGATGGTGGAGATGTTAAAAATGTAGTCGACGCACTGTTTGCTTAATACTTAATACTTTATACTTAAACAACATGAGACTATTTTTTAGATTTATATTTATGGTGCTCGCGGTCTTGGCCGCGGATTATTTGATTGCCGGAATTCATGTTGACGCCATTACCACAGCTCTCATTGCTGGTGTGGCGCTTACGATCATTCAGGTCATCATCAAACCGATCGTGAAGATTTTGACGCTCCCGATTACCATCATCACACTTGGACTATTCCTTCTCATCTTAAACGCGCTGTTCTTCTGGTTCGTTTCTGGACTCGTACCGGGCATGGCTGTCGACACATTTACTGCGGCACTTCTCGGATCATTAGTAGTTTCTGTACTTAACTGGTTGTTTGACCGAGTATTCAAAAAACGTGATTAATATTTTCAAGCGACGTAAAATTTTAGTAACTCACAACGGAGCATTTCACGCCGACGATGTTTTCGCTTGCGCGACTTTGGAAATATTTTTGGAAAAGAAAAATATAGGATACAAAGTAATTCGTTCGAGAAACGAAGCTGATTTTGCTCGCGGAGACTTCGTCTTTGACGTCGGCGGGGAATACAGCCCAGAGAAAAATATTTTTGATCATCATCAGCGTGGTGGCGCGGGAAATCGTGAAAACGGCGTGCCGTATGCCGCGTTTGGTCTTGTCTGGAAACATTTCGGCCGAGAAATTGTTTTGTCTGATTCGATTTGGGCCGAAATTGATGAGAAATTCGTGACGTCAATCGATGCGCACGACAATGGTCACCGAATTTATCGTGAACTCGATCTTGATATTTTGCCGGTTGAAATTTCAAATGTCGTTTCTTTCTTCAATACAACTTGGAAAGAAGATGCTACGGCCAACGACAAGAACTTTTTGAAAATGGTGGGGGCGGCAAAAATAATTCTTCTTCGATTGATAGAGAGAATCACCGACAAACTCGAGGGCCAAGTCTACGTCGAAGAAGCATATGAAAAAGCTCGCGACAAAGGCGTCATCGTTCTCGAGGGGCATTGGTCTTGGCAGAAAGTTTTGAAAGACAAACTTGATACTGTCTATGTTGTTTATCCGAGCCACATAGGTAATTGGCATGTTCAAGCGATCGAAGAAGAAATGTTCAAACCGCGTAAACCTCTACCGGAATCTTGGGCTGGAGAAAGAGACGAAAAATTCGCTCAAATAACCGGCGTCGCCGACGCTTTGTTCGCACATCCAAAGAGATTTCTAGCTGGAGCCAAAACTCGCGAAGGCGCGATCAAACTTGCTAAAAAAGCCCTAAACAGCTAATCTTTCTTTGTGCCGTCCGTTTCTACTTACTACTTTCTACGTACTACGCACTAATCAAAATGGCATTTGTCGACGAACTAAAAATTTACGCGCGCGCTGGAACTGGTGGAGACGGGGTTGTTCGTTGGCGTCAGGATAAATTTGAAGATCGTGGTGGACCAGCCGGCGGTGACGGTGGTCGCGGGGCCGATGTCTATATAGAAGGAGTCAAAGACTCTGGACTTTTGGCAAGTTACACACACGATACGCGATTCATCGCTCCAAACGGTGAACACGGTGCCAAGAAAAAAATGAAAGGCGAAGATGGCGAAGACATGTTTATCAAACTTCCGGTTGGATCGGTTGTGACCAATCTCGACAACGGCGAGGTTTATGAACTTCTCGAAGAAGGTCAGAAAATTCAAATTTTGAAGGGCGGCAAGGGCGGACTTGGAAACGAGCATTTCAAATCATCAGTAAACACAACCCCATATGAATCGACTCCAGGCAAGCCGGGCGAGACGGCAAATTTGCTCGTCGAGCTCCGACTCTTTGCCGACCTTGGGCTTGTCGGTTATCCAAACGCTGGTAAATCAACGCTCATAAACGCGGTCACAAATTCTAAATCAAAAATTGGCGCGTATGCTTTCACCACGCTTGATCCGCATCTTGGAACTCTCCAAGAATTTGTCATTGCCGATATCCCAGGAATTATCGAGGGCGCAAGTGAAGGCAAGGGCTTGGGTGTAAAATTCCTTAAGCACATCAAGCGCACGAAAATGTTGGCACATCTCGTATCTTTTGAGCAGGAAGACTTGATGAAAGCGTACAAAAATATTCGCAAAGAACTCGAAAATTACGACGCGGATCTCGCGAAGAAAGACGAAGTCATAATTCTCACCAAAACTGATGTCGTAGACACCGAAACTGTGGCGAAAACAAAAAAAGAATTCGAGGGACTAAACAAAACAGTACTTACCATGTCAGCATTTGACGACGAGTCAGTAAAAAAAGTGGGGGATGAATTGGTGAAGATTTTAAGAAAATAAAAGAAAATGGCCCTCACTTTCGTTTTGGGCCATTATTCGTATGCTTGTTCAGGGTTTCGCTTCTATGTCTTTGCCATCTCGGAGATGATGTGTGCTCGAGCCTGTTCATAAACATCATGTCCTCGCCTAATCCTTTCAGGATGCCTAGTTTCTTGAGATTTTCTAGTGCGTCTAAAACATGGGCCTTTTTTATTACACCTGCGAGGAGTAGTTCCTTCAGTACGGCATAGCCAATTTCTCGGCTCCTGTTTCTCTTTAGAGGCATGTTCGTTTGTTTTTTCTGATAGTATCCTAAATTTATTATTTGTCAATAACTTAGAAATTTCCTTATTTTGGTATACTTTCTGCTATGGAATCCAAGTATAGAGTTACCATCGGTCTCGAAGTGCACGCAGAGCTGAAAACCGCTTCCAAGATGTTTTGCGGGTGCAAGAACGATCCTGATGAGGAAAAGCCAAATACCAACATTTGCCCAGTGTGCATGGCACATCCGGGAACTTTGCCTGTCTTGAACAATCAAGCGATTGAGAATGTGATCAATGTTGGCCTGGCTATAAACGGCAACATCGCGAACTTCACCGAATGGGACAGGAAAAATTATTTCTATCCCGACATTCCAAAAGGCTATCAAATTTCTCAATACAAATATCCGATTGTTTCGGGCGGGGAATTAAATGGCGTCAAAATTACCAGAATCCATCTCGAAGAAGACACCGCGAACAACAAACATGGCGACAATACTTCGCTCATAGATTTCAATCGCGCCGGAGTGCCCTTGATGGAACTCGTGACCGAACCAGTCATTCACAGCGCCGAACAGGCTGGAAATTTTGGACGTGAATTACAACTACTTCTTCGGACGCTTGGAGTATCTGACGCCAACATGGAAAAAGGCGAAATGCGCGTGGAGCTAAACCTTTCTGTTTCCGACACCGACAAATTCGGTACAAAGGTGGAGGTGAAAAATATAAACTCGTTTAAAGCTGTCGAGAAAGCAGCTAAATTTGAAATCGATCGACATATTGCATTGCTTGAAGCGGGCAAGGGGAGTGAAATTGTTCAGGAAACTCGTGGCTGGGATGAAAACAAACAAATAACATTCTCTCAGCGTTCAAAAGAAAACTCCGAAGACTATCGCTATTTCCCAGAACCGGATTTGCCGAAAATGCATGTACACGAAGTTTTTGATTTGGAAAAGATGAAATCCGAGCTTCCAGAACTTCCATGGCAGAAGCGCGAGCGTCTAAAATCGCTTGGTATCAAAACTGAAGATGTTGAAATACTTGTCGGGGATTTCGAGCTTCTAAAATTCTTTGAGGACGTAACTCGATTAGAGGTCGGACCTCTAATCGTAAAGACCACAAATTACATTCTTTCAGACTTGGTAGGTTTACGGTCAGCTGATATGAATTTCAAGTTTCCAAATCCAAAAAGTTTCGGCAAGATTATGAAGATGCTTGAAGAAAACAAGATTAACTCTCGCGCGGCCAAAGATTTAATTCTGGAAATTGTGAAAGCGGATATTGATCCAGAAAACTTTGCCAAAGAACACGGTCTTATCCAGGAATTTGATGAAAGCAAACTCAAAACCATTGCCGAAGCCGTCATTTCCGCCAATCCAACCGTCGTCGCCGAATACAAAGCCGGCAAAGAAAAATCCATCCAGTTCCTCGTGGGGCAGTTCATGAAGGAATCAAAGGGAAGCGCGAATCCGCAACTAGCTTTAAAGATACTTACTGAACTATTGACAAGATAGCAACAAAATGCTATAAAAGATTCGACAAAAGCACAAGTCACCAAAATCAAAATTCATGGCAACAGATGCTACGGGAGTTGTCCTTGACGACAAGGACTTCCGAGTAACTCGATCGGAGACCTTCTTGACGATAAAAAAGAAAGGTCGTCACGGGACTTCTATCATCATTACGTACTCGGGTGATGCACTCGTCGTTACGCATGACGGGAAAGACGAACTAATCGATCGAAGTTCTACCAGGCTGACCATCGGTCGACGATCCCATTGAAAGTGAAGCAAGACCACTTGAAGCCAGCGCCCCGGACCACCGGGGCGCTTTGCTTTTCCACAGTTGTTTTTCATGACGACCAAAAACTCTAAGTATCGAGGTTGAACCTCGATACTTGGTCGATTAAATCACTTATATCTTTTGTCGAATAATCATATTCACTTCGCCATTTATAATTTTGTAGGAATTTAATCGCCTTCTTTTTGTCTTTAACTCCACGCTCTTTCCAATTTGGTTCGCACAGATCGAGTGGATTGAGCGCGAAATAATCTTTGAGCCACATTCGGTATTCATCAGTGTCGACTAGTTTTGATTTTGTGCGCCCTTGAAACAACACGCCCGACCTTTGGTGCCTAAGATTAAAATACATCGTGTATCCTGTAATTGTTTTTTGTAGGAATTTTGAAATCCCGCCGTCGACGAGTTGCTCGATCAAAAGATGGTAATGATTTGGCATCAAGCAGTGATCAATAATTTTAACTAAAGGTTCCTTTTCTTCTTTCGAAGCGCGAATATTGTTTTTTGAATGGTTCTCAAAATTTCTCCGCGTGTTTCTTTTGATATCTTTTGAATTAAATTTATCCAACGTAAACATGAATCGGGAATAATCAGATGGGTTTTTGAAAATATCCATCTTATTCACACCGCGATTGTATACGTGATAGACGTAACCAGTTAGGAACGGATCTTTTCGTAACATGCATCTATTTTAACCCTTAAGTATCGAGGTTGAACCTCGAACATGGGGAAAACGTTATTATTTATAATAAAAATTTCTCTGAATTTGGTAAAATGGAGGCATGTCTAATTCTAAAGTTAGAGTCGCAATAAACGGTTTTGGACGCATTGGTCGTGCGTTTTATAAACTCGCCTGGGAGCGAGATGATATTGAGGTCGTCGCTATTAACGATCTTGGTACGATTGAATCCTTGGCGTATCTTCTCAAATACGACACGGTTTATGGTCGCGCGCCATTCACCGTTGATTTTACGAATGGCAATTTGGTTGTCACAAATGGAGCGAAAAAACTTGAAACAAAGTTTGTTTCTTCCAAAGATCCGTCAGGACTTCCGTGGAAAGATTTGCAAATAGATGTCGTTGTCGAATCAACCGGACTTTTTACTTCATACGAAAAAGCGAAATTTCATTTAGATCAGGGCGCCAAACATGTCGTTATCTCTGCGCCAGCCAAGGATGAAGCTGGTGCAACTGTAACGTCGACAATCTTGCTCGGCGTAAACGAAGATAAGTTTGGAACCTGCGACATCACTTCAAACGCGTCCTGTACGACCAACGCCTCGTCGCCTCTTATCGCTGTTCTTCACGAATCTTTGGGAATTGAAAAAGCTATTCTAAACACCGTGCATGGCTACACTGCTTCGCAATCACTTGTCGATGGACCGTCGAAAAAGGATTTACGAGAAGGCCGTGCTGCTGCCGAAAACATTGTCCCAAGTTCAACCGGCGCTGCTATCGCTGTGACCAAAGCTTTCCCCGCGCTTACGGGTAAATTTGACGGCATCTCGATTCGCGTGCCAGTGCCGGTCGGGTCGCTAGTCGATATAACTTTTATTTCCAAAAAGTCGACAACGGTTGAAGAAGTAAATAAAATTTTGATTGATGCGGCAAATAGCGATAGATGGCGCGGACTTCTGACGGCGACGGATGAACCGATTGTTTCTTCGGATATCATTGGCGTGACAATTCCGTCGATTGTCGACCTAGAGATGACGCGCGTCGTTGACGGCAATCTTGTTAAAGTCATGGCTTGGTACGATAATGAAATGGGATACACGGCGACGCTTGTGGAGCACGTATTAAAAGTCTCACAAAAATAATATGTTTACAGTATTATTTATAATTTTAAAACTTCTCGGCTTTATTGGTTTTAGTTGGTGGTGGATTTTACTTACGCTTGTTTTGGACAGATTGATTCTAAGAAGAAGAAAATAATCTAATCTTGATTGTTTTCTTTCCAGCTTTGTTCTGCATAGTTCAATATTTCTTTTAGGGAAATTTTTAATCTTTCGGCCAACTCTTCGAAGTATTCAGGATTTGCAAAGTCTTCATTTCCTTCGACTACAGCAAAGGTCATGATATCAGACTCGATATGGTCGGGACTCATTTCTTCTTTGTCTGCAAGTATTTCAATCAACCTTCGGATTTGTTCTTTATTATGCTCTATATTTTGCCCGGGTTTTTTAGGTTTTTCCATATTAATAATTATACCATTATGATAAATGTGTTAAAATTACATCATGAAGATTTATATCGCATCAGATCATGCGGGTTTCGAGCTAAAGAAAGTCTTGGTTAGTCATTTGGAATTGATGGGGCACGTCGTTACCGACAAAGGCCCAGATCATTTTGATGCCACGGACGATTATCCAGATTTTGTTTCTTTGGTGGCTGAAGCTATTACTGACGGCGACGCTGATTTTGGAATCGTGCTTGGTGGAACGGGTACGGGCGAAGCAATCGAAGCCAATAGACTTTTTGGCGTTCGTGCCGCGGTGTACTATGGCGGACCAGAAGAAATCATCAAACTCGCGCGCGAACACAACGATGCAAATATTCTTTCGCTCGGCGCTCGATTTATTTCCGAAGCCGAGGCTAAACATGCCGTTGATTTGTTCCTCGAGACAAAATTTTCCGGTGACGAACGCCACAAGAGACGAATTTTAAAGCTCGATAATTAGCTAACAACTAAAAACTAATAACTAACAACTAATTTTATGGATATTCAACGTCTTCACACAATCGCAAACAGACTTGTCGAACCGAAAAAGGGAATTCTCGCCGCGGATGAGTCTACGCATACATGCAACGCCAGATTTTCTGCGCTTGGAATTCCAGAGACCGAAGAAGCGCGCCGAACGTGGCGTGAATTGCTTTTGACGACACCCGATCTGGAGCATTTTATTACCGGCGTAATTCTTTTTGACGAGACAATTCGCCAGTCCACCAAAAAAGGAATTCCGTTTACAAAATATTTGGAGAAAAAGGGGATTTTGGTTGGGATCAAGGTCGATCAAGGACTCGTAGAACTACCCGGTTCGTCCGAAGAAACGGTAACTCAGGGTCTCGATGGCTTGCCTGGCCGACTCCAGGAGTATAAAGACATGGGCGCCTCTTTTGCTAAATGGCGCGCGGCTTTTAAAATCGGTTCCGGAATTCCGACAGATATTGCGATCAGACAAAATTGCGAAATCTTGGCTCGTTATGCAAAAATTTGCCAGGACGAAGGAATCGTACCTATGGTAGAACCAGAAGTTTTGCTTGACGGCGAGCACACGATCGAAAAATCAAAAGCCGTAACTGAAAAAGTTTTAAAAGTGTTGTTTGAAGAATTGTCGAAACACTTCGTCAATCAAAAAGGCTTGATTTTAAAAACGAGCATGGTTATCTCGGGCAACAAAGCACCGATACGAGCCGATGCTAAAACGGTGGCCAAATTTACGACCGAGGTTTTGAAAACTTGCGTACCACGAGATGTAGCCGGCGTAGTATTCCTCTCTGGTGGACAAACTCCGGACGAGGCGACGAATAACTTGCGAGAAATTGCCAAGCTTGAGCCATTACCTTGGCAAGTCGCTTTTTCATATTCAAGAGCGCTCCAAAATGATGCATTGGTGGCCTGGCGAGGCAATCCAGAACATTTCAAAGAAGCCCAGCTCGTTTTCTTGGATCGTTTAGAGTCCAATAGTTTGGCTGATCAAGGACGGTGATGAGTAAGTAGGAAGTAGTACGTAGTGCGTAGGAAACGACTAAACCATTACGTACTACTTCCTACGTACTACGTACTGATCCATGCTAAAATGGATCCATGGAAATCATCCCGGCAATTATGCCGAAGAGTTTTGCAGATATTACTGAACACGTAGAGCGTGTGAAAGATTTTGTTGATTGTGTACAACTTGATCTCATGGATGGAGAATTTGTTGAAGCCAAAACATGGCCGTTTTTTGATAAGGACAAGCAAAGTGTTCGTGAACTTATGGAAATGGAAATCCGATTGCCATTTTCCGAAAAGGTAAAATACGAATTTGATCTCATGGTTCGCGCGCCGGAGATGGATTTGAAAAAATACGTGAAGCTTGGCGCGAGTCGGATCATCATTCATGCGAACTCAATTGATAATAAAGAAATCTTCTTGGAGGAAATTGAAAGATTGGGAGTCGAGTGGGGAATTGCATTTCTAACGACAGATAATCTGGTCGATTGGGCGGATATAATTGCCAAAGCCAGTTTCGTCCAGCTCATGGGAATTGAAAATATTGGTTTCCAGGGACAGCCTTTTGATCCACGCGTTCTCGATCAGGCGCGACACGTTCGTGAAATGAAACCCGATGCTATAATTAGTGTTGATGGGGGAGTAAATCTCGAAACCGTACGCGAACTTACGGACGCTGGTGCAACACGCCTCGTCTCTGGCTCGACAATCTTCGGCGCCAACGCTCCAGAAGTCGCGATACAGGACTTAAAAAGAATTTCAGATGGATAAATTAAGAAAAATAAAAATACCTAATTTCGTCTTACTGGTCATCGCTTTGTTCTTTGGCATCACCGGATATATTTATTTCAATCGAAACATTAAGAACTGTGACACTAATTCATTTTGTGAATCCGCGGTACTGGGGTATACATTATTGTTTGTCGGGGCCGCTTTAATTCTTTGTCTAGTTTATGTTTTGAGTAGAAAAAAGAAATAATATGTCTAACCTAAACCCTTTAAAAGAAAAAAAGTTGTTGATCAAGGCCAATGAAATTCGCCAAAGTATCATCGACATGCTTGAGGACGCTGGATCGGGACACACGGCGGGCCCGCTTGATATGACGGACGTTTTCACGGCGTTTTATTTTCATATTTTGAACCACGACCCGAAGAAGCCTGATTGGGCCGAGCGCGACAGACTCTTTCTTTCTAACGGTCACATCGTGCCTGTCAGATACGCCACCATGGCTCATGCAGGATATTTCCCGCTCAAAGAACTTTCGACGCTTCGCAAATTTGGCTCTAGGCTTCAGGGTCATCCGGAACGCGAGAAATTGCCGGGGCTTGAAAATACTTCCGGACCGCTTGGGTCTGGTATCTCGCAATCTGCCGGCTATGCATATGCGGCGCGAATGGATGGCAAGAAATTCCGCACGTATTGCTTCATCTCTGACGGTGAACTAGATGCAGGTAATAGTTGGGAAGGAATCATGTTTGCCGGCGCGAACAAGCTCTCGAATCTGACGGTTGTGATAGACAGAAACAATATCCAAATAAACGGCAACACCGAAAGCGTCATGCCGCTTGAGCCTTTGGCTGATAAATGGCGGGCTTTTAATTGGCACGTTTTGGAAATTGACGGACACAATATGGAGCAAATTGTTGATGCGGTGGAGCAAGCGAAAGCGATTGTTGAGAAACCGACCGTCATCATCGCCCACACGATTGCTGGCAAAGGTATCAAAGAGATAGAATACGATTACAAATGGCATGGCACTCCGCCAAACAAGGAGCAGGAACAAAAATGGCTGAAAGAATTGCGGACGATGAAGGGGAAGATTGAGGGAGGACATAGTGAATAATATGAAAACTAATAAATCAATCTACATTCTGATACTACTCGCCGGAATTGCACTTATTGCAAATGGAATTAGGCTTTTTTGGGCACTGGTTTCTGGTTCCGAGATATTTAACACCACATCAGATTTTCCATTCATTATGTTGTTTACTGGTGGTCCTTTTGGATTGTTTCTTGCCATTTTGGGAGGAAAAGGATTAAAGGACCAGGAAATTCACAGTAAGTTATGGCAAAGATGGAAATCAAAACTCCTTTTTATAATTATTGCTGTAGCAATTATTGTAATCCTAAATCTAGAATAGTATGTTAAACGCCAACCAAAAACTAAACGATAAACTATTTTCAAAGGACGTTGAGAAAATTCCGACAAGGGATGGTTTTGGTCATGGTTTGGTGGAGGCTGGTGATCCGTCGGCTGACGGAGACGAGCGAGTTGTGGCAGTGTGTGCAGATCTCGCCGAGTCTACTCGCGCGCATTGGTTCCAAGAAAAGTTTCCGAAAAGATATGTGGAGGTTGGCGTGGCTGAGCAAAACCTCGCCACAGTTGCGAGTGGTATGGCAAACTACGGCAAGATTCCGTTTATCATGTCTTACGCCTCATTTTCTCCTGGACGAAATAACGAACAGATCCGCACGACGATCTGCATAAACAATATGCCAGTAAAAATCGTCGGTTGTCATGCCGGCGTCTCGGTCGGCCCAGACGGTGCGACACACCAAGCCCTCGAGGACATTGGCCTCATGCGCATGCTTCCAAACATGACGGTGATCAATCCTTGTGATAGTGAAGAAGCTCGCAAGGCAACTCTAGCCGCCGCCAAACTGGGTGGCCCGGTCTATATTCGCCTTGGCCGCGAGAAAACTCCCGTCATTACGACCAAAAACACACCTTTTGAGATAGGAAAGGCTGAAATCATGTGGAAGTCTAAAGATCCAGTCGTCGCTATCGTTTCAACCGGCGCGCTCACTCACAACGCGCTTGTGGCCGCCAAAGAATTGGCAGATGAAGGAATTCAGACAGTCGTCGTAAACTTGGCCACGATCAAACCGCTCGATATGAAAATGATCGAATACATCGCCTCTATCGGCCGAGTCGTGACTGTGGAGGAGCACCAGATCGCTGGGGGAATGGGAAGCGCGGTCGCGGAAGCTCTGTCACAGACCAAACCATGTTTTCAGGAATTTATCGGCGTCCATGATGAGTTCGGTCAATCAGGCGAACCAAACGAACTATTGGCCCATTACGGAATGGACGTTAGTCATATCAAACTCGCGGTGAAAAAGGTGATAAAGAGGCGTTAGTTAAGGAGTGTTCTTCGGTCACGTTCTTGTTCTAGTTCTTTGAGTTTTTTCATATACACTTCAGTATTTACACCGGATTCAGTATCGAGTGTGTCATGTTTAAAATTCATCTCAGATTTATTATCGGGATTTAGCAATTCGGAAAGAACTCTTTTTGTCTTTTCGATTTCCGAGTAAAGTTGTTCTTTTGTAAATTCCTGAAATACTGTTGCGTGTTCTTTTTTACCTTCAATTCTTTTTATGTATTCCCCTTTTTCCATAAATTAAGTTCTTAATTTTGTAATTCTGCTATTTGTCGCTCTAAATCTGATATCATTTTCAAATCGGTTTCATTTTTTAGGTCATTGGCCTCAGATACGACATTGGAGCGATTCTCTATCGCTTTTCTATAAGCTTCTATTTGCTGATACATAAGCTTTATGTCTGCAATTTTTGTTGTCAGATCACTCTCAGTCGAGCTTTCACGAATTTGCTTTTCTGTGTTTGGTACTATTTCTGGATTCATATTAAATTTTATTAGGCTTATAATCTTCCGGCGCGTTTTTTAAATACTCCTCCAATTTCTCGCGGGTCAAAAGTCCTGTCTGTGCTCCTACGTATTGTACTACGCTCATGGAATTTATTGGCGCCCAAGTCAGCGCTTCTTCTACAGACTTTCCAAGCGCCATCGCACTTGTAAATGTCGAAGCAAAAGCATCGCCAGCGCCGGTTCGAGAAATCGGTTCTTTCGGATCTGGGTAAATCGGCATGAAATAATTTTTCTCGCCGTTTGATGCGTAAGCTCCTTTTGGCCCATCGGTTATACAAACGATTTTTGGACCGAGCTTGTGAATTTCAGACATTAAATTTTTGATTTTAGAGGTCATGTCTTCACTTGGGGGTTGGACCCCCAAGATGCGCTCGGCCTCCTCAACGTTGCAGACGAAAATCTCCGTTCGCTTATAAAGTCTCGCCAATTTTTCCGTGCCCATCTTCATTTGAAAAGTTCCTGGTTGGAAAGTTACTTTGATTTCGGGATTGGCCTCGAGATAATCGGCGATTTGCTCGTGATATTTTTCGGTTTGTTCTGACACCGACGACAAGTAGATCCAAGCCGGTACGTTAGAATCTTTTACCGCTTTTTCAAAATTATAAGTAAAAGGTTCGTGTTTGATGAGGATGGTTCGATCGGCGCCGTATTTTAAAACGTAATGATAATTTGTCTTTACGCCGTCTTCTACTTGAACAAGGGAAGTATCGACGTTGTTTGATTTCAAAGTCTCGAGACAATCTTGGCCGTTTTGGTCGTTTCCAACACTCGCCACGAGTCCAGAAGAAAGCCCAAGTCGCGCCGCAGAAGTCGCGGCATTCGGACTATTACCGACAGCGTTTACGACCGTGACGTCTTTGTAGGGAATCTTGTCGGCAAATTTCATACTAATGGTGCAATTCGAAGTATCAATATCGCAATGAACTTTCGCGTCTTGAAGCTCGATAAAAGCATCAATTGTAATATCGCCAATAGCCAAAAAGTCTAGTTTTTTCATGGTTTAATTATATTTCCTAGTGAGGATGTGTGCAAGGCAATAACTTTGCATCGTTTTCGAGCGACGGAAATATACGGATGAGCGAGAATACGCGGGGCTCGCACGACAAGTCTTGGCTTGTAAGGGAAAACATTGACATCGATAAAATATTGGCGTAAACTAAAAATTCGTTCTTTACACAGAAGTTGAAAAACCAAACCAAAAAACCCCACCACCATGGGCAAGAAAGCAACCTTGAGGAAAGGAACTACGAATTTCAGCGGAATGCTCGGAGAAGCACAGATAGGACTACCTGTAGATCCGACTGGTCACGGACCTCTTTTGGGCGGTAAACCCAACAAAGGATCGAAAACAAAAGGAAAGGAGGTGGTTATCCTGGCCTCACCATTGTCGGGTGTTACATACGTCGGCAGGGAGCCAAGGCATCCAAGGGCGTTATTACTACCCGTCGCAAAGAAGGTGAGCACTTTGGAATCCGCTGACAAGCTCCGGTATACAGATGAGGAGCTCGAGGAGTTCAGGGGGATCATCAACAAGAAACTGGATGAAGCCCGCGAAGACCACCAGTTGTTGCTTCGAGCCCTCGCCGAAGGCGAAAGAGACCCGCACAGAGGATTTCTGACCGTGGAGGATGGGCAAGAAACCTTGAGTCGCGAAGAGAACTCCCAATTAGCGAGTCGCCAGGAGAAGTTCATCAAACATCTGGAAGACGCGTTGTTACGCATTCGCAACAAGACCTACGGCATTTGCCGTGTCACAGGCCGTCTCATCAGCAAGGAACGTTTGCGGCTCGTGCCACATGCTACCTTGTCCGTGGAGGCCAAGGTAGAACAGGGGGCTTAGGTTTTCCAACTCACGCGCTCGAAGGGCCAGCCACGCGCTGGCCCTTTTGCTTTTTGATATTTGCTATACTAGAGTCATGGAAGAAAAAGGACCAAACAAAAAATCAAGTTTGAGGATCGAACATTTTACTGATAAAAAAGATTTAAAAAATAATTCTAAAGAAGTTCCAAATAGTATTGTCGATAGTCTTTTGTCTGGAGAAATTTCTTTTCCTATTAGTGAGTTAACTAAAAATACGATATTGGAAAGATTGCGACAAGAATGGTCTCTTGCCGCAAAAGAAGATAGGAAAAGAATACAAGAAGAAGTCAGAAATTTAGTTTTAAGTGATAATGCTTAAACAAGAAATCAAAACTTTTTTCCGTGGCGATGTCGAAGATTCCTCGGAAACTTTGAAAAAATATAGTACCGACTATAGTATTTTTTCTGTGAAGCCCGAACTCGTTGTTTTCCCAAAAAATGTCGAGGATGTAAAAAATCTAATCAAATTTGTAAACAAAAAACGCGAACAAGAGGGCTTCATCTATCTTTCCATTACGGCTCGTGGCGCAGGAACCGACATGACCGGCGGACCTTTGAATGATTCGATCATTATGGATATGTCGCGCTACATGAATGGGACGTTGGAAGTGAGACGTGAGAAAATGGGTAAACAAAAGTCTCCGACCGGACATGATTTTGAAATTGCTGGCACGGCGACAGCTTTGCCGGGGACATTTTATCGAGATTTTGAGAAAGAAACTCTGAAGCAAAATCTGATCATGCCTTGTTATCCGGCATCGCGCGAATGGGCGACTATTGGTGGCATGGTCGCGAACAACGGCGCGGGGGAGAAAACGCTCAAATACGGCCAGAACAAAGATTTTGTGAAATTTCTCAAAGTTGTTTTGGACGACGGCGAAGAATATGAAATAAAGCCAATAAATCGTGCCGAACTCGAAGCGAAGATTTTGGAAACTAATCGTTTGGCAAAGATTTATCAAAAAACCTGGGAGCTTATTAAGCGAAACCAAGACGAACTTCGTACGGCCAAACCAAAGACGACCAAAAATTCCTCTGGCTACATGCTCTGGGATGTATGGGATGTCGGCAATGAAATTTTCAATCCGATTCCACTTTTTGTTGGCGCCCAGGGAACGACGGGCATTATCACCGAAATAACGTACAAACTTGTTGAGAAAGAAACAGATTCGACGCTTCTCGTGGTATTTCTAAAAGATCTCAAGACGATTCCAAGTCTAACCAAAGCGCTTCTCGAAAACGACGTCGAGACTTTGGAAATTTATGACGACCACACGCTGAAATTTGCGGTGAAATTTTTCGGAAGTTTCTTGAAAGAAAAAGGAATTTGGGGTTCGATCCGATACGCATGGCAATTTTTACCAGAATTTCTGATGGTGCTTACTGGTGGCATGCCGAAAATCATCATCCTCGCCGAATTTGTTTCAAACGACGCCTCAGGAATCGCTCGCGAGGCTAGGGTTGCACAGGACAAAATTGCCAGATTCCATTTGAAAACTCGTATCACCAAAACGCCTGAAGAGCGCGACAAATATTTCGCCATTCGTCGAGATAGTTTTAAACTTCTCTCCGATCATTCTCGCGGACTTCGAACAGCGCCATTCATCGACGACATTGTTATACCGATTGAAAAATTACCGGATTATTGGCCGGAACTCACGGCCGTCCTCGACGAACACGGCATCCTCTACACGATTGCTGGGCATTTGGGTAATGGAAATTTGCACGTCATCCCGCTTATGGATTTCAACAATCCGAAAACGCGCGAGCTAATCGTCGAAATCTCTGGAAAAATTTATCCAATCGTTCGTAAGTACGGCGGTTCGATGACAGCTGAACACAATGACGGTCTCGTGCGTACGCCTTTTGTCGAGACAATGTTCGGCGCGAAAATTGCCGGCGTTTTCCGAGAATTCAAGGAAATTGCCGATCCACACAAAATGTTTAATCCAAAGAAAAAAGTCGGCGCAACGCTTGAAGATTTCAAAATCCACATTATTCGTCCAAAAAAGTAAAATTTTGTAAGAAAATTTTCTCTCAGCCGTCTCAATTCATGTAGCGAGAAAATTTCATGAACCACGAAGAAAATGCAAAACTTCATAGAGCTCAAAATATCATGTCAACGGTGCTTTTGGTCACCCTGTCTTGCGTTTTGGTCGTCTTTTCTCTATAATCTCTCCCATGACAACATTAAATGCTATATTGCGTGACAACAAGATAAAAAATGATGTTTTGAGGTCCGGAGGGGATATCCCAGCTGTTTTTTATGGTTTCAAAAAAGATGTAACATCTTTGACCGTTAAGAAGGTTGATTTTACAAAGGTTTTCAAGGAAGTTGGCGAAACAAATACTCTGAAACTCGAAACTCCGTCGGGTTCATTTGACGCTTTAATTCACGAAGTCCAGTACGATCCAATAACCAATCAGCCAATCCATGTGGATTTTCTATCTGTTGATATGACCAAAGAAATCGAAGTTGATGTGCCGTTTGAGTTCGTTGGCGAAGCTCCTGCAGTCAAAGGCGGTGGCATCTTGGTCAAAGTTATGCACGAAGTTAAAATTTCAGCTCTTCCAAGCAAGGTCCCGCACGCAATTAATGTCGATATTTCCAAGCTAGAAACTGTCGAATCTGTAATTCATCTCAAAGATTTGAAACTACCAGAAGGCGTAACTTTGCTCGAAGACGCAGAAAATGTAGTCGCGTCTGTTGCTGTGGCCAAAGATGAACCTGTTGAGTCTGCTCCAGTTGATCTCTCAACTATCGAAGTAGAGGCTAAGGGCAAGAAAGAAGAGGAGGGTGCTACGCCAGCTGAGGAAGCAAAGTAAAAGATACGACGCTCTTTTACGTTATTTATTTTCCCCCCTCCAGCCCACTTAAACGGACGGTCAGAAAACAAAGAACGTGTCGGAGCTTTGGTTAGACAAAGAAAATATATGAACCTTGTTTTAAAAAATAAAAAAAGCTTCATAAACAAGAGCATTATTCTCGTCGGGGTAATGCTTTTGCTCGTTTTTGGGGTCACCAGGGCCGAGGCAGCGGCCTGCGACGGCAATATTGCTGGTAAATCTGATGCCGAACTAAATGTTATTTTGGCGGAATGCGAAAGGGAAATTGCTGCTCAACAGGTAATTCTCGACGGTCAGAAAACTAAGTCAAAAACACTCCAAAACGAAATAACTACACTTCAAGCCAATATCGAAGCCGCCAAGAAAAAAATTAATCAAAAAAATGTTGTTATTAAAACACTTGGTACGGACATAAAGAAAAAAGCCGAAACAATCGGAGAACTAAACGAAAATATCGAAAAAGGCAAAGAATCCCTCGCACAACTTATCCGAAAAACACACGAGATAGACAACACGAGCTTTGCGAGTGCGCTTCTGTCGGCTAAAACAATTTCTGATTTTTATTCTGATATTGACACGTATTCTTCTGTTAAAAAATCAGTTCATGAATCTGTTGGAGTTATAAAAGAAGACAAAATTCGAACCGAAAATGTCAAACAAGAACTCGAAGTAAAACAAAACGAGCAAATCGACGCCAAAGAAGAAATCGAACGTCAGAAACAATTGGTAGAAAAAAACCAGAAAGATCAAAAAGTCCTTTTGGGTATTAGTAAGAACAAAGAAGCCGAATATCAGAAAGTCTTGGCCGACAGAAAGGCCAAAGCCGCCAGTATCAGATCAGCCTTGTTTAGGCTTCGTGGACAAGGAGCTATTCCATTCGGCGAAGCATACGACTATGCAAAAATTGCGAGTGCCAAAACCGGTGTTCGTGCAGCACTTATTTTGGCGGTCTTGAAACAAGAATCAAATTTGGGATCAAACGTCGGAACGTGTGTTATTACTGACCTGTCGACTGGTCAGACGAAGAATGTAAATAGCGGTACGGTGTATTCAAACGGTATTCATCCAACGCGTGATTTACCTGTTCTTCAGACCATTTTGAAGGAACTCGGTCGTGACCCTCTGGTTACGCGTGTATCGTGTCCTTTCTCCATAGGTTATGGCGGAGCTATGGGGCCGGCGCAATTTATCCCTTCGACTTGGAATGGAATGAAAGCCCAGCTTGCCGGACTTGTCGGCAAGAGTACACCTGATCCATGGAACCCGTCAGACGCGATTATGGCCTCAGCTTTACTTCTCAAATATAACGGCGCGGCGGCTCAAACATATACCGCAGAAAGACACGCGGCTTGCAAATATTATTCTGGCCGAGACTGTGACGCTCCGGTGCCAAATGCTTTCTATGGCAATGCTGTCATGGAGCACGCCAAGGTAATCCAAGCAAATATTGACGTTCTTGAGAGTATTTAAATTACCCCTTGAATTTTAATAAGCCGTGTGCTAAATTACTGGGACATGAAAAAAGACATTCATCCAAAAAACTACAGAAACGTGATTTTCCAGGACGTTTCAAACGGAACCCAGTTTTTGATTGGCTCTGTTATTGCTACCTCCGAGAAGGGTAAGTGGGAAGACGGCAAGGAATATGACCTCTACAAAGTCGAAATTTCTTCGGCTTCTCATCCGTTCTATACGGGCAAGGAAACCGTCCTTGATACCGCCGGACGTGTTGATAAGTTCAAGAAGCGAGCTGCTGGAGCCAAGAAAGCTAAATAGCTTCAAAGTAAAAGACGCTCTCTTCGGGGCGTCTTTTACTTTGGGATTTAAGATTTAGGATGTAAGATTTAAGATACCGTGAAATACGAACTGCAAGAAATAAAAGAAAATCACAAGACGGCATATCTCGGTGCTCAGCTTGAGGCTCTTTTGCGTGCCGAAAGAGAAGCAAAAGAATTGCTTCTAAACGACCCAAGCATGAAAGAAATGGCTGAGGATGAAATCGCGCGTATTGCATCGGAACGAGAAGTTTTAGAAGCTCAGGTTGAAATTATTCTCAAGGCCGAAAAAGAAGAAGAAAGATTTCCAAATGAAGTAGTGCTCGAAGTTCGTGCCGGCGCCGGAGGCGATGAAGCCGCGCTTTTCGCTAGAGAACTAGCCGAGATGTATCAGAGATATTGTGACAAAATTGGTTGGACATGGAAGAAAGACTATGAATCGATGAACGACATCGGCGGATACAAAGAAGCCTCTTTTGAAATTCACGGCAAAGATGTTTATAAGCGTCTCCGGTTTGAGACGGGTGTTCATCGTGTTCAGCGAATTCCAGCAACCGAAAAACAGGGGAGAATTCATACCTCGACGGCTTCTGTCGCCATCCTTCCGCTTTTCAAAAAAACAACCATCGTCATTCCAGATTCAGATCTAGAATACGAAACATCTCGTGCTGGAGGCGCTGGCGGACAAAACGTCAATAAGGTTGAGTCTGCTGTTCGTATTATTCACAAACCAACCGGCATAGATGTGCGTTCGACCGTCGAACGTAGCCAGCTCGCCAACCGTGAACGTGCATTGACACTTCTAAAGTCCCGGCTTCAACAAATTAAAGATGAGGAAGAAGCACGAAAATACGCAAGTGACAGATCAGCGCAAATCGGCACTGGTGATCGTAGTGAAAAAATTCGCACATATAATTTCCCCCAAGATCGTGTCACGGATCATCGCATCAAGGAGTCGTGGTCTAACATACCGCTTATTTTAAATGGGCAAATAGAAAACATTTTGAATACAGTTGCCGAGAAGATGGAAAATGGTGTGACGGGAGAGTCTACATCAGACGATGAATAAATTGCTCAAAAAAGAAATTTTTGAAAACCTAGCAACTCCAAATTGATCTTCGAAAATCTCCGCTTTGGGCGCTAGGGATTTTATAGCTTCTACCTGTTCTGGTTCGTGTTCGATATACAAAACTCCGCCCGGATTTAGGAATTTCGGTGCTTCTTTGATTATCACTTCAATAATTTCCATACCGCCCTCGCCACCCCACAGGGCTTGTTCGGGTTCGTGAGCTGTGACGCTTTCGGTGACTCTTTCGGCTAGTCTTGGATCGATATATGGCGGATTTGTCAAAATAAAATCATATTTTTCGGTGACGTTTTCAAAAAGATTTCCACCAATAATTTTTGCACGTGACAAACCAACTCCATTTTCCAAAATATTTTTCTTGATCGTTTCATGGTGTGATTTGTCAATTTCTACAAAAGCCACTTTTGCATTTGGAATTGCTTTTAAAACCGCGACACCTACACACCCCGACCCGGCACACAAATCCAAAATCCCAAGACTGGAGGTCGAACCTCGAGTCTTAATTTCGGAAATGGCTTTTTCTACCCAATATTCTGTCTCGGGGCGGGGGATAAGAGGACGAGAATCAAGCCAGATTTTGGTCTTTAAAAAAGGTACCCAACCAATGACGTAAGCTAAGGGTATTCCGGCTTTTAGCTTTTGAGCATCCTTTTTAAATTCAGGAGTTTTTATTCCAGCATATTTATCTTGGAGTAACCACGCAAATTCTTTGTCCATGAAACTGAATTTAGCATTCTATTGAATTTACGGCAAAGTTTTGTTATAGTACTTGCCATCGCGCGTGTAGTTTCGTGGTAGAACGCTGTCCTGATACAATCTTTGAAAATGGGAAAAGATGGTTAGAGCCCATCGTGCGCGTGTAGTTCAGTGGTAGAACGCTGTCCTGATAAGACAGAGGTCGTAGGTTCGATTCCTACCACGCGCACAATGGGTTGTAGCTTTTCCATTTTCAAAATTGTATGAATCCATCGCTCGAACCAAGATAAAATGAAATTTTCTCTGGTTCTCGTTCGGATTTATAAGACAGAGGTCGTAGGTTCGATTCCTACCACGCGCACAGGGGTTTGGACTATACAGAAAGTTTAGGTGTATAATATACAAGCTCTTCGGGGCCTTTTTGCATTTTATGAAAAATCGACAAAATTTTAGAAAAATTGGAGCTGAGTCAGAATACAACAAAATGACGAATAAATTTTTTTATGCGTCGCTCATGAATATTCCCATTTTTGCCGTGCCGGCTTTTGCGGCACTTTTTCTAGGTAAATTTCTAGACAACAAGTTCGAAACCGGTAAATACATAACGCTCGGACTTCTGCTCATCGCTTTTATTTCTTCTTGGGTTATTGTCCTTAGAAATAACAAAAAAATCTCTAAGGAAATAAAAGAATACGTCAGTAAAAGAGAAGCCGAAATAGACAGTATATGAATTCAGAAATTATAAATTTCAAAAGAGATATTTCAAGCATTGGACCAGAAACGATTTTCAATATCGGCAATTTCCCAATAGCCAACTCAACTATTTTTATATTTTTGATAACTTTTATTGTTATCGTTTTTAGTATCTTTGCTTTTAGAAAGAAAAGTCTCGTGCCGGGCCGGGCTCAAGCATTTTTCGAGCTTGTATTTGAGGCGGTACATAATCAGATCAAAACAATCACCGGTAGCGAATACCACACTGGACGAGTTTTTGCGATTATTGCTTCAATTTTTATATTCGTCGGAGTTTCAAATTACATGGGACTTATTCCGGGTCTCTCCAGTATTACTTTTGATGGAAAAACGCTTTTCCGCACAGCAACAGCCGATTTTAATATGACGTTTGGCTTGGCCCTTGGTTCACTTATTGTGATCCATATTATCTCGATAAATGATTTTGGGATTTTGGGTTATTTGGGAAAATACATTCCAATAGCGCAACTTAAAAAAGACATACGCATGGGGGCGATGAGTCCAATATACGTATTTGTCACCTTGATGATTGCTTGCCTTGATATTGTTGGTGAGTTTGCTAAAGTGATATCGGTTTCATTGCGTCTCTTTGGTAATCTATACGCCGGAGATGTTATGACGACTGTCTTGTTGGGTATTTTTGCCTTCGTTTTACCGTCATTTTGGATTGCGTTTGGTATGCTTGGCGCTCTTATTCAAACAATCGTTTTTGGTTCTTTGATTACCGTATTTTATATGCAGGCTGCCGGCCCAGAACCCGGCAAAAAACAAGTTTAGTTTATTAATTATTAGTTAACAAAAAATATTATGGAAGCAGAAGCAGCAAAATATATAGCAAAAGGTATTATCATTCTTTCGATGCTTGGGACAGCGATTGGTGAAGGAATCGTAGCAGGAAAGGCATTGGAAGCCATCGGGAGAAATCCAAACGTAACTGACTCGGTGTTCTCAAAAATGATCGTCGGTATGGCGATCTGTGAATCAACCGCCATCTACGCCCTGGTCGCATTCTTCATTATCTAATAAATACATTTATGGAAGTTTTAGCAAAACTTGGTTTTGACTGGAAAGTCGCTTTAGCGAACTTGGTTAACTTCCTAATCATTTATTATCTTCTTCGAAACGTCGTTTTCAAAAAAATCGGAAATGCAATCAAAGAGCGCCGAGAGAAAATTCAAGCCGGTCTCGAAGATGCCGAAAAAGCAAAAATCGCGCTTATTGATGCCGACAAAACAAAAGAAAAGATTTTGAGTGACGGACACAAAGAAGTTCGAAGTCTTCTCGAAGACGCAGAAACAAAAAAACGTTCAATTGTAAATTCTGCCAAAAACGAGGCTCGCATTGAGGCCGAAAAAGTAAAGCAAGAGTCTGTCCGTGAGATGGAGGCACTAGCAGAAAAACAAACCCAAGAAATCAAGAAAAAGTCCGTTGAGCTTATTATTTCTGGTATGGAAAAGATGTTGAAAGAAGAAATTGACGCAAAAAGATCAGAAAAGTTGATTAAAAATTTAGTTCAATAGCCATGATAACTTCGAGACAATTGAGTCACGCTTTGATTGAATCTGTTTCGAGCAACCCAGAAACGGCCGAAATTATCTTGGATAAATTTGAAAAATTTTTAGAAAAAAACCATCTTCAGAAACTATTACCAAACATCGTCAAGTCGCTCGAAGACGAACTGAAAAGGATAGACGAAAAGGATTCTCTGCACATCACCACTTCACACAAAACCAGTAAAGAAACAATTTCAACGATTGAAAATTTTGTAAAAAAGATCTCGAGAGACAAAACTCTGATCAAAGAAGACGAGGAATTAATTGGAGGATTTGTGGCTCGATACAAAGGATTCATATATGACGGGTCGGTAAAAAATCACCTAAAACAATTAGAGGCAATACTAAACAACTAATATGAAAGAAATTAAAAATATTGTAGAAAATCTAAAAACAAAAATCGCCGGGTTTGAAGCCGGAGTATCTATCCAAGAATCTGGAATAGTTGTTTCTGTAGGGGATGGTATTGCTAAAATTTCTGGTCTTTCAAAATGCGAAGCTGGTGAGATTTTAAAATTTGAATCTGGTGCAACTGCGCTGGCGTTGAATCTCGAAGAAGATTTTATCGGCGCCATCGTCTTGGGAGAATTTAAAAACATCAAAGAAGGTGAAAACGTAACTCGCACCAAAGAAATCATGTCTGTCCCTGTTGCAGACCAGATAATCGGGCGAGTGGTAAATGCTTTGGGCGAAGCGATTGACGGAAAAGGCGATATAAAATCGAGCAAGAAGATGTTGGTTGAGAAAATCGCGCCAGGTGTTATGACACGCGAACCAGTAAACCAACCACTTCAGACAGGTATAAAGGCCATCGATGCCATGATTCCGATCGGGCGTGGTCAGCGTGAGCTTATCATCGGCGACCGCCAAACAGGCAAGACGGCTATCGCAATCGACACAATTCTCAATCAAAAAGATGAAAATATTTTATGTATTTACGTAGCGATTGGTCAGAAGCAATCCAAAATCGCACGCATCGTTTCCAAACTACAAGAGGCGGGAGCAATGGAATATACTACCGTAGTTTCAGCGGCGGCGTCTGATTCTCCGGCGATGCTTTACCTCGCACCATATACGGGCGTGACGATTGCAGAATATTTTATGGATCAAGGCAAAGACGTTCTCATTATCTACGATGATCTTTCCAAACATGCGGTCGCTTACCGAGAAATTTCGCTTCTACTTCGACGTCCACCGGGCCGTGAAGCCTATCCCGGAGACGTTTTCTATTTGCACTCACGACTTCTCGAACGCGCCTGCCGACGTAACGAAAAATCCGGTGGCGGATCAATCACCGCGCTTCCTATCATCGAGACTTTAGCTGGCGATATTTCGGCCTACATTCCGACAAACGTTATCTCGATCACCGACGGACAAATTTTCTTGGAAACTAACCTATTCTTCAAGGGCGTTCGTCCAGCGATTAACCCAGGACTTTCCGTCTCGCGTGTCGGTGGATCAGCACAAACAAAATCAATGAAGAAAAATGCCGGAACTTTGAAGCTGGCCATGGCCCAGTATCGTGAACTTGAAAGCTTTGCTCAATTTGATTCGGACCTCGACCCAGAAACAAAACGTATTATCGAACGTGGTAAACGCGTAACCGAACTTCTAAAGCAAGGACAATATTCGCCGATTCCACTTCCACTCCAAGTCGTGTCTATTTTCGCCATCAATAGCGGTTTCTTCGACGAATACGGCGTGTCTGAAATCGGCGCAGTCGAAAAAGAACTTCATCAGTATTTCAAGACAACCAAAGACGGCTTGCTAAAAGAAATTTCCAAAGATTGGACAGATAAGACAAAAGAGGGTCTTCAAGAAGCCTTGAAGGAATTCAAAATGACGTACAAGAAATAATTTATGGCGGTTTCAAGTAAAACGATAAAACAAAAAATAAAGTCTGTTGGTAACATCAAGAAAATCACCAAAACCATGGAGATGGTTTCGGCTTCGAAAATGAAAAAAGCCACAGAAAATGTTTATCGTGGTCGTGTTTATGCCAAATACGCTCTAGAACTCATCAGTAATCTAGCCAAAATCCCAGGCGTTAGACACCCAATGCTTGCCGGAGAAATAGAAACAACATCAAGCAAAGAACTAATCGTAGTTATCTCTTCGAATAAAGGTTTGGCCGGAGCATATAATTCAAACATCGGCAGAGCCCTAGCTCAGTATAAAAAAACAACTAAAGCAGAAATCGAGACAATAACTATAGGCAGATTTGCAGAAAAAGCCTCTCGACAAAACCAGCTAAATGTCGTTGCGAGTTTTATTAAGTTCAATGAAAAAACTCGAAGCGAGGAACTGCTTGTTGTGCGAGACATGATTTCAAAAATGTATCTAGACAAAAATTATCGGAAAATTTCAATCTTGTTTACAGAATTACAATCGTCGATGGTCTTTCGTCCGTTCATTATGCAACTTTTGCCGATCATTCCGAATATTTATAAAAATGAATTAGTCAGTGAATCGTTTGAATTTGAAAATGGCGGAACTTTTGTCAGAACTTACAAGATAGAGCCGAGCAAAGAAACAGTTCTGCGCGAAATTATCCCTCAGATTCTCGGCGCGGCGATTTATCACGCATTTCTTGAGTCGGTCGGCTCGGAACATTCGGCCAGAATGCTCGCCATGAAAAGTGCCGGCGACAACGCCAAAACAATTCTCGACGATCTGACACTTTATTATAATCAAGCCCGACAAGCCGCCATCACCCAGGAAATTTCAGAAATCGTCGGAGGCGCCGCAACAGTTTAAAACAAAAAATTATTAAAAAAATATTATGAAAACAAACACAGGAAAAATCACAAAAATCATGGGGCCGGTCGTCGACGTTATTTTTGAATCTGGGAATTTACCTAAAATCTACGAAGCCCTAGAAATTCAAAAAGACGGACAAACCGTTGTTTTGGAAGTGGCTTCGCATTTGGGACTAAACGAAGTGCGTTCTATTTCCATGAACTCAACCGATGGACTTTTCCGTGGACAAGAAGTCGTGGCAACCGGCGCATCAATTTCTGTCCCTGTTGGCCCAGAAACTTTGGGACGCATGTTTGATGTTGCAGGCAATCCAATCGATGAAAAGCCGGCTCCAAAAACAGCAAAGAAATACCCGATTCATCGTACTGCTCCAGAATTCAAAGAACAAAGCCAGAAAACAGAAATTCTCGAAACTGGTATAAAGGTCATTGACCTCATTTGCCCATTCCTAAAAGGTGGAAAAGTAGGACTTTTTGGTGGTGCCGGAGTTGGTAAGACTGTCGTCATCCAAGAACTCATCCACAACATCGCCTCAGAACATGGTGGATACTCGATTTTTGCCGGTGTGGGGGAACGAAGCCGAGAAGGTAACGATTTGTACCGAGAAATGGAAGAATCTGGAGTTTTGGACAAAACCTCGCTCGTCTTTGGTCAAATGAACGAGCCACCAGGAGCTCGCGCACGCGTCGCGCTCACAGCGCTTTCAATGGCCGAATATTTCCGAGACGAAGAAAACAGAGACTTGCTTTTATTCATCGACAACATCTTTCGCTTCACCCAAGCTGGCTCAGAGGTGTCAGCGCTTCTCGGACGTATTCCATCAGCCGTAGGTTACCAGCCGACACTTGCTTCAGAAATGGGAAATCTACAAGAACGAATTACTTCGACAGACAAAGGCTCGATCACATCTGTTCAGGCCGTCTACGTGCCAGCTGACGACTTGACCGACCCAGCTCCAGCGACAACTTTCGCTCACTTGGACTCGACAGTGGTACTTTCGCGCCCGCTTTCGGAGCTTGGAATTTATCCAGCTGTTGATCCGCTCGACTCGAGTTCAACTATCCTTGATCCAAACATTGTTGGAGCCGAACATTATGAAGTTGCTCGTGGAGTTCAAAAAGTTCTCCAGCGTTACAAAGACCTCCAAGACATCATCGCGATTCTCGGTATGGACGAACTTTCTGATGACGACAAACTCACCGTGTCACGCGCACGCAAAATTCAAAAATACTTGTCCCAACCATTCTTTGTCGCTGAACAATTCACTGGTGCACCGGGTGTTTATGTTCCGCTCAAAGACACAATTCGAGGCTTCAAAGAAATTTTGGAAGGCAAACACGATCAGATAAGCGAACAAGCTTTCTACATGAAAGGTGCGATCGAAGATGTAACTAAAGCATCATCAAATAAATAATTTATGGAAAAGGTTTTGGATGTAAAAATTATAAGTCCAGAAAAAATAGTTTTGGATTCTTCCGGAATATCTTCTGTTTCCGTGCCAACAATCGACGGCGAGCTTACGATACTTCCAGAACACATTCCGATTGTTGTGCCACTAAAAACCGGCGAGGTAACTTTCCGCAAAGACAATACTTTTTTTGGTGTAGCGGTTTCTGGTGGTGTACTCGAAGTTCGAGAGGGTAGCGAAATTGTCATGTTGGTAGAAAGGGGAGAGCTGGCAGATGAAATCGATGTTGCGAGAGCTGAAGAAGCCTACAAACGCGCAGCCGATATTGCGAAAGCTGAACATGATATGGCGGATATCGATAGCGCCAAGTTCCAAGCACTCATGGAAAAAGAATTAAATCGAATCAACGTGGGGAAGAAGTGGAGGAGATAAGAAAGATTTAAGAAGTAAGATTTAGGATTTAAGAAAAAAGAAACACCCGCGAAGGTGTCCCTTCCACGGGCGTAATTATTCTCAACCTCGTCTGGTGGGTAGTACAAAGTATGACCCAAGCACTACTGCCACCGTCAGCAATACTGCACATGCGTGACCAAAAAGCGATAGATCTAACGGTATAAAGAATTCCCTTATTATTACGCCTATAAGTATAGACAAGATCCAGCGACGTTGGGTTTTCATGATCGTTGGGGGTTTTTTATTTTATACTAGACTTTTAACTCTTAGTCAAGTATTATAATCTCCATGCAAAACGGCATTTTATACGTTATAGCCACACCTATAGGAAACCTTGGAGACCTGACTTTTCGGGCTCTGGAGACGCTTAAAAGCGTCGATATGGTGCTCTGCGAGGATACTAGGGTCACGGGTAAGCTTTTTGCCCATTACGACATAGGGACGCCCACCATGAGCTATCATGCCCAGTCCAAGCTCTCCAAACACGAGAAGATTCTCGACCTCCTCCGCGAAGGCAAATCCCTCGCCATCGTATCGGACGCTGGCACACCGACTATCTCAGACCCTGGTGTCATGCTTATCGAGATGATCAAGCGTGAGCTTCCCGAAGTCAAAATCGTGGCTGTCCCCGGAGCTTCAGCCCTAACCGCCGCACTTTCGATCAGCGGAATTCCAAGCCCGCAATTTACGTTCTATGGATTCCTCCCGCACAAAAAGGGTAGGGAAACGTTATTCAAAGAAATCGCTAAGTATCAAGGTTCAACCTCGATACTTAAGACTGCGGTTTTTTACGAATCTCCGCACAGAATTATGAAGACGCTGGAGTCGCTCGTGAAATATTTGCCAGAAGACAGAAAGGTCGTCATCGCTCGCGAACTGACGAAAGTCTTCGAAGAAACAATCTCGGGCTCGGCAACAGAAGTTCTAAACTATTTCAAAATAAATCCCGATAAGGTTCGGGGCGAGTTTGTCGTCATTGTCAGTTAAAAAACGAAGCCCCACATTTGTGGGGACTTATACGTAGAGGGCTAAAAGTTGGCCACATGGGCACAGGTGCTGGTTTTGGTCGGTGGCCCTTCACACGTTGGGCAAAACGGCAAGCTCAGACGTTGAACCTCGCCCATCCCAGCACAACTGAACCCCTTGATATGGATGGATACGTAACAAGTTGTGAAGAGTATGTCGGCACCACACTTCTTACACTTGTATTCACGCTCTTCCGACTTTGGTTCAGCCGTACTGGCTAGGTGCTTGTCTATGTCGGCCTGGAGAGACTCCATAGGCCGCATTCCTGCTGGTGCGTTCATGGCAGTATTGTGTTTAAGATCATATTACAGAAATTATTGAAAAGGTAAAGTATTCCACAGGTTCACGTTTTTCTCATTTCGGGGTTATACTAAATACATTAGAAAATAACGATTCTTCTGAAATGAGCCGAGAAAAAACACTCTTTATTGTTGCAATACTAATTATGATCATCCCTCATCTGGGGGTGACAAACTTGATGGAACAAATCGCACTCTTTGTCTTGGGATTAATTGTTTTGATTTTTGCATACGGAATATATTTTGAAAAACGGGGAGCGACGACAAAAGCTCGTGCCAAAAGAAAACTTCCAAACATCGAACATCCGACTTCTGCTCCAAAGAGAGAGCCTGTCGCTACTCCTGATACAGGTTTTAATGTCGTAAGTAAAAAAATAGAATCACCAGAAGATAATTTCACTATTTAAAATGCCAAACAAAAAACATCTTACGTTTATCTTCGTTCCTGTTTTTGTAATTGTTGGAATTTATTTTTATGCCCCGCACGAAGTAGAAATAGAAAACGTTCGAGCCGAAGATTCTTTTGTCGATGGTGCTGTTATAAAATTATCCGAAAATGACGAAATACGTGTGAAGCATGTAGAAACTCCGGAAGCACTCAAAGCCGTATATATGACATCCTGGGTTGCGGGAACATCGTCTATACGTGACCGAGTTCTCAAGATAATAGATGAAACCGAAATCAATGCGGTTGTAATTGACATCAAGGACGACACGGGGAAGATCTCTTTTTTGATTGAAAACGAGCCCTTCGCGTCCTTGGGGTCATCAGAAAACAGAATTCCTGAAATCAAAGAACTAATCGCCAAATTACACGAAAAAAATGTTTATGTGATTGGCAGGATTTCAACTTTCCAAGATCCGTACTTGATCAAGAAATGGCCAGAAGAAGCGGTAAAAACCGAAACAGACAAAAATGTTTTGTGGCGAGACCGCAAGGGCATTGGTTGGTTTGATGCCGGTTCAGAAAAAGTTTGGAATTATGTCGTGGCGTTAGCTCGCGAATCCTACAATGTCGGCTTTGACGAAATAAACTTTGACTACATCCGTTTCCCGTCAGACGGTAACATGAAAGACATTTATTTTCCGTACAGCGAGGACAAAAACAAGGCCGAGGTGCTAGAGTCTTTTTTCAAGCACATCGATCAAGAATTTCGTAAATCTGAAAATCCAATTCCTATTTCTGCGGATTTGTTTGGTATGGTTACGACGAACTCCGACGACTTGGGTATCGGTCAAGTGCTCGAACGCGCCGCACCGTATGTTGATTTCATCTATCCGATGGTCTACCCGTCTCATTTTCCAGATGGCTGGAACGGCTACGCAAACCCAGCCGACAAACCATATGAAGTCATAAAGAAAACCATGGATTCTGCGGTAGCCAAAATGGTTGCGATAGGGGAGAATCCAGACAAAATCCGTCCTTGGCTCCAAGACTTCAACCTGGGCGCCACATACACCGCCGACATGGTCCGCGCGCAAATACAGGCGACATATGACGCCGGCTTGACCTCCTGGCTTATTTGGGATCCGAGAAATATATATTCCAAAAATGCTTTTTTGTCAGATGAACAATAAATGTTAAAATCTTTGCATGAAGAATAGAAAAACATTCCTTTTAATTTTAGCTTTGGTTGTAACGCTCGGGGTTGGATTTTTAGCTGGAGTAAATAGCGGTGTCGTCTCGGGTAACACTCTGGGCGCAAATGCTACTTCCTATGTACCAGCAGATCTGGTCTCAGAAAACATCGACATGGAACAATTTTGGGAAGTTTGGCGCACGCTTAAAGCCAAACATCCTGACGGAGAAAATGTAGACTCAGAGACAAAGATGTGGGGAGCGATTCAGGGCCTTGCAGAATCATTAGGTGATCCATACACCACTTTTCTTCCACCAAAAGAAACCGAAAACCTAAACATCGATTTGTCTGGGCATTTTTCTGGAGTAGGCATGGAGGTCGGTATAAAAGACGGAAATATAACTGTCATTGCACCGCTCAAAGATTCACCCGCTGAAAAAGCCGGCGTTCTATCAGGGGACGTAATTTTAAAAGTAGACGATATGTTGGTAACCGGTCTCGACGTAGATCAAGTTGTCGAAAAAATACGTGGTAAGGCCGGCACAAAAGTAATAATCACGATTATTAGAAAAGATTTGGAAGAAAGTAAAGACATAGAAATTACTCGCGATGTTATAAAAATTCCGGTTATAGAAACAGAGTTTTTGACCAAAGAAGATGTCTTCTTGATTCGTTTTTTCCAGTTTGGTAAAAATTCTAGTCGCGAATTTGAAACAGCCCTAACAGAATTCAAAAACTCAGGGACAAAAAATCTAATCATAGACTTGCGTAACAACCCTGGGGGATATTTGGCTTCGGCTATAGATATAACTAGTTGGTTTTTGCCAGAAGATACGACAATTGTCAGTGAAAAATCCCGTGACGAGAACTACAACAGAACTTACGTTAGTTCAAAAAACTATATGCATGGAGACTATAATTTAGTTATTTTGATAAACGGCGGATCTGCATCGGCTTCAGAAATCATGGCCGGTGCTCTGCAGGAACACAAAAGGGCAACACTCGTTGGTACAGAAACTTTTGGTAAGGGTTCTGTTCAGGAACTACTTCCAATGAAATCCGACACCGCACTTAAAATGACTGTGGCAAAATGGTACACGCCAAACGGTATTTCTATCTCTGATCAAGGGTTGAAACCAGACGTTGAAGTTGAGCTCGATATAGAAAAATACAAAAAAGACCGAACAGACACGCAGTTGCAAAAAGCTATCGAAACAGTAAAATCGATGTAATGAATCCGGTAGTAGAAAATGGCATTAAAGGATTCTTGGTGGGGTAACAATAAGCAAAACATGTCGAGTTTAATAGATTTTAATTCAAAGATGATAAAGCTCCTTTAGAGCAATGCCATTTTTCACTAACCGGATGAAAGTCATATTCCTACAAAATGTAAAAAAGGTCGGTCAAAAAGACCAAATCAAAGAGATGAACGATGGATACGTCAGGAATTTTCTCATTCCACAAAAACTTGCAATCGAAGCGACACCATCAGCTGTGGCAAATCTAAACAAAAAGCTTGCCGAAAAAGCTAGTGGAATAGAAAAGGGAAGTGCTGAATTCCGCGAAGCGGTAGGGAAGCTCGAGGGCTTTGTTTTGACTATCAAGAAAAAAGCCAACGACGAAGGACATCTCTTCTCGTCCGTCACACTCAAAGATATCGTCACCGCCTTACATGCACAAAATTTCAATTTACATGAAAAAGATTTGGACTTGCGTAGTCCGATCAAGGTGGTAGGGAAGATAGAAATCCCGATTAAAAATACCGACAAAACTCTAACGGTAAATATCGAAGCTGAATAGGATTGACGGCTTTAGAAGGTTTGTGTTAATAATTACATAAAACCTAGCCAATGAACAAAGAAGCACGAAAGATCGTGGCCGGTCTCAATTACTTGATCGGCTACGTGGGTGAGCACCTGCACCCACAATACCATCCATTTATCCAACTACTGATTACTGGAATCACTCCAGAGCTACAGGAAAAGATCTGTGATCCGGATTGGAAAACGATCCAGCTTTCAGATGAATCAGATGTGGGCAAGAATCTGATGAAGGGTTCCTTGTGGTCAGGTGTCGCCATGAAAATGCTCGAGACCAGGAAATGCGATATCTGGATTGACCGAATATGGGTCGGTAACGTCTTTACTGGCTCTATATGGCGTTCAACACTCGTGATCGTTCCGACCAGGAAGTAGTCACGCCCCACGGCAAAGGCCCCGATTCGTCGGGGCCTTCGCATTTTGGGTGTTTTTATTTTGATGCCACTACGTGGACGATTTTTTTGGAAACTGTTCGATTGTCGAATCCGACTTTGCGTGTTCGGCCGAGTTTGACTGTACCAGAAACGAGGGCGTGAATAGTGTGATCTTTGCCCATATCAGTATTTTTGCCAGGCATAAAATCAGTTCCTCGCTGTCGTACGATAATAGACCCCGCTTCGGCTTTCTGGCCATCTGCGATCTTTACCCCTAGGTATTTAGGGTTAGAATCTCTTAAATTTCTAGCTGTTCCGCCGGCTTTTCTATGTGCCATATTGGTATATTTTTAAACGTTTTAACGAGTCCAGATTATAGGATATTCCGGGAGAAAATGCAACAGCCTTCTCGGCCGTCTGCAATATGCTAGAATTGACGCATGAGGAAATTACCATGGATACTGGTTATTGTGCTTTTGGGTGTCATCGGCTACCTTCTTCTGTGGGAGAAACGAGACCGTCCGACAGAAACCGAACCAAATCAAACACCATCAGTATTTGAACCACAGATATCAACCGAACCAGACATTATTTTGGACGGGGAAGAGGAGAAATCCATCTCCGAAGAAACCGAATATTTGAAGATAAACGCTCGATATCCCGCATTTAAAGACAAAGGTAAAAGCGACTACATCGTGCGCGTTATACGCGAAGAAATCAGTAATTTCAGAGAAAATTCTGGCATAGATAAAATGTCGCAAAGCGATAAAGATTTTATTTTTCAAAGCGGAGCAAAATACGAATTCAACACAACTTACAAAATTTATGAGACCGAAAATGTAGCTTCTGTTGTTTTTGATATATCAACTTATACGGGTGGGGCACATGGTGGATTGGTAGTGAGAAGCCTAAATTTCAATCGAAGTACCGAAAATCTAACTATTGGAGATTTATTCGAACCAGGTTCAAACTATCTTTCAAAACTTTCAGAAATCTCTAGAACGAAACTTCGGGCCAACCTAAAAGAAAATTTGGGTAATTGGTCTGACGACGGGACAACTCCGATAAGTAAAAATTTTGAAACTTTTTATCTAACAGAAGGGAAGCTACACATCATATTTCAACCGTATCAAGTCGCGCCGTGGGTTGCTGGCGCACCGGAAATAACTATTGATCTCGAAACTGAATTAAAAGATGTTATAAGTTCAGATTTTATAAATGAATAGACTTCGAAACATCGACAAAAAATCTCTTGCTCTTATTGCCATCATAATTTTGACCTCTTCGGCGTCTTTTGGGCTAGGTAGACTATCAGTTATCGAACAAGTTCGCGCCAAAGATGATGTGGAGATCATCGTACCGAAACTCGAGGCTCTAAAAGTCGATGAATCAAGGTTCAGTTACATGGCGTCAAAAAGTGGAACGAAATACTATCCGATAGGCTGTAAATCGGCCAATCGCATAAAACCCGAAAATCGAGTTTATTTTAATACTGTCGATGAAGCAGAAGAGGAGGGACTAACTTTGGCGTCCGGGTGCTAGCCCGCGGGGGAGAAAAGTAGAGAAATATCTAAAAATATTTTTCTTGATTGTTTGATCAATTTTGCCGAGGGAAGTGCTTTCTCCCTTATAGAAGCACGTCGCACAATATATCTTTTACGACGCTTGGCTCTAAGGAGGGCTTCCCTATGAATCAATTAAAAATTCCAGGCTGATCATCCTATCAATCCATCTCCCCATCCAGGTCGTACGGGCGTTTAAGCCGACCCGTGACTCTTATGAATTCCTCTACTCCCCTGATTCATTGGGTTTCTTAAGTGATTTAAGTTTTTCTTTAAGTTGGTTTATCAAAACACTGAACGCAGACTCATCTTCAATTTTATTTATTTGCGAGTTAATCCTTGAAATATAGGCTTCTTCAAGAAGATTATCGCCAATTTCTTTTATCAATCCATTTAATTTGTTAACCACTTCCCATCCAAAAGTTTCAGCATCAAAAGGTACTTTTAATTTTCCCTTCAATCTTTCTTTAAGTTTTACATATTCATCTATGGAATCTTCCAGGAGTTCTATCGAAATAATTATTGCTCCCATTTGTCCCTCTTTGCTAAATTTGTATACTTGTAATTCTTTTATTTTTTTGTTTAATTCTTTAATAATCATTCTAAAACCATCCCCTGTTAATTTAATTTGTTTTAAAATTTCTTCTTTGGTAAGGCTTATATTAGAATTTAAATTTTTCTCTAGGGTCGCTAATTGATTACTCGTCTCAGCCAAAACAATCTCTTTTAATTTTAAATCTTTGCTTTCCGAAATATTTTCTATTCTATCCAATAAAAAAGCTTGGGCGACCTGAATTTTATTTTTGGTCTCTAGGTCCATTTCATTCTTTTGTCTTTTAATAACAGAGATTACTTTTTTTGATTGATTTATAGTAAATTCATTCAAAGTTTTTTCTACCTGGTCTTTTGATTGATTTAATAGGTCTCGCGCCTCTGTCCTTAGATTTTCTATTTTTTCTTCTTGTTTGTTTAATTTTTCTTTTAGTGGATTCAAATTAAAATATACAAAAATTCCACCCAGAACCCCGATGATTCCAACCGATATCCCTAAATAGCCCAAATTTAATTGAGCCACATCTTTAGAAATGTTTAGTAAATCGAGAGCACTAATCGTGCTTGTAGATATCATATCCATATGAATTTTCTAGATTTTATAGTAATTAAATTAATTATTTCCTTAGTGTTTTAATCGAATTATAACATTAAAAAACAAACTTTTTATCCGCCCAATTCCCTGTCTTTTTATATTGACATTAAGTTAGTTTTATGATATTATGCCAACGAACTAAAACGCTACGCACATTGAAGACCGCGATCATTTTCCTAGCACTTGTATCTGTAGTGTGGCAACTCATCGGGATGGTGACTGGAAAGGTGAAGACTCCCCGTATCTCTTGGATAATATGGTTCACAATCGGAGTAGCCGTTTTCGGTGTGAACTATGGATTCAATGGATGGGACTTCACTTCCATCATGACGGGAGCGTTGTCGGCCGGCAATATCGCAATAGTCGGCTACATCGTTTACAAACATCTCGGTGGGTGGACCAAAAGAGAAAGCATACTTCTGCTGGCAACGCTACTCATTGTAGGAGCATGGTTGCCATTCAGATTATGGTCAGAGGGCAAAGAACTCCTCTGGGCTACGGCCGTCTCTCAAGTCTTGCTACACTCGGCACACTTCATAGGTGTGTGGAACTACTGGCAAAAGCTTTGGAATGATCCGGTAACGGAAATTTCAGGCCCGTGGGTGTGCAGATTCGCTCTAGGAAGCATCACACTATACGGAATGATCCATGCCGAGCAAAGCTGGGTCGCCATAATTTCACCTCTCTATGGAGCGCTTACCACTGGAATCATCCTTTGGTTGATCTACTCTAGGAGAAAAGCCCTTGCAACTTAACTGGCGCGAGGGCTTCTTCTTTTTTAAATAACATTGACCCTCCCCCAATTTTCACGTATAAATACCCCAGATTCGGTCACCAATGACCAGTCCCTTTCCACAAAACAAACACACCTCAGATCATGAACCAAAAGCAAATAGAGGCTCTCAAGTACCTCATCATCAAGTCGAAAGACGCCAACAATCTTATGAAAAGAGCACTGTTCTTCTTGATTGAGAAATCCGATGGTCTCACCAAAGAGGTATCGATGACTCTATGGGAGAACGAGACTTTCTCAAGGAGTGCAGTTGATGCAGCTGCGAAAAACTACATGCGTAGCAACACCGGTGGAACAACACACCTGAATGAACTTATGACACTCATGGGAAGCGACCTCTGCTTTACATGGGCTTATGGTCATTATACAAACGGGAAATTTGATACCGGAAGCCGAGCTCAGCTACGATACACCTTCTGGCTCGCCAAGGAGATGCATGGCGATGGAGAGATGGGAGAACACTTCACACCCTCTCCCGAAGAGCTGAATGGGATCAAATTGGTGAGTTCATTGTACGAGCACACAGCAACAACGGAGTGAACCGCGTCCAAAAACACAAGAGGCTCTTCCTCGGTGAGAAGTTGAGAACGGTCGTTTTCGAACGAAGCCCCGGCGCAATGCCGGGGCTTCTTCTTTTGTATTAAACTTTTCTTCTCATAATTCCCTATCTTTTTGTATTGACATTATACTGTTTATATGATATAAGGCATAAGGATTTTTGACCTCTGACAAACCAAACCGAACCAACACTCATGAAAACACGCCTTTTGTCTTTCTTCCTTGTCATGCTCAGCATGCTTGGAACTTCGAACATGCGGGGCAACAACATCCCCGAACGACCCGAGCCCGCTACGTTCATGAACGACATCGCTGGCGTACTCACGCCCGAAGAGGTGGCGAGTCTCGAACAACAACTGCGCGCATATAGCGATAGCACGTTGAGTCAGATCGTCATCGTCATTCTATCTGATCTTGACGGTGCTGATGTTGCAACCACGGCATTCGAGATCGGCAACAAATGGGGCGTCGGCCGCAAAGACCGCGACAGCGGAATTCTGATCCTTTTATCCATGGGTCAAGGCGAAGGCGACCGAGATCTTTTCATTGCCACAGGATACGGCCATGAGGACGACTTGCCCGATGCGACTTGCAAGCAAATCATCGAGGACACTATGATCCCCTTTTTGAAGGAGGAGAAGTGGTTCGAAGGTCTACAAGCAGGACTCCAGGAAATCAACAGGAACATCCTGATGACGCCAGAGGAGCGCGCTGAAGTGAAGAGGCTTCGTGAAGAAGCCACAACACGGATGGCGGTGTGGTTGATCGTGATACTGGCAATCGTTGTCGTCGTCGCAATCTTGTTCATAGTCTGGGTAAGCAACCAGTCAGGCGGCGGCGGAAGTTACGGAGGATACAGTGGTGGCTACAGTAGTGGATCTTCCGGTGGTTACTCTGGCGGAGGTGGTTTCGGAGGCGGAAGCTTTGGTGGTGGTGGCGCTGGAGGAAGATTCTAGCAAGACCAACACTTACGTACTTTTGGAGAGCCCGGTTATGCCGGGCTTCTTCTTTTTCATTTTTTCATTTAAAATCCGATTACGAAGTTCTCGAGAATTTTTATTTCCGTCGGACTGCCTGGGCTTTTTTGATATTAGACATTTGAGCCTTACGCATTGCTGGAGTTGGTTTTTTGGACTCGGGAACATTCTTTACGGGATGAGATTTGAAGATATCTCCCTTGACCCAAACTATCGGGCCACGCAAACTTTTCAAAACTGATTTGGCTTTTGTACCAGTGATGACCAATTTCTTGTCTACGACTTTCGCATCTTTCTTTGATACCAGCCACGAAACAGTGTCCCATGATCCAGAGGTCCTCTTGCCGGCCAGCCGCTCAAGTCCGCCTTTGCCTCCGACGTCCTGAACGCGAAAAGTCTTGAACTCGCCCTTTGGCCGAACTTCGATTCTATAAAATTCACCCTTCCCTGTTGCGCCAGGTTTTTGACGCATTCGCCCTTCTGGCTGGGCTAGAGAATGTTGTCTCTTGGTCATACCATTCCATACCGCTTGAGCTTTCTTTATATTCTTTTTTGCGGCGAGGCTTTGTTTCTTGGTTGTCATAACATTAAAATTATTTTTAATAACCTTTGCTTTTTACAAATTGTTTAATTGAGAAGATAAAAATCGCGACATAAAAAACAAATCCGTAAACGCATGTTGGAAGACCGAGCATGAAATTGCCGACAGTAAGATCGATTTCATGGACGACAAAATAACCAGCAAACATAATGCCCAAAATCGAGACAATGACATGAGCAAGTATCACGGTTTCTCTTCTCGCATTTTTAAACATTCCGAGAAGCGAGGCGACAAAAATGACGAGGAATATAAAGAATCCATAGAAACATGTCGGATAGCCCAAAAAGTACGGACAGGTTTCGTTAAAGGCACAGGTAGAAGTAAATAATTTTATCGCGCTTAGATATCCAGAAAACAGGAGTCCCCCAAGGCTCACGAAAAAGATTATTTTATTGTACTTGGAATATTCCATAAAATTTACTCCGTGGTTTTACCATATTGGTTACGAAACCTTTAATACACTCATTTTATCACAAACCAAGGATCCGTAGTACAAATGGCGCGAGTGGGTCTGCCGATACGCCGTAGACCATTACTCCGCCTAGAAGGCCGGTGACAGAAATAGCCAAAACCCCAGCCAAAGAAAGCAGAATAGCTATGTATTTATTATTCAAAATACGGTCAACGAAATCAAGAACTTTCATTAACCAATCAATGGAAATTACCTTGCGAACATAAGATTTAATGACAGAAATTAATTCACCAACAAGCAAGATTCCATATATCCAGCTAGAGGTCAATGCAAAGAACGCGTGGGTTTCGACAATGTCATGATTTGGTCTTGCAATATGTTCGGCAATCTCGCCAGTCAGATTTGAAAAAATTGCTCCAGCGACACCACATACCAAGAGAACCAGTCTTGTAGATTTCCAGTTAATGTTTGAGAGCCATCGCTCGAGTGGCAAAATTCTTATGGCGGAATAAAACAATAAAAAAGCTATCGGAAAATGAACGAAGAGCGGGTGAATGTTATATTGCATGTTTTGAATCTATTTTTAATTATTCGCGTTGTAATTGTCGATAAGTTCCGGGATACTTGGCCAGTCGTCGAGGTGCGAATTGGTGAAGTCAGTCGGAGTCTCGCCGTCACGTAGACGTTCCATATTTCGAGCAAAAGTTTCCCAGAGAATATTTACAATGAGTTCTTGCCATAACCATTGCGCGGGTTGAGATAAATATGTATTCCAAAATCCCACGACCCCTGTCGAGACATACGAGACGTTTTCTTGAACACCTTCATGTTCGATAACATCGTGCTGGACAGATACACCCAAAAGTCCGAGCACAACAAGCAAGAGAATCACACCGACGAGGATTTTTATCATCCCGATAGTGATAGCAAATTTATTAAATTTGCGTATCGAAGTTAGTTTTTTGTAAAGAATTCACGACCGTGGTTAGATTACTAATTATCCCATCCAAAACCGAGGTATCACTACCGGGACACGTACTTAAATAATAGCAAATCTACGCCAATGCGCCCTCAGTTCTCAACAGCCTCTTTTTTGCAAGTGTTCCGCCACGATTATAGTTTCCGATAGTCCCATCCGATCTGATGACGCGATGACATGGGACATCTGGTCGGAAATTGTGCGCCATGATCGTACCAACCGCGCGCGAGGCTTTCTCATTCCCCGCTTTCTTTGCAACTTGTTTGTACGTCAAAGTTTGGCCTCTTTTGATGTGCCGAACAATATCTAAAACTTTATCAGAAAAACTTTTCATAAATAAATTATTTAAACATTGCATCGGTTGCCTGAGGTAGATAATCAAGCGGGTTGAGATAGAAAGAGTTCGCCACAACCGGCGTCGTATAGTTCTTGCCGGGGCACCCCGCCGAGGCCCAAGTTGTCACGGACACGGCCTGAGCTGGCATGACACCCACATGCAAATGTGGTGCGGTCGAATACCCGGTATTACCACTATATGCGATGAGATCGCCCGTTTTGACACGCTGACCGGCTTTGACCAAGGTCTGCGACAGATGAAAGTAAGTACTAGCTAAACCGTTGTCGTATTTGAGAAGCACCCAGATACCGGTCGAGGCTTTCGGACAAACAGTATCGGTATTGCCCGCCCCCACCACCACTCCATCAGCCATGGCGAAAACTTTGTCAGAATTCGCCCGAAAATCTACCCCAGCATGACGACCACGAAATGGCCCCGTGCGATATGAATAAAGTCTGTATGAACTTTCCGTAAGACCAAACCCTTGGGTGATAAGTACGTGTTCGAGTGGCCAAGCCAAAAGTCCGTGCTTGGCTTTTGGATAATTGGCCGAACCAGAATCAAAACTAAGTTTGGCTTCGAGCGCCGCCAAATCTGATTCGAACTGAGCTTTTAGTTTTAGTTTTTCCTCAATAATTTTTTTGTAAGCGGCTTCTTGGCTCTTGGTTTGAGTCAGGAGAACAGTTTTTTCTTTCTTGTTGGCGTCAACCTGATTCTTCTGATCAACAACTTCGCCCTTGTATTCTTCCAGATCCTGCTTCTTGGCTTCGCGATCTTCTTTGTCGCGATTCAGTCGTTCGGTCTCGGTCAAAAGTGAATTAATCGCTTCACCCATTTTTTCATTCAAAATTCTCTGCTCTTCGGATTCTTTGATTGCGTCTGTTATGTTGCCCTTTGACAATACACGCAACACGAATGGTTCATTGCTTGATTCATCTAGACTTTTGATGTTTTGACCGATTGTCTTTTTGAAATTATTTATAGTTTTTTGGCGCTCAGAGATCGTTGAATTCAAAATCTGAATATTTTCGGCGACAACACCAATTTTTGACTGAGTAAGTTTTACTTCGGTGGTGAGTTTTTTGCCGGTTAGATCAAGTTCTTTAACAGTCTTGTCTAGCGTATTTTTCTCGGCACTGATAGCATCTAGTTTCGCCTGATCTTTTCGAAGTTGTTCTTCGAGTTCAGCTTTGGCTTTCGCTTTGGCGTCGAGTTCAGCCTGGATGTCGGAATTTTGGGCAAAGAGAATTACCTTGCCAGTATTTATTACCGTCACAATCAAAACGAGAATTACGAAAATCTTAAAGAATCCTGATCTCACGAACCAAGTATAGCATTTTGATTCAATTGACAGGAATTACGGCTTTTGATAATCTTCTGTACGGCAGAAGTTCTTCCAAGAAAAGCAATGCTGATTCACGTGCGATAATTTGGGTATGCGCCTCGCACACGAACAGGGCAAAGCCTTCGGGCTGGAGTATGTACTAGACGGCAGTCACTTCGGTGATGTCTGGTATTGAATGTGGGTGCCCCAAACACCTAACCCTAAAGGAATTGCTTCTGCTAGACCTCGGCGTTCGCCGAGGTTTTCTGCTATTTAATTTTATCTATGGCTAAACTAATTCGCTTTATTGTTTCTTCTTTTCCAAAAATATACGCAAGCGTTATTGGATCGGGAGATTTATCCTTGCCAGAAAGTGCAAATCGGGTTGGCCACAAGACGTCACCCCTGCCATTCACTTCGACATAATCCCAAACAGCATTTTTTATAGAATCAACAGAAGTGAAATCAGCGTTCGAAAGCATGTCCCGCATTTTTTCTAAGTGAACCAAAGTTTTTTCCTTGTCAGACTTTTTCCAAATCAGATTTTCGGCCGAGTAATCTGGCAAAGTTTTGTAAAATCCAAATTCCGCCTCGTCCGACAAATCAGAGAATTTATTGATACGTTCAACGATGGCCTCTTTGGCGCGCATAATCATGTCTTCTGGCCAATCCAAATATTTTTTGATCTCGGTAAGCAATACTTCCTGTGACATTTTCTTGATGTATTCTTTGTTGTACCAATTTAATTTTTCGATATTGAAAACGCCACCCGATTTCTGGACTTTTTCGAGTGAAAATTCTTTGACTAATTCTTCAAGTGAGAAAAGCTCTTGTTCCGTTCCAGGATTCCAGCCGAGAAATGCCAAGAAGTTCAAAACGGCCTCCGGCAGATATCCCATATCGCGAAAATCAAGGAGCGCCGTCGCACCATGCCTTTTCGACATCTTGGTCTTATCCGGAGCGAGGACAAGCGGAATATGCGCATAAATCGGCCTAGCAAAGCCCAGCGCCTCGAGGATAAGTATTTGTCTTGGAGTATTTGACAGGTGTTCCTGAGCGCGGATTACATGACTTACTCCCATGAGACCGTCATCAACAACCACAGTTAAATGATAAAGAGGTGTTTCTAAATCTTTGGCAATAACAAAATCCCCAAGGTCAGTCGTATCAAATTCAATATCTCCGAGGACAACGTCTTCGAATTTAATCTTGATGTTCGGATTTTTGAAACGGATTACTTCTTCCCTGTCGCCAACTTCTTTAATTTCTTCTTTGGAAACATAAGCCGAACCAGAATCAATCAATTTTTTCAATTGTTCTTTGTATATTTCGGTGCGCTCTGATTGTCGATAAAATTCATCGTACTTAAGACCAAGCCATTCGAAAGATTCGATAATGTTCGCCTCAAATTCTGGTTTCGAACGTTCTTTGTCGGTGTCTTCGATACGCAGAATAAATTTGCCATTATGGTGTCGAGAAAAAAGATATGAAAAAAGCGCCGTTCGAGCAGAACCGATATGAAATTTCCCCGTCGGGGACGGCGCCATTCTTGTGACAATATTATTGCTCATGGGAAAGTCCGATATTAATTATCTCTCGGGCAATTTTTTCTTCGGCGTCTGGAAAAACAAATTTTGATGTTGCTTCCTTCATGTTTTTAAAGGTCGCTGTATCAGCAAAAAGCCTATCTATTTCTTCGATCAAAACATTCGGAGCCAAATTGGATTCTTCGATTACTACACATGCTCCTGTTTCAGCATAGTTAAACGCATTGTTGCGCTGGTGATCACCATTTGTTTTTGTTATCGGGATGATGATAGACGGTAGTCCCCATGATGCTATTTCGGCAATAGAATTTGCTCCCGCACGAGAGACGACAAGCTCCGCGACCCCCGCCGCCATACGTATGGCTAGTTTGTTTAGATATGGATATGGATAATAATTTTGTTTGGCTTCTGATTCTTTTAGATTTAGATCGGCAATAATTTTCACTTCTTCAAAATTTTTTACTCCTGTCTGATGGATAATTTGATATCTCGTGACAAGCTCTGGCAAAGCATTTAAAATCGTCTCGTTTATTATCTTGGCACCTTGCGAACCACCCAAAATAAAAATAACAGGCAAAGAAGACTTTAATTTTAGATATTCAAAAGCCCCCTCTCTAAGCGGTGTTCGAATTTCTTTTCTGACAATGTGTCCAACGAAAGCGGTTTTTTCTTTGGGGAAATAATCCGAAGCTTCTTTGTAAGAAATCGCAATACGTTTTGCCCACTTACCAGCCATTTTGTTGGCGCGTCCAGGTACAGAATCTGATTCGTGGATAACGACAGGTATCCCAAGCACTCTCGAAGCAATAGTCACCGGAACCGACGGATAGCCACCTTTGGAGAAAACAACATCTGGAAAAATTTTATAAAGGATAAAAATTGCTCGAATTGTCGCGAAAAAAGTTTTGAAGATATCAAAAAAATTTTGAACAGAAAAATATGTTCTTTGTTTTCCAGTATTTAGTTCCAAAAAAGTCATTCGATTGTCGTCGAGCGCGCGTTTGTCGTATGGGGTGTCGGCAATATAAAAAAGCTCAAGATCTAAAATTTTTTCAGCCAATGCAAGTTCGTTCAACTTCTCTGCTATTGCGATAGCAGGATAAAAATGCCCTCCCGAACCACCGCCTGTAATAACAATTTTCATCCTGTTAGAGATAGCAAACTTTGGTTTGCGTATCTGACTTAATATTTTGTAAGTAATTGACGACCATTATTTTATAACCTTCCTGAATAATTTTGACTACGACATCTCTAACGGGATTTATATCCTACCGATTTTGTAACTGATATCTAGAAACGTTTAGAATAATCCCTGTGGCCATCATGGCGACAATCAGAGCTGTCCCCCCCTGACTTATAAAAACAAGCGGAACTCCCGTCAAAGGGAAAAGACCAATAATCGAAGCAATATTTAAAAATGATTGCCCTACCATCAGTATAACAATTCCGGCGACCATTAGTCTACCGAACGAATCCGGTGCTCGATAAGCTATCCGGAGACCCCTTAGACCAAAAATAATAAAGAGCAATACGATGATTAGAGATCCGACGAGGCCAAATTCTTCACCAATTACGGCGAAAATCGAGTCGCCCTGGGGTTCTGGCAAATAAGTAAATTTTTGAATACTTTGACCCAAACCACGACCAAAAATTCCCCCAGAACCAACGGCGATAATTGCATTATTTAACTGGTAAGAAGAACCCAATCTGTCGGCACTTGGATCAAGAAAAGTTTTTACGCGATTCATCAGATAAGATTTCGAAAAAGCCAAGACCCCGAAAAACAAAACTGCGATTATCATTCCATACAAAACATATTTCCATGGTACGCCAGACAAAAGCAACATTGATGATCCGGCAACAAACAAAAGAATTATGCTTTTTGTGTCTGGTTGTTGTAAAAGTATTCCCGCAACAATTCCAAGCATGATAAGCATTGGCAAGATTCCATATTTTATCTCTTTGGCGCGACCTTTGACCCACGAGAGCCAGCCGGCAAAGTACATCACAAATGCGATTTTTAAAACTTCGACGGGCTGAAAAGAAAATGGTCCGATATCAATCCAACGCCTCGCTCCGCCATGCTCGAGACTGATCGCTGGTATAAAAACGAGAAGTGTGAGTCCGATTGAAGCGATAAAAATAAAAAAGGCGTATTTGCGCCAGACCTTATAATCAATGCGCGAAAACCAATACATGAAAAATCCTCCGAGAACAAGTCCAATTGATTGTGAAATGATCATGCTCCAAAACTTAGAAGAACTTTTGGCGAGTACACCAAAAGACGCGGATACGAAACTGACGTAGCCAAGTACGAGTAGCGCAATAACCGTATAAAGAAAAAACTTGTCGACTTTTCCAAGAGATGACATAGACTAAATTTTAGCATAGAAAAACGATAGCGCCCCGGTATTCTCCGGGGCGCGTAACGCTTATGTTCAATGGTGTTCTATGCCAGAACCACCTCCTTCTCCTTCTCAAAGATCGTGATGGTAAGGAATGTTCCTCGTTTGATGGCGCCACTGACGAACAGCCTTAGGCCAATATCCTGATAAGCTCTCTGATTTGCCTTTTGATACAGGACCAGACCAGCTCGTTGTATGGCTTCACCATCATCCGACTGACTAAGCTTTGTTTCGGTAGAGATTTGCACACCGCACAAACCAACACCCTGAAAGACCTGCATGCCTCTCTGAAACAGGACAACGCCTGCAATTTGGACTGCGTTATCGTTTTCACACTCCATGAATAGAGTTAGGCCAACGAGTTGTCCTAGAGAGCCACCTCGAGTCCTCATACACACAGCTATGCCGACACCTTGGCCTTGTACTTTTAAGGGGCTTGGGCCTTCGGCATATTGATAGAGACAGAGTCCGATGGCCTGAAAAGAGTTGTCGCCAGCATATTGGAAAAGACTGATTCCTCCACCGGAAATGGCGCTACCAGAAGCCATTTGGACTACACCAAAAAGCGAATAGACACTCCCATCATCATTGAATCCGCCAAAGACGGACCAGACATTCTTACCGATCTTCCAGGGATAGCACACCAGGAAGGATACGATGAGTGTCGGCACGAATGGAAGCGTGCTATCCTTCATGCCAGCAAGGAAGCAGGTAAAGACGAGGGCGAGAACCGCCCCGAAGACGAAGTTGGGATTGAGTTTCATTGGGAAGGTTCTTTGTTGGTTTTCGTATTTTTTATATCTTGTTTTTTTGAAAAAAGTCAATAGACCTAGAGGAGCGCTACGATTACACCGACGACGGCAAACATAAGCGAGAGGATCCAGTAACGCATGGTGATTTTTTCACGAGACCAGCCGAGGGCTTCGAAGTGATGATGGAGTGGCGCAATGCGAAACACCTTACCCTGCGGGCCACGCAGCTTCTTGGAAATAATTTGGATAAAAGACGATGCTGAAGTGAGAACGAGTGGTAATCCAATAATTGGGAGGATGAGCACCGTGTCAGTTAGAAAGACGATCACGACAAGCGCAAACATAAGCCCGAGCATCCCCGTCTCCCCCATCCAGAAACGTGCAGGCGGAATATTAAACCAAAGAAATGCCAAGATGGCACCGGCAATAACGAGCGCAAACGCCGCAATGTCGATTTGGTTTTGGAAATATGCAATAGCCGAAAGCGCGGCAAAAATAATTGCCATGACGCCACCAGCCAGTCCATCAATGCCGTCAATCACGCCGGACGAAAACGTCGCCAAGAAAACTCCGACAAACGCCGGAATAAACCAAATTCCCAAAAACATGTAGTGATGAGTGAGTGGCAACATCACATAATCAACACCAAGCTTCCAGTAAAACCACGAAGCAAAGACAAGTCCGATAATCGTGACAAAACTTATCATGTAGCCCCTCGGAAAGCCGTTCACGAAAATTCCCTTTTTGACATAAATCGTCATCAGATCATTTATGAGCCCAAACAAGGCGCCGATAAGTAGTGCCACGAACGGCAAGTATGTTTGATTTTTTGAAACAAAGTTTAGTTTGGTCGTGACATACGTTGGGTGGAATTTCGCCACAAGCAAAAGCAGAAGCGTAGACAGAACTATTGAAGCCCAAATGATAATCCCGCCAACGCGCGGCGTTTTTTTCTCGGCGTTATCGGTCTTTAAAGCTTTGAAAGCGTCCGACATCGTATCGTCTTTTCTTTCACCATCGACGTTTCTAGCCACACGCTTCCACATGCGATATTTGTAAAAAATTCCCGTGAAAAAAGGCGTGATCAAAATCCCGATTGTAAAAGTCAGAACGACAGGTACGAAAATTTTAACGAGGTCGAGCATCATAAATTATTGTTACTATGGGCCACGGCACTGGTGAGAGTTTTCATGTCGGTAAAGCGTTCATCATATGTCGATCCCATGACTATCATAACGCGAGTTGATTTGGCATCGGGGGTTGTCGCTACGACCAAATTCCCACCAGTGAGAGTCGTAAATCCAGTCTTTGAAGCGACAATTCCAGGAATTTCTTCGACGACAGTGTTGGTGTTGTCGATGTTGTGCGATTTATCAAGTGAGGCAATCGTCGCAATCTTGGTGCGAGTTACGTCAAAAATTTCTGGATAGGTTTTGACCGCGTAAGCAAAAAGTTTGGCCATGTCGCGCGCCGAACCATACGCACCATTTTCTGCTTCATTTAGATCAAGTCCTGATTCGTTTTTGAAGACAAAACTTTTGAGCCCTAGTTCGGATGCTTTGGTATTCATACGCGCTACGAAAACTTGGAGCGAGTCTTTGGCTTCGGGATCCATGATCTGGCCTGTTTCAAGTGCAAGCTCGTGAATAGCGTCATTTGAAGAGACAAGTAGCGCAAATTTCAAAAGTTCGTCACGAGTCCATTTCTCATGAAGTAGAAGTCCATGATCGGCGGCTTGGTCAAGCGATTCTTTGGAAATTTCAAACACCGTGTCGGCCGGTGCATTCTCCATCACCACAATCGCGCTCATGACTTTGGCCAGACTTGCAAGCGGCATGGCGCTCTCGGCGTTTTTCTTGTAAACAAAATTATTTATATCAGCGTCATAAATAGCGAAAGATTTGGCCTCGAGCGCCAAGTTCAAAAACGGTTTAATCGATTCCTCGTATGCGAGAATTTCTTTGTCTTTTATTTCACCTAAAATAATTTCTTGATTTATTTGACGAACATAAAAAACACCCACGATGGCCAGTAAGACCATCGCAAATATAATTTGTCTTTCGGATTCTTTAATTCTAATCTTCATCCCGTTAGAGATAGTCGCACCCGGCGCGACGTAGCTTGTATTAAAATTTATAATTAATTTACCCTTCGTATTCTACCCGCTTTTTTCTGAATTTGTAACCAATCAATCTCTAACGGGATTCATTTCCTTCCTGATCTGGCTGACCGGAGAGCTTGGTCTCGAGTGTATTTCTGATCGTTTCGAACTGTGGCAAATCGGAGACCTTGGAAACCCCGAGATATGATAACAATTCGAGAGTCGGCTTGTAAACATACGTGCGGGCATCGTTTTTTTGGTTTGCTTTCTCCACCAATCCGCGAATTTCCAGATTTCTCAAGATGTATCCTGAGTTCACTCCGCGAATAAAATTTATCTCGCTTCGCGTCACCGAATCCTTGTAGAGAATTATCGAAAGTGTCTCGAGCGCAGCTTTGGAAAGTTCTTTGCTCAGTTCTTCTTTCTGAAGTTCTTCAAAAAAATGTGACATTTCGGGATTCGTGCCAAGCATCACCTTGTTTCCATGACGGACAAGTGTAACACCATGGCCTTTTAGCGATTCTTCGAGCTTTGCCAGGGCTCCCGGAATTTCAGCCGGATCAACTCGCATAGCAACAGCTATCTCCCACTCTGTCTGCGGTTCACCTTTCCAAAACAAAAAAGATTCGATTTTTGATTCCAAATTCATCCCGATAGTGATTATTGATTAAGAGATTTTTTCATTTTACAACAAATTACAAACTTTATCTAAGTAAATTATTTAACCCGACTTATAATCACTATCGGGATTCATTAGTTTATTTTCTCTAAGTTTATATCTGCAAAATCATTTTCCTGCTCGGCGTGCATAAATCCGTTACGTACCAATTCTAGCATGGCCAAGAATGAGACGATAACACCAACCTTTTTCTCCTTGCCCTCGCCCGGGACACTTGCGGAAATTTCTTTGAAACTTGTCTTGATGGCACGAGTGACGCGTTCGATCACTTCGTTGATTGTTTCTTCGAGTGATTTGATTTTCAAAACTTTGACTTCTGGTTTTACGGCTTCGGGTTCAGGAATCGCATGGATGACATCCTGCATATTCGCAAACATCGAATCAATTGTAACCCCGGCATGTGGCGCGAAAACTTTCATTTCGATTTTGGTCTCAAGGCGAGGGAAAATAATCTGCTTACCGAATTGTTCGGCAATTTCTACGCCAATGTCTTTTATAACTTTATAAAGTTCGAGTCGGCGTTCGAGTATCGACACGTCTTGTTCTTCTTCGGGCGAAAGTTCGAGATTTGGAATAAGCGAGCGGGACTTGATGAGAATGAGCGTTGCCGCAATTGCGATAAAAGATGCGTAGGAATCCAAATCCGTTTTCGGCAGACTTTTAATATACGTGATGAAGTCGTCGGTAATCGAGGCAAGCGAGATTTCGTTGATGAACAATTTGCGCTTTTCGATAAGACCCAAAAGGACCTCGAGAGGGCCCTCAAAACCTACTGTTTTTACCTGATAAGACGTTTCGGTCATTAGGGATATTTTAACACGAACGACTTGTTGACTTATCCAAATTATTCAATTATTGTGTGGGAAAACCGAACACCATGAGAACCCCTGTCTTGAGCCGTAACATTAAAATTCAACTCGTCTTTACGGTTATCGTAGTGTTTGCAATGCCAATATGTGCATGGCATCTGGGTTTTGTAGTATACGAGAGCTTCTATGTGCTGAAGATGAAAATACTTTCCAATCAAGCAACGGCCCATAGCCTTATTCTTGGTTTCGGAAGCTTGGTGATAAGCATCGGTGGCAACATCGCAACATTGCTCTTTTTCTGGGCATCGCTAAATGACACTAGAGAACTGAGAAACCGACTTGATGCCCTGCCATAGAACAAACGATTCGAGCCCCCGTATCACGGGGGCTCGCTCACTTTTAATATCTTTTTACAACTTTAAAAGAGTTCGTTAAGTGTGCAAGGTCCGACCTCAACCAGCGATTATTCCCTTCTTTTATTTATCGAAATATTTAGTTCCGCGAGTTGTTTATCCGAAACTGGTGACGGTGATTGCATCATTGGATCTCTTCCCTCTCGAGTTTTCGGAAATGCAATAACTTCGCGGATGTTCGGTTCGTTTTGGAGAATCATCATCAGACGATCAAAGCCCCAAGCAAGTCCGCCGTGCGGAGGCGTGCCGGATGCAAGCGCCCGAAGCATGTGGCCGTAGTCGGTTTCGATTTTCTCTGGAGTGTAGCCGAGGATGCCGAGAATATTTTTCAAAATCTCCGGATCATGCGCACGAATCGATCCCCCGCCGATTTCATAACCATTGAGGACGATGTCGTATTGCGCCGCGAGAACATCACCAATATTTTCCTTGTTCATAACATTTGGTAAATGCTCTGGTTTGCACATCGAAAACGGATTGTGAGTAAATGTCCATTCTCCCTCGGCCTGAGGATTGTCAGATTTGTCAGTTCTTTCGAAAAATGGAAAATCCACTACCCAGCAAAACGCGAGAGAGTTTGGGTCTTCTTTGTTTTCGCGAATGTCCGGCCGATCGGATCCATATTTTTCCATCGCTTCTTTATAAGGAATTCTCGGGAAAGGAATTGCTTGAATTTTTTTCTCAGGATAAAGCTCTGTGACAATTTTTATGAGCAGATTTTCGGTCACCGCCATGACATCTTCTTCGGTCGCAAAAGACATTTCCATGTCGAGCTGAGTAAATTCTGGTTGGCGATCACCGCGCAGGTCCTCGTCACGCATACAACGAGCGAATTGATAGTAGCGTTCCATGCCACCAGCCATGAGAAGTTGTTTGTATTGTTGCGGAGATTGTGGAAGCGCGTAAAAGTTTCCCGGATAAATGCGAGATGGTACGACATAATCGCGAGCGCCTTCGGGAGTGGATTTGGTGAAAATTGGAGTTTCAACTTCCACGAAATTTTGCGCGTCCAAATTTGCTCGCACAAAATTCTGAACCTTGTGACGCATGCGCAGATTTTTCTGGAGGCGTTCGGAACGAATATCGATGTAACGATTGGTCAGACGTGTTTCTTCGTTGACTTCGCGCGTATCGGCCAAAATATCAAATGGCGGAGTCTCGGCCTTGTTTAAAACTTCCATACCCAAAACTTCAAGTTCGATGTCACCGTTTAAAACCCCGACTTTGATATTTTTTTCAGGGCGAGCATTTACTTTTCCCGTGACCGCAACCACCCATTCGGAGCGAGTTTCTTTGGCCGTATCCATAGCATTAGAACCCGGAAGGACGACGCCCTGCACGACGCCGGTGGCGTCACGAAAATCAAAGAAAATCATTTTCCCCTGGTCACGGCGAATCTGAATCCAGCCTTTTATGACGACTTCTTCCCCAGCGCGACTCGAAAGATCGCGGATATAAGTTCTTGATTGCATCCCGATAGTGATAGTTTGCGGTCTTTAGATTAATAAATACCAGTAATTCTCCCGAAAGCGACCGCTTTCACTATCGGGATTGTATGATCTACATTCTAATACAGAAATTGAATTTTGTATATTGTGCTAAACAAATTATTGACATAAGAGGTAATTATTTTTATAGTGATTTTAGACACGTAAACAACACAACAACATAGCCACGATGAAAAAGCTCACGGACAAGTTGACATACGCACCAACATGGTATGTCTACACCAACGATACCCATACCGACAGGGTCATCGTAGAACTTCTGACGATCGACGGTCGTCACGATGAGGATTTCCTCCAATCGGCCACCGTGACCGACATTCAGCACGAGGTACGCCTTTGGCGAGTAAAAAAGGATGACGTTGACGCCCTAAAAAGAGCCAAAAAGAACAAGGCGTTGATCTTTCGAACATATCTCCAGCTGTATCCTGGTGGGCCAATCTTCAGCGCCGACCAGAACATGCCATCGCACGGGAGTCGCAAGATTGTACTATTGGTCTCCGGCAAACGCGGGCCAGAAGAACTACGCGAGGTCGCCAACCGAGAAACCTCCCACAAAAAGATGGTTTCTTACTTGGTCCTATATCCGGAAGACCCAGCTTTGACTCGAGACCTGTTGCGACGCGGATTCATCCAAGAAGTCCATCTCTACGATGGATTGATTCCAACGGACCTGCGCGAACTACTCGACTACGCGACAGAAAGAAACATTCGCGTGGTTGGTGTCGGAACTATTGCCGAAGCTGCTCTAAGGACCCTACACGGTGGCGAACAGAAACGACGGAGGGCAGCGTAAGATCCTTTTCATGGCAACGAAGTAGCACTTGAGCCCCGGCAATTGCCGGGGCTCTTCCGTATCTTTATTTCACCTTTTTTGGCTTCTTCTTCTCTTTCCTCTGACTAAAATCTCCTTTTCCCATAAATTTAAAAATTAAACTAATAATTAATCCATTGCTTCGTCACCACAATCTGTCTGAGACAAATTTGGTTCAAAAGATAATTTGTTCGGGTCAACATAAACCCATCTGCCCTGCCCATCTTCGACCATCTCACCAAATCCGACTCCGGCTGACCCATCACCGAACTTAATGATGATCTGCTCGGTATTTTTCACACCCTCGGCTGTCGTCTCCCACCAAGCGTTGACTGTTCGCGCCATCTCCATTTGATTGAGCGGTCCAACGGTTCCCTTGAAGATTCCCGTTTTTTTATCTTTCTCGGCCGGAAGCCAATTAAATTCGCCGACGACATTTTCTCCACGGATATCCATTGAAAGCATTGCTTTGTCGCCAGCTTCGGTATTCCAGATGTAACACATTTGCACAGCATTTACGCTTGGATTTTCAAGAACGGATTCGTCATATTCTCCGGGAGTTTGTGCGACAGGCACTGGTTTGGAAATCAAAATGATTGCCAAAATTGCCACGACAATAACCCCTAGAATTACTTGCCAAAGTTTTGTTGCTTTAGTTTCCATAATTTTATTTTAACACAAATTTCAAATCAGGATATTTTCTTTTTCTCTCCGGAGTATAAAACCACCATGGAGTTTTGGGAGCGCCGTTCGCGTAGTCAACAGCCGACATGAAGACGTCGAGCAGGCACGGATCATGCCGAACTTTTGTTTTCTTGCACAAATCGACATACATTTTGTATGGATCCTTTTTCTTGAGATCGGAAATCTTTTTAATTCCAAGTGCCAACAAATCTTTTTCAACTCTTTTCCCCACGTTTGGAATATCGGTTAGCTTGTCTTTCATAAATTATTCTCCCGATTGTTGATTCCGAAATTCTATTTGAGTAGTCACGTCATTTGCTCTATCTATAGAACTATTACCACGCTCAATCATATTGCCATCAGTTCCAGAAAAAATATCTGTCCGTAGTATAAAAAATACGATGAAACAAAGACTGAGTAAAAGTATTACCAAACCAACATATCCACCTTCAGAATTTTTCATACATATATTTTACCACCAAAAACAAAATCCGTCCCGAGAGTATTCGAGAGACGGATTTTGTTTCTTATAATTATTTCTTCTTTTTGAGCCAAGGCTTTTTATTAGCTTCTTTCTTGGCTGCTCGCGCCTCGAGCATTGCTTTCTTCACTGCGAGACGCTTCTTGGTCTTGCGTGGATTCGCATTCTGAGGCTTGATATCCTGACTTGCTCTTTTTGCCATGGCAATATTCTAAACTAATTTATAAAAATTTGCTATTAGTGAACAAACGTTAGCGCCATTCCCTTGTTCGAACCCCGACCAGTTCGGCCGATGCGATGTGTGTAATCTTCGGTTGTTTTTGGGGCCGTGTAGTTTATAACGTGGGTGATATTTTTGATATCAAGTCCTCGCGCAGCAACGTCGGTCGCGACGAGAATTTTTACCTTGTTGTCATCAAACATCGATAACGCTTTGCGTCTCTGACTCTGACGTTTGTCGCCATGAATCGATTCGGCTTTGAAACCATCGGCAACGAGAGCTTTGGTCAATTTATCAACTTGGCGTTTTGTCTCAGAGAAAATGAGCACTTTGTCAAATCCGGGTTTAGCCAAAATCTTCTTGAGTTCGGGAAATTTCTCTGTCTCCGAAGAAACTTTGACTATATCTTGATCAATAGACGTAACATGATCACGTGAAGCGATTTCGACAGTCACGGGTGACTTCATAAATTTCTTGATGAGTTCGCGAATTTTGATCGGCATTGTAGCTGAAAAGAAGAGCGACTGGCGATCAGGATTAATTTTACCGAGAATTTCGGTAATCGGCTCGATGAATCCCATGTCGAGCATGTGATCAACCTCGTCGAGCACGATGTTGTTGAATTGCGCAAATTTGATATTGCCTCGCTGACTCAGATCTTTGATACGTCCCGGCGTGCCGATGACGAAGTTTGGATTACGGGCCAATCCTTGGATTTGATTATAAATCGGCATACCACCGACAGCGAGAGTTGAAAATATTCTCATCGTCGCAGAAAACTCACGGAACTCTTTTTCTATCTGAACTGCAAGTTCGCGTGTGGGAGCGAGGATGAGAACTTTCTGAGTGCGATCTTTGTTCACTTTCTCAATAAGTGGAATAAGAAATGCACCGGTCTTACCCGTTCCTGTGTTTGCAAGTCCAATTACGTCACTTCCTGTCATGACGTGTGGAATTGATTGATCCTGAACTGGCGTTGGAGTGTTGTAACCTTTTTTCAAAATGTTCGCTTCCAAAACTTTATCTAGTTTGAAATCAGTAAACTTGTGTTTGATTGCTGGAATAATCGCTTCCTTTATCGGAGTCGCTTTGCGAACAAGCTTTGTAAAATCGAGCGTTGATTTACGTTCAAATTTCTTGCGTGTACCGCCAGAATTTCCACCGCGATGGAAACTTGGACGAGATGGACGACCTCCGCCCGATCCTGGTCGTGCAGAATAAGAACCCGCCGATGCTGGTCGCGATCCTGGAGTTGACGTGTATTTAACTGGAGACTTAGCGGGACCTTTTCTAAATCCGCCCGTACCCCGTGATTTGTAATGTGAACCGCCCGAAGGCTTTGGTTTATGAGAATTATTCATAGAAAATTCCTAAAATATTAATTAATCTCGAAAGCTCTCTAGAACATCGAAATAATTAACGTTTTCGGAAATCTACAGAACAATATTTGATTGTGGATGCATAGTAACACACTTGTTTTAAAAAAGCAAGGGGTAAAATTGACTTCCCTTTTAAACTATTGACATAAACAATTTAATATGCTAGTATGCTTATAAACCAAACCGCCCTGACCGGCACATTCCCAATGATCATGAACAACCTGAAACCGACCTGGAAGCTCCCAGTGATCGCCCTTTTGGGCATCATCCTGCTCTTCGCGAGCGCCTGCAACAATCCCTCGCCCTTCACCAAGGAGAACTTCGAGGGCCTGCACCTGCGCGGAGACACCGTGCATCTCTCCTACGAGAAAGCGGTGCCCAGCAAGGAAACCCGCAGGTGGTGCTCCGGCACGGCCTACGAAAAGGATATCTGCGTGTCGCAACACGTGGATACGACCTTCGTGGTCCAAGGCAAGCCGTTGGATGCCAAGATGGCAGCCGACGGCTGTAACGCTCGAACGAAATACTCCGGTATCAACTGGGGTAAACACTTCGATTGGGTGCCGCCTGTTCTCGCCATCTTGGTCGGCCTTTTTCTGTTGGCCCTGGCATTGGCATTGCTCGGAGTGTTACGTGACGCATGGAATCGTTTCTGGCAGACCAGCACATCGCCAGCGACAAGCCATCAGCCCCCGCCGACACAACAGGCTTCAGCACCTGCCCCGACGGCCGTCCCCACGGGGACAATCGCTGGAAATGACCAGTATCTCTTCTCTGTTCCGAAAGGAACACGAGTCGAAGTACAGATGGGCAACGGAAGCGGCTTCGTGAACAACGGTATTCGGCCGGCAGGTTCATAGAACAACCTCGCTCATAGAGCGAAACGCGAAGGCGGACCACATGGTCCGCCTTCATTCGTTTTTATATAAATCTATTGTGGCAATATGTCGCCCTCCTGAATATTTGAAAATTCGTCCAAGCTCCTAAGTTCTGGTTCTTTCTCTTCGCCCATTCTCTTGAATAAAACGATAACCGCAATCAAAATCAAAACAAAAACCAAACCCAAAACAAAATTTTTCATCCCGTTAGAGATAGCAAATTATTAATTTGCGTACCCTGTTAATTTTTGTAATTAAATAACTCTTCGAACCCCTACCCGCGAAGTGATTGTTTTTAACAAAACATCTCTTACGGGACCCATCTTTTTTATTAATTTCTCAAACCCGTTAACTTGCGCACTGTGGCCATTTTCTTCTCGGCGAGTTTGCGCATCTTTTTCTCACCGCGGGCCAAGATATTATACACCTTTTTCGGATTGGCTTGAAACTTGTCATATACTTTTCTCATGGGTCCAAAGTATTCCAAAATTTTCGCAAGAAGCATCTTTTTCGCTTCGCCATACCCAAGTCCGCCCTGCTCAAATCCGGCACGCATCGCTTCGCGCTCTTCTGCTGTTGCGACGAGCTTGTAAATTTTGTAAATATTATTTTCCTCGGCGACTTTTTTCTCGGCTGGAGATTTCGAATCTGTGACAATGCTCTTAACCGCCTTTTCAATCTCGGCGTCAGTTCCAAAAAGCGGAATGACGTTGCCGTAGCTTTTGGACATTTTTTGTCCATCAGTGCCTGGCACAATTTCAACTTCTTTGACGAGCAGTTCTTTGGGTGTTTTGAAAGTTTCGCCGAACGTGTTGTTGAACTTGTTCGCTATCTCGCGCGCCATTTCGATGTGCTGAACCTGATCTTTACCGACCGGCACCACCTCACCATCGTACATGAGGATGTCCGCAGCCATGAGAACCGGGTAATCAAAAGTTCCAACGTTTATGTCTGATTTTTTCGCTTGAGCATCTTTGAAGGCATGCGCGCGCTCAAGCCAAGGAACACTGATAAGGCAGTTAAATATCCAGGCGAGCTCTGCGTGTTCGGGAAGCGTTGACTGACGATATAAAATAGATTTTTTGGGATCGATTCCAATAGCGAGGTATGCGCAAATAAGATCAAAAGAAAGTCTCTGCATTTCTTGTCGGTCGTGAATGCTTGTGAGCGCGTGATAGTCAGCCAAAAAAATATGGACTTTGTAGTCTTTTTGTAAATCAACAAATTGTTTCAACGCGCCAAAATAATTACCGATATGAAGTCTGCCTGTCGGCTTGGCCCCCGAAACTAGAATCTTTTTTTCCATTGCCTAATTTTAGCAAAGTTTAGGGTTTATACAAAAAAGTTGCCCCGCACATTGCTGCGCGGGGCGGAAGATTAATGGCCGACAGAAAACTTCGAGCCGTGTAATCGTATGTCAAACACAGATTCCTTGGTAGGTCTGGGGTCCGAAGACCATCTGTGGGGTTATCAGCCCAAATGACGATAGTTGTGAAAGGGCGGGTTTGTGGCCCTAGGCCGGTTATTGCAAGCGAAATGCAAGCTGGTTAAATGTAGCATATTAGAAATTATTTGTCAAGCACCTGTCTTTATCCCCCTTCTCCACACAATCCACAAACTTTTGGCAATGAGTTGGGTTTCGACGGTCGTGCTAAAATCAGCCTATGTCTGAAGTCAAAAAACATGTACGCATTCCGCCCCACGATCTCGATGCCGAGCAAGCAACTTTGGGTTCGATTATGCTAAATCCGCAAGCCCTAAACGAAATCATCGACATCGTCCAAGCTGAAACTTTTTATTCCGAAAAACATCGCATAATTTTCAAAGCGATGATTGATCTGTTTTCCAAAAACGAACCGATTGATCTCTTGTCACTTTCAACATCTCTAAAAAATCGCGGACAACTCGAACAAATCGGTGGCCGCACATATCTGACCGATCTGACAAATTCCGTTCCCGCTTCGACCAATGTGAAGCATTACGCTCGCATCGTTTACAAGAAAAGTTTGATGAGGAGGCTTATCGAAGCCGGAGAACATTTGGCCAATGTTGGATTTTCCGAATCCGATGTACCCGTCGAAGACTTGATGGACGAAGCCGAGAAAAAAGTTTTTGCTATTACCGGCGATCCGAAAGGTCAGACATTCGTTAGTCTAAAACAAAGCTTGCACGAAACTTGGGAGCATCTCGAAAAACTTCACGACAACAAAGAAGGCTTGGGTGGCGTCACAACTGGATTTACAAGTCTCGACAACCTGCTTGGTGGACTTCACAAATCCGATCTCATTATTCTCGCGGCGCGTCCATCAGTCGGTAAAACAACTCTCGCGCTCGACATCGCCAGAAACGCCGCGGTCAAAGCCGGTGTTCCGGTCGGCGTATTTTCTCTGGAAATGTCTGCGCAACAATTAACCCAACGCATGCTCTCTGCCCAAGCCCACGTCGATGCCTGGAAACTCCGCACCGGGAAACTTAGCGCCGAGTCAGATTTCAATAAAATCCGCGACGCCTTGAACGAACTTTCAAAAGCGCCAATTTACATCGACGACCAAGCTGGAAACTCTATCATCAAAATGAAGTCCGTCGCCCGTCGCTGGAAAACCGAATTCGGTCTCGGACTCATCGTCGTCGACTACCTCCAACTCATGAACACGAGCAAAAATTACGATTCGATGGTCAACCAAGTTACCGAAATTTCCCGCTCGCTCAAAGGCCTCGCTCGCGAACTAAACGTCCCCGTCCTTGCACTTTCTCAGCTTTCGCGTGCCGTCGAATCTCGTGGTGGTAAACCGAGACTTTCTGACCTTCGCGACTCCGGTTCCATCGAACAAGACGCCGACGTCGTCATGTTCATCCACCGCGAAGACAGATCCGGTACCAGAACCGACAGCGAGTCTACTGGTATCGCCGAGATCTTGATCGAAAAACACCGAAACGGTCCGGTTGGAAAAGTTGATTTGTATTTCGACGAGAAAAATTCAACATTCTTGCCGATCGAGAAAAGTGGCGGTTACGGACCGGTAGTTAATGCCGACGAAGCATTTGATAGCTTTTAGCCTATGCCAAATAGCATTGAAAACTTAGCAGAAATATTTGAGAAGTTCCCAGGCGTCGGCAAACGCCAGGCCAAGCGTTTCGTTTATTACTTACTTCGCAAAAATGTAAATTTCAATCGCGACCTTGCGACAGCAATTTCAAGACTGAAAGAAAACATTCACTTGTGCCAAGAATCTTTTCAATACTTTTATTCAAGCGACCCAAAGGCCACGCTTTCCCCTATCGCGCGCGATCCAAATCGCGATCGAAGTCTCCTGCTTGTAGTCGAAAAAGATTCTGATTTGGAAAACCTAGAATCAATGCATTTTTATCGCGGGCTTTACTTCGTCCTCGGGGGCTCGATTCCAGTACTCGCCAAAGATCCAGAAAATCTCATCCGTATAAATGAGTTAAAAAAAATTATTGAGAAAAAAATTGCCGCTGGAGAATTGGTAGAAATAATTCTGGGACTCTCGGTCAATCCACAAGGTGAATATACGCTCGAATATTTAAAAGAAAAGTTAGCAGACTTCGAACAAAAAGGAATCAAGATTTCAATTCTCGGACGTGGACTCTCAACCGGCACCGAACTTGAATACTCTGACAAAGAAACATTTGAATCAGCATTTTCGAATCGTAAATAAACAAGAAGGGCCCCGGAATCCGGGGCCCTTCAAATGACCATGATCGATCGCTAACGCCTGCCTCGTGCCCGATACGCCCACTGCTTGATCACACGTCCACCCAAGGACAATGTCTTGCTCGCGGGATCATATATGAACGCCGAGTTGTTGCAGAACGAAACATCGCGCATCTTCGTCCCCGGACGAAACCCAACATAACCACTTGGGTTGTATTGTTGGCCGTCTTCCGTGAAGAAACACAGGATGTCACTTTCATATTCAACAATGATGCTCATACACCCGTCCTTGTCGAGGGCGATATCGAGGCTATCGATGGGCATCTTGGGCTCGATGTAGGTCTGACCCCGTGCTGGAGAGATTGTACACAGGACGAGGAAAAAGAAAATGCCGAAAAGCTTGGTGTTCATGGCTGGTCGTGTTTGGTTCTTTATCAATCAAAGTACCATATTTACCAAATTTTGTAAACGAAGCAAAAATCCGCCTGTCTGGCGGATTTTTGCTTTTTCTTTAAGCTATTTTTCCAATTTTTACCTTTATAAATGGCTGTCGGTGACCACGCTTTTTGAAATAGTTTGATTTCGCTTTGTATTTGATAACGTCGATGGTTTTGTTGCGTCCAGCTTCTTCGAAGGTGGCCTCAACTTTCTTGGCAAGCGTTGGAGTCCCGACTTCGATTTTGTCGCCATCGATAACAGCCATAACTTGATCAAAAGTTACTTTGTCACCTTTTTGGAAGTCACCGTCGAGCTTCTCGATCTTTAGAATCTCGCCTTCAGCGACTTTATATTGCTTTCCGCCGGTTTTGATTACAGCAAATTTCATAACGGAAGTATTCTATATGAAATCCAAAAAATTGCAAGCCCCCTACACCTATGTTTCCATGGCTTTTTATTCTGCAAATTTGACTAGTCCAACCGTTGATATTGCCAATAATTTTGATAATTTTGAAAGCTTATTTTGAAAAAGCAGAATAATGGAAATATAGGTGTGGGGGCAAGCCCCCGAATTCCCCATATTTTTGACGTTTTTTCATAGTTTGGGTGTTATAATTTTTAAATGATTTTCAAATACAAATATAAAAATACTACTTGGGTTGATCTTGAATCTCCGACCCGTGGCGAGATTCTAGATATTGCCGAAGAATACAAGTTGCCGGAGACAATCGCTGAAGAACTCGGGACTTGCACGATTCGTTCAAAAGTCGATTATTATAAAAAACTTGGTCTTATATATCTGGTTCTCCATTTTCCTGTCATCGGCCAAGGTGAAGATTCCGTGGAACAAGAAATCGATTTTGTTATCGGTCAAAATTTTCTAATCACGACTCGATATGAAAAAATCGATCCCGTAAACAATTTTTCTCGGATGTTTGAACGCGAATCATACCTCGACAAAACAAATATTGGCGAGAATGCCGGATATCTTTTTGTACATTTATTGCGCGAAATTTACAAAAACTCTCTCGACAACCTCGAAAATATCAATGACTCACTCAAAATGATCGAGAAAAATATTTTCAAAGAAAAACAAGTCGAGGCTGTCTCACAAATCTCTGAAACGAATAGAAAATTCTTGAATTTCAAACAAGCCTTGCGTCATCATGGGGAAATTTTTAAATCTTTCGAAATATCGTCTGTCGAATTATTTGGACAGAATTTTCATCACCTTCTCGGTATCGCTACTTCAGAATACAACCGGGTCAAAAACACCCTCGATGTTGGCAAAGAGATTTTAACTGACTTGCGAGACACGAACGACTCACTTTTGACCACAAAGACAAACACGGCCATGGGTCGCCTCACCGCCATGACGTCGGTTCTTCTGCCCGTCACGCTTATTACTGGAATTTTCGGTATGAACACTTCTGAAAACGTGCTTTTCATCCATAGTCCAAATGACTTTTTCTTGGTTTTGGTTCTTATGGTCATCGTCGGACTCATAACTATAATCTATTTCAAAGGCAAGAAATGGATGTGAAAAGCGGAATGGCGGACCGGGTACGGTCCGCCATTTCTTATCGTCCGATCTCACTTATGAAATGTACTCCGCGATCTTCTTGAAGAGCTCATCATAGCCTTCTGAATCAAAGGCATTGATGTGACAGTCGAAGTCTTTCGGATTGAGATCGTAAGATTCTCCGGTGTACAGAATCACCCTGCACAAAGCATTTCGCTCACGGCAAAGCCGGGCAAATTCTGCAGCGTCTTTCATAGTACCCGATACAAGCGAGTCGGTGATCACAATGCACGGACCCTTTTCTGGGATCATATCAAGAACCTTGTCGGCCACGCGATGCATGTGTCTTGGAAAAGTCGGTTGTTCGTGGGCCAACCTGTCCATGATGGGGATCCAATGAAGGCGCTCCGCGGGACAGAGAAAGATGGAAGTAACAGCAGAGCGGATTGGTTGTGTGAAGGTGGTCATGATCAAATCTGGGGTTTGGCTTATTTTTATCTTAAATTCTTACTTTAGTCAACGCCGAGGTTTAAAAACTTTTGATGATATAATTTACAAATGTTGAAAATTTACAATACCCTTTCAAAAACCGAGGAAGAATTTAAGCCCCGGACCGAAGGTCTGGTCAAGATGTATTCGTGCGGACCGACCGTTTACAATTATGCCCACATCGGAAATCTCCGTTCGTATGTTTTCGCCGATATTTTGAAACGAACCCTAAGGTACGAAGGACTGGAAGTAAAACACGTCATCAACATAACCGACGTCGGGCATCTCGTTTCGGACGGCGATGATGGCGAGGACAAAATGACCAAGGCCCTGAAACGTGAGGGTCTGCCAATGACCGTGGAAGCCATGAAAGAAGTTGCCGAAAAATACGAAAAAGCTTATATCGAAGACTTACAAAAACTAAACATAATTCTCGCCGACAAGTTCCCTCGCGCGACTGATCACATTGCCGAGGACATTGAGATTATCAAAAAGCTGAAAGAAAAAGGTTTCGTCTACAAAACTTCTGACGGACTTTATTTTGATACTTCCAAAGATTCCAAATACGGCGCGCTTGGCGGACTCTCAGATGAAAATGTCGCACGTGTGGAGACAAACAATGAAAAGAAAAACCCGCGTGACTTTGCGCTTTGGAAATTCAATTCCGAACTCGGCTGGGACACGCCATGGGGTAAAGGCTTTCCTGGTTGGCACATCGAATGTTCCGGTATGTCGATGAAATATTTGGGCGAGCATTTTGATATCCACACCGGCGGGATTGATCACATCTCCATCCATCACAACAACGAAATCGCCCAGTCCGAAAACGCCACTGGTCAAAAATATGTAAACTTCTGGCTTCACAACAATTTCCTAAACGTAAACGATGAAAAAATTTCCAAATCTTTGGGCAATGATGTCTACTTAAAAACTTTGGAAGAAAAAGGTTTCAGTCCGATCGACTACCGCTACTTTTTGCTCCAGGCCAACTATCGAAGCCTTGTAAACTTCACTTGGGAGTCACTCGAAGCTTCGCAAAATGCTCTGAAGAAACTCAAAAATAATTTTCTCGATCTCGGAACCGACATCGGAACCGTGAGCGCGCATTATAAAAAAATATTTACCGAGGCCTTGGAAGACAATTTGAATACGCCGAAAGCCTTGGCCGTCATGTGGGAACTTGTAAATGACAAAGAAACACTCCTCGCCGACAAACGCGCGACACTTCTCGACTTTGACCAGGTCCTCGGACTCGGAATGGACACATGGACCCGTGACGAAATTCCTGATGAAGTCCTGTCTCTCGCCCGTGAACGCAACTCCGCCCGCCTCGCCAAAGACTGGGACAAATCAGACGAGCTTCGCGATAAAATAAAGTCTCTTGGTTACGAGATTAAAGACTTGGGAGAGGAATTTGAGGTGAGGAAGATATAAAATTATTATAAGTAAATTTATATGAAAATATTAAAAATAATCGGATTTATAAGTGTTGGAGTGTTGATTGGATATATAATTTTTCATTATAATTTTATTAATTACAGTGAAGCAAGGAGACCCTTCTGGGACACAAATCTATCGTTTGGTCAACAAATAACCTGTACTTACCCCCAAACCTTAAGTGCAAATTATTCTGACAACTTTATTTCTCATTCATTAAACAAACCCGAAACCAATCCTTTAATTTTTACGTTCTCTGATCTAGAAAATAGCGAAACGGGTCAATTAAGCTATATTGATGCAACTAAAACAATCACTAATGTCCCGCTTTTGAAATTAGTCGAAAATGAAGAAAAAATAGTCTACATCGAAGGCACAGGGGAAAATTACATAACTGTTCATACGATATACAAAAATAAAGGGGTTTCTACCTACACAAAAAATACAAGTCTTTTGGGTATTCCAATATTAGGCGCGTCAATGGGTGATTGTGTTGGATATTAAATTAATTAAATCTTAGAGGTCTCGCTTTTATACCTCCTTCACCAACTTCTTCTGCTCTCTTGAAAGACTTTCTGGAATTTCGATTTTACCTTTACCCCAAGTTGCTTATTATTTACATATGTTCAAGATAAGCAACCTTAATTATCGTTTTATTTCAAAATGTTTCTGAAGATCTTTATCATTTTCTAAATGCTCAGCCACTATATACATTACTTCCTTGCCGAATTTAAAATACGATTTCATCATAATGATAATTTCCTCACAATCATACGGATGAATCCAAATACTTTTCTGATATTGCACAAATCCAAGACGGCGCAAGTGATGCCGTAAGAGATTGCGAAGCGGTGTTCTGGTATTTTTCACATCAAAACTAACAATCCGCCACTTCTTGTCCCACTTCTTGGGCTTTTTTATTTGCAGATCTCCAAGTAAATATTTATCAACTTCTTTCTTACCTTTTGGTGTCAGCGTCACAAACTTTTGTCCATTTCTCGTGACAAAATAAATATAGCCTTGTTTTTGTAAAAGAAAAATCTTTTTGTTTAAATTATATTTTCGGTATTTGTAATCCTTGTCGTTTTGGAATAGTTTTATTATTTGTAATGCATTTGGAGCTAGAGTAGCAAGTCCGACAATACCAAGAGCTAAAAGTGATTTCAATACGATTTCTTTGTAATCTATTTTAGCCTTCCGAAAAACCTTTTTCATGGTGGTCTAAGTGTAACATATGTAAATTATAAACCACCGATAGATATATGGGTTTCTTGTTTACAAACCGGATTTTTGGAGATCTTCAATGATTTTCTTTTGTTCGCGAGAAAGTGAATCTGGAATTTCAACTTCGACAACGACGAGCAGGTCGCCATGCTGGAAACGCCCTGCGGCGACGCCGGCGCCTTTGATGCGGAGAATTTTGCCAGTGTTTATGCCTTTTGGAATTTTGATTTTGATCGGACCATCAACACCTTCGACGTCATACGTCGCGCCGAGGATGGCGTCGGTAAGTTTGACAGAGAGATTCGTGACAAGATGAATTCCCTCTTTGCGCAAAGATTTATGTGACTCGACGTAGATTTTGAGAAGTAGATCTCCTGGCTGACCATCGGCAACTGGCTCGCCATAGCCTTGGAGCTTCATCATCTGTCCTGACTCGATACCGGCTGGGATTTTGAATTCGACTTCACCCTTTCCTTTCTGTGCGCTTTCGGACGGAACTTTGATAGTTTTGGAAGTTCCCTGAACAGATTCTTTAAACGAAATACTAAGTGACAAAATTATGTCCCTGCCGCGTTTGACGCGGCGGCCGAATCCTCCGCCACCAAAAGCCGAGAACAAGTCGTTCAAATCAAATTCCTGACCATTCTGGAAACCGTCGAAGTTGATATTGAATCCGCCAAAATCGAATCCACCAAAGCCCTGACTTCCTTGACCGCCAAACTGCGGTCCGGCAGAACCAAACCGATCGTACTGTGCGCGTTTCTGGTCGTCAGAAAGAACCTGGTAAGCCTCGTTCACTTCCTTGAACTTGGCTTCATTGCCAGTTTTCTTGTCCGGATGATATTCGTGCGCCTTTTTACGAAAAGCTTTTTTCAGCTCTTCTTTGGAAGCGCTTTTATCAACTTCTAGAATTTTGTAATAGTCTTTTGACATTTTATTCAGTGAAATTTCCAAGAATCGGGTTTTCTAATTTCAAATAATCTTCTTTCTTCATTTGTAGAGATTCTGTCAGAAGACCGATGTTAAAGTTTAGCACATCTTCAAGTCCCTCATCGGCATACGTTTGAAGACCCAAGACACTACCAAACGGCGATACTGATCCCGGAACGCAATCAAACTCCTTTTCAACATCCGAGACAAACGAAAACTTTTCTCCGATCGTATTTTGGACACTTTTTGAGTCTAATCTTTTATGGGCCGGTACGACAAACAAATATCTTTTGTCTGTTTTCTTGCCTTGGATAAGGATAGCTTTCGCTCCCGAAGAAAGTGGAACACCACGAAGCTCTGAAGCTTCCTTACTCTTTCCGACTGGTTCATGAACTGAATGTTTAACATCTAACCCAGAAGTCATCTCAATAATTTTATCTCTGTGATCTTTTGACATTTTATTTATTTTTTTTCGACAGACTATAGAAATATTTACCCTTGTCGGTTAAAGAAGCTCTTTTATTACCGTATTTATCTTCCTCGATGTGAACTATTTTTAAAGCATCAAAAAAGGCAACATCAGATCTATTGAGATTATAGTTACCTGAGTGCTGTAAATTTCCAGCCGAATCGCTGTAGATAAGATTTATTAGCGAATCTAGTTTTACTCTATTCTCAGCACTTATGGTGAATTCCTCATAATCTTGAATCCACTGGTTGTCTAAACTATCCTGAGCTTGTTCTGTTTTTATTTTTTCCTCGATTATTTCTCTGTCAGCTTCCTCTTTTATCTTAAACCTATGTTTTATTGCCCAATATTTAAGCCAGTATGTTGGATTAACAATAAAACGTATGAATATGTAGTAAAAGTAAGTAATCCCAAGCGCAACAAGTGTCGTCCACCACCACTCCATTCGAGGTAAATTTTTTATCACATAATCCAACTTAGTTATACCTTCCAAACTATCCGAACCAACAAAAATTGTTACATAGACTGCTTTCCAGTGAAGAAATGCCCATGCAATAACATACGGCACCCAAAAGGGACTTGACCCTCTTTCTTTCACAAAGTCTACAATATTATCTTTTACATCACTAACAAGACTCATAATTAGTTTTGAACCTCAGCGTCTTGAATATTGTCATCCTTTTTTGTTTCTTCGGCTTTTGGTTCAGCGGCCTGCGCCTTACTCATCGCCTCGCCGATTTTCTGCATTTCGGTCATAAGCTCATCTGTCGCAGACTTTAGGCGTCCACCGTCATCGGTATGGTGATCTGGCAACTCTTTGACCTCCTTTAGTTTAGCAACTTTTTCTTCAACAGACTTCTTCACATCATCGCCAATTTTGCCTTCGGCGTCTTTCATTGCTTTTTCTGCAGTGAATATCGTCATCTCGGCATTATTTTTTATATCAACAAGTTCTTTCTTTTTCTTGTCTGCTTCGGCATTGAGCTCGGCATCTTTCTTCATCTTCTCAATTTCAGCATCAGAGAGACCGGACGAGGCTTCGATACGGATAGACTGTTCTTTGCCGGAAGTTTTGTCTTTCGCCTTAACATTCAAGATTCCGTTCGCGTCGATATCAAACGTAACTTCAATTTGCGGTACGCCTCGTGGCGCCGGCGGAATTCCTTCGAGGACGAATCGTCCGAGAGATTTGTTGTCCGTTGCCATTGGTCGCTCGCCCTGAACGATGTGAATCTCTGTTGAAGTCTGATTGTCAGCTGCGGTTGAGAACACTTGTGACTTGCTTGCGGGAATTGTCGTATTTTTCTCGATGAGTTTTGTCGCAACACCTCCCAAAGTCTCTATACCGAGTGAGAGCGGGATCACGTCGAGCAAGAGAACGTCTTTGACATCACCCTGCAAAACTCCGCCCTGAATCGCTGCGCCGAGTGCTACAACTTCGTCTGGGTTAACAGATAGGTTTACCTTTTTGCCAAAGAATTTTTCGACAGCTTCCTGAATAGCCGGCATGCGAGTCTGACCGCCGACGAGAATAACTTCGTTGATATCAGAAATTTTGAACGGCGAAGCTTCCATCGCACGCTTGGTGATCATCATCGCACGATCAATAAATTCACGTGTTAGTTCTTCGAGCTCGGCACGCTTCATAGTGCGAACGAGGTGAAGTGGTCCGGCTTCACCAGATGTGATAAATGGAATGTTGATTTCTGACTGCACAGCAGTTGAGAGTTCGATTTTCGCTTTCTCCGCGGCATCGTCGAGACGCTGTTTAGCCAATGGATCTTTACGCAAATCAATACCATTTTCCTTTTGGAATCCTTCAGCTAGCCAGTCCATGATTTTCTGATCGATATCCTTGCCGCCCAAGTGCGCGTCGCCGTCGGTAGACTTGACCTCGATCGTGTCTTCGGATACTTCAAGAATAGATACGTCATATGTTCCACCTCCAAAGTCAAAGACGACTACCTTTTCATCTTTTTTCTTGTTAAATCCGTACGCGAGGGCCGCCGCAGTCGGTTCGTTGATGATGCGTTTGACGTCGAGTCCGGCAATTTTACCGGCATCTTTTGTCGCTTGGCGTTGTGCGTCGTTGAAATATGCCGGAACAGTGATGACAGCTTCGGTAACTTTCTGGCCGATTTTCGCTTCAACGTCGGCTTTGATTTTCTGGAGAATCATCGCCGAGATTTCTTCTGGACGTTTCCAGTCTTCACCGAATTTTACTTCGATACCGCCATTTGCAGATTTTCGCGTTTCAAAAGGCACGGCTTTTATATCCTTCTGGACTTCTGGTTCGTCGAAATTGTGGCCGATAAAGCGTTTGATTTGGTAGATCGTGTTTTTCGGATTTGTGATTGATTGGCGCTTGGCTGTTACACCCACCATCGTGTCGCCGTTTTTGGCCAAAGCAACAATCGAGGGCGTCGTTCTCATCCCCTCCGCATTCTCAATAATTTTCGGCTGACCACCCTCAATGATGGCGACAGCACTGTTTGTAGTTCCTAAATCGATTCCAATAATTTTGCTCATATTTTTTGAATTATGCTAATAATTATTTTTTAATAAATATTTTCACTTTCGCTGGCCTGATGACACCCTTCGCCGACTTGTAACCTTTCTGAACAACTTCGGAAATGGTGTGATCTTTAGAAGCATCGCTCGTTTCAATTTCTTCGATCGCGTGATGGTGTTCTGGATTAAACTTTTCTTTCGTATCGCCAATTTCGGTCACTCCATTGTTCGTGAGAATCGCGCGAAGTTGCTCGTAAATGTATTCGATTCCCTTGCGCCAATTCTCTGAAACTGATTCCCACGTCTCCTTGTTCTTCATCGCCATCTCAAACGCATCGAGCGTAGGCAGAAGTTCTTCGACAAAACCCTCGAGCACATAACTTTTGAGTTCCTTCATCTGCTCGTTCGAAGTCTTCTGGAGGTTCGCATAGTCCGCGAGAGCGCGTTGCCAGCCATCTAGATTCTTTTGCGACTGGTCTTTGGACTCCTTGAGTTCGGACCGAAGCTTTTTGATCTTGTCAGCTTGGCTCGATTCTCCGTCCTCGTCAGTAAATTCTATTTCATTATCTAATTCATCATTCATGGGCCAATTATAATCAATTTTATAATTTTGACAAGTTTTTCACGACCGTGGAAAACTTGCTAGTTAAAGTATTATATGCTACATTTTGGGCATGTCAAGAAAATCCAATCTCCAAAAGCAAATTCTCGAGAAATTGGGCTCCAAGAAGGCCATAAACCGCGAAATTTTCGCCCTAGAAAGCGATTCGGCCGAGAAATATGCCATAACTCGAAGCCTCAAAAACATGGCCGAATCCGGGCTTATAGAGGAAATCCCAACCGACCGGTCGTCTTTTCTACGTCTAACAGCTGAGGGACGAAACAAACTCCGAAATATCAAACTTAGCACTCCGACCAGCCTCGTCGATACACGCTGGGATGGCTACTGGCGCATGGTTATGCTGGACTTCCCCGAATCGAGAAAAAGCGAGCGCGACTCGATCCGCTACATCCTCAAAAAAGCTGGATTTTTGTGTATGAAAAATTCTGTGTGGATCTCGCCCTACCCTTTTGAACATTTGTTTATGAATATAAAAACTGACATGAATCTCGCTGACGAAATCATGATCATCGTCACGCAACACATCGACCCCGTGACCGAAAAGTCTCTCAGAGAAACTTTTGGGATGTAATAAATTAAAAGCAAAAGGCCCCGACTTGCGGGGCCTGCTGCACTTTGTAGCTTACTGTGTACGAATGCCGAGGAACTTTTCTTGGCCGTGCCACGACCATTCGTTTTTATCAACAGTGAGCCAGGTACTGTACTTACCTTTATCAAAACGAGGGATGTATCCTGGAAGGCCTTCTAGAGCCCAATCAAGAATTCTTATGCCCGAGTTGGTTGGTGGGCATTTCTCGGAGACGCCATAAGCTATCAGTTCTTGGAGCGTAGCATTCCGGAAACCCTTTTCTGCCATTTCCTCACGAACTTCATGAGTACGAATACCCACATAGCCAGCCCAATGACTTCGGTGGCTCCGCGTTGCTTTGAAGACTTCATACTGGATATCCTGTATCCCTTTTCCTTCATGGAGCATCTCGAAGCTGTTCGTCTTGATACTTGTATTTACCTTAATATTGTGGATCTTCAACATATCCACAATATTAACTCCGTAGTCAATGGTGAAGGTGTCCATGTTTTTAAGTTTGAAGCCAATGTTTTACCATCGGCGGTTTGTACGTAGTTACTCAAATATAAAATAGCATATTATCTGTTATTTGTCAATGCATCCCAGGTAGAACAAAGGGCGCCAGAACTGGACGCCCTTTGTCCCCCTTTGGCCCTCTCTGGCCACCTAGCTTACCAAGAACCCTCTTCCACCTACTCTGACAGAACCTCCTCGGAACTGCCATTATGTTAATAAGGTCTTTTGACCTTGGTTATTTCGCAAGGGAGACAGAACTTATACTTGCGTTTATTATAACTCTCCTTGAAATATTTAAAGCAATAAATTGATATTTCTGTGTATAACTTTTCACAGATAAGAAAAAGCCCCACGTTTGACGCGGGGCTTTTTCTTAGCGTTTACTCCATTGTTTTCTCTTTCGAGCGGCTTGAGCCAAGCCCGCTTTTCGTCGTTCACGTGACCTAGGATCACGTTTAAGGAATCCTGATTTTTTCAAAGATGTTCGAAGTGTTTCGTCAAATTCGACTAGACATCGAGTGATTCCGTGTCGAACAGCTTCGGCTTGAGCATTCATCCCGCCACCAGAAACTTTTGCCGTAACGGAAAATTTCTTTTCGAGATTACTGTTTTCGAAAGGCTCACTCACGACCATCTGCATGTCGACGACTGGGAAGTATTGGACCAAAGTCTTGTCGTTAACCACAACAGAAGTCTTGGAAGCCGGAGTTAGGCGCACACGAGCGGTTGCAGTTTTTCTGCGTCCAACGGCTTCAAAATATTTGTCTTTGTTTGTTGTTGTCATATAAATTTATTCTTTGACAGTTAGATTCTTCATCATTTCCGCCGCAATGCGGTTGGCTGGCAACATACCAACAACGGCCAATCGAAACACCTCGGCATAACCCTTCTTCTCAATCGTTCTTTTCATTTTCTCGTATTTCAGACCTCCTGGGTGACCAGAGTAGCTATCGTATTCTTTGGTTTCAAGCTTATTGATTGAAATGTCAGCCTGTGAAGCATTTTCAATAACGACTTTATTGTCAGAAACTTTATTTCTTTCAAAACTAGGATCATTTTTGCCCATCAAAATTGACGCCGCTTCTGCTGCGACTCGTCCTAGTTTTTTGCCTTTTGCGTCTATCTTGTATTCCATATTATTTAACAAATTCGATTAAGGCGAGCTTTGCTCCGTCAGATTTTCGTGGTGGTAATTTAAGCACTCGAGTATATCCACCAGCGACACCTTTGAACTTTGGGGCAATTTCCTCGATCAGCATTTTTGATTCTTTGGCACGATTCATGAGACGAGAAATTATAATTCTCTTGGAAGCGAGAGTTCCGATGTTTGCACGAGTAACAAGTTTCTCCATATACGGACGAAGTTCCTTGGCCTTGGCTTCGGTTGTCTTGATACGTCCGGCACGAATTAAGTTAACCGCCAAACCCTTTAGAAGGGCTCCTCGCTGAGCTCTATTTCGTCCAAATTTTCGGTTTTTGTTATGATGTCTCATGGCTTGATTTTATCAATTGCTCTACTTTAGCAGAATTCCAAAATTACTCAAGGTGCGCTTAATTTCTTGTAAGCCCTTGTCCCCCATACCCTCGACGGCGAGCAAATCCTCACTTGTCTTTCTGGCAATGCCACCGACTGTCCTAATCTTCGCATTTGTTAGGGCGTTCAATGTGCGAGTAGAAAGATTTAGGTCTTCGATGCGTGTTTTCATGACCTCTTTCTCTTCTTCGCCTTCGGCAAGCTCTTTTTCATTGTGAACATCTTTGATCTCTTTCTCAACTGCTTCAATTATCGCTTCTGGCTTTTCATCAAGTCCTTTGAAATCATGAATTGACTGAAGCTGAAGAATCATAATTTCGATTGATCTTTCGACGGCTTCTCGAGGCGTGTAAGTACCGTCTGTTTCAACTGAAATACGAAGTCTGTTGTAGTTTGTTGAATCACCTACGCGCATGTTTTCGACTTCATAAGAAACTCGGCGGATTGGTGTAAAGATGGCGTCAACGGCAATATGACCGATAGACATCTTTTCTTTTTGAATTTCTTCTTTGGAAACATAGCCCAAGCCTTTCTGAACATAGATTTCAATATTTAATTCAGCTTTCTTGTCCGTGACTTCGCAAATGTATTGATCTCCCGAAAGAATCTCGACTTGTCCAGAAACTTCGATATCTTTGGCGGTAACTTGACCAACGCCTTTCCATTTGAGGTTTACAACTTGTGGTTCATCACCAATTACTTTAAAACGTACTTTCTTTAGGTTCAAGATAATATTTAAAACATCTTCTTTGACACCATCCATGACGGCAAATTCATGATCGACACCGTCGATTTTCAAACTCGTAATAGCCGCGCCAGTCAAAGACGACAAAATTATGCGTCGCAAAGAATTACCCAGAGTATGTCCATAACCCGGATAGAGATTGTCTATCTCGTATACCCCCTTGTTCCCCTCTTCCAAAACCAGTCGTGGTTTCGATGGCAATATAATATTTGATTCAACCATAGAATTTTTATTAATAATAAATAATTAAATTTTAACGACTGTAGAATTCAAGAACGCGACCAAAATCAAGCAACGAGCCTTCGCGAGTAGGATTGCTTTTAAGTGTCCCTGACATCGCACTTGGATCAAAAGAAAGCCAGGCTGGATACATGTATTTATCGAGTTTGGTGTTTAGATCTGCGAACATGACACTTTTCTTTGAACCTTCTCGAACACCGATAACATCTCCGACTTTCAGACGATATGATGGAACAGTGACACGCTTACCGTTGACCAAAAAATGTCCATGGGAGACCATTTGTCGTGAAGCCTGACGTGATGGAGCGAGACCAAAGCGGTAGACAACGTTATCAAGGCGTATTTCAAGGAGGTGCTGTAGAAGTTCGGAGGCATTTGCTCCTTTTGTGGAAATTGCTTCTTCTACATAATTTTTAAATTGTTTTTCAGAAACCCCGTAGGTGTAACGAATTTTTTGTTTTTCAATCAACTGTTGTCCGTATTCTGAGAGTTGTTTTTTCTTTTTACCTTTTCCGCTTTTAGCGCGACGACTTTCGGAAAGAGTAAATTTCTGTGTTTGAGTTTTATCAAACACAGGTGATCCGAGACGTCTTGCGATTTTATATTTAGGTCCTATTTTCATAACTCAATCATTCTTCTTGTTAATAATTTTTATACTCTTCGAGGTTTTTTAGGTTTTGGTCCATTAAAAGGTATTGGAGTTTTGTCTTTGATTGACAATATTTCAACCCCTCGGGACATAAAAGATCTTATGGCTGATTCTCGGCCTGTTCCGACACCTTTGACAATCACGTCAACTTCTTTGAGGCCAATTGTCTCGGCTTTTTCAGCAAGCAAGTCTCCGACCTTGGCGGCAGCAAACGGAGTTCCCTTTTTGGCGCCCTTGAAACCGAGAGACCCCGAGGATGACCAAAAAATAATGTTTCCCTTTTTGTCCGCAAGAGACACTTTGGTATTGTTAAATGTTGCTTCGACAAACAATACGCCTTCGGCGATTTTCTTTTTTGTGCCTTTAGAAGACGATTTTGATTTCGCCTCAGACGATCCACCAGATTTTACAATTCTTTTCTTTCCCATATTTTATGTCTTAGTTGCGGTTACTCGTCCAGATGCCATTGTTTTTCTAACGTTTCCTCGAATAGTGCGAGAGTTAGTCTTGGTTCGCTGACCACGAGCAGGAAGTCTCTTTGCGTGTCGAGAACCTCTATAAGAACCGATGTCTTTTAATCGCTTTATGTTACTAGAAATTTCGCGCTTAAGATTTCCTTCGATATTGTATTGTTCGACGACTTTTCGGATTGTATTTTCTTCTTCGGTAGTGAGGTCTTTTGATTTTTTACCATATTCAACCCCAGATTCGTCTAAAATTTTTCTTGCTCGAGATCGTCCAACCCCAAAAAGGGCAGTTAATCCCATTTCTAGTCGAACATTGTCTTTTATTGTTATACCTGAAATTCGCATATTTAAAATTATCCCTGTCTAGCTTTACGACGAGGGTTTTTCTTGTTTATCCTATAAATTTTTCCTCTCCTTTTGACGATTTGATCACCCTGGACCAAACCGCTTCTTTTAATGGACGCCTTTATTTTCATGTTCTTTATTAAAAGGTTTTAGGCCTAAAATTTAAAATTAAGGTGTAACCCTTAATATAGGTTTATATACTAACCCAAATCAAAAATTAACGCAAGCCCTCACACCAAGTTAATGATTTCTGGAAGTGGTTTTATGCTTTAGGGTAATAAATTAACATTGGGCTATCTGGCGATTTTCGTTTTAACTTGGTGTGTGGGCAAGCCCCCCTTTTACTCTCTTACAGCCTCCTTGAGATGCGTCCCTTTTCTTGGGCCTCATCGGTAACAACTTCGACCCTGTCACCTATCATAATCTTGATCCTAAATTTGCGCATTTTACCAGACAAATATGCCAAAATAATTTTGGCACCATCGTCAGATTCAACCCGAAAAGTAGTATTAGGAAGTGATTCCAATACAGTACCCGTGATTATTTTCGCTTGATTATTTTCACTCATTTTCAGCGGTCAAATAATATCAGTAAATTATTCGTTGGTCAATGCGGATTCTTTGTCCAAAGTATTGACTATATTTATCGCGTTTAGTTTTTCTGGTAAACGACTCTTCCAAAATGGTTTCAAACTAAGTTCTGTCTTGTCGATATTTTTAAATTGAAGCATTTTAGATTCAAATTCCCTTTTCTTTGTTCCAGCAAGTACAGTTTTTAATTCATCATAATCAACCAGCCAAACAACGTTTACTTTGTCATTTATGATGATTTTTATACTCTGCATTGTCGACGGATCGCCAATCTTATAAGCCGGATCTAATTCGATATTTAAATCTCGAATATTTGAAACTGCGACTTTTTCTTTGTCGTCATCAGCCACAACCCCAGAAACGAGCGCTTTGGTTAAATCTGATTCTTTGAAAAGAATCGCGTTCATAACAGCTCGCTGTTTTATCTCTGCGCCAGACCCATCAAGTGATGTCGAAATTGCTGGTTCATCAAAATTAATTACCGTGACTTTATCATACATGACAAAACTTTCTGGTAACTGTGCTCGCGCTTTCTCTATAAGAGATTTTGAGAGTTGTGTTCGCAAAACTTCTGTTTGATTTTCTAACTCTTCTTCAGAAATATTTGAAGATTCTCCCTTGAAACCACCTTTTATTTCGGTCGTCGTGCGAGCATAAATGGTTTCGTATTTTGGACCACCTTTGAATCCAAGTATTTTTAAATCTAAATCTTTGGCATTGTAATTTTCTCCTGATTCGTCGGCGTAGACCTCTACATCCACCGTACCAGGAGTAAGTTTACCAGAAACCATTTTCTGTCCTGGAATAGTTGTGGCGACTTTGGTTTTGTAAATATTTCCATTTGGCGCCACGAGTCTCGTGTCGATTAAAAGTTTTTGTGGAGAAGTGCTGTGATTATTAAAAAGTCTAACAGTACCAGTAGCCTTTTTCTCGACATATGATGTTCCCGAGGCGGCAACTGTCGCAGAAGCGGTGTCTTCGATAACCAACATCTGAAATCCGAGACCGTCCTGAGGTACTTTTTCAGCAAGTAACGGCCCTGTTAGCTCAACAGAACCTTCTCGTGGAGTTATATATACGGTCGCACCAGCAAAAACATACGTGAGCGCAAAAACCAAAATTATAATCGCAAGTCCGGCGACATACCAAACACCACGACCAGAAGAATCTTTTTGCATGCCGTAGTCTTCGTATTCATGTTTGGCAACACGCGCACGAGGTCGCGCCCCTGAGAGTTTCTTTAAACGCAAACTTTCCTCCAACGCCAAAGCCTCGCGACGTTTTTGTGTTCGTGACGATGGTTTGATGTCGTGAATATAGTTACGATTCATATTAAATTTGATTTATATAAATTGCTTTAATCAAAATATTTAGATCTGGTGTTACGTACTCCGTTTTGTTATAGAAATCTCTCAGGGTATTTGTGTCATTTATTATAACATCAAAGTCCATACTTCCGGCTGTGAATTCTGGAAAAAACCGGAAATTAAATCTTTCACCCAAACACACCGAAGTTACTCGATCTGTGAGAAGAAATATCTGATGTGGAATATGTCTGTTTGGCAAAATGTCTAAAAATATTTGTTTTAGCTCTGATTGCCACATATCGAGAGCAACATTTAGTGCTTTTTTGAAATCGACACTAATATCTTCGTCTAATAGGCCACTTACATGCAGACGAAGCAAAGATTCTGTTTCTCCTTCGGTTTTATTTAAAATCTCAGATATTTTACGTAAGATGCTTTTTGTACCAAAAGGAAAAAATGCTGTGCCAACCAAAAATTCGTTTTTTGAAATCAAAACTTCAGAAACCTCCGCTCCAACATTTAAAACCGCAAATTCTTTTGTTGTCGGCAAAAAATTTCTGACGAAAATATAATCAGAAAGCATTTGTGATGTAAACAAAATTTTTGATTTAAATGTTTTGTTGATTTTATCTTGTATGGCTTCTACGACAGCGTTTGGGGACACGCTCAAGAAAAAATCTATTTCAACACTTTTGGTCTTTTGTCCGTGAGGAGATTTTACGGTATAGCCGTTTAGAGAAATTTTTGTTATTTTTTTGTCAATGATTTTGGAATACTTTGAATTATTTTTCTGAAATTTAGAAATCTCTTCGTTCAGGATTTTCTCTGCAAAAGTATCAGTGAAATAAAATTCTCTGTCTCGCACGACATAAACGGATTTGATTTCGCCATGCGACCAAGGTACAGATAAAATGCAATAAATTTTTGCTGGTATTATCTTCGTCTTGCTCTGCAACGCCAAACAAACACCATCGATTGCTTCGATCATCTCTCGATAAAATCTGTCGGGTGAAATTTTCTCCCGAGTGCGAAAAGTTTTGGTGTTTGTCGCCAAGACAAGTGGTAACTTTTTTCTATTTTTCAAAACAACCGCCCCAGAAACTCCACCGGAAAAAATGTCTAGCACAACAACAAATTCTTCTTCTATTTTACTAGAAAACAATCCCATAGATTGTCTAATTGTAGCAAGAATAGATTTTGAAAACAAAAGAAAATTTACTCCAAAATTGCTTTTATTCTTCGAACGCCGGCCGAAGAAGCTTCTTCTTTTTGAATTTTAAATTTACCCAGAAGACCCGTGTGTTCCACATGAGGCCCACCGCAGAATTCGATACTGAAAGGATTTTCTTGGCTCCTCAAGATCGGACCTTTGACGTCTTTAAGGTCCGACCTTTCCCCGCCAATAAAATAAACCGAGACCATGTCACCATACTTCGCGCCAAATTCCATCTGGGCGCCAATTTTTTCCGCTTCATCTTTCGTCATTTCGCGTCTGACGACTTTGTAATCTTTTTGGATAGCGTCGTTTACAATATTTTCGACACGAGCTTTTTCTTCATCAGTCATTTTACGATCAAAAGAGAAATCGATGCGCAGACGTTCTTCGGTGATGTTACTTCCCCGCTGTTTAACCTCAGGACCAAGGATACTCTGTAGTGCTGCGAGTAGCAAATGGTGCGCAGTGTGGAGTTTGATCGTCGCTTCGTTGTGGTTCGCTAGACCTCCCTTGAACATTCCAGCAGACGAGGTTTGGGAGAGTTGTTGGTGGTTCTTCATTTTTATATAAAAGTCTTTATGATCAATTATTCTACCTTTCTCCTTTGCAAGTTCGTCCGTCAATTCAATTGGAAAACCGTATGTCGTAAACAAAACAAAAGGATCAGTTCCTTTTTCAAATTCTTTCAAACCTTTTTCCAGAGTTTCGCGGAATTTAACTTCTTCTTTAGTGATTTCACCTTTGTCATCCAAATCGTAAATTCCTTTATAGATTTCTTTTACTTTAGTAATCATTTCTGTGAGTTGTTCTTTGGAAAATCGGGCAGCCCGACGAATCAAACGACGCAAGATGTAGCCTTGACCGGTATTTCCTGGCAAAATTCCGTCAGTAATCAAGAAAAGTGCGGCTTTGACGTGATCAACAACAATTCTTTCTTCTTTGGTTTTTTCTCCGAAGAAAAGATCTGTTTCGTAAACATTATCCAGTCCATTTACCACCGCCGTAATGCGTTCCAATCCCATTCCGGTGTCGACATTTTTCTGTTCGAGTTTGCCGACGACTTTGCCGTTCTCGGATCGATATTCCATGAAAACGTTGTTCCAGATCTCGATCACCTTTTCTTCTTTTTGAGCACGTAAAAATTCTTCATGCGAAAGTTCCCCGCATTTTCCAGTGACATCGTAAAAGATTTCCGTATCCGGTCCACACGGGCCATTGTCACCCGGTCCCCACCAGTTATCTTCTTTACCCAAAAAATAGATTCGCGATTCGGGAATTCCAGATTTCTTCCAAAGTTCAGCAGATTCGAGATCGCGAGGCGCATTGGCATCACCCTCAAAACATGTGATATAAAGCCGCGTCGGATCAAGCCCGAGTCCAACATTCTTGTCCGTCAAAAATTCATAACTCCAAGCAATTGATTCATCTTTGAAATAGTCTCCCAATGACCAGTTCCCGAGCATTTCAAAAAATGTTAGGTGACGATTGTCTCCTATGTCGTCGATGTCGCCCGTGCGCAAACATTTCTGGACACTTGCCAAACGTGTTCCACCGGGATGCTTCTCACCCAAAAGATACGGCACGAGTGGTTGCATACCAGCCGTCGTAAATAGGACCGAGGAATCGCCCTGAGGCACAAGAGAAGCCGAAGGCAAAATTGTGTGGCCTTTTGATTCAAAGAATTTTAGAAATCTATTGCGAATTTCGTTGCTTGTCATGAGTGAAAGTATAGCGGAAATACAGGAAATGAAAAAGCCCCCTGCCCGGGGCTGTCTCACTTGGCCTTTGTGGCCGTCGTTCGAGAGAGCTACTTCTTGGCCCATACGCCGACATAAACGTACACCTGCACGGCGACGCTTCTGCCAGAAACACTCAGGTCAACTCTGACGTAAACCTTCTTACCAACTCCGTCGCTCAGTATGTCTTCTAAACTCGCGACAGCATCATCGTATGATGGCGGATAGTCTCGGCGTAAGATCGCGGAGAGATTACCGCTTCCATTGTAAACCGGCTTCAGATGAGTAATGGCCGGAAGAAAGTGTCCGCCGTCGCTTTTATAGTAAAAGTGACGATCAGCACAAGCCAGCACTATACGCCTGGCTTCAATACCGATATCAACGAGTTGCGGAATCAGGTCATTTTCCTTGATGGCGAGGGGCAAGTCTATACCCTCAAGCCGATCCAGATATTCTTTCATGACTTCGGGGTTTAGGGGTTATGTTTACCAACTTATACCACGTGTAATTTTAAGAGTCAATTAAGCAATAATTCCTCCTCCGAGAACTTTTTCATCGTCGTATATGACGATTGACTGTCCTGAACTAACAGCAATTTGCGGCTCGTCAAAAATCACGACGTCGTTTTCGATTCGACATGATTGTAACGGTTGCTGATAGCGAATCCGGGCCCCAAGTTTCTTGGTCGGCTCCGGCCCAACACCCGAAATCCAATTTATATTTTCGATTTTTATTTTCTCTCCACGATTAGAGGTCCGACCTCTAATCGTATTGCTTGAAACCGTAATCGTGTTTTTGTTCAAGTCCCGATCAACAACATACAGTCGCTCGTCATCATTTCCCTTTTTCGTAATCGTAAATCCGTGGCGTTCGCCCAGTGTGAAAAAGAGCGCTCCGTCGTGAGTTCCGATAACTTCGCCCGAGATATTTAAGACGTCGCCAACTTTTTTCGGGATATAATGTGCCAAAAATTCTTTCATATCGATTGGCCCAAGGAAACACACGCCCTGAGAATCTTTTTTTGTCGCGGTCGGTAAGTTATATTTGTCGGCCAATTTTCGAACTTCGGATTTTTGTAAATTCCCAACTGGGAAAATTATTTTTTCTATTTGATCTTTTTTTAAAGTCCACAAAAAGTAACTCTGGTCTTTCGTTTTATCTATGCCAGCAAAAAGTTGGCCTTCTTTAGAAATTGCATAATGGCCCGTTGCCACAAAGTCAGCTCCATGTGCCAGGGCGTATTTTAAAAATACTCCGAATTTTATTTCTTTGTTGCACATTACGTCTGGATTTGGCGTGCGACCGGCGCGGTATTCATTTATAAAATATTCCCCCACCAACTCTTTGTATTCTTTTTCAGCATCAATAGTTATAAAAGGCACATCAAGTGCAGCACAGACACGCATGGCATCGCGACGTTCTTCACGCCAAGTACAAGTTATAAAATCCGGTTGCCAGGTCTTGATAAAACACCCAACGACATTGAACCCCTGTTCTTTAAGCAACGCCAAAGAAACGGAGCTATCGACTCCGCCCGAGACACCGACAAATACCGTCTTGAACTTATGCATGTAAAGATAATCTAAAACAAAAACAATAAAAAGCAAAGCTCACCAAGGTCATTGGTGAGCCGTTGCTACAGCTCAGATGTGCATTGCCTGCCCCTTGCAAACAAAGGCTCGCAGAATTCCTTTCATCCCCGGACAGAGTCGATCAAACGAGACCTTCCTGGGCATAAGAATTGAAGGAACTCCCGCCTTCTCTTTGTCGGCACGATGGTATTTCTGTTCCCTCTCTCTTGATTTGATCTGTATTGGCACATCGGTCTCTGGAAATCCCGGGAATCGCGCACGAACGATCACGTCCATACGCTTGGCGTCTTCTTCTAGCGTAGCCAATCGCACAGACAGAATGTGTGGATAGGTCTTGGCAAGCTTCTCGAAGTATCGGACAGCCAGACGTTCGGCACGATAACCTACGTAGGAGTACGACACATCGCGACGGATGGCAAGTAAGAGGTCCTTCGGTTCACAGTCAGCGCCCATCACGAAGTGGGGTGATCCAACTTGCGTACGAACGACCGCCTTACTTTTCATGGCTGGAGAAGGCACGAACATGAAAGAGAGCTTACTGGAACCCTTACCCACGATGCTAGCCGTGAAAGAAATTCTTATCCAGTTCCAGGTAACGAACGTAACCTCGAGCTCGTCCATAATGAGACCGAAACGTCCCATCGATCGGCCCAAAGATTCTTCGAGGGCGCGTCTCTCTTTCAGCAAGAGCACGCAGAGTTTCTCGTAGCTTTCGCTGGTCATGGCGGTGGTGGTTTTGCCGACAATACTAACAGATTTTTGGCGAATTACAATTGCATCAATTTTTTGTAGATTTCGAACAAAGCGCGAGTGTCAGCGAGAGCGGAATGTGCCCGAGTGTTTTCGATACCGAAAAATTCACACAGCTTTTGGAGAGCGAATCGCTCAATGTGTTTATTGGCATGAAGTTTGGCGTAGGCGATGGAAATAGTATCCATTTTGGCATAGAACATTTCATTTTTGATACCAGTTTTTGTAAAAGCTCTTTCAATAAATGAATAATCAAACGTTACATTGTGAGACAAAAACACCGCACCCTTTGACTTCTCAGCAAAAACTTTCATGACTTCAGCCAAGCTGTTCGCAAAAAGCCACTGACCTTCGTCATATCCATTTACTTTCAAGGCTTGGGGTTCGGCGGTTTCAATATGTTCTGGCTTTATACGGAATTCTCTCTCTTCGATTATTTCAAACTCTTTGCCTTCTCCACCTTTCTGACGAACGAGGATGTACGCGAGCTCAATGATCTCGTGTTTCTCCGGATCAAAACCGGTTGTTTCAATGTCTACAAAAATTAAATCTTCTTTGTTCATTATTTTAAGTATTTAGCAATGTTTTGTTTGTGTTCTGTGTAATTTTTGGCGTAGTGAATCTTAGCATTTTTATCATGTAAATAAAACAAATATGGTGATTCTACGGGATTCATGGCGGCTCTTATCGCGTCAACGCCAGGATTGCCAATAGGTGTCGGTGGCAGACCTTTGTGCACATAAGTATTGTAAGGATGATCTTCGGCTAAATCTTTCAACGTGAGGCTTTTTGAGTCTTTGCCGTTTGCATAACGTAAACTGGCATCAACTTGTAGAAGCATCCCCATTTTGATTCTTTTCCAAAGTATTCCAGAAATCATCTGCTTCTCGGTATATCCGTCGTGCGCTTCGTCTTGGATAATAGATGCCATTGTTATGATTTCATCCATGGTTTTGTCTGATGATTCAATTTCTTCTCGTAAACCCTCGGTAACCTTTTTATTAAAATTATCTCGCATGGCTTTGACCACATCTACGGCCGTAGCCGATCCGAAAAAGTAGTATGTATCAGGAAACATATACCCTTCTAAATTTTTTGTAAGATATAGAAATTCTTCTTGATTAAATGATTCGAGTTTACTCGCCAGAATTTCTGACATTTCCTTGTTCGACAATCCTTCGAACAAAGTTATCGTGATTTTCTCAACTCCAAACCGACCAAACGCCAACCGTTCAGCGATCTGCCATGCATTTAAACGTCGATTAAATAGATAATCCCCGTCAGAAATATTTCTATCACTGGTAAGCGCGACGACGAAAGTCTTGAAAATTCCCGCAGACTTCACAACTCCAGCCTCCTCGAACTGTTTGGCAATAGCATCCAAAGATGAACCACTTCTGATGGTTATCACTTTGTCTGTTGGAAAATCTCTTGGGGAAGATATAGAAAAACCACCAAAGATCAAAACGCCCGTCACTAGAGACAATAAAATGATAGTTTTCCAGTTGGGTTTTCGAGCAGTTTTATACTGTTCGTCTTCTGTATAAAATTCGTACATAAATTAAAGCGGTAAATTGACTGGCGGTTCGGACTTTTTAGACTCGATGCGTTTGAATGTCGGAGTCGTGGATACTCGTCCTGGAAAGTGATAAATCGTGGCCAATTCTTCGGCAGTCAAAACATAGTATTGCCCCTTGAAAGGCGGATAAAAATAACCTCGTTCGACATATGCTCTCAACATATCTAGTTTCTTGCCAATTTTACCGTCTCCAGATATATCTTCCCACGGATTGTCAAAATCAGTTTCATTGGCAATTTTAAAACTATTTAAATTGTTCGAACCATATGGTCTCATAAACCCGACCAGGCCAGCAATATGTTCTGGGCGGAAATTATCTTTTTTGGCCACATACAAAGTCCTGATTCCAACGTCAAAAGCTGGCTTGTCTAGACTTCGTTCAATGGCATTTATTACTTCTTGTTCGGCTTTGGACATTTTCAAAGCCTTGCCAAGTTTATCTATCGCGTCAGCGCCGTCATATTTTGCTTTGATTTTTTCCATTTCCCTCTTGGCTTTGTCTTTCCAGTCTTCTGTTTTAGGTATGAGAGAATAAGGATTGATATAACTATCTTTTGTAGATCGAACGAGTATTTGCATCCAAAAATGCTCGCCCTTTCCCATTGTTCCCATCCATTCAATTTGTGAGACGATCGGATCTATAAGTCCGGCCTCTTCTTCGATTTTGGTGGTGGCTTTATCCAAACCAAAATCCGAATATGTTCTTATTGGATAAGCATCGGGTTTTTTAAGATGTTGTTCACAACCCCACATACCCCATTCTTCTTCCTGCATGGAACGCAAAACATCCAAAGTATAATCCGGCACCTCAAATATTTCTGCTTGAGGATATTGGGCATAAATTTGTGACTGAATTATGTTTTGAAAATTTTTAGGAGTTCGAATCAAAAAACGAATTTCCCCTTCAATAGAAATTATCTCCAGAGAAAACCAAAAAAGTACCCTACCCTCCCAATATTTCTTGTATCGTGTGCCTATGCCCCCGGTCTGGGACAATGCATTGCCAAGGGCTATCTCCATCGCACGCGGAGTTTTGTAAATATCTTTGGGCACTTTTATTTCAAGTAATACCCATTTAAGCTCAGATATCCATTCGGCATTTCGATGTCTAACCCACAGATGCCAACCCACGAAAATTAAAATAATGGGAGAAAGATAAAGTAGGGCTTTAGTAAGCATAGAAAAAACCTTCGGTAAAAGTGGTTCAGAAAACATTGCAAAAAATTCCATGGAATAATTGTAGCATAGCAAAAAGCCGTTTATAAATTTTTGAACCCGAGGACTTTAGTGCGTAGACACGCTTTCGCAGGGGAAAAAATTTATAAACGGCTTTTTGTGTTCTTTCTTACTTACTTGAAACGTTATCGTATCGTCCGTCTTTGAGTTTCTTGAAATATTTTGGGTTATGGAGATTTACGAGGATAGTGTTTCTTTTTAGAAATCTTTCTTTTAGAACTGCGTCGACAATTTCGTCTTTGGTCATTGGACCATTTTCTCGGATAATGCCTTCGATGACTTCGCGCACTATTCCTGGTTTGTAACCCCATTCACGTAACGCATATCGTCCACGTCCAACAAGAACAAAACGAGGGTCTTTGATTAGTTCGTTATGAGTAGTGGCAGCCAAAGTCTTTCTGTTGAAAGTTTTTGTGATGGCCTCGGCGACTTCTCGGAAGTGCATAGGTTCACCATGTCTTCGCATCACGAGGAATGTGTAGTCTTTGACACCGCGAGTTTTGACATTTTTAGATTCAGCCTTGCCCCATTCATTCAAAGGATTTTTGCCAACCTTCTTTGATAATCGCAACCATCGTTTAGCAATTTCAGCATCGCGATGCTCTTCAGAAACAGTCTTGATGAAACTGAGGAATTTTTCTACGATTTTCGATTCTGGAAGAAGTTCGTCGTCACCCAAAGATGCATAGAGTTTACGCAAAGCCTCGTGAACGTTTTCGACAATTTCGTGATTTAAGGACCAACGCGCGTTGAAATCGTCATCTTCTTTAGACTTCTCAAATTCATCACCCAAAACCAAATATAGATGGATGTGGTTTTGTGTCGATTTATCTTTCGAAACATGTTCCAAAAACTCTTCTTCGGACACAATAGCACCGAGAGAGTGTAAAAGATTTTTTAATTCATCAAAAACCTCTTGTGATTCGGACATTTCCTTTGACTTGCGAATCGTGGCCAAAGCGGTATTTTCAATCTGTCGAACACGTTCGCGGGTAATTCCGTACTTCTGTCCAATAGCCTCTAGAGTCTTTCTTTCGGCATCATCCGTGAGACCATAGCGGTTCGCAATGACATCAAAAGAACGGTCCTTGAGGGAGGACAAAAGCTTCTTACTAACTTGTTTTGGTCTGAAGGAAATAATTGCCATAAATATACCTTTAAATTGCTAATAATTTATTCTTTTTAAATTCAAAATCTTTGTAGTTTGTATACTATCATTAAAGCAAATTAATGTCAAATACCTGTCAACCCCAGAGATTTGGGCTAGGATCCTATGAGTCTCCCAATGTCTTTGTAGCTTATAAACAACATCAGAAGTATCAAAATTGAAAAACCAATTAAATTCAAAAAATTTAAAATTTTGTAGTTCACTCGTCCACCCTTTATTTTCTCAATAAGCAAAAACAATAGTCTTCCGCCATCTAGAGCCGGAAAAGGTATCAAATTGATGAGTCCTAGGTTTATCGATATAAGAGCGGTAAATGTCAAAACGTACGCCAAGCCCATTTTGCTTGCATCTCCCACGAGTCCGACAATTCCAATCGGGCCAGTCAAATTTGCAATATCTGCCCCACCAACAAAAACCCCTTTGATAAGCGACCACAAAGCCACAGATATGTTAGCAATCATTGCGCCCGTAAATTTAAAACTGTCGAGGACAGCATTGCTAAAATTTGGTTTATAAATACCGTAATTATCTATCCCAACACCCAATAATTTTTCGCCCGTTTCGACATCTAATTTTGGTGTTAATTCCACGCTATTTTCTGCGTCGACTCTTTTGTAATTTATAACAAATGTTTTTTCAGGATTGGCAATAACTAAATCACGCAAATCTTTGGTATTTATATGATCGTATTTTTCAACACCAACCACAACCGAAGAAATCTTGTCACCCACGACAAGTCCGGCGACTTCGGCCGGCGAACCAGACACGACCTGAGTAACAATTGTCGCCTGATCAGAAACAAATCGTTCCTGCATAGAATCATTGATAGTTGTTGGGAGTCCGACGAACAGTGTAATGATGATAATGAGCCAAGCGAAAATAAAATTAAACGCCGGACCAGCAAAAAGAACCCCTGCTTGAATAAGTTTTGGCTTGTTTACAAATGCAGAGTTTTTATGAATTCCTTCGAGTGATTCATCGTCCGGATTTTCACCAAAGATTTTTACAAATCCGCCAAACGGAAGCCAGTTTAAAGTAAAATCTGTTCCGTTTTTTCTAAATAATGTTTTGGCTTTTGGTGGGTAGCCCAATCCAAATTCGTCAACCCGAATTCCGCTTTTTTTCGCCACAATAAAGTGCCCGTATTCATGAACGATAATAAGAACGGCCAAAATGATTATAAAAATAATAACGGACACAAAATTATTTACCCATTACAACGGCTTCTTTGGCTAAAAATATCTTTTCAAGATCGGTATTGGCTTCATCGACTATACCCTGCAAACGATCCTTGGCGCGGATTTTCTCGTCCTCGGACATTTCACCTTCGCGCGCCATACGATCAATTTCTCGTAAATTGTTTTCGCGCTCCTTGCGAACAGTTACTCGCGCGTCTTCGAGTTTGGTTTTTAAAACCTTAACAAGTTTTTCACGGGTCTCGGTCGTAAGCATGGGAAAAATCACGCGAAGCCCGGTGGCATCGATTACAACAGAAAGTCCAAGGTCCGAAGTCATGATTTCTTTTTCGATTTCTTTGAGCTGACCCTTGTCCCACGGCATCACACGCAAAGTTTTTGGGTCTTCGATCGAAATCGAGGCGACGTTTTTGATCGGCTGACGCGTACCATAAGAATCAACCATGATACCGTCAAGAACCATCGGACTCGCAGCGCCGGTATGAAGCGAGGCGTATTCTTTGGTAAGCCAATCTTTGGTATTTTTGACCGCGTCTTCGAAAGGTTTGAAATTAAATTGCATGGGCAAATTGTAGCAGAAATTTGTTTTATAAAAAAGAAGAACCCCGGCTTACGGGCCGGGGTTCGGGGTTTCCTACTCGCTCGGGGGTTCCCGTGCGGGCGGAAAGAGTGAAGGTGCTAGGAAGCTCGTGCTTCTAGCACCGACACGTTCGCAGGTTCACCACGCGCACTGCCAAACGGTAATCGCGGGCCGTACTGCTCCATCGCTGATGATCGCTGTCCGCCGGGCCCACGATGGGCACCAGCAGGCCACCGGCCACCTGGGCGCTCACGTTCACATCCGAAATGCTGAAGTTCACGTCGTGCTTGAAGTTCTCGATGATGTAATGCTGATATCCTTCGAAATGCGGGCTTTCGCTGGTGCTCACGCTCCACGGGTCATCCGTGGTCACGCTCACCGTGCTGGTGCCGCGGCCGTCGATCAGGGTCCAATTGGCGAAATGGTTCTCGTAGCTCACGGCCAACCGGTCGTGGGTCACGAGCGCCGGATCATCCGGAACGGTCAGCGCGCTGGCGGTGTAGCTGTCGAACTTGGCGGCCTTCATCTGCAGTGGGATCGTATAACCGATGGCCAACAAGGCCACCAGACCGAGGACGTGCCACGGTCGCTTGAGGAATTGGGGCATTTTGCGAACCTCTTTTGTATGTGGCGATATTGCCACAAGAGCTTTGGTTCGTGGGGTATTATACACGAATCAAAATTCTTGTCAAGTCTCCGTAATAGTTCAATACCTTTGCATCACCTAACTGATGTAAGGTATTAAGATCCGTAAATTCATAAATTAGTTTATGAATTTACGGATTTATGAATTTATTAATATATTAATAAATCTAAATATTGTTAAAAATCCGCGTACGCGAACTTTTAACAATACGACATTTTCAAATGTTATACCCAAAACTTACAAAATCGCTGCCAAATGCTCAAGGAGAATCTTTGGGCTCGAACCCTGATCGCCGATGTATTTTTTGACCATATAAATGTCTTTGACTTTGTCCTTGTCCGCCAAAGTATCGCTTTTGGCCAGTTCTTCTTCGAGTTGGTTTAGAAAATTAAGTGCGACTTCTTTGAGCTTGGGCTTTGATTCGATATCCAAAAACTTTTTCAGGAAGTCCAAGCGATTTTTGATTGTCCCCTTCAAGAAAACTTTCGCATCTTTTTTTAGCTGATCATGCGGGGCGTATTCACCGACAGTGCCAAGAAGTCTAGAACGAAGCGTCGGATAAAGTTTTGTCGAATCCGGCATGATGAGAAACACGACCACGCCCGGACGTGGTTCTTCGAAAACTTTCAGAAGTGCGTTCTGGGCCGGATAAGAAAACATCCGTGTTTTTAAAATCATGATTTTCTTTTTGTTTTTCTCGGAAGCTGATTCACTTTGGAAATCTTTGATCTCACGCGCGTGATCGATGAGCAGGTTTTCGTATTCTTTCATAAAAAGGTCTGGATTACCAAGCGTCGGTATCTCCAGTCGTTCGAGTGCAAGCAAAAGTTCCTTGAAAGAAAGCTCCAAATCACCTTCGATCAGATACGCGTGATGATTCAAACCATTTTTCAATTCTTCAAGTCCCATAGTTTAACGTTTAGAAATAATCGAACGTTTGTAGGTATCCAAGTGATCAAGCGCGACGCCCGTTCCCCGCACGACACAATAAAGCGGTTCATCGGCAAGCCTCGCCTTCACGCCAGTTTTCTGATAGATGAGTTCTGGAAGATTTCGAAGCAAAGATGATCCGCCTGTCAGAATTATACCCTGATCGATGATGTCAGAGGCAAGTTCCGGCGGAGTTTCTTGGAGTACATCTTTGATAGCACGCACGATGGCACGGAGTTCTTTATCAATTGCTTTCACTATATCGTTCGTCGACACCTGCGCGGTGCGTGGAAGTCCCTGGACAAAATCCCGGCCTTTGATAGTTGCGAGAAGTGGTTCTTCCATCACAACGGCTGAACCAATTTTGATTTTCACTTGTTCGGCAGTGCGATCACCAATCGCGAGATTAAAAGTTTTCTTGATAAAATCCGCAATCGCAGAATCAATTTTATCTCCAGCGACTTTGACCGACGTACATGCGACAATTCCGCCGAGGCATATCACCGCCACGTCGGTTGTACCTCCGCCGATGTCGACAATCATGTGCCCACGCGACTCATAAATTGGAATTCCGGCGCCGATTGCGGCGAGAATTGGTTCTTTTACAATATATGCGTTTCTAGCACCAGCTTTCATGGTCGCTTCGACAACAGCACGACGTTCGGTCGAAGTAACTCCAGCCGGCACCGACACCATTACGTCTGGTTTCCAAAGCGAGAAACTTCCCATTGCCCGACCGATGAAATATTTGAGCATTGCCTCGGTCATACGATAGTCGGCAATCACGCCGTCTTTCATCGGACGATGCGCAACGATATTTTCGGGCGTTCTACCAATCATTTGTTTGGCGGCATCACCAATGGCGAGGATACGGTTGTCTTGTTCAGACACGGCCACAACCGACGGTTCGTTCAAAACGACGCCCTTGCCCGGCACATAGACCAAAATATTGGCCGTGCCTAAATCAACTCCGATTTTCTTTGAAAAAAATGCCATGTGGAATGGAGTATAGCATTTTTAAGCGAAGGCTAAATACCCTTGACGTTTTGTAATCCTTCTGATATTTTGTATTTAAGAAACCAACGCACCCCAACAATGACACACGTCCCCTTCGCTTTTTCAAACACCCCGCTTCCTGTCCCTAGCTGGCTGGAACTTCTGTTCGTCGAGAGCCGCTACGAAAAGGTCACGATCACCCACCTGAATCGGACAAGACGACTCCGGCTGGCCTTGAATGGCTATCCGACTTACGATGACGTTGCGCTCTTCTACGCCACGACGGAAGCGGGAGAGATCGGCGTCTTCATCTCGAAGGAACTTTACGAGGTGATCAAGCCTGGTGACACCGTGATCATTGCCTACAAGCAAGGTCGGTGGAGTGGGGCCCTCAAGGGCAAGATCGCACGTTGAGCAACCCATGACAACGCAGAAGAACCCGTCCATGTGACGGGTTTTTCATTTGAGCTATAAAAGATTTTCTTCCAAAACTTTTTCCATCTTCATACCTCGCGAGCCTTTGATGAGGATGAGAGAATTTTCAATTTTGTTTTCTTTTAAATGTTCGATAAGTTCGTTTGTTGTTTCAAATCCAACTCCAAGCTTTTTAAATTCTACGCCAGCGAAATAGCTTTCAATTTTTAAATCAGACACAAGGTCCAAAACTTTTTGGTGTTCTTCCCCCGCGAAACTTCCAAGCTCAAACATATCGCCCAAGATTGCAATTTTCTTACGATCGGTTTTTATTTTGGCGAAATTTTCTAGTGCGAGCTTCATGCTGTCCGGGTTTGCATTGTAAGCATCGAGAATAATTTCATTTTTCTCGGTCATAACTTTCTGCGAACGATTGTTTGTCGGTTCGTAATTCTCGAGAGCCGAAACAATTTCTTCTACTGGAACTTCAAAATGTCGGCCGATTGTGAAAGTTGCGCGAATATTGTCGAGATTGTAGTCGCCGACAAGTTTGGTTTTGATTTCTTGACCATCGATTTCGACTTTCAAATAATCATTCGCCTCCAAAACTTTTCCCTCTACATAAAATTCATTCGCACATTCGTACGAATGTTGGAATAGAATTTCATCATTTTTATTGAGGAAGTTTATCGCTCCGGAATTTTTACAATATTCATAAAATTCAAGTTTTGACCGAACATTTGCCTCTACCCCGCCCGCTTCGCCAATGTGATCACGCCCGATATTCGTAATAAGTCCGTGCGTCGGTCGCGCAATTTCGCAAAGACGTCTGATTTCACCTTCGTGATTGTCCCCCATTTCAATCACGGCGATTTCATGTTCTGGTTTGATAGAAAGAATCGTAAGTGGTACGCCGATGTGATTGTTAAAACTTGCTGGACTTGCGAGAACTTTGTATTTTTTCGCAAGCACAACTCTGACCAGTTCTTTGGTCGTCGTCTTACCATTCGAACCGGTGATGGCAATTATCGGAATCTGCAGACTGTCGCGGTGCATTTTCGCAAATTCTTGAAGCGCCATAAGCGAGTCCGTCGCGTACACACTTCGATCCATCAGCATGTCAGAATTTTCCGACACAACGAAACTCGCGCCTTTTTCAAAAGCTTCATCGATAAATTTTCCACCATCAAAATTTTCCCCCCGAAGCGCGATAAAAATATCGCCGGGTGAAATCTTCCTAGTGTCGGTCGAGATATTGAGATTTTTCTCAGAAAAAATTTTGTAAAGCTCGTTTAATGTCATATAACTAATTCTTCGGCTAAAATATTGGTTTTGCCAGCACCGATTGTGGCAACGACCCAGCCTTCGTCTGTCAGCTCTCCAACAATTTTCTTAACCCCATCAAAATCCGACACCGTCTCGGCGACATTTTTTAATTTATTTATTTTTTCAACCAAATCTTTCGAAGAAATGTTTTGCTCTTCTTCGTCACGGGCCTTGAAAATCGGTAGAATTAGAACTTTATCAAATCCCGAAAGTGCCTCGGCAAATTCGTCCAAGAAATCTTTGGTTCGAGAAACCATATGCGGTTGGAAAACTGCCAAAATTTTCTTGTCAGAAAACTTTTCTCGCGCCCCGGACAAAAACGCCCGAATCTCGGTTGGATGATGCGCGTAATCGTCGTAGACCACGGCACCAGACTGCGTTTGGCCTTTGAACTCAAACCGTCGCCACACTCCGCCAAAATCTTTCAAAGATTTTTTTACCTCTTCTCTTTTACCGCCGAGAATTTCTAAAACCGAGAGAGCAACTCGAGCGTTGTTTAGATTGTGCTCGCCTGGCATTTTGTCTAGAACAAAGCCCGACAAATCGACTTTTCGATAATCAATCACCTGACAAGAAAGTCCTTGGACAACTTCACGGACGGCATCACTCGACAAATCTGTAACAATAAATCCATCCGACGGAACGCGCTCAGCAAGTTCTCGAAAAGCACTTTTTATATCAGCCAAATCTTTATAGTAATCCAAATGATCGGCTTCGATGTTGTTGATGACCAAAATGTATGGATGAAGATTTAAAAATGACCTGCGATATTCGCAGCCCTCGACAACAAAATACGCGCTTTTGCCCGGCAAGAAATTACTTTTCCATTCTTTCAAGAAACTCCCGACGATGACCGTCGGATCGAAACCAGAATCTTTCATCACCTTGGCAATCATTGACGTCGTCGTCGTTTTACCGTGCGTCCCAGTAACGGCAATAGTTTTTTTATTTTTTGAAATTACGGCGAGTGTCTCCGGATAAGAAATGATTGGCAGATTACGTTTCTTGGCCTCGAGCATTTCCGGATTATCGGACGCAATAGCAATCGTATAGACAACCAAATCCGTGTCCGGAGAAATATTGTTGGCCGACGCACCGAGACTTATCTTTGCACCCAAATCTCGCAAAGTTTCCGTAACCATTGATTCACTAATATCTGAACCAGAAACTTTCTTGCCTTCTCCTAAAAACATCTGGGCAACAGCCGAAATACCGATTCCGCCAATGCCGATGAAATGCACTTTTTTAAACTTGTCGAAATTTTCTATCATAAAGATTTTACTGCTTCATCAAATTGATCTCCGCGATCAAATTCATTTTTAAACAAACCAAACGAAGCAAAAGCTGGAGACAAAAGCACCGTATCGCCACTTTCCGATATTTCCAAGGCCTTCGAAACTGCCTCCTTCATATTTGACACCTCAATTTTAGTTTCAAATTTATCTTTTATCAAATCTGTTCCTGTCCCAGGAAGCATTACAACTTTTGAAACTTTGTTTTTTATGACCGGCAAGAGTTCATCCATGACTAACTTTTTGTCCGCACCACCCATTATCAAAATCAAATTTTTATCTTTTTGGTGAAGCGAATTGATGGCAGTTATGGTCGCAACGGGGCTCGTCGCTGTCGTGTCGTTGTAAAAATCAATTCCCTTGAAATTTCGAACAAATTCTAGACGTCCCGCAACTCCAGAAAAATTTTTTAGGGAATTTTGAATCGAATCTTCGTCAATACCAAGAACGAGACCGACTTGTCGGGCGAGCGCCGCATTTATCTTGTTGTGCTCGCCCGGAATTCGCAAATCCAAATTCTCTGGAAAGTCTTTGATAGAAATTTCAAATTTATTTCCGGCAGAATTTCTGATGTCCTCTTTGAAATTTTCGGAAATATCCGCTCCATATACTAGAAAATCTTGTGGTGTTTGATTTTTGTAAATCAAAGCTTTGTCGGCAAAATACAAATTCTTGTCGTTCTTGTAATAATTTAAATGATCATCGTAGAAATTAGTGAAGACGGAAATATGCGGACTCAATTTTATGTCACCAAAGCCTTGAAGTTGCCACGAAGACAGTTCCATAAGTATGATATCGCCGGATTTGAAAGTTTCGAGAAGTGGCAATGTCGCCATTCCGCGAATATTGCCTCCGAGAAGTATTGGTTTGCCCGCGTCAGACAAAATTTTCTCAATCATCATTGTCGTCGTTGTCTTGCCACGCGTACCAGTCACGCCGATGGTTAGAATATCTCCAGCCAACTTCACAAAAAGCGCCTCATCCATATAAACCGGCACATTATTTTTCTTGGCATGTTCTATATATAGAGAGTCAATCGGCACCCCAGCGGCTTTTAGAACAAAATCACGATTTTCAAAGTCTTCCAATCGATGCTCGCCAAGAACTAGTTTTATATTTTGAAAATCTTTTATCTCATCAAGCGAGGTTTTTAATTCTTCGGCAGATTTTAAATCGGTCACCAAGACTTCAGCGCAATATTTCGCTAAAAATTTCACATCGTTAATCCCCCGACCCAAAAGTCCGAGTCCCATGACCGTTACTTTTTTTCCTTTGAAAAATTCTTGCCAATTACTCATGATAAAAATTCTCTCAAAACTTCTAAATCAGAAAAATGACTTTTGACTCCGGCGACATCCTGATAATCTTCGTGGCCTTTGCCCGCGACCAAAACAATGTCCCCAGGCTTTGAGATCTCGACCGCCCGCTTGATCGCTTCACGACGATCGAGAATCGTCTCGACATTTGTTTTATCTTTGATCCCGGCGAGAATGTCATCGGCGATGTCTTCGGGTCGTTCGCTTCGCGGATTATCTGATGTAACGACAACAACATCACTAAGTCTTGAGGCGATTTCACCCATTATGGGACGCTTGGTTTTATCTCTGTCGCCACCCGCACCAAAAACCGTAACGACACGACCTTGTTTGAAAGTATTGATCGTCTTCAAAACATTTTCGAGAGCGTCCGGCGTGTGCGCATAATCAACCAAGCCAAAAATTCCCGAAGCGCTCGTTGCTTTTTCCATGCGTCCGCGCGCGCCGGAAAGCTTCGCGATTGCGGTTACGACGTCGTCTGGCTTGGCGCCGAGTGTCACGGCGGCCGCAAATATTGCTGTGATATTGTACGCATTGAATTCTCCGACAAGCGACGTTACAACTATCGTATCGTTAATGACGAGCTCGAGTCCGTCGGCAGAAGATTTTTTTACTTTAAAAATAAAATCTGCGGCAACTTTACCGTATGAAATTATTTTTGCGTGAGTATCAGCAACCATAAAACTTCCCCGATTATCGTCAGAATTATAAAGTGCAAAAGCTTGATTGGTTAAAGAATCGAAAAAAGCTTTCTTGACTTTGGCGTATTCATCAAGGGTCTGATGGTAATCGAGATGGTCTTGGGTCAAGTTTGTAAAAATTCCGCCGGTAAAATCAATTCCGGCAATTCTATTCTGATCAATCGCATGCGAGCTCACCTCCATGAAGCAATATTTCGTCTTGGCCTCGCGCATCTTGGCCAAATTTTCTTGGATTTGAATTGCATCGCCTGTCGTATGCGTCGCCGGAAGAACTTCTGTCCCGATAATATTTTCAACCGTCGAAAGTAGTCCGCCTTTGTGGCCAAGCAAAGTAAATAATTGATAAAGCATTGTCGCAATCGTGGTTTTGCCGTTCGTGCCTGTCACACCGACAATTTTCATTTCAAAATCGTTGTTGCCGAAAAAATTTTTAGCCACAAGCCCGACAATTTCACTCGTATTTTCGACGCGAACGTAAGTAACTTCAGAATTTAAATTTTCTGGAAATTTTTCACAAACAATTATTTTGGCACCAGCCGAAATCGCCGTATCGATAAAAGCATGTCCGTCGACTTTCGTCCCCGACACGGCAAAAAACAAAGTATCTGGTTTTATATTTCGAGAATCAAGAGAAAGGTGCTCGACCATAACATCGGCCGAGCCAACGGTTTCGAGGACTTCAATGTTTTTTAAAATCTCTTCTAATTTCATATTCAATCAACTAAAATCGGCTCCCGTTCTAATTTTATACCGAATTTATCTTCTATAGTAGAGACAATTTTCCCCTGAGCTGCCAGCACGTCTTCGTACCCGGCGTCGCCTTTGTTTACCAAAACCAAAGCATTGTTCGCATAAGTACCCACCTTTCCAAAATCCACACCCCGAAGACCGGCCGTCTCAATAAGCCAGCCTGCCGGAATCTTGAAGTCTGGGCCCATTTCAAAATATTTTACATTTGGAAATATAGATTTTATTTTTTCAAAAACTTCTTTTGAGACAATTGGGTTTTTGAAAAATGATCCGACGTTTGGAATAACTCGTGGATCAGGAAGTTTATTGGCGCGGATTTCAGTAATTGTTTGACGTATATCCGTAAGATTTGGATTTGTAACGTTTTTTTCAGCCAACTTTTCAGAAACTCCCGGATAATTTGGAACGGTTATAATTTGATTTTTAGATAATTTAAAAACCACTTCAAGCACAACAAATCTTCCTGGAAATTTCTTGAAGATACTGTCGCGATAAGCAAACTCGCAATCGGTCTTTAACAAAGTTTCAAAATTTTCTTTTTCAATATCATAGACCAAGACTGAGTCGATGGTGTTCCCTGCTTCGGCGCCATAGGCTCCAATGTTTTGAATCGGTGCCCCACCAACGGTTCCTGGAATTGCCGATAGTGCCTCAACCCCAGAAAATCCTCGCTCAACACAAAAGCCAACAAACTCATCCCAATTCTCGCCCGCGCCAACAGAAATCAAAACCTGGTTATCGTTTTCGTTTAAAATTTCGCGTCCAAGGATTTCATTTTTTATTACGCATGCATTCAATTCTTCGTCGGCAACAATAATATTTGATCCTCCGCCTAAAACGAAAAGAGGGATTTCTTTCTCGCGAGCAAATCTCACAACTTCGGGAACTTCCGACTTGTCTTTTAGAACAAAAAAGTATTTGGCGTTGCCGCCAACTTTGAAGGTCGTAAATTCTTTTAGAGAAACATTTTCTTCGATGTTAGGCATATTCTATATCGGCGCCGAGAGTTTGAAGTCGCTCAACGATTTGTTCGTAACCACGATTTATCTGATGCGCATTTTGGATAATACTTTCGCCTTTGGCTGAAAGCGCGGCGATAAGTAGTGCCATGCCGGCGCGAATATCAGGTGATGCCATCTCGAGACCAACCAAAGTTCGACTTCGATTATTCCCAACAACCGTAACTTCCTGATGATGCGACATGACAATTTCTGCGCCCATGGTGTTCAAAACGTCACAGAACAGAAGTCGTCGATCAAACATGCGTTGACGAATAGTCACCATGCCCTTGGCATAAACACAAAGCACAATCAGACTACTGATGTGGTCCGGCGAAAGTCCCGGCCATTTGTCATCATAAATGATACGAATATTTTTTCCTGGAGTTCTCGGTTTTTGGATTTCATATTCTTTGTGTTCGGGAACGAAAAATCCATCTTCTCGCTCTTCGAAACGCACACCGAGTTTCTTCAAAACAATATTTGTAATTTCGCCGATGTGTTCTCTCTTGGCACCTTCTATAAAAATTCCTTCGCCACACACAACTCCAAGCACGATCAAGCTGACGATTTCGAGCATGTCCGGCAAAAGAGTGTGATTTGTAGCGTGTAGTTTTTTGACTGATTCGATAACGACAAGATTCGTGCCTGCACCAGAAATCTTGGCGCCCATATTGTTTAACATTTTGCAAAGCTGCTGGATATAAGTTTCGCAACCGGCGTTATAAATTTCCAAAACATGCGGAGATTCTTTTTCCAAAACAGCCGAGAGGATTGCGTTGGCTGTTCCAGTAACCGAAGTTTCGCTCAAAGTGATCCTTTTCGAAACAATATTTTTCAAAACAAGTTCCTGAAAATCTCCTTTTGTTTCTACATCCGCACCAATATCGGCAAAGGCTTTGACGTGAGTTGTGATTGGACGAATTCCGATTTTGTCTCCGCCTGGCTGTTGAATGACACTTTTTCCAAATCGCCCAAGCATCGCACCCGCAACCAAAAGTGATCCGCGAAGTTTGGAGAAAAGTTTTGAAAATTCTTCCGATTTCATTTTCTCGACATCGACGGCGCTTGCGTTTAGTTTGTAAGAACCGTGACCGAGCTTCGTAATTTCGACGCCCAAAATTTTTAGGATTTCGAACAAATTCAAGATATCCAAAACTTCTGGAATATTTTCAATAACCACGTCTTCGTCAGTCAGAAGCGTCGCGGCGATAACCTGAAAAGCCTCGTTTTTCGAGCCTTGTGGTCTAATGGTGCCTTTTAGTTTTTTCCCGCCCTTGATCTTGAATATGTCACTCATAATTACGTGTCTATCTTACCTTTTCGTGTCGAATTTCCAAAATGCTATGATGAAGGCATGAATCCCGTTAGAGATAACTTGGTTACAATTAATCTTGATGGAAATATCGCCGTGGTCGTAAATTATTTACAAAACAATAACAAAGGTACGCAAACTAAGGTTTGCTATCTCTAACGGGATGAAACTCGTCGAAGTCAGCCCAATATCCGCCAAAGTCCAAAAAGACTCTCTAACCTATTTCTCGGCCAAAGACATTTCTATAGGTGATGTCGTCGAGATCGAAGTCAGAAAGAAAAAATACGACGCTCTGGTCGTCGGAGTTCGCGACGCCAAAGACTTGAAACAAGAAATCAAAACAGCAATATTTGGTTTCAAAAAGATTGAAAGCGTCAAAGGTAAGACCAAATTTTACAAAGAATTTTTTATCGCCTGCGATAAAACGAAAAGATTTTTTGTCGGCAATTTAGGACAAATTGTCAACTACTTTCTGCCAATAGAATTTTTGGAACATTATGAAGATCTGCCGAAGCCAGTATCACGGACGGTCGGCTCATCAGTTTTTCATATCGCGCCGACCGTCCGTGCCGTCGAACGCCTAGCCGAAACTTTAGACAGAGATGTTTTCGTCATCCACGGAAGTTTGAGAAAAAAGACATTGCTCGCTCGTTACCAAGAAATTTTGGAAAATCCTGGACCCGTAGTCGTCATCATGACTCCATCATTTGCATTTACGCCACGACACGATTTGGGCAAAATCATAATTCACGATGAACATTCTTCGGCGTATCGAAGCCTCAAACGACCATATTTTGATCTGCGATATTTTTTCCGTACCTTGGCCGAAAATTTAAAAATCAAAATAGAATTCATTGGCGCACCACTTTCACTCGAAACAATTGTCGAAAACAATTTGAAAATCACCAAAACCCAAGGTCCGACCTCCATTCGTGTGATTGATATGAGTGACAAGGAGAATCGAGAGAAAAAAAGTTTTATTTTTTCCAAAAAAGTTTTTGAGGAATTTAAGACGAGCGACAAAGCTTTTGCCTTTGCTTTGCGCAAGGGCCTCGGAAGCTCGGTCGTATGTCATGATTGTGGGCAAATTGTAAAAGATGGTGATATCGGTCTCGTTTTGCGAGAGCGTGCGGGAGAAAGAGTGCTTCTAAATCCGCAAACTGGTGCAACACTTGATCCAAAGACCAGGTGTGGGAATTGTGGTAGTTGGAATTTTGACACGCTCGGCATCGGCACCGATACTATCGCCCTCGAAGCGAAGAAACTTTTTCCAAAGAAAAAAATCTTTCAAATCGATGGTGACGTGACGAAGACTAACAAAAAAGTTCGCGAAACCGTCCAAAAGTTTTATGAAACGCCAAATTCGATTTTGGTTGGCACGGAGCTCGCTATCCCCCACCTCTACAAACCACTCGACGTTACCGCCATCATCTCTCTCGACGCGCTTTTATCAATTCCAAGTTATAAAATTTACGAAAAAATTCTCTCGCTAGGATTCGCTGTAAAAAATTTATCACCGAAAGCAATTTTGCAAACTCGCGACATAGAAAATTTGGCCATAAAAACTTTGGCGAACGGAAACTTGCAAGAATTTTACGAATTTGAAAAATCCATGCGTGAAAAATTCGGCTATCCACCATTTGGGACACTGATGAGAATTTCACGAACGTCAAACAAGGATGATTTTGATTCTAATGTCTCACCTCTTGTGTCTCATCTTTCAATTTGGAATCCTCTAGCTCGTCGAATAAAACGCGGGAGAACTTTTGAAAGTCTGATAATCTTAAAACTTTCGAAGAAAATTTGGAACGAAGAATTCCAAGACCCCAAACTCTCCGAAATTCTCACCTCCCTCACCCCCGACTGGCAAATCCGCGTAAACCCAGAAAATCTTTTTTAAGATTGACAAAAACTCAACAAAATGGTATTGTCTTTCAGAACAAACACCATGAACCATGCCAACCACCTTAGCCACTGCCAAATGGAACGCCGTTGAAGAATTCGGCTACGAGGTTAGTGATATCCTCGTACCACAAACCCCCAGGACCTTTTTGACAAGTTGTGTTCGAGACAGGTCCCGATTCTGGGTCAATCGTCCAAAGCTCATAGAGCAATTTGGAAAATACGTCCCGAAGCGAAATGGAGGCCGTCTCGCAAGACTACACCTCGAATCAACTTCACTAATGGAAGCCCAGAAAGCAACTCCACTCAGCTCCTTGATGAGAAGAGCAACGGGTCTCCAGAAAGCGACTCACGACACCTTCAATCTTTCATTGGTTGAGCGTGGTATCGCAATGTCCCTACTACAGGCAGAATGGGTATTCGACCAAGAACAACCTCCGTCTCGAGAAGAGATCAGCAGAGCCACACACTTTGTTGTCTGCAACGAAGAAAATGACATCTTGGTGGCCAATTTCAGGTTATACAATCAAGAAGATGGTCACCGACAAACATCCGTTAGCGCCGGAGACATTCACAGCCGGACATCACTCAATTACTTTTCGGGTGAAGTCATGTACTTCTTGGCACCCTAAGCACATAACGACACCAAGGCCCAGCAGTAAACTGCTGGGCCTTGTTCGTTCCCCATTTACCCTATTGCGTGAAATTTTATTCTATGTTATCTTTTACCCACTTATGGCAAGAACAGTTATCGAAATCAAGAAAAACGGAACCGAATCAAGCGCCTCTGTTATGCGCCGATTTTCAAAGCGCGTCCGCGAATCCGGCATTATTCGTCATGTAAAAGACAACCGCTATGCCAAGCGCTCTACTTCCGCCTACGTCATGAAGAAGAACGCCCTAAAGAGAATGGAAAAAAGAAACGAATACGCCAAATTGAAGAAACTCGGCAAGATCGCCTAATGCAAAACCTCGAAGCTGAAAATTTAAATGTAACAATGACGACAAAAGGTGCTCTCCCAAGAGTGCCTTTTGCCCTTTTGAAGCGAGAAATTCTCGGACCAAAATACGAGCTCTCTATAGTGGTGGCTAATCTTTCACATATGAAAAAAATAAGCCACCAATACAAAGGTAACGCTTCGCACACCAATGTTTTGAGCTTTCCTTTGAGTAAGAATTCCGGAGAAATATTTATTTGTCCGAGCGAAATCAAAAAAGAGGCACCGCGATTCGGACACGATTTTCAAAAACATCTTATTTTTATAGTTATCCACGGCATGCTTCATTTGGCTGGATACACACATGGTAGTAAAATGGAAAGTGCTGAAAAGCGTTTGTTGGCAAAGTTTTTTTAGTCTTTATTTTTCCGTTCCTAAAAGCTAAAAGCTAGCCGCTAGAAGCTAATTAATTATGGCAAAAAACGTCACAGTTGGAATAGACGTCGGTGCTTCGACTACCAAAGTCATGGTTGTAGAACACACCAAGGATAAGTCCACCAAAAATTCACGAATCATCGGCACGGGTGTTGCCGAAACACGAGGCCTAAAAAAAGGCTTTGTTTCTGATCAAAAAGAACTTGTAAAATCCATTACGTCGGCTGTGCGTGACGCAGAAATAAGTTCTGGTATTAAAATTCGCCAAGCCACTATCTCTATCGGTGGCACAACTCTCGAATCCAAAGTCGCTCGTGGTTCGGCCATAATTTCTCGCGCCGACAACGAAGTCACCAGACTTGATGTCGAGAAAGCGATCAAAGACGCCGAACAAAGTCTAAAAAATCTAAACAAACACGTCATTGAAACCCTGCCTGTGATTTACAAACTCGATGGCAAAGAATTTTTTGGGAAAATTGAAGGCTTGCGTGGAGTCCGTCTTGAAATCACAACACTTTTCATCAACTGCGCGAATCAACATTTGGAAGATCTGGTCGGGGCTATCAACGCCGCCGGCATCGACGTCGTCGACGTCATTGCCTGCCCGGTTTCGGCTTCGTACATGGCTCTCGACGACAGACAAAAAACCGCGGGTTGTATACTGATCGACATCGGTGATGAAACGACTTCGGTAATAGTATTTGAAGATGGCAACATTATCTCAATAAAAATTTTTCCTATTGGTTCAAACAACATAACCAACGATTTGGCGCTCGGACTGAAAGTCTCGCTCGAAGACGCCGAGGGTATCAAACTTGGTAAAATAACGACCGATCTACCTCAACGCAAAGTTGACGAGATTATCAATAGTCGCATCAATGAAATTTTCGACGTCATCCAAAAGTTTTTGAAAAAGATTAATCGCGATGAACGTCTTCCAGCTGGCGCCATCATCATTGGTGGTGGGGCCAACGTCAAAGGTATAGAAGAAATTTCCAAAAAGATTCTTGGCCTCCCATCGAAAATCAATGGCCTAAAAAACAAAAACGGAATTGACCCAACATGGTTCGGCACATACGGCTTATGTATGTTCGGCAAAGAAAACCAAAAAGACAACAGCTATCCAAACGTCTTCTCGCAAATCTGGCACTCAATCAAAAAATTCGGCAGCGGTATTGGGAAACAGTTGATGCCGTAGGCGCGAAGCGCCAGCTACTAGATATTAGCCGTTAGCTTTTAGATACCAGTTTTTTATTTTAGGTTTTGTTATCGTTTTTCACGCATAGACGTAAAATTTGGTGACAGGATTTTAAATTTTATTTTGCAACGAAAAAACCCCGCACATGACGACGCGTGGGGCTTTTCCTTCTGAGACCTAGTCCCAGAGGAGATACCATGAAAGTGGTGCGGACACCATGGCGATAACGGTGCACACGTCACTCTCATTCAACAGAGCTACAACAGCCATCACAATACCCACAATTGGGACAAGCCCTGGGGACAGGCGGCGGATATTCCCAAAGAACTCTTTTGTGCGGTTCACGTTAGGTTATTTTGAATAAAAAATATAATAATAATGCTATTTTGTCAATCTTTTTCCCTCCTTTGACAATCCAGCAAATCTGGTAATATACTGTCTTACAGGTTACTAAATTTTTAAACTAATTTTTATATGGCTAAATTAAACCCAGATATCGAAACTTTTGCACGAATAAAGGTTATTGGCGTTGGTGGGTCTGGCAAAAACGCAGTCAATCACATGATTGGATCCAAAGTAAATGGCGTCGAATTCATCGTCATGAACACTGATGTCCAAGATTTACATAAGTCTCTCGCTGACAAGAAAATCAATCTCGGAAAAAACCTGACCAAAGGTCTCGGCGCCGGTATGAATCCAGAAGTCGGTAAACGCGCTGCCGAAGAAACCAAATCAGAAATCCAAGACGTCATCAAGGGCGCCGACCTCGTCTTCATCGCCTGCGGAATGGGTGGCGGTACTGGAACAGGTGCCGCACCAATCGTTGCTCGCGCTTCCAAAGAACAAGGCATCCTCACGGTTGCCGTCGTCACTCGACCATTTAGTTTCGAAGGTGCGAACCGTATGCGACTCGCCGAAATGGGCATCAAGGAACTCGAGAAAGAAGTTGACGCCATCGTCATAATTCCAAACGACCGCTTGCTCGCAATTTCTGACAAAGAAACCACTTTCAAAGACGCCTTCGCTATGTGCGACGAAGTGCTTCGCCAAGCCGTCGAAGGAATCACTGATCTCATCACCACTCCGGGCATCATCAACGTCGACTTCGCCGATATCCGCGCTATCATGTTTGATGCTGGATCCGCTCTCATGGGAATTGGACGTGCATCTGGCGAAAACCGCGCCGAAGAAGCCGCACTACGAGCCATCAATTCTCCACTTCTCGAAATCTCAATCAACGGCGCCAAGGGTGTGCTCTTCTCTATCGCTGGTAGTGAAGATCTCGGAATCCAAGAAGTCCAGACTGCTGCGAAGATCATTACCGAATCGATTGATCCGGATGCCAAAGTTATCTTTGGTACAACTCGCGACGAGAAACTCAAGAAAGGAGAAATCCGAATCACTGTTATCGCGACAGGTTTCCCAACCGACTCTCCACGCAAATCACTTTTTCAAACTCAGGCTGATATGACAATTCAGAAAACTGTCGAGCTTCCAGACAAAGACAAAAAAGCTCCAAAGAAACCTGAGGTCGCAGAACCAGTAGACGATGATTTCATCCCGGTTTCAAAAAACAAAGACGCAATTGAAATTGTAGACGATGCATTTTCAGATGATTCCAAAGAAGACGATGATTGGAGCGCTGTGCCGTCCTTTTTGCGTCGTAAAAAGTAGAATTAAGATTTAGGATTTAAGGAGTAAGAAGCAGAAAATCGCCCTCGGGGCGATTTTCTGCTTCCCTAAATTTATAATCGTGGTAATATAAAAACAAACCCCTGAAACCATGAAGAAGATCAAGGCAATCGTGCTCCTTCCGCTCGCCATCATCATCCTGCTCTTCTCTTCGTGCAACAAAACGCAAGAGGAGGCCCCGTCCATGAAGCCACAGAAGTGGCCCCTTGGCTGGGTTGTCCAGCCCGTAGATGCGTATATGTACAGCGACAACCAGCAAGTGTTCGCGTGGACACCCGAAGACCCAGTAGTGATGCCGCTTGTTGTCTATGTGTCGCCTGAGAACTTCCTTTCCGTCGACACCTCGACGACACGGAAGTACCGCTTCGGGGATCGACCAATGACTGGTGGCGACATGGGCTTGACGCACTGGCCTCCGATCAATAGTTCGATGACACCGCGACGACACTCGCCGCTCTGGCATTGAGTCTCTGCAAGATCTCCCCACTCTACTACTTGCAAGCTGACTCCCTCTAGGGAACGACGCACCTTCCTTTGGACCCCTGCCGACTTGGCGGGGGTTCACTGCATCTGGGTGTGGTATAATTTCGAAGTTACAAATTTAATTTCTATAACCTATTACCTATGACCTATGACCTAGTGATAATCGGCGGTGGACCAGCAGGAGCTTCGGCTGCGGTGTACGCAGCCAGAAAACAATTAAAAACTCTCGTCATTGCCGAAGAATGGGCTGGCCAGTCAGTAGTTTCAGAGAAAATTTATAACTGGATTGGCACGCCAGAAATTTCTGGAAGTGATTTGGCTAAAAATCTAAAATCCCACATCGATTACTATGTAGGAGAATTTCTCCAAACCAAAAATGCTCGTGTTGAAAAAATTTCAAAAACCAGCGACAAAACTTTCACTGTCCGAACTTCTAATAGTGAAAGTTTTGAAACACGCGCCGTTCTTATCGCTTCTGGTTCGGGCCGGCGCAAACTTGATTCGAAAATCCCAGGCGCCGACGCGCTTGAACACAAAGGTCTCACCTATTGTGCATCGTGCGATGGACCGATTTTCTCTGGCCAAGACGTAGCCGTCCTCGGTGGTGGCAATGCCGCGCTTGAAACCGCCGCGCAACTTCTCGCCTACTGCTCATCCGTCACAGTTATCCAAAGAAGTGGCGCTTTCAAAGCTGACGAAATTACAGTCGAAAAAGTTTTGGCCAATCCAAAAGCCAAAGCCATCATGAACGCCGAAATCACGGAAATTATGGGTGAGAAGTTTGTTTCAGGACTCAAATACAAAGATGAAAATGGCGAACACGAACTAAAAGTTGGTGGAATTTTCGTCGAAATCGGACAGATTCCAAATACCGGTTTTGCCGAAGGAGTGGTTGAAATGGATGAATACAAACGCATCAAAACTGATCCACGCACACAAATGACAAATGTCCCCGGCATCTGGGCGGCTGGAGATTGTGCTGACGTTCTCTACCATCAAAACAACATTGCCGCGGGTGATGCGGTCAGAGCATTGGAAGATATTTATATGTGGTTACATAAAAATAATTAGGTTTATCTTAATCTTACAAATCCTGTTTAAAAAATCTCTCTTATTTTTTATATATGTAAAAAATAAGAGAGATTACAAAAATGAGGCGAGGAAAATTGGCAGAAGAAGAGCCCCGGCGTGCGCCGGGGCTCTTTTCGTTCAGTCGAGAAGGATCATTCCTGCGGCCAACAATCTCGTTGATCCCACTTCTCGTCAACAGTTCGCGAACCTTGTGTGGCGGCACCTTTTGACAGATGCGGGTTCGAGCCTAGACGCAACTGCTCGTTCTCGCGTTCGAGTTCCGCATTCCTCGCTTGAAGGCGACGAAGTTCTTGCTCGAGTTCAAACTCCTTGCCATCGAGATCGTATCGACCAGGTCTTTCGCATTTCTGTAACTGGCGATACGCCTGTGCGCATCCTTCGAATGACGGTCCCGTGATCAGGGTATTATGGGTCGACAGATTGATGCGTACCGCACCAATGGTGTACAACCCACAACGACTAGTAAGCGGATAAGTGTGATTGTAAATTTTCATCGTCACATTATCCACAAGCTCACGATGATGGTCGATCCATCTGAAGAAATCAGTTGGGATAAAATGTTCCGGCATACCGATGATGCCGACCCCGCTGAAACGCACCGACCACGAACTGCTTCCTAGAGGCCTGACGGGTTTGCGCCCAGCCGCCCTACTGATCTCGTCTGCAACAATATCAGACGGTTTTCCTAGAAGATTGAAACGAACAGATGTGGGAATCATGACTCGTGCTGCCTCGGCTTTTTCTCCTCCCCTTAATGGTTTGGTAGTCTCCTCGATCAGCTTTGTCAAAAAGCTACCATATTTTACCGCTCTTGTCAAACGAAAAAGGCCCCGTGGTGGTCGGGGTCTTCTCGCATCAGGGTGCGTTCAGGCAGAGATAACCCTGCCGTGCAGTAGGAAATACCAGAAGCGAAGCCTGTCGGCTTTGTCGGTGAGCCAGTCGTAGACCGGACTCGTTTTGGCGATTTTCACGCTAGCCTTCTCTGCTCGGCGAATTGTTGCGTCGAGCATAATTGGGCTTGTCGAACCGACACCGCAAGACAGGTCTCGAACTATTTCTCCCTTGCGAGAGAAAAGCTCTTTTTCTTCTGCCATTCCTTTCCTCACGCACCAGGCAGCTTGCCGGATGCGTTTGTAGCGTCCCCATATCCGCTCGCGCAGATCCAGGGAGGCCAGGAGTTTGAGAATGTGCTTCATGACTGAGATGCTTTTATGTCCACACTAGGACAAAATTTTCCAAAAGTCAATGCGCCCTACACGCCGTATTGACTTCATCCCCAGAATTAATAAAATACGTAAAAACCCAGAACCATGGAAAATCTGCTCGCTCTCGACGCGTGGATTCTGGGTAAGACCCAGCAGTTCACGAACTTTCTCTCGGACACTTTTGGAATGAGTCGAGAAAGTGCTATTCGCTTCTTCAAGATTTTGACCATCACGATTGGTCTTCTGATCAATCCTGCGTATTGCATATTGCACAAGCAATTTGGAAATTCGCTGGTAAGCATGATGATCTTTCTGAATTTGTATTTACTCCTCAGAGCGTATCGCCACACACTCATCTTGCCCAGAGAAACAATTAGACTGATATATGTTGGTATCATAATAATCTACGGATTAATTACGATTCCGATTTTTTTCTCCGAGGATAAAACGGGAATCTTCTTCAGTTGCTTCTGCCTTACGATGATGACAATATTCGCTTTGATTGCCTACTTGGAGGAAAACAAAAACCCTCCAAAGAAGAAGTCCTGGGTGAAGCGAAAAAAAGAAGAACTTTCAGAGTCATGGCAAGGTCTGTGGCAGCCAAAGCCAAGGCTCGCAATGAATGCACGAAGCCCCCGATCTCGGGGGCTTCCGCTTTTTTCCACTCTACTTCCTACTCTCTACGAACTACGCACTAGTTGATTTCTCCACCAAAAGCTGTTTTCAATTCTTCGAAAGCAGTTTTCATCGTCGTCTTGAATGTATTCACTGCAGCATCAACAGCGACTTTGCGAGCGTCCGCCAATTTCTTGATCTCTTCTTTGATCAATTCTGGCTTAGCTGTCTTGAAATTATCTCGCGCAGCTTTGACCGCAGTCATGAATTCTGCTTTTGGATCTTTGTCGACGGCACAATCAGCTTTGGCTTGTTCGATTGCATCTTCCATCTCAGCACGGAAAGCGGCAATGTTTGTCTCAAGTGTTCCAAATTTACCGTTCACTAAATTGTCCACTCCGTCTCGGAAAGTTTTGACCGCCGCGTCAATAGCTTCTCGGCGAACTTTCACGGCATTGTTTAGGGTTGTTTCAAACTTTGTTACCGCGGCACGCTCTGCATCGGTGTTGGCCTTGGCCATCAGCGCTTCTATTCGTGTGTCATGTTTTACATCACGAACTTCTCGATGATCCGCACGAACTTCGTCTCGGTGAACTCTTCGGTCAGAAATTTTTCCGAATCGCGCATCTTTTTTGCCATCCCAGCGACCATCCTTGTCGTTCATATCAGAAGTAATTCTCGCCACTATCGCATCAATGTTTTCGCAAAAATCTGCTCCACGAGAAAACCGATCTTTTTCTCCACCCATTCGTGGACCCTGCGGAGCCGCCATCGCGCTCATCGGTAACGCCATGACGATAATCCCAAGCACTGCAAATATTTTAGATGTTATTTTCATATTTTGTTTGATTAAAACTATTAAAAGCGTCAATTTGCGAATTCATATAGACCTCGTCTTCGGATTCACTGCTGGCCACCATCGCATCAGAGTCAGCGTCTGCGAAAAGGCTCGCCAAGATTTCATCTCCAGAACTATTTTTATTGATAACAATTTCCGGGGAGGTCTCCGTCATGGATTCGATCTTTCCTGAAACCAAAGTATCGTCATTTACGACCAACATTTCGGTCTTTGGCTTACCCACTGCGACGATCGCAACAATGGCAATCAAAGCAACTGGCACGCCGATTTTCAAAAATTTACTCATACTAAGACTTGTTAACTTATAATGTTCGCTACTTTTTATATTACGATTACCGACTTCGTTTGTGACACGTTCAAACAAAGCCTCCGAAGGTCGTACGGACCGAACCCGGCTTTTCAAAAACGCTTCGATTTTTTGGTCGTCATCCATCATATATATTTTTGTTTTCTAAATAAGCTTTTATTTTCTTGAGTGCCCGAGAATATTTCTGTCTTATATTTTCAGCACTTTCACCCAAAAGTTCGGCGATGTCTTGATATTCCATATCCGTGGCGATTCGAAACATAACGATATCTTGATCAACTTCTCCGAGACTACCGATAGCTTCTTGGACCGAAATCACATCTTCACTGGAACTAAATTCTTCGAAAGGTGTTGGCGTTCCCGATGGTAAATCAAAACCAGTTTCTTCTAGGCTCACACTTTTGCGATTGGCCGAAACTCGATAGTGGTCAATAAGCGTATTCCTGGCGATCAAAAAAAGTGCTCGAATGTTGTGTTCCTTTTCCCGCTCTTCGTAACCATGTGTCAAAAACTTTAGGAAAACCGTCTGGACCAAGTCACTAGCCAAATGGTAATCGCGGGTCCGAAAGAGAAAATATCGAAAGAGCGGAGTAAAAAGCTCGCGATATAATTCGTCCTCATTTTCCCGACCGAGATTCATACTCTCGTATTATATAACGAAAAAGCAGCTTCGGTGTGACAGATTGTTTTGTGCGCGATACAGGACTCGAACCTGTGGCCTACCCCACGTCAAGGGGTCGCTCTACCATCTGAGCTAACCGCGCAATAGACGATATCTTACAATAAAAATAAGCTTGATTCAAGTTGGATTTAGGAATAGAATCTTAAACGAGATAGTAGTCGCCACGAACCTTAAAACCCCAACAGCCATGGTAACAATCGCAGTCATGCCACTATGTGTCGACGGGGACGGTAACGAGCTCTTTTGCTTGACCGGACGCACATTGACTAACATCGCAAAGGACAGCGATAACGGAATCTTCCTAATTGTACGAGAAGACACCCAAGAAGAGCTCGACACTGTCTTGAACCAAGCCCGTGGCTGGTCCGAAGCCAGCGACTTTAAGACGGTCGTCGTCTGTGTTTATGGTTCAGATGAGTTGGCGTCCAGTTTCTATTCCAAACTGGAGCCACACTTGATGAAACTTCGATATTATGATCTTTACATGGATGATCCGGAGGATATTGAAGTAACGCACCTAATAGGGGTTGAAGACCTCCTAATCGGTGCTTTGATTACTTCTAGTCTTTCAGATGAATCCAAGAACTGAATCCGGGGGCCTGCGATTTGTCGCTGGCCCCTTCGGTTTTATTGCCAAAATAGATAAAAATGTTATACTAACCAGCGTTTTCCGGCTTGCCCTGAGCAATGTCGAAAGGCCCCATCGTCTAACGGTTAGGACAGCGGGTTTTCAATCCGTTAATCGGAGTTCGATTCTCCGTGGGGTCACCAATTCGTGCTAGCACGAGAAGGTCTATATTTAGATTAATGAATCTTAATTATTTTCGAGTATATTATGCCTACTTGTTTTTTATAGAAGTATAAGTAATAGTAGTAAGCATGAGTATTCCATTGAGACAACTTGATGTGTGGGCAAAACAGGGGCCAATCACCTCCTCAAGCACGACCTACCAGTCGTTAAAAAATGCTTACATTATCCGCAATTTCTTTTGCTGATAAGCGATAACTTGTATTGGTGACATGATCGTATGCCTCTCGATTTTGATGATATTTCTCAATTGCCAACTTGGTGTCTATATTTTTCACGCGGTTAACTTTAGGAAGATTTCTACCAAAGAAACCATTTACCGCGTTTTTACAGATATCAAATCAGCCTCAGTAATTTTTGCAAAAAAAGTCAAAGCTACCCAGTTTTCATGTCTGTCTTTTGAACTGCCAGTTGAAATTACAAATGGCGTCATGGGTGAAAAGTCTAGTCGGTTGAATAAAATAAAACGCTGGATACTGTGAGCGCAATTTAGAGGTATATTAAATTCAACAGTTAGATTTTCACACTGACGAGTAAAATAATTGAGCGGTATTTTTTGGTGTAAAGTGTCTCGTAGGTTTTTATGTTCCTGATAACTAATTTTCTGGGTATCAAAAAGGTTTTTATATTTTTCTAACTCCAAAGAAAATTCTGGGCTAGCCATCATTTCATCCGATCGACGATAAAACTCTCCGTGCCATGCCTCGGAAAGCTCGTTGCAATTTGGAACTTCCGTATCTAAACCGTTTTCAGGGAGTTCTATATATTTCCTAATTTCCTTTACCCGTTCTTGAAATTTCTTGTCGGTGACAAGAAGCTTCAGGTTATCCCGATATTTTTGTTGGGAAGGAAATAACGAAGAAATAGATTTTTTATTTTTTGAGGATTTCTTCTTAGACATTGAATTGATTATAACTTATTTCAAATGGCCCGTTGTAAAAATACTGATGGTATTGACTTATTATTTTATAGATGTTACTATAAAACAAACATGGTTTCGCCGCGCTTCGTCTCGTTCCGTATCCTCTCGCGCAGCCTACTGCCCTGTGGGATGAGGTATCCAATCCTTGTCTTACAAGCCCCTCTCACGAGGGGCTTGTTTTATACTTGACAAATAGTTAAAGATGTGTATTATATACCCCGAATAGCAATAATGCTCTTCACAACAAAAACCACGGTGAAATGACAAGTTCAGCAGCAACGGCGGCAAAACCGTCAGCAAATGGCAGTGCCAAAGGCCAAGCCAAAGGTTGGAAAACGGTCACAGTGAAGCTTCGCGGCTTGCAGCCCGGCTTCCTGATGAACCCCATGACCGATGAGGTCTTGGACTCCCTCCTGACCGGCGTGCGCCTCGCAGCCAACAAAGGCACGCCGCCCGCAGACATCGCCGCAAAGAAGGTGATGCGCAACGAAGAAGGTGAACCCGGGATCAAGATCGAGTATCTCCTCGGTTGCCTCTCCGAAGCGGGTCGCAACGTGAAGAACGGGAAGAAGCAGATCTCGACGGCAACGTCGACGACGATCTACAGCTTCCTCGATTTCGGCGATGTCGCGTTCCTGCCGTTCAGCAGTTCGAGCGAGTACCTGGTGGACATCCGCCGTGGCGTGCTCAAGAACGGAGCATCATCCGTGGCCGTACCCATCGTGCGCCCCCTCTTCCGCCAATGGGAGATCGGCGTGACCTTGCAGGTCAACGCCGATGAGTGCAACATGGACATCGTGAAGCAGCTCTTCGAGAGCGCCGGTAAGATGGTGGGCCTGGGCGATTTCCGCCCATCCAAGAAGGGACCGTTCGGTCGCTTCGCCATCGAGAGCTGGGAAGTGGAGTAACTGATGACAACTTCGTAGACTACCGCGGCCTAGCGTTGCGTGTACTCCACTGGAGCTAGTTACTCCTTACTACGCGACAAGGTAACCAATCCTTGCCATAAACAACCCCGACCAGTTCGGGGTTGTTTTAATTTGACAAACACACGCTGGTGTTTAATCTATTTACTATATGGCGTTGTATTCTCTAGCTACGCATGCCCGGCTCGGCTTCTCTTCGGGATAGGGTAATCCACCTTGTCAAAAACAACTTCGCCTAGGCGGGGTTGTTTTTAATTTGACAAACTAAGATATTTACATAGAATCTCTGCAATAGCGTACAGCTCTGTTGGCTATCGTTGCCTTGCCCGTTGCTTAGAAAGGCATTCCTAGCTTTGGGACAGGATTAAATTTCTGTCTGGAAAGTCGTTCTTCGGAACGACTTTTCTATTTGACAAGATATTCTTTGTATATTATAATTTAAGATGTACATTCAGATCATTCTCCAGCATGGCTTACCAGTCTGCGCCATTCTGCCGTATGGGGTAGGATGCTCAATTCCTATCTAACAGCCCCGCATTTGCGGGGCTGTTGACGTGCAATAAATAAAGTGATATAAAATAAAAAATTGCGCAGACTGTTGTCCGCTGGCGTATACTATCCCGCCCTTCACTCCTCTCCGGGACCGAACCTAAGGGTTTTGTCTGAAAAGTCTCACTCCGGTGAGACTTTTCTATTTGACAAAAAATAATTTTAAGTTACAATTTAATTTGAATACCCCATACTAGAGCTAGCTAGGTTGCTGCATCGTGATCGGCGCCACCCCAGCCTGTCCTATGGGGCAGAGTACCTAATCTCTGCCAAAGACCCTCGTCAAAAGCGGGGGTCTTGACTTTTTATTTATTATAATTATAGTAAAATCATATCCTGCCGTCTAGTCTCGCACGGTGGCCCGTTGTGCACTCTGGTATTTGCGCGCGACAAGGTAACCAATCCTTGTCTAAATACCCCTTCGAAAGAAGGGGTATTTTAATTGACAAATATATTAATTAATGTTATCATCTATAAAGAAATATTCCAGAGCTAAGTTACGCAGCCCAACGCACCCTTCAGTCCCCTATGGGGTAGAGCAAGCACCCAATCTCTACCAAAAAAACAGCTTCTCGAAAGAGGAGCTGTTTTAATTTGACAAAGTTATTATATTAATTATAATGAAAAGATAGCGTCACCCAGCGTGAAGTTCTGCAACGCATACTAGCGTACGCTTGACCAAGCGATAGAGTACCAATCTCTGTCGAAAAGCCTCCTCACGGGGGCTTTTTCATTTCCTTGACAAGATGGCAGTTTTGTATTATTATCCAACCAAATTCTTTAACAACGAAGAGATGAAAAAACCAGTTCAGTCCGGCAAAGCGACCCCTATACGGGAGATCGACTTTCTGGCGCACTTCCCAAAAGAAGTGTTCGATAAACCCCGTCCTGCTCAAGTAAAGGCCCTCAAGGCCTTGAACGGCACGACTGGCATCCGCATCGCTCAGATGGGAACCGGTAGCGGCAAAACCGCTGTTGGATACACATTTCTCAAGGCTCTTGCCGACAATGGCTGGGAGGGTCTTGTATACGTGGAGCCACGAAAGCTCCTCGTCGAGCAGATCGCCAAGCAGCATCCGGACGTGAAAGTGGTCTTCGGACGCAATGAGTACCCCTGTCTCTTTTACAAGGACAAGGAATTCAAAGCGGACGAGATCCCGTGCTCAATGCTTGTGACCTGTCCGCATCGCGTGGATCAGGAAACCGGCGAGACACATACACCTGGAGCTAGACCCTGCCCGTACCTGCAAGCCAAGTTCGAAGCCAAAAAGGCGAAGATCTCGGCATGCACCACGGCCTTCTTCCTTTTCACAGAACTATACAACCAAGAGTGGAAGGATGTTTCGGCGGTGGTGATCGGCGAAGGCCATGAACTCGGTCCGGTGGTCCGCGGCTGTCTCAGTCATGAGATCACTGACTACCACCTCGAACAGATCATCGAACTCCTCGGTTCCATCGGAGCCAAGGAGGACGCCAAGATCTTCGAGGAGTTCTATATCCGGATGATCGAGATCATCAGATCGTGGCCAGCACGTGAGAAACATGTACTGTCGAACGAGGAGATCCGATCGCTCATCAAGATCCTACAGAAGACCAGATCTTCGAGGATTGAGAGTCAGGTCAAGCAAGCGGTGAAAGCCGGAAAGCTCGACCTTGATGCTTCGCGAGAAGCCCTCAAGGGAATCGAAGACGTGGCGCGCAATATCTCCACATACCTTCGCCTCTTCGAGTACTCGCTCCCGAAGGATGATCGCGAACCCTTGAACTACACCTATGGTTACTACCAGAAGGAGACGAATCCGAACACCAAGGTGAAGTATCGGCTGTACATCAAGAGCTACTACGTTCAGCCCGCGATCAGGAAGATCCTGCCAGATGAAACCTTGGTCATGAGTGCAACTATCGGAGACCCGCAAGCCTACAAGATGGATACGGGCATCCAAGGACACTTCATCGACCTCGGTTCTGACTTTCCGGTTGGTAACACCCGGGTGTACATGCCGAAGGATCTGCCACGACTGTCGTTCGCCGGTCAACGCAAGGACGACCTCAAGAAAACGCTCAAGCGCACTGCGGCAGCTATGAAAAAGTTGCGAGCGCGCTGCATCCGCTCACTTTTTATTACCGTTTCAAATCTTGAACGGGAAAAGGCGACGGCATACGCAACAGAAGCGGGACTTGATGTTGTAACCTACGGTGACAAACTTACCCCTCGTGATGCTCTACAGATATTCAAGGAGGGTAAGGGTGACGTACTCATCGGGACTGTGGCGAACTACGGCCAAGGAGTTGATCTGCCGGGAGAGATCGCGCAAGCGATTTTCTTCCTGCGGCCATCATACCCGAGACCGGATGATCCACAGGCTATCTTCGAGGAGCGACGCTTCGGCAAAGGAGTATGGAAACTCCGGCAGTGGCGCGTGACGATCGAAGCACTGCAGGTGCGCGGACGAAACGTGAGAGGTAAACGTGACTTCGGTGTTGCGTTCTTCCTCTCGAATCAGTTCGCGCGATTCCTGTACGGATCACTACCACAGTGGCTCCGTCCGGCGTACGAGCAGAAGTTGACGCTTGATCAGACAGTTGAGGATGCAATAGGGGTTCTGGTTGAGAAAAAAGCAGCATAGTTCTTAATTCTGCTACGCAGGGTCAAGCAAGGTGCACTCCAGTCCACTGCAGTCCAGCACGCCCCAGCACACTAAGCGACAGGAAAACCTGTCAGAAACAACCCCGACTAGTTCGGGGTTGTTTTAGTTTGATATGTCATCATATTTATGATATTGTCCGACTGAACCTTTCTTTTGAAGGTTTTATGCAAGGCCCCGCTTTCTTCTGTTGAGTGCACTACTGCATACCTAAGTCCACAGCGGTAATCTTGCCTGCCCCTGTCTTTGGGATAAGGTATCCAATCCTTATCAAAAACAACTCCTTGAAAGAGGGGTTGTTTTAATTTGACATAATTAACATATTATGATATAAAATAGAAAGATGCCCTATGGCGCCGTTTCGTGTAGTTAGGTCGCCTACCGTATGCTGTCCTTCACCCCAGTACGGAACAAGGTAGCCAATCCCTGTTAAAACAGCCCCTCCAAGGAGGGGCTGTTTAAATTTGTAAATTATGCTTAAATGAATTTGATCGGGCTTGGGTTTTGTTAGCTAAACTCCAGTCAGGCGGACTCATGTGGTTCTTTCGTGTTCTGCCCTTAGGAGCGGCGCGGGGTAGGGTCAAATCCCTACCGAAACAACCTCGACTTTGGTCGAGGTTGTTTTAATTTGACAGAACCTTAATTATGTATTAATATAAGCTAGAAATTGTTCCCCAGCATTGCAGGGCTAAGCTCTCTGAGGTGTACTCTACTATTGTGTCCTGTGGGACAGAGTTCTAATCTCTGTCGAAAAGCCTCCTCACGGGGGCTTTTTCATTTAGATATGTTAAATTAATTATGAAATTTGATGCGTGCTATCGTAACGCGAAGTCTGGCCAGCTGGACTCGGCTGCACTAAGGGGCAGGTTAACTCTTGTCAAAACAACTCCTTTTATTAGGGGTTGTTTTAATTTATTTATTTATTTATTTATATAATCTAACCACAAAAATGTGGTTGTGTGCAGTTGACCAGTGTGTCCTGGCCTAGTCTGTACTACTCTTTCGTATTCTAGGGGATTAGGTGAAAATCCTAATCAGAAACAGCCTCACTTCGGTGAGGTTGTTTTCATTTGACAACAGTGGAAAATTCTTTAAAATGACAATCACAGTGCAAACCTAGGCTTGGCACACCTGTCCACCGTATTCTATGGGATAGAGGATACAACCTCTTTCTAAACAACCCCGATCAGCTCGGGGTTGTTTTAATTCATGTTTTTATGTTAATTTGTAGAACGATTAAAAACAGGGTCTAGTTCTATAGCGTAGCGTCGACCTCTGTTCAGTTAAGCAGACTGATGCCAGCCGTGGGATAGAAGACAAGTTCTATCAAAAGGCCCCATTTCGGTGGGGCCTTTAATTTGACAAGGTTTTTAAAAAAAATAATATAGAAGAGAAGCTAACGTAGGGCTTTCCATCGTAGCCTGTTCAAATGTATCCTCATCTGGACTGTGGGATAAGGTAACCAACCCTTATCAAAACAACCTCACTCTGGTGGGGTTGTTTAAATTCCTCACTATTTTTGAAAGTTACACTTGACTGTAACTTTTACCCCTCATCCTGTGTCACTTTTGTAACTTTTTCATAGATGCACGAGAAGGGTCTTTATGATAGTATAAAAAAAGTCTTAATTCGCCTTACCGGGCAATGAACAGAAAGGTTCTATCTCGAGAAGGCTCACACGAGCATAAAGCACACAAATTGCTTTGTGTGCGAGCGAAATGTGAAGCCGTAGACATGTCGCAAAGCGACGGGCGAGGCGGGTCATTCGACTCTAAGAGTCTCAGACCCGACGAGGTCGCGAAATTTTTCCGTCAGGAAAAATATTTGTGACCACACTTATATTCCTAAACTCTTCACCGTCCTCTCAAAAACCTCTTCTCTCGTTCCCTCTCCGTCAATTTCATGAACGGTGAAATTTTTGTCAGTCTTGGCTAGTTCGATAGATGGCAAAACTCCTTCGTAGAAAAATTTTAATTTATTGTTTATAGATTCTTCACTTTTTGTTTCTTCTCTATTCTCTATTCTTTGTCTCTCAACAATTCTGCGACGACATTCTTCATCAGATAATTTCAAATAAATCATATCGGCATGTTGTCCGTAAAAACCAACCATTTGAGACAAAATTTCAAATTCTTTGACGCTTCTCGGAGTCCCATTCCAAATCATATTTTCTTCTCCAGTAAAATCCGAACTCAATTTAGCAAACCAACAACCGACAATTACAAACCACGGCGCTATATGGCCTTTTTCATTATTTTCTTTTGCTAAGCGGGCGGTGAAAGAATCCATTTTAGTCAATTTTCGCAATTCATCTCCCGTGGAAATGTAAATTGTTTTACCTTTGGTCTCCAAATACTTGAGTAAATTATTGGCCAAAGTGTCTTTGCCCACTCCCGACTGGCCGATGATAAATATAGTTCGCGACATGAGCCAATCTTAACATTTTTCGATATTCGTATATAGTGATGAAATCATGCGGATTTTATCCATAGAAACATCTTGCGACGAAACAGCGATTTCCATTTTGGAAGTCTCTGGGTCTAAATCTGCACCCGAAATAAAGATCCTCTCAAATGTTCTGCGCTCCCAAATCGAACTCCACCGCGAATTCGGTGGTGTATTCCCTAACCTGGCCAAACGAGAGCATGCGAAAAACTTGCCGCCAATTCTTATTGAAAATCTAGTCCAAGCAAAAATCCATTCTAACGTTCGTACGAATGTACGAATAGATTCTGAACTTGAGAAAAATTTGCGAGAGCTTCTATCTCACGAAACTGGACTTGCCGATGAAGTGATCCAAATTGCTGAGTCAGTGGAAAAACCAGACATCGATTATATCTGCGTCACTACCGGACCCGGACTCGAGCCAGCGCTCTGGGTTGGAATTAATTTTGCCAAAGCACTGAACTACATTTGGGGAATTACTCTCGTGCCTGTCAATCACATGGAAGGACATGTTTTGTCAGTTCTAATTGATTCCAAGAAAACCGAGGCGCAGGAAATACAACTTTCGAATTTCGAATTTCCTGCGCTTGCCCTCCTCATCTCTGGCGGTCACACCGAACTCGTTCTCATCAAAGACTGGTTACAATACGAAAAAATCGGCGCTACTCGTGATGACGCTGTCGGTGAAGCATTTGATAAAACAGCTAGACTCCTCGGAATTCCCTATCCTGGCGGACCAGAAGTTTCCAGGCTCGCAGAAATTTCTCGTAATGACCCGTCTCCAAGATCAGAAGACCGGGCAAGCATAAAACTACCGCGACCAATGATTGCAAGTGACGATTATGATTTTTCTTTTTCGGGAATCAAAACTTCAGTTTTGAATTTGGTGAAAAAATTAGGCGATATTGACGAACAAACAAAATCTGACATTGCCAGAGAATTTGAAGAAGCTGTTACCGAAGTTTTGGTTTCAAAAACCAAAAAAGCGATCGAAGAATTTGATATCAAAAATCTCATCGTCGGCGGAGGCGTATCAGCGAACACTTACATAAAAACTGAAATGAAAAAGATGCTAGAAGAAAACAATTACGGCGTTAATCTTTTTGTTCCCGATTCACATCTCTCAACCGACAACTCTGTCATGATCGGCATCGCCGGTATGTTTCAAATAAATTCGGGCAAACCGCTTCCCGATCCACAAACCCTAAAAGCTGACTCGAATTTGAGTTTATAAAATTTTTAAAATAAAACGAAAGCGGCGCGGACCCTAGGTCCGCGCCGCAAAACGTCTAAAGGTTCTAAACCTCCACCTTCTCTCCGGCCGGCAAATAGTAGTGCTGACCCTTCTCTGGATCAAAAAGTCGAAGTCCTCGCTGTGATTCCACGAGCCACCGAAGCACGCTCGTTGCCACCAATTCGCTCTTCTTCCCGTCCGCCAGGAGTTCCCGCTCTTGCACTTCTATCAGAGAAACAATGCCTCCCTCCGGCAATGGCCGGATATCGCGCTTGACGTAAATCAGGTCCGACTCGAGAGCCAGGCTCAAGATGTATGCCGAGATATCCGAACCGTTGAACGGCATGGTCGCGATTATGGGTGACCCGAAATTCTTGGCCATATAGAAACCCGGCACGACGAAAGTCATCGATTCGCCGTGACGACTACGCCGAAACGAAATCACCTGCTTCAGCCTTTCCACACTTTGCCCGACGTTGGGCATAAGTTCTGTGTAGCCTTCGTCCTCGACCGCAACAATTTCTTGGAGCGGATCAAGGTAAGCGAAGTTCACGCCGAAGAACTTCGTCAAGATCTCACAGAGAGGCCTCACGACAATCTCTCCGAAACTCTGTTCGCCCACCGAAAACACAAAGGCTTTGGCGAGATTCGGCGCAACGTCGCTATCTGGCCGAAAAATCGCCTCCATCTGTGTCACGAAATTCCGGATCTTCTCCTGGAATATTCGAATCTCGATGAGTTTGACTTCTTGGCTGTATTCGACCTGTCGCTCCTTTGGCATAAGAGGCTCTAGTTCGTCTCGCACAATCTCCCAGGCATCGAAGAGTTGTTTCACTGATAGTCTGAACATCTTCATCGCTTCTTCGTGCTTGCCCGAGCGCGACAATCTGAGCATTTCAGCCAAAGCCCGAGTGTACCCGGCCGGCGCCGAGAAGACGAATCCTTTCGGAAGCTCGCCCATCGAAACAAAACAGCCGAGAATGGTTTGAAGTACGTTCATCGGACCCAAGGGCCCGATTTGTTGACCACCGATCTTGTGTGTTTTGTTGACCAGTGGCAGAGCCTTCAGTTGAAAGATGGTTTCGCGTATTGTCATGGTGCTGGTTAGTGGTTGGTTCGTGTTTAAAATATCCTAGCGAAGGTTCAATGTCAAACTCCCACACCTATATTTTTATGGCCGTAGACAATACAGACCGAGCCTGCGATGAAATATGGCCATGGGGGTCAAACCCTTTAAAAATCGGGTTTTTATGTTAAAATCATCCCATGCCAGATGAAAGAAAAGAATTCCCGGACATTCCGGAAAAATTCCTGAAACCATACGATCCTCAAAACACCGAGGCCCGAATTTACAAAACCTGGGAAGATTCTGGGTATTTCAATCCGGATAATTTACCCCTCGAAAATTCTCGGGGTGAACGTCTCCGTACGGATACGTTCACCATCATGATGCCACCGCCAAACGTCACCGGCGTTCTGCACATGGGCCACGCGCTCGGTACAACCATTCAAGATATTCTCATCCGTTACAACCGCATGCATGGCAAAAAAACTCTCTGGCTTCCAGGAACTGATCACGCGGCCATCGCCACCCAATCAAAAGTAGAAGGAATCATAAGAAAAGAAGAAGGCAAATCTCGTCACGATCTTGGGCGCGAAGAAATGTTAAAACGAATCCAAGCTTTTGCCCAAGATTCTCACGACACCATCGTCTCGCAAATAAAAACACTCGGTGCGAGTTGTGATTGGTCACGCGAAGCTTTTACACTCGACGAAAAAAGAAATCTCGCCGTCAATACTGTTTTCAAAAAAATGTACGAAGACGGCCTTATCTATCGTGCTCATCGTATCGTCAATTGGGACCCCAAAGGCCAAACGACAATTTCTGATGACGAAATAGTTTACGAGGAACGCGAAGCAAAACTTTACACTTTCAAATACTCCAAAGATTTCCCTATTTCCATCTCCACGACTCGTCCCGAAACCAAGGTTGGCGATGTCGCGGTAGCGGTTCATCCCGAAGACACACGTTACCAAAACTACATAGGCAAGACCTATGTAGTCGATGATTTTTGCGGTGTAAAATTGGAAATAAAAATAATCTCAGATGAAGGTGTCGACAAAGAATTCGGTACAGGCGCGCTTGGTGTTACTCCGGCACACTCCATGATCGACTGGGAAATGGCTGAGAAAAATAATTTGCCAAAAATCCCAGTCATAAACGAATACGCCAAAATGTCTGTTGGTGATGAGCGAATTTTTGGCAAGAAAACAACCGAAGCGCGAGAAGTGATTGTCGAGTGGCTCCGTGCCGAAGGACTTCTCGAAAAAGAAGAATCTGTAAAACAAAACGTCTCGACCGCTGAACGTACGGGTGGAATAGTAGAGCCTCTGCCAAAACTTCAATGGTTCGTGGATGTCAACAAAGAAGTCCCGGGCCGAGGTAAAAGTCTCAAAGACCTAACTCGCGAGCCAGTTGAAAAAAGTGAGATCGAGATCATGCCAGACTTTTTTGGCAAAACTTATTTCCATTGGATCGATAATCTAAAAGATTGGTGTATCAGTCGACAGATTTGGTACGGACATCGAATTCCGGTTTACTATCGTGGCGAAGAAATTTTTGTGGGCGACAAATCGCCGGGAGAGGGTTGGAAACAAGACGAAGACACTCTCGACACTTGGTTCTCGTCCGCTCTTTGGACGTTCTCGACTCTCGGCTGGCCCCACTCCGCCAAGGCTACGCGGGGCGCGGCCGGACCAGAAAATGATCTTGTTAATTTTCATCCAACAAATGTTATTGTGCCCGCTTACGAAATTCTATTTTTCTGGATTGCACGTATGGTTATGATGACTGGATATATTCTCGACGATATTCCGTTTAAGAAAATTTATCTAACCGGTATCGTTCGTGACGCTCAGGGACGAAAGTTCTCTAAATCTCTCGGTAACGGTTTAGACCCAATAGACATTGCGGACAAATTCGGCGCTGATGCCGCGCGCATGGCGCTCGTCGTCGGCACTGCGCCAGGCACCGACATGCGCATCGACGAAAACAAAATAAAAGGCTACAAAAATTTCGCCAATAAAATTTGGAACGTTTCGCGCTTCATCCTCCAAAACGCCGACGAGCCGGACATGAACGCAAACCTCGTCGAAGCTGATCAAAAACTCTTGGCGGAATTGGGCGAAATTACCAAAGAAGTTACCGAAGACCTAGAAAATATGCGTCTACACCTCGCAAGTGAAAAAATTTACAGCTACATTTGGCACACGCTCGCCGACAAAATTCTCGAAGAAAGTAAATCAATTCTCGGAAGTTCTGGCGAAGCTACCGAGTCACGTAAACGTGCACTACACGAGATCTTACAAACAAACCTAAAACTCCTCCACCCATTCATGCCATTTGTAACCGAAGAAATCTGGGGATTGCTCGAGATAAAAGACAAAAAATTGCTTATAATTGAAGAATGGCCGGTATAAGTTTGAAGGTCGGCATCATATCTCTTTTGGGCGGACTAATCCCCGCTTTTTTGTGGTTATGGTTTTGGCTCAAAGAAGACGACAAAAGCCCAGAACCTCGCGGACTTCTACTTCTAACATTTATCATTGGAATGATTTCGGTGTTTGTAGTGTTACCAATCGAAAAATTATTTGGCACTATTACCGACAACCCAAAACTTTTAACAATTATTTGGTCGGCTATCGAAGAAATTGTTAAATTCGTAGCTATTTATTTCATTGCTCTAAAGAGCCGTGACGCCGACGAACCTATAGACTTCGCTATATACATGATGACCGGAGCACTTGGATTTGCAGCGCTCGAAAACGCGCTTTTTCTAATTGATCCTGTGACGCTAGGCAACGCTACCGTCAGTTTGCTTACTGGCAACTTCAGATTTCTGGGTGCGATGCTACTTCATACCGTCGCTTCTGGAATAATCGGTATTGCACTCGGTCTCGCTTTCTACCAAAGTCGACTTATTAAAAAAACTTTCTTAGTTATTGGACTTTTTGGGGCAATTACCTTGCACTCCGTATTTAATTTTCTTATAATTAACAGTGACAAAGGTTTGTTTAGTGTTTTCAGTTTGTTATGGGGAGTAACAATTATTATACTTCTCTTGTTTGAACAATTAAGAAGAATCTAATATGTTTAAAAAAAGATCATTTTTTCAAAAACTAACTGGCGGTCTCTCTCTTCGTGACAACGATGATGATTTTTTCAGTGACGATGAAGAATCAGATTCTCCAAAATCTCCTTTTTTTGACGATAAAAACAACAAAGAAATCGTCGACAAAGAATGGTCTGTTCCCGAAGAAGAGCCGAGCGAACTGTCCGTTGATGTTTATCAAACTGGTGACGAAATCGTGGTCAAAGCCATGACCGCCGGAGTAAAGCCAGAAGATCTCGACATCGACATCTCTCGAGATATGGTCACTATCTCTGGTCACCGCAAAGAGGGTTCGATGGCCGAAACTGGTGATTACCTAACCCAGGAACTTTTCTGGGGATCGTTTACTCGCACAATCATGCTTCCAGAAGAAATTGATCCAGAAATGACCATCGCGACAGAAAAAAACGGTCTCGTCATCATTCGCCTACCAAAACTCGACAAGAAAAAGAGGACGAAGGTGAGAGTTAAGTCGAGATAATTTTTAAAAATAGAAACGAATGAAGCCCCGGCATGCCGGGGCTTCGTCGTTGCGGTGGTGGTGATCAGATCTGAACCTTCTCGGGTTCACACATCTCCTGAAGCACGACATCAAAGATGTACGATTGCTCGAAGCGCTTCGCTTCAACGAAGAAGGCGTAAGCGGTGCACAGGTCTTCGATCGAGAAGCTCGAGATCGTACGAGTATTGAACTTCGTACGACCAAGGTAGCCGAGTGCGACCTTGCATCGTGTCTCCATCCTGTTCAGGGATTGGAGTAGTTCCATCTCGTGGCCAGTGAGAGTGGTGGTGAGCCACCTCCGTTCGACCCCCAATACAGCTTGGATGAAGCGAACAATCGAATCCACTTCATTGTCACGGGAGCCAACGTATTGACTGACAACCCGTCCCGACGAAGTGTGGTGGGTGGTCATCTCGACCATTGGCCACTCTTGCGCGAAGCTACTGACCTCGGACGAGTTGTTTGTGAGGTGTTTCTGTACCAGATGCAAGAGAGCACCCTGAAACGTGTACTCCTTACGATTGATCGTGATCATGGGAAGGTGCGGTGTTGGTTGGGCTACATAATAGCATGATATATAGTAAAAGTCAATAAGCAAAAACGCCCTATAAAAATAAGGCATTTTTGCTACTTGGTTATATTTTTGTACTCTTCTTCATACCGCTTCTTCATTTCCTCTCTTTTGTTTAGATCTTTTTCCTCTAGTATTTCATCTAGTAGTTTTATAAGCTTTTCGTGTCTATCAGCCAACATCTCTGCTCGCTTTCTAACACCCTCACTTAAATATTCATCCGAGGAAGACTGCCTAAAGAAAACACTAGAGTCCATCAGGTTCATTCTTGTTCCGTAAATCATCGCGTCCTCAGCAAAATTAAATCTCTTAAGTCCTGAGAAGATTTTTGAAAGATTCTCGTCAGGAATACCTAGGTCATCTATCTGCTGTTTTTGTTCAAATCTTCTGGTGTCAAAATAGTACACCCAATAATGTTTATTTCCATCCAGAAAGTAAGATTTCTTGTCGTCCGATCTTAGATAATAAATAGGATTAGACTCACTTATTTCTAAAGTTGGCCGAACTTCCTCGGTATCGTGTTTTTCTGGTTCTCTTTTAATCGGCAAATTTTTACCTAATTCTTCCATTTGTGCTCAGGACCAGGTTCGAACTGGTGACCCTTCCCTCTTCAGGGGAATGCTCTACCAACTGAGCTACCTGAGCGCTCCGATGTTTCAATCGGGGAGCCGACAGAATTGTCGGCTTTGGTAATTATTGACTTACTTATTTCACCAGGGTAATTCAATATTTTGAATATTTGTAACTCCGGCAGAAAAAGCGTTGTATGTATCTAAAACCTTTTTAAATACAGGCAGTATTGCATAATAAGCCCCAACGATAATAACAATAATAAGCACGAATTTCAATACTCGCCAGAATCGACGATTTTTCTCAAATTTGTAAAGTTTTGAGACCATTTGATGGGTCTCGGCGACTTGCGTTTTCAAATCTCGAAATTCTTTTTCATCCATAAAAATTATTTTAACATAAAACTATTTGAAGCTATCAATAGTTATCCGGAGTCCTTCTTCCAAAGACACTTTCGGCTCCCAGCCGAGAATTTCTTTTGCCCTGTTGATATCGGCGCGCGAATGAAGTATGTCACCGGCCCTAGCTGACTGAAAAGATATTTTTGATGAAGATCTGGTCAGCTCGATAATCTTTTCCACTAATTCCAAGATTGTCACGCTTTTACCTCCAGCAATGTTGAATATTTCATTAGTCTCAAATTTTTTCTCCATGGCCATAATGTTAGCCCTAACGACGTCATCAACAAAAACAAAATCTCGAGTCTGCGATCCATCTCCAAATATGACCAAATCTTCTCCCACAAGAGCTTTCTTTATCAAAATGGTTATAACTCCGGCATACGCATCAGATTGACCGGGACCGTAAACATTGAAATAACGCAGTATAACGTTTGGTACTCCACAAACCTTTAATGCATTCTCCGCCTCAACTTTGTTCTCGGCATAAGGGGATTTAGGATTCAGTGCGAAATCCTCTTTGACCGCAAAATCGGATTCTCCATACACAGCCGAACTACTGGAAAAAACTATTTTGACAGAAAATTCTTCGGCGACATGGATAACTGTCTTGGTTCCTTCAACATTCGTACGATGATATTCTTCTCTTTTGATGATACTTTCTGGGACACTTATCTTGGCTGCGCAATGGAAAATCCCTTCTGTGCCAGAAGTTACTTCGCGCAATTTCGATATGTCTAAAATATCTTTTCCAGACTTTATATCAAATGATTCTCCGCCCATCACACCAACTATGCGCGAACCAATGAACCCCTCACCACCTGTTATTATATGTTTTATCATATGTAATATTTATGTCTCTAGTATGAATCGAACGTACATCTTCCTTAAGATTTCATATCAATGTCCTCTCTTATTTAATTTGTGTCCCCGGCTGGAATCGAACCGACAATTACTCCTTAGGACGGAGTCGTTATATCCATTTAACTACGGGGACCTTCCGAAAATACTATCAGAAAATCAAAAAACGCGCTAAGCGCGTTTTTTGATTATTACATCCCAAGCAAACTTTTGATTTTCCCTTCGTTAAATCCGATAACTAAGTCATCTCCTATATAAATCACTGGCACGCCCATCTGTCCAGACTTTTCTATCATCTCAGCACGTCTTGCTTCATCTTCTGAAACATTGTATTCGGTGTAAGTGACGTTGTTTGCCTTGAAAAATTCTTTGGCCATTTGGCAGAAATGACAAGTTGCGGTGGTGTAAATTGAAACTGGTTTCATATTTCCTAGTGAGGAGCATCGGCGAGCTTGCTCGCATGATCTCCGAACGACGGAAATATACGAGTGAGCGAAGCGAGGCTCTTATCATTTAAAAATTAATTAGTAATGTCAAATTATTGTACCATATCCTCTCTTTTGCCAAATATTTTTTCAAAAAAACCCTTTTTTTCTGTATCTGTCGAGACCTTTCCCAAATCTTTGTCATTAACGATAACAATGACCTGTTCCCCTTCTTTCACCACATTGAATTTCTCTCGCAAAGCTTTTTCTCTACCAAAATCAGTATTAGAATTTTCTAATTCAGTAGACAAACGACTCTTTTGATCCTCGAGTTCGATAAGCTCCGAAAGTGATGCGGACATTCTGTCGTTTGCAATACGACTCTTTCTATAAGCGCCAACAGCACTATAAACAAAAAGTGTCATGAGTAAAAATAAAATCACATGAGACACTCGCGAATGTGTCAGTTTAGTTATAAATCTCCTGCGGTCTATGTGCGCCATACTGATAATTATACCCCCACACTTACTTTTTTATAGCTTTTATTCTGTCTGGGGATATCTTCGGTATTTTAGGCTTTTGGTGAATTATTACACTATTGAAAGGCTTATTTTGAAAAATCAGAATGATAAAAAAGTAGGTGTTGGGGTATATACCATTTGCTTAAAATCCCTTTTAAAACTATAATATCCCCTATCTATGATGTTTAATCCAAAAAATAAGAAGATTTTCAAGCGCGCCTGGGCAGTTATGGCAGTCGTCATCATCGTCTCGATGATTCTCTTCTACGCGCCGATTTTTAGGTAGATTTAATAATTCAAATTTAGGATTTAAGAAAATCTCCGAGCGGAGCAAAACTTATATTTTCCGAAGTCGAGGACATAGTGCGTAGACACGCTCCCGCAAGACGAGGAAAATATAAGTTTTACGGAGCACCCCTTACTCCCTCATCATCTTCAGAAACACATCATGCGGGATGTTTACATTTCCCTTCCCTCGCTCGGCCATCTTTTTCTTGCCTTTTTTCTGTTTTTCACGGAGTTTCATTTTGCGTGTAATGTCGCCCCCGTACATGTGTTGAGTCACATCTTTACTAAAAGCTTTCAAAGTTTCAGACGATAGAATTCGTCCAAGCGCTCGCCCCTGTATTTTAGTCACGAACATTTGGCGTGGCATGACTTCGTGCAGTTTTTTGACTGCTTTTTCGGCTTCGTCTTGGACTTTACGTCTGGATACTACGCGAGTAAAAGCGACAATCGGTTCATCGGCCACAAGAATGTCGAGTCGTACCACATCGGCCGGACGATACGCACCGATTTCATACGAGATCGAAGCATAGCCCGATGAAGCAGATTTTAAATCGTCAAAAAAGTTTCGCATGAGTTCGCGCAAAGGCATCTCCACCAGAAGCTGAGTTCGATTATCTCCGAAATTTTCCACGCCACTCGCTTCGGCTTCGTGATCAAAAAGCAGTTGCATGATATTGCCAAGGTATGTCGTCGGTGTGATGATTTTCAATTCCACCCACGGCTCCATAATTTCCGAAAGTTCGCCATCGTTTGGAAAAGTATGCGGTGAGTAAATCATTTCTTCTTTGCCAGAGTTACGATATTTGACTTTGTAAGTAATTGACGGACTGGTAACGACAAGCTCAAGATTAAATTCTCGTCGCAGTCGCTCGGTGATAATTTCAAGGTGTAGCATCCCCAAGAATCCCGCGCGGAAGCCCCGACCAAGCGCGCCAGAAGTTTCTTCTTCATAAGTAAGCGACGAATCAGAAAGTTTCAGTTTACCAAGCGATGCTCGAAGTTCGTCAAAATCATCTTGGTCTTCGGGGTAAATTGACGCCCAAACAACCGGACGCGGTGTCATGTAACCCTCGAGCGCCGGAAGAGGATTTTTCTCGGGAGTGACGGTATCTCCGACACTGGCAATACCCGGCTTTTTGATTCCGGTGACGATATAACCAATTTCACCGGCTGACAATGATTCGGCGGGTTTGGGATCGGGGGAAAAAATTCCAACTTCAAGCGCGATGAACTTCTCTTTGGCTGAAGCGAATTTCAAAACATCACCTTTCTTGATCATGCCGTCAATTACACGGACATAAACAATCACACCTTTGTGATTGGAATATTGAAAATCAAAGACAAGCGAACGAGAACTTTTTGTATCTGGAATTTGTTCAACTGGCGGTGGCACACGCTTTACAATTTCTTCCAAAAGTTTCGGTACGCCCTCGCCTGTTTTGCCCGAGACGGTCAGAATTTCACTTTCATCAATATCGAGAACTTTGGCGACTTCGGCTTTGACTTCGTCAACTCGCGATAAAGGCGAATCAATCTTTGATAAGACCGGAATAATTTTTACGCCCAATTTCTGTGCCATGTGAAGCGTGGTAAAAGTCTGTGCCTGGACGCCCTGAGTCGAGTCGACGAGCATTATCGAACCTTCGACGGCCTGAAGAGCACGAGAAACTTCGTAGGAAAAGTCGATATGCCCCGGTGTATCGATGAGATTAAAAATGTAATCTTGCGCCTCGGTTCCCTCGGCACCTCCAGAATGATAAATCATTCTTACGGGCTGCATTTTTATCGTGATTCCTCGCTCACGTTCTAGCTCCATGTTGTCGAGCACCTGATCCTGCATTTTGCGCTTTTCGATTGTATTCGTAATTTCAAGAAGCCGATCCGCGAGGGTACTTTTCCCATGATCGATATGAGCGATAATGCTAAAATTTCTGATTTTCTTTAAATCCATCCCGATAGTGACGGGTCGCGGTCTTTACACAACCAGTCAGGTTTAGCGAACTTAATAATATGCTCGTCTGTTCAAAATATACCATGAAGCCCTTACGCGACCGCGGTCACTATCGGGATCCATTTGTAGTGACATATTACCAGAAAATGCTTAAAAATGAAGGCTTATTGTTAGAAGCGCTTTTTTATGGCAAAATTATTCTATGCCAAAAGTCGAAGACATTTACAAGAAAATGGCCAATCCGCCGAGCGATGAAGACAAGGTTTGGATAAAGCAAGCCTACGACTTCGCCCAAAAAGCCCACGAAGGTCAGAAGCGTGCTTCGGGTGAACCATATTTCAATCACGTATTTGAGGTTTCAAAAATTCTGGCGGAATTCGGAATGGATACCAAAACCATTATCGCCGGCCTCCTCCACGACACTGTCGAGGACACGTCTGTAACAGAAGAAGACGTTGAAAAGGAGTTTGGCGAAGATGTGGTATTTCTCGTAAACGGTGTCACAAAACTGGGCAAAGTTAAGTACCGTGGCGAAGAGCGTCATGTCGAATCTCTACGTAAATTTTTCGTCGCCATGGCCGAAGACGCCCGCGTCATTATCATCAAACTTGCCGACCGCTTACACAACATTCGTACGATCGAACACCTAAAGCCAGAGAAAGCCAAACGTATCGCTCTCGAAACCATAGAAATCCATGCTCCGATGGCCAATCGTCTCGGGATGTGGAGACTCAAGGGCGAACTAGAAGATTTGTCTTTTCCTTATGCCTTTCCAAAAGAATTCGAAGAAATAAAAAATCTACTTCAAAAGAAAGCTGAGGCCGATCAATCCCACGTCGAAGTCATCCACAAAGAATTGACGAAGGAGCTAAAAAAGCACGGCATAGAGGTCATAAGTACCAGCTCTCGTATGAAGGGTCTGTACAGTCTCTACAAAAAACTCAAGAAAAAAGACATGGATATCGATAAGATTTACGACATCATGGCTTTGCGAGTTATCGTACCAAACATAGAGGATTGTTATAAAGTTCTCGGAATTATTCACGGCATGTGGAAACCAATCCCGGGACGCATCAAGGATTTTATTGCCCTGCCAAAACCAAACGGCTACAAAAGTATTCACACGACCATTTTTACCGGTAGCGGTTCTGTCGCCGAGATACAAATTCGAACACCAGAAATGCACGAACAAGCCGAATTTGGTATCGCCTCTTTTTTCACTTACAAAGAAGGTTTCAAAAAAACCGACAAGCACAGAGACTGGATCGAACAATTCAAAGAATTGCAAAAAAACGTCGCCAAGCCTTCAGCATTTTTAAACAATTTGAAAATCGACTTCTTTTCAAAACGTATTTTCGTCTTTACGCCCAAAGGCGCCGTCATCGATCTACCCGAAGAATCGAGCGTTATCGACTTTGCCTACGCCGTTCACTCAAAAATCGGCGATCATGCTTCGGGGGCAAAAGTAAACGGCAAATATTCCAAACTCGACACCGTCCTTCACAACGGCGACATTGTTCAGATTGAAACAAACGAAAAAGCCGTCCCGAATAGCAAGTGGCTCGACAAGGCCAAGACGACTTTGGCCCGAAAACATATCAAAAAATATGTTGACGAAAACAGCCTGATGGCCAAATTCATGAACCGCTTCCGATAAAGCTAGAGTGAAAAATTGCTGATGTTGTATAAATCGGCATCTTCTTCGGATTTTTTCTTGTCTGATTCGTCACGATCGTCGAGCATTTCGACTTCTTCCTTCGTCACGTCGGAGCCTGTGGTAGCGGAGGCGGATTCGTCAGTAATTTCTCCGGTAGAAACTACGGGCGTCTCAACATTGGCAAATTTTTCTTCATGTAAAGCAACATTCTTTGATTGAAGTGCTTGGATGAGCGAATCTAGATCTTCTTTAGAGAAAAAGTCGATGGTGAGTTTACCACCAAAATCTTTCTTGTCGATTCGAACACGCGTTCCTAGTGTCTCGCCAAGCTTCGTTTCAATTTCTTCGATTTCTGGATCTGGTAGAAGCTCGTGTTTTCGGACTTTTTCTTTGGCAATTCCCCTGGCAATTCTTTCTGCTTCACGCACCGTCATTTTTTTGAAAACAATTTCTTTGAATAGGACTGATTGTTCGTCTGGACGATCGTTTAGCATGAGAAGTGGTCTGGTATGTCCCTCGTTTATTTTACCCTCGGAGAGCGCGTCGATAATTTCCTGTGGCATCTGAAGCATGCGCAAACTGTTTGAAACATACTCGCGAGACTTTCCAACTTTGCGACCAATGTCAGCGTGCGAAAAATTAAACTCGGTGGCAAGACGCAAAAAAGCTCGCGCGCGATCGATTGGACTCAGGTCTTCCCTCTGCAAGTTCTCGATGATCGCAAGCTCGAGCTTCATCATCGGGTTTTCTTCTTTTCTGATGACGGCTGGAACCTGAGAAAGTCCGGCTAGACGTGAAGCACGCAAACGGCGCTCGCCCGCAATGAGTTCATACTCGACAGAAAATCCGCCGTGGTCATTTGGCTTTTCGATGCGTGAGACGACGAGAGGCTGAAGCACTCCGTATTGACGAATTGATTCGGACAGATCTTTCAAACGCGCTTCGTCAAAATCGCGCCTTGGCTGATACGGGTTTGGGACGATTTTATTTACATCGATAAAAAATATTGAATCTCCGGCAATTTCATTATTTAGCATGGAGATATTTTAGCACAAGAAAGAAATTGACTTTAGAAATAGTTGGGAGTATTGTAATCGTCGGTTCGTAAAGGATCCCTAGGACCACAGGTCCGTATTGACGGAGTCGATCAACCCCGTAAAGTTGGTCACGAACTATCGGTCTAAGGCCAGATCGATGAAGCCCGCCCTGTAAGGTGGGCTTCGATCTTTTATAGGGTTGTTTTTTGGGTAAAACTAAAGTAGAATTTTCACATCTTTGCCCCTATCACCTGTTCGGCCAAAAGCCTCTCAACGGCGATTCCGACAAGTCGGATTGGGGCAAAAGCAAAGCGGTTTTCTTTTGCCGGAGTGGCGGAATTGGTAGACGCGCACGACTCAAAATCGTGTCTCGAAAGGGGTGGAGGTTCGATTCCTCTCTCCGGCACAAAAGAAAATACCTTGGATTCGTCTGGGGTATTTTTCTTCTGGATTATTGAAGAGGAATCGAACAGGAAAGTTGGCCCTAGAAAACACTTGTTTTCCCGTGGAGGAAGGTTTGGGAAAACCGTGGGTTTCCGAGGTGTGAGATAGCGAAGCGTCCTCTCTCTGGCACAAAACGAGCGAAGCCGACCCAGGGGGTCGGCTTCTGTTCTTGATGGGTGTCGAGTTATTCCACTACCTAACGGAAAGTGGTTCCTCCTTCAGTCTACATCTCTTCGATGTGTTTCAAGTAGGTCTTGGCCGAATGGCATTGTGGACCTAGTTGGAATGGTGGTGACTGAATAAAGTCGCTTACGATCACCCATGAGGCACCCTTACTCGGGGCCATGGCTTAGTTCAATAAATATCTTACTCACCCATAAAAATTTGTCAAGTGATTTTAAAATACAAAAAGGAAGGGGCTGGTCTCTCGACCAGCCCCCAGACCTTTGGGGAATCCATACCCCAAAGCGCGCAACCGACGCCGTCTACCTGGTTGGGGCCTTTTGCGTAATGGTGGGCCCCATCAAGCGCCAACCAAGCGTAAGATCTGTGTCGCGGCTTAATGAAAACATCCAGACCTCTGGGGTCCAAGTCAAAGAACGTAAACCCAAAAACAAATGGCAACCTATCAGCAGTTTATCCAAGTCGTGGCTTTTTCACCGATGTCCGGTATGTTGTCCAATCAACCTTGAACATGACGCATCACTGCGTGAGGGCTTGGCTGATTCGTGCCTACATGGACTGCTCGAACGATTCACTACAGCATTCCCAGGGAACACTCGCAAGGAGCTCTAGCCTGATGATATGGAGTGAGAAGTTCTTCTAGGTTCGATTGAATTTTATATACAATTCCTGTATTGTCAATCAATGCAAAAAATCTACGTCATCTGCGGACCGACAGCGACCGGCAAGTCTGACAAAGCCGTTGATTTGGCATTGGAAATTGACGGCGAGGTTATTTCCGCCGATTCTAGGCAAGTTTATCGCGGAATGGATCTAGGCACGGGCAAAATCACGACAGAAGAGATGCGGGGCGTTCCTCATCACATGCTAGACATTCGTGATCCAAATGAAGACTTCTCGGTCGAGGAATTTCAAAAACTCTGTTTTAAAAAAATTGAGGAAATTTTGGCACGAGGCAAGACGCCAATTATTTGCGGTGGCACGGGATTTTATATTCAAGCAATTACCGACAACATCATTTTCCAGGACATTCCAAAAAATGAATCGCTTCGAAATGAATTGGAGGAAAAAACTGTTGAAGAACTAAAAGAAATCTTGGCCAAATTCCCCATCGAAGAAGGCGCAAAAGTCGATACCGAAAACAAACGCCGACTTATTCGCGCCATCGAAATAGGTACGCACGTAGGCAAGATCACATGTATAGAAAAAGGCCCACAAAAATACGATTTTGAATTTATTTATCTCGACTTCCCCGACGAGATTCTAAAAGAAAGAATCTCGAAAAGACTCGAGAAAAGATTTGAACTTGGTATGACGGACGAAATACAAAAACTTCACGACGAAGGAATATCCTGGAAACGACTCGAAAACTTCGGTCTCGAATACAAATACATCGCCCAATTTCTACAAGGGAAAATTTCTGAAGAAGGAAACCTGTCCGACCAGAAGGGGCGGATGATCAAACTTCTCAAAACCAAAATCTGGCAATATGCCAAACGTCAAAGAACGTGGTTCAAACGAGATAAGAGGATTAGGTGGATTTAAAACCTGTCACCAATTTTCACGCATATGCGTGAAAATTGGTGACAATTATAATTTATTCTTTCCCTCACAAGTTTTGGTAGACCAAAGACCCGCCCCACTTACCTGCGCTTCGGTCTGAGCTGTTTTGTAAACTGATTGTTTTTGGTACGGAATTTTATAAGTGTATTCGTAAGCATAACCCGCGAGAATCATCGTCTCGCCATAATCACTTCCGTCTGAAAGCATGACGTAACGTAGAAGTCTCTGATATTTGTCTCGCTCGTCTTGGGTTGGATCAATGGCGAGAGAAACCTTCTGTCCGACCAAAGTCTTCTTGGCGAATTCTGATGCTTCGCGCCCAAAGCACTCGACAGCTCTGCGTGGATCGACTGTCTCGGGAGTATTGATACCGATAACACGAACGGTTTCTTTATCATCACCCATCATGATTTCGAAGGTATCACCATCGATAACTCTAACAACTTCATGGTCAATGTTTTTGGCCTCCGAAACGTCCAAATCTGACTTGGACGTTTCGGAGGCTTCTTCGGTCACGGCCAACTCCTCCTGATCAACCGTCGCCACAATTTCCGACACCAACGCCTCTTTCTCTGCACCCCGCAATCCTGACTGCAAAATAATAAAAATTAGTATTGGTCCAATCAAATACCAAGACTTTTTTAGATAATTTTTCACTACCATATTTTAGCAGAGTTCGTCTGGTATTTTTGCTACGAATGTTATAATATTGCGTAATTCGCTCTTTGTATATTAATGGGTGGTGGCAATTTGCTACCACTAACGGCCCTGCGGAATTCGTGGGGCCAGTTGGGCGATTAGTTTAGTGGTAGAACGAAGGTCTCCAAAACCTTTGGTGGGGGTTCGATTCCTCCATCGCCCGCCGTCAAAAGCAAAATCCCGCACTTGATGCGGGACTTTGCTTTATATTACTTCTTCGTCTCTTTGTAAGTTACGTGTTTGCGGACCTTTTTATCAAATTTGCGCAAAACAAGCGGATCTGGGTTCTGCTTCTTGTTCTTGAAAGTTCGGATGATCGTCTTTGAGTCCGAGCTCTTCATTTTTATGAGTCTATCTTGTGACATATAAATTTAGCTTATAGCTGTTAGCTTCTAGTGACTAGCACGAGGGAATATTAACATGCCTCAAATTATTTGTAAATACGCGGGATTTGGGCGTTGATACGGGTCACGAACTCGTAGTTTATCATCTCCAAACGGTATTTTAACTCGTCGGTGCTTATACAATCCTCACCCTGATATCCCACCAACACAACCTCGTCACCAATAGCGACCCCTGGGATATCGGTTACATCTAAAATCGTCATGTCCATCGAGACTCGGCCATAAATTGGGGCACGTTTGCCTTTGATTAGAACTTCACCCAGGTTTGTGGCAATTCCAGTCAGTCCCTGCCAATAACCAACCGGAATCGTGGCAATCATCGAATCTCTCTCAATACATTTTTTCAAATCATACCCGAGGAAACTTCCTTTTGGTTTTGCTTTGACTTCGGCAACAACTGTTTTCCAAGTCATGACCTGTTTGAGTTCAATCTTGTCCTTTGCCCAGTCTCGCAATTCCCTCGAGCCCCAATGTCCATAAAGTCCGATACCAATTCGTACCATATCGAAATGATATTTGTCTCCCAAGATACATCCCGAAGCCGCCGAGGCATGCTTGATCGGATCAAATCCTTTTTCTCGAAACGCCGAAATCCACTTTTCGAAAATTTCCGTCTGCATGTCGGTATAATAATTGTGCGACGGACTTTCAGCATAGGAATAGTGGGTCGATATCCCTTCTACCGCCAAACCTTCTCGCGTCAAAATTTCCAGAACTTTCTCCCTGTCAGACTCCAAAAAACCAAGTCGTCCAAGTCCAGTGTCGACATCTATATGAATTTTGGGATTCAGGTGTTTTAACGCAATCGCCCTATCAAGTATGTTGAAATTTGAAACAACAAAAGAAATTTCCTTTTTGACGACATCTTCGAGTAAATCTGGCTCAATATATCCGAGGACAAGAATCGGTTTTGTAATTCCCGCATCTTGAAGTAAAAATGCCTCGCGCGCCTCATCTACGGCGAAAAAGTCAGTCCCCAAGTTATCTAACTCTTTTGAAAACTGAACGATGTCGTGACCATAGGCGTTCGATTTAACCACGGCCATGAGTTTCGTCTCTGGTTTCATAATTTTTCGAAAAGCATCGTAGTTATGCTTGATAGCATAGCGATCAATTTCAATCCAGGTTTTGTATTTTTTACTTAGATTTTGCATTGGAAATTTTGCGTTTCCATTCATAAGCGACGACGGCGGCAGATACTGAGGCGTTTAGTGATTCTACGCCTTCGGCCATTGGGATCGAGAGCATGTAGTCGCAGGCTTTCTTGGTCGTCTCGCGGATGCCACGACCTTCGTTACCAATAACGATAGCCACCGGCGCATCAAAAGCTTCAGACCAAATATTTTTCTTTTCTTCAGCGTCGAGTCCAATGACCCAAAATTTTTCATCTTTTAATTTCTTGATAGCGTCGTTGGTGTTTGAGACGACAATTATCGGTAGTCGTGACGCAGTACCGGCAGATGTTTTAAAAACGGTACTGGTAATTGGCGCTTGGCGATGTTTGGACATGATGACACCCGAAGCTCCAACCGCAGCCGCCACACGTATAATCGCGCCGACGTTGTGCGGATCTTCGAGTTCGTCGAGGACAAAGACAAGTGGGTTTGAATCTTTATCAACCGTTTCAATCCACTGCGCAAAATCCAAACTTTTGAATTCTTTGAGCTCGGCCACAAAGCCCTGAGTATTTACATCGCCGACAAGCTTCACGAGTTTGTTTTCTGGAACTTTCGTCAATGTAATTTTGTATTTACTCAAGAATTTGCGAACCTCCATAACTTCGCCTTCTTTGACCGAGTCTTTGACATAGACCATTTTGACGTTTTTCGGATCGGCCAAAAGCGCTTCCTCAATAGGCTTCCTGCCGTAGATGTATAGAGACGTGTCTTTTTTCATATTGTGCGCCGGGCTGGATTCGAACCAGCGAAGGCATAAAGCCGACAGATTTACAGTCTGTTGTGATAGACCACTCCACCACCGACGCGTTACAAAGGCCAGATTAACATAAAAACTTATGAACTTCAATCCTCCCAAAATATTGCCAAAAATAAAAAGTGGGTGTAATATCGTCATCGAACACAAAACCAGTTCCACCAATGCAAGACACGGTAATCCGCATCAAGACAGATCTCGAGGGTGATGCTCTCGAAAACCGCCTCAACAACCTGAGGCGATTCCTGGGCATGAAAGGTGTCCATGTTTACGAAAAAGAAGAGCGTCGCGTGATCGAATTTGAATTTGGCGCCGAAGGACTGCCCGCGATCAAATTGCGGGCGACACTGGAGAAAGAACTACCCGGATGTTTCCTGGTCAAACTCAAGAGCCTGAGCCAAACCGATCTCTTGAGCTACTGCCAGCGCTACTACAAGCGCAAACCGGAGTACGTATTCCGGCCACACCTGGAAAGCATCCTCAAGAAGGGCGCAAAAAGTCACGGAAGCCACGCTCTCGAAGAACAGGCCATCCTGGGCACAGCCTGAGAACCAACCAAGCACATTGGCGTACGCCGGAAAAAGAACCAACCGACATACACCGTCGAAGCGAGCTTGCTCGCAGAGAAGGGCCTCCACTGGAGGCCCTTCTTGCTTTTTACGCTACAACTTTTTCTCTTGTGGGTAGTTTTCTTTTTTCTTGATTGACGATCACAAGTTCCCCGTCTTTTTCATCCACCGTGACTTTCGCGCCGGCCCTCACTTCTTCGGAGATAATTTTGGTGGCGATTGGATTTAGAATTTTTGTCTGAATCAAACGATTGAGCGGACGAGCGCCGTATTGTGGATCGTAACCCTGCTTGCCCAAAAGTTTCAATGCTTTGGCCGAAACCGTAAGCGTGATTTCCTTTTCTTTTAATCTCTCAATGACTTTGGCAATCCTGATTTCGACGATTTTCGTAATCGCCTCTGGCGACAAAACATCAAAGACAATCGTCTCGTCAATACGATTTAGGAATTCTGGACGGAAGTTATCTTTGAGGGCTTCCATGACTTTGTCTTTGGTGTATTGATAATCTTCGAGATCGCTCGAGTCTGAAAATCCAATGCGTTCCATTTTCTGGATAAATTCTGATCCTAGATTTGATGTCAGTACGATAACAGAATTGCGGAAGTTGACAACACGCCCTTTGGCATCGGTTAGTCGTCCATCATCGAGAACTTGTAGCAAAATGTTAAATACTTCTGGATGCGCTTTTTCGATCTCGTCGAAGAGCACGACCGAATATGGTCGGTGTCGTACAGCTTCGGTCAATTGTCCTGACTCGTCGTGTCCGACATAGCCTGGAGGTGAACCAATAAGTTTCGAAACTGAGTGACGTTCCATATACTCACTCATGTCGACACGGATGAGAGCTTTGTCGTCATTGAACATAAATTCCGCCAGAGTCTTCGTAAGTTCGGTTTTACCAACACCGGTCGGCCCGAGAAAAATAAACGAACCAATCGGACGGTTAGGATCAGAAATTCCGGCACGATTCCGACGAACGGTTTCCGCGATTTTTTTAATAGCTTCATCCTGACCAACAACCCGATTGCGCAAGACGTCCTCCATACGTGAGAGCTTTGTACGTTCGGCTTCGAGCATTCTCGATAGCGGGATCCCGGTCCAGCGCGCTACAACTTCGGCAATATCTTCGGTATTGATTTCTTCTTTGAGAATTCGACGGTCTTTTTGAAGTTTACGCAGACGAGCAATTTTAACCTCGAGTTCTTTTTGCATAACTGGAATTTTGCCATAGCGAATCTCTGCGGCGCGACCCAAGTCTGCCTGGATTTCAGCGTTTTCGGCTTCGAAACGCAAAGCATCGAGTTTGGATTTAAGCGCACGAATTTCATCAAGCGTGTCTTTTTCGTTTTTCCATTTTAGTTCAAGCTCGCGAGTGACTTCACGCAAGTTCGCAATTTCTGATTTAATTTCTTTGATGCGCGCGACAGATTTTTTCTTTTTTAGTTCTTCTGTTGCGTTTGCGAGATCCGTATCAAGCGCAGCATTTTCAATTTCAAGGCGCATAATTTTTCGACTCGCGTCCTCGAGTTCAGCTGGTTTGTTTTCCAATTGCATTTTTAGAGACGACGACGCCTCATCGATTAGGTCGACGGCCTTGTCTGGAAGATATCGATTGGTCAAATATCTGGTCGAAAGTTCAACGGCCGAAGTAATAGCGTCATCGGTAATTCGAACACCGTGATAAAGTTCATATTTTTCTTTGAGTCCTCGCAAAATTGCAATCGTATCTTCCTTGCTCGGTTCTTCGATAAAAACTGGCTGAAAACGTCTAGCGAGCGCAGCGTCTTTTTCAATATACTTTTGATATTCTTTGATGGTCGTTGCGCCGATTGCTCGCAGTTCACCACGCGAAAGCGCCGGCTTTAGCATATTGGCCGCGTCCATTGATCCTTCGCTCTGTCCTGCTCCGACAATCATGTGAATCTCGTCGACGAAAAGAATTACTTTACCCTCCGCCTTGTCAATTTCTTTCATGATGCCTTTGAGACGTTCTTCGAATTCTCCGCGGTATTTTGTACCAGCAAGAAGCGACCCCATGTCAAGCGATAAGATGTCTTTGTCTTTGAGTGAGTCTGGCACGTCACCTTTGGCAATGCGCGCAGCTAGTCCCTCAACGACGGCAGTTTTACCGACACCTGGTTCGCCGATAAGAATTGGATTGTTTTTGGTACGACGAGAAAGTATTTGCATGATGCGCATGATTTCGGTGTCGCGACCGATAACCGGATCGAGTTTGTCTTCTTGGGCGAGCTTGGTCAGGCTTCTGGTGTATTTTGAAAGCATTCTAAATTTTGTTTTTGCTTGAGTACCAGCAACCGTTTGATTACGTAATTCATCGAGCGCTTTCAAAACATTTTCTTTGCTTATCTTGAACTGACCAATCAATTCTTTGGTTTCTGTCTGAGAATCAAAAAGCGCGAGAAATAAATGTTCTGTTGAAACAAATTCGTCTTTCAAAAACTTGGCGACTTTGTTGGAGTTTTCAATCACCTGTGCCAGATCCGGCGTCAGATATATTTGAAACGAAGGTGCGACCGTCGTACGCGACTCTGGCGAGTCGATCATTTCCATGAGAATTGATGAAAGTAACACCGTGTCGACTTCGAGTTTCTCAAGAATCGAAATAACCATTGAGTCATCCTGAAGCATGAGGGCGCCAAAAAGATGCATGGAATTAACGTGGTTCTGTCCACGCTCAATAGCAAGCTCGTGAGCCCGACGAATAGCTTCCTTGGCCTTGGTGGTGAAATTGTGAAATGGTTGAGGTTGATTCATATTTTTCAATGGTTATGTGGCTAAAGACGTATCTGATACTCCCATAATACAATATTTGGGGATGTTGGTCAAAAGTGACACACAATACTCGATTAGAGGTCCGACCTCTAATCGTTATTCGAACAACTCCTCATTGGTTGGTAAGCCATACTCCCCACTCAGGTACTTGTTATAAATATTAAAATTTTTACAGCCGGACCATTTGTAATCGTTTAAAAACTTTATGGCGAGTGGAATAGATCTTACTTTTCCTGATTTTTTCCAATTTTTATCAAACATCTCGACGGGATTTAAATCGATATATGCTTTTAATTGCATGTAATAAGAGTCTTTATCTACATGTTTGGCTTTGGGTTTTCCTTGGAACAAGCTACCAGTGCGCTCATATTTTTTATTAAAATACATTGCATAACCAGTCATAACTTTCTGAAGAAATTTAGAGATTCCACCCTCAATTATCTCTTCAAGTAAAAAGTGGTAGTGATTAGGCATCAGACAGTATGTTTCAATCTTAACAAGATTTTCTACGCCTTTCTTGTTTTTATATTTATTTTCAAGATTTCTGGTTACATTGAAGTTAGGATCTGTGTTGTTAAACAATTCCATAATAAAAATAAATCTCTCGTAATCACCTTTATCGAGAAATATTTTTCTTTTTTCAGTCCCGCGATTATAGATATGATATTTTTCTCCAGGAGCAAACGCTATTTTTCTCATTTACAAATCATATCACGACTCGATTAGAGGTCGGACCTCTAATCGAGTGTATTTGTGGAAAATTTCTTGAAGGGATTTTATGAGGTGATCAATGTCACTTTTCCGACTGTCGCGACCCAAAGAAATGCGCAGGCTTCCTGTCTCATTCTTGCGTAAAGCTTCTATTACATACGACTCTCCGCCCTCTTCGGTATTGCAAGCGGATTTTTCTGAGACCGCGATTCCTTTGGCATCGAGTTCAATGACGAGAAGTTCGGAATCAAAACCAAGGAACGTGATGTTTACATTATTTGGTAGCCTGTTTTCGCGCGAGCCATTTAAAATAAATTTTCCGGAAAAGTTTTTTTCTAACTGTTCAAGACAATAATTTTGGATTTCCCGAACGCGTGCAGATTCTAATTCCCTTCCCTCTACGGCAAGTTCGAGGGCTTCGGCAAATCCAGCAATGGCTGAGACATTTTCCGTTCCAGGACGGATATTTGATTCTTGGGATCCGCCCATCATGATTTTCTCAATCAGAGTGCCGGATTTTACAAAAAGGGCCGCTACGCCCCGAGGGCCGTAGATCTTTTCCGAAGAAATCGTAAGCGTGGAAACACCAAGACTACGCAAATCAATTTCCTCGTAACACGGCGCCTGACTCGCGTCACTATGGAGCAATGGATAGATTGATTCATGATTACCTAAAACATGCTTTTTGAAATGTCTTATTTCTTTGGAAATTTCCTTGATCGGTTGGATAACACCGATTTCATTCGAGGCACAAATGACCGAGACAATGATGGTATTCTCGCGCAAAGATTCACGCAACTTTTTCATGTCGATGATTCCCTCGTTTGAAACTTCGAGATACGTGACTTCGGCAAGTTTCTTCTCTTCTAGATGTTTGCAGACTTCAAGAACTGACGGATGTTCGATATTGCTCGTGATGATGTGTGGAGTCTTGCCAACATTTTTCGCCATCCAAGCAAAAACACTACCAAAGATGGCGATGTTGTTCGACTCGGTTGCACCAGAGGTGAAGACAATCTCTTGGGCGCGGCAAAAGAGGCTTTCAGCCGTCTTTTGCCGCGCCTCTTCCAACATTTTCTTCGCCAAAACTCCTTCAGCATGAATCGTTCCAGGATTACCAAAGGCCCTCATGTTTTTCAGGAGGATTTCAATCACTTCCGCACGAACAGGTGTCGCAGCGGCGTAGTCGAGATAGATTCGTTTAGATTTCTTCTTGCCGAACATGTAGCAAAATTAACATGAATCTTATATAATTTCCAGGCATGGATACGAACCTCATGATCATTCTCGGAATTCTCATATTGACCATTTTGGTCTTGGCAATTTTTATTTTCCGAGCGAACACTCGCATAAACAGACTTCTCCAGGGCAAAGATGCCCAAAGTCTCGAAGATACATTCACCTATCTAATCGAAGAAGTAAAACGAATGAACGACAACCAGATCATCACTGAAAAAACTCTTCACAACCTAAACGGCCGTTTGCGCAAATCGCTCACAGGATTCAAAACCGTCCGATTCAACCCATTCCCCGAGTCTGGTGGCAATCAAAGTTTCGCCATTGCGCTCATAAACGAAGAGGGTGACGGAATGATAATTTCAAGTCTTTACACCAGAGAAAAAACTTCTATTTTTGCAAAACCAATCAAAAAAGGTGTTGCTGAATACGAGCTCACAGCCGAAGAAAAGAAAGCGCTCGACGAAGCGAAATAGAAGCGCGGGAAATTTTTTAATTTTTGACCGTCCGGTTAGGTTGGGTTTGGAGGGAAAAAATTAAAAAATTTCCCGCGCTTTAAAATTAGCCTTTTCTCGATTTTTATTGTAAAATCAGCCCCATGTCAAAGCCTGAAGCCCAAAACTTGATAGAACGGCCACCAGTAGTAGCTGTCATGGGACACGTCGACCACGGAAAATCGACGCTTTTGGACTACATCCGAAAAACCAACGTCGTGGCGGGAGAGGCGGGTGGCATCACCCAACACATCTCGGCCTATGAACTAAGCCATAAAAATGAGTCAGGGGTAATGAAAAAAATCACCTTCCTCGACACTCCTGGACACGAAGCTTTCTCAAACATGCGCGCTCGCGGTGCCAAAGCGGCCGACATCGCCATCCTCGTCGTTGCGGCTGATGATGGCGTCAACGCTCAAACGAAAGAAGTGTTTGAAACAATTGTCGAATCAAAAACGCCATTTATCGTCGCCATCAATAAAATCGATAAAAATGGTGCAAATATCGAAAAAACCAAAAATTCTTTGGTAGAAAATGGAATCTATATCGAAGGCTACGGAGGAGATATTTCGTGTGTTGAAATTTCTGCAAAAACCGGCGCTGGTATCGACGAACTACTCGAAACTATTTTATTAACCGCCGAATTGGAAGGACTAAAAGGTGACACAAACAAACCAGCCAGCGGTCTCGTCATCGAATCAAATTCTGATCCAAAACGCGGAATCTCAGCCACGCTTGTGATCAAAGATGGAACTTTAGAAAAAGGCATGTTTGTCGTTGTCGACGACTCAATATCGACGACCAGAATTTTTGAAGACTTCAAGGGTGGAAATTTAGAAAAAGCGGAATTCTCTTCCCCAATTCGCATTACTGGTTTTAGTTCGGCGGTCAAACTTTTTGGCCTGATCAAAGTTCCAAAAGTTGGCGAAACATTTTATTCTTTTAAAACCAAAAAAGAAGCCGAACAATTTATCGCAGAAAATAAAAATTCGACACAAGGTCTAAGACTTCCAGAAACAGATTCATCATATAATTTTACTATCCCGATAATTATCAAAACAGACGTCGCCGGTACCAGCGAAGCTGTAGCTGAAGCTGTATCAAAAATTGTTTCCGAAAAAGCCGGGTTCAAAATCATCAGACTCGGCGTCGGAGATATCTCTGAATCAGACCTCAACTTTGCCCAGGCTGATAAGAACGTCCTGATCGTCGGATTTAATGTCAAAGTCGAACGCACCGCGCTCGATGCGAACGATCAGGTCGGCGCTACTATCAAAACGTTCAACATCATTTACGAATTAACCGACTGGTTACAAAAAGAGCTCGATGAAAAACGTCCTCGGGTCGAGGAGCGCTCGACTTCTGGATCGATCAAGGTTCTAAAGATTTTTAACGCAACCAAAAACAAACTTGTCTTCGGTGGACGGGTTGTCGCCGGTGCGATCAAGACTGGTAATTCGGTGGACATCGTCCGGCGTGAAAACAAAATTGGAACTGGGAAAATAGTAGGACTCCAGCAATCAAAAGTAGATACAAAAGAGGTATCAGAAGGTGTCGAATTTGGTGGCATGATTGAATCAAACACAGAGATTGCGCCTGGCGATATGCTGGAATCTTTTGTCATGATCAAAAAATAATCAATAAACAAATGGGAGATCGAAAAATAAAAGTTGAAGAAGCGTTGAAGCGGTTGGCTGCGACATTTCTCGATCGCGAGGCGGATAAAACTTCACTTATCACCGTCACCCACATCGACATCTCACCAGATTTCAAGAATTCGATCATCTACATCAGCGTCTTGCCGGACAAGGAAGCCCTCGCTGCGCTTAATTTCTGTAAACGCAAAATGACGGATTTCAAAAAATACGTCAAAGACAACATGAACATTCACACCGTTCCCTTCTTTGCGGTAGAACTCGACTTCGGGGAGAAAAATAGACAACGTATCGAAGAATTATCTCACGAGATAGAACCCCTATAAAAATCTCGTAAAATAGTATAAAATCTATTCCATTGGCCAGGTGGCGAAGTTCCGCCGACGCAAGGCTGTGGCGGACAAGGTCCACGCAGCGGCCATATTTTTGAGATTTAGTATTTCCGGCCAGGTGGCGAAGTGGTAACGCTTCGGTCTGCAAAACCGACACGCACGGGTTCAATTCCCGTCCTGGCCTCCAAAAGGTACACGTAAATCAATATGTTATAATACGAGTGTTCCATATTGATTTTAGTTATGTTTAAAAGAAGAAGTTGGTCAGAAAAACAATTAAGAGATGCTGTCAAAAATTCTCGAAGCTATAGAATGGCTATAGCGCGTATTGGATTGAAACCAACTGGCGGTAATTATGATCAAGTTAAAAAATATATAAAACAATATGGCATCCCCACAAAACATTTCACTGGTAAATTATGGAGTAAGGGCACGAAACTTCCTTTCAAACCATTAATAGCTTTAGAAGACATCTTAGTCAAGAATAGTACTTACCAAAGCTTTAAGTTGAAAAAAAGACTTTTTTCGGCTAGAATCAAAAAACCTAAATGTGAAAAGTGCAACTGGGCAAAAATATCCGAAGATGGAAGACTTCCGTTGGAACTAGACCATATCAACGGAGACAGACATGACAACAGGCTGGAGAATTTAAGAATTTTGTGTCCAAACTGCCACAGTCTGCAAGTTACACATAGAGGTAAAAATTCGAAAAGAGCCCAAGTGGCGTAATTGGTAGCCGCAGGAGACTTAAAATTTCCCGATCGTAAGATCGTGTGGGTTCGATTCCCACCTTGGGCACACAAAGCAGAAAATCCTGATTACTCAGGATTTTCTGCTTTGTGATCAACTATTTTGTCCCCTCGCTAGGGATCGAACCTAGGACCTTCTCCTTAAGAGGGAGCTGCTCTACCAGCTGAGCTACAAGGGGATGCTACGAGTGCCCGGGAGAGGAATCTGTCACAAATAATTTTCTTTTAGAAAATTTTCGCGACCCCGCCTCACCCGTTTTGCTATCGCAAAACATGGCTCCGGCCTTCGATTCCTCACGAAAGCAAAATTGTTTGCTTTCTTCCAGGCACAAGAAGGCATGAATGCCTTCTTGTGCCCGGGAGAGGAATCGAACCTCCATGAATTGCTTCACTAGTTCCTAAGACTAGCGCGTCTACCAATTTCGCCACCCGGGCGTAACAACAAAACGATATTAGCACATCTTCTTTCGTTTGTCTTCCACTTTAGGCAAGATATCTACTATGTCCTAAATATTCGCACCTGCGATAGATTAGGATATGTGTGCAACAATAAGTAGTCGTGCATTTTTGAGGTTTTTAATCTTGATTTATAAGGCTTTTTTGCTATTTTAAAACTTGACAAAGTGGTATTTATTGTGCTATAATCCCACTCGAACGAGGCACAGTCCCTCGACAATTGAAACGAAACAACAACACGACATAAAACCACGAACGATGAAGAACACTCTGTGGATTATCGGGGGGGTAATAATTATCCTCCTGTTGATGATCATGTTCCCTTATCAAGGCCTAGGAGTAATCCTAGCACTCTTGATGTTGGCAACGCAGATCTCTGCGATGTTTGGCTTCGACAAACTTCTGACGAAAGAAGCGGTCAAGCGAACTACGAAGACGCGCAAAGGGAATCAGTGGACCGAGACGCTCATCGACAAGCTCTTAGACAACTCTTCTTACGTCTTCGGTAAGGGCGCTCAACACAAGACTGACAAGACATCCCATCGAGCAAACTGGCCCGTGACACCCACTGGACTTAACTCGAGATATTACTTCTGGTTGTCTGTAACACTCCTAGTGTTACTGTACCTGGTACCGTGGTTTTTAGAAAAACACGGATTCACCGGACGCTTCCAGACTCTTTACTTCTGCATCATAGCTATCTACTTCACTCTATCCGCCCTAGACTGGGACAAGAACAAGAATGTCGAAAGCGAAGAGCCGACAGACGCAAGCCGAGGTTCGAGCGATAGCAGAGGCGGTAGTGGTTTCGATGTCGTTACCACTTCATGGAGGCCATACGTGAGAATGAGCGAACGGGGACTCATCTATTTCTTGGGTACCCAAATATGCGAAGTCTCTGGAGCGCAATGGTTCTTCTTGCCCGCCGGAATCTTTTCGGTTGACAAATACCCCAAGAGGCTCATTCAAAGGGAAATAACCCTGGATCTGAGACTGAACGCACTCCATGATCTCGACGAAGAAGGAAAACCGAGACCATTTACTGCTGAAGAAAAAGCAAGTATGGCCGGCGATCCTTTGTGTCAACCACAAAACGTCGAAGGTATGCGTATAGCCTATGGCTTAGCGATCCCGCGTGGACAATTGGCTAGATTTGCTGCCAAACTCGACAGTATCGCGGCAACCGTCAAGATCGCCAACGACACAGCTCGAGCAAAGGTTGCTCAAGTTGCCGGTCCATTGACACCAAAGACCTTCTCGGAGAAACGTGAACTGATAGCCAGAATGATCCTGGAAGCGTTCGAAGAACGCTTCCTAGAACCAACACTGGACGGTAAACGTAAGGTCGAGGACAGTCGTGGTATCGACGTGGACTATGTCGAAATCACCGGCGATCCACTCAGTGCAGAAGTGACTAATGCTCTGCACACAAGTGCAGCGGCTCCAGCCAAATTGAAAACTGAGCTATTGGGAGCGCAGGGTGAACAAGCAAGGGCAAAGGCTACTGCCGCTGGTCCACTCCAAGCCATAACCGAGTCTATCAAGGCACAACTCCTTCTTCTGGGTTGTCTGGATGACAAAGGTGAGGTAAAAGAAGGAAAGCACGAGCTGGCGGAAGAATTGCTCAAGCAGCTGATCCAACAGCAAACCGTGAAAGGGATGGATCTCACAAACATCAACATCGGTGGCAGTGTCGGGGATCTCCTCGAAAAACTAATACCGACTAAAGCCTAAGTGCAACATGACAAACCTGTTAGATGAGGTCATCTCCGGTGTTAACTGGTTCATCGATTTCGCACTGGTTGGAACAACCGTCGTGATCATCGGATTTATGCTCTGGAAATCAATGCGCGAAAGGCATTTCCGAGGACAGAGCAAGAAGTCCATGACCGGTGACCAACCCAGGTCGGGTGAAACACGCGCCGAGCAACAGCAGACAACCCAAACTGGAACGAACGCCGCGCCTCAAACAGGAGGCGCGGCGACGGGCCAGCAACGGGATTCCCCAACACGAGGAACAACGCGAGAAGCGCGTCAAACCAACGGATGGGATATTCTGTGGCGACTATTTAAGTTCGGACTGATCTTGCTCGTCATCTGGTTCGGATGGAGGGCATGGCGGTCCGATGGGTTCCAGAAGCGATTTGTACAAGCAAGCCCCTTTAGCAATAAAGGTGAGCATCTGGAATACCACTACACAACCATGGGGCCAAGCGGTGTTTACACTGCATACTCCGTGGACGTGATTGATCGGAAAAAAGCTGGAGAAGAATTCCAGACAGGATTTCGATCGAGACCACCAGAGGGAGCACCCCTCTTTGAGGTAAACAGACGTAAAGTCTGTCATGTCTGTTTTCCTAACAAATCGATTGGTGACACTCTACACTTTCAGTGCTGGGGACGCCGACACGAGTGCTTGGGACCAGGCTCGGACCACCGCAAAGACCCGTTCAAATATCTACGAAACGGGCGGTTCGACTGGGTTGTCGGACAACCCTGGAGCTGTAACAACGTTGTTGTGGGAACCGAAGTCCTACACGTCTGGAACGATTCTCTGGACGGATCCGTGAAGATCAAATTCATGGAAGAAAAGTAGGCAGAAGCTCATTCAGCAGAAAGGCCCCGCGTGCGGGGCCTTTCATGCTTTTATTTTCTACTGTGTGATGTTTATCTCGGTCGGATTTTGTGGATTGATTTGACTTTCATCAATACCAACAGTTCCGAGTATCACTCTCATGATGAAGAATACGCCAACCATAATAAACAGTCCGACAATACTCCAGAGCATATGCTGAGCACCCTTTGCTCGAGCTTCGCTGTCATCAGCATCTTTTACATATTCAAATATTCCATAAACGAAATATGCAAGCGCTACGACAACCATCAAACTGATTACAGGATTGAAAACATAAGTAACGGCCTTCTTGACAAATGTGTCGACAGACGCATAAGCGACCGGCGTAAATATTGTAAGGAGGTCAAGAAACATATATTAGCAACCAGGAGGCAATACGAAACTTCCACCCGTTGGACTTGGAACATATACTGGCTGACAAGCACCAGAGTTCGCACCGTTTTGGTTAATCTCAAATGTACTGTTGAGAATCGCCACGAGTCCCCAAATAGAGACAATAACAAACAACGCAATAATTCCATGGAGAATACTTTTGCGAGCAGTCGTCTGTGCTTCGTCATCAGCGGCTGTAGCGTATTTGATGACTCCGACAATAATATAAATTACAGCAAATGTAACCAGCAGAGGAATTAGCACGCCAAATATTGACGAAATCGTACCCAATATATCAAAGGCATTTGTCGTGTTGATAGCAACGCCGACTGTATTGCCCTCAGCAAGAACGATTGCCGGAAGAGCAAACGTGGCAATTCCAGCTGATAATTTAAACAATCTATTCATAATAATAAAAACTTAACTAATAATAATCGCGACCTAATAATAAACTAAATACCCTTAAATTATAACACAGACTTGTTTGCGGAACGCAAGCTAAATCCCCTGCATTTGTGGAATATATATTGCGTTGCCCAAACCAAACGTCCCCTGCAACACTCCGACCAATCCCCAAATTGAAATCATTACAAACAATGCAATTATTCCATAAAGCATAAATTTGCGTCCGTCTTCTCTTTTTGCCGAATCATCTGCGGCAGCGATATATTTGATGATTCCAACGATAAATACGATGACCGAGAGGGTTATGAGAAGAGGTATAAGCGCGTCTCTGATTATGCAACCGACCAGATTTAAGAGCGCCGAAACATTTTCTATTGGTCCAGAACATGAATTCTGATTGCCTTGGGCCAGAGCAATAGTCGGTACCGTATATGCCAATAGTAATAAAGCTATCTTGATTTCGTTTTTCAATTTAGTAATCTTTGACATTGAATTTCAATTAAACTAATAATTTCATCGCAAAATTAAACGCTTCGAATTGCTCCACAGTACCCGCAAGCAATTTGGCCAGAGTCCATGAGCCAAGAACAATCGTTGCGCCTATTATAACGTATAAAAAATGCTCTTTGGCTTCTTTTAATTTTTCTTCGTTACCACGAGCCATGACAAAAAGTAATCCTGAGTAAACCGTGAACAAAACCAGAAATGGCAATGCAATTTTAACAAAGTTCTTGAAAAGCTTTTCGAGAAAATCAAGAATATCAAAATCTTGTCCGAGAGGATTGTTTATAGAACCTGGCTGAAAAACGGTTGAGGTATCCCCAACCTCCGTTCCAGCATCAGGATCGCCGGTTTCGGTTCCAGCTTCATCATCCCCGACCTCCGTTCCAGCATCAGGATCATTCTCTTCATTGCCACTTATCGTTGAGACGATAGCTGCATCTGAGCTTGAAATGAAAAACTGAAACGGTGACTGATTTTCAATATTTAAATTCGAAACACCGACAACACCCAAAGAACTGCTATCCACCAACACAAACTGAACGAGCGACCCCCCAGGAGCAAAGACAAAAGATGGTAAGTTTAAATTTATTGGATATGTTCCCGATGGGCTACTTGCAGAAACAGAAACGATCATTTGATAAGGAGCAGATACTTCACCAACATCAAAAACTGCAACTAGGGTGGTGCCTCCGGGGAAAGATCCTTCTATGTTGAGCGTCGTATTTATGTTGAATCCCCCACCGGATAACGGAGAGGCCACGACGGGCTGGATGAACTGTATACCCGCTGCAAAAGTTTCTAGGCGTAATATTCCAGAAAACAAAAATATGACGAAAATTAATTTAAGTGTTCTATAAAACATAAGCCAGGGTTGTTAGAGCATCTCTAATAGCTTCGGCAATCAACCAAGATGCCAAAAGCACAAGTCCGCCAATGACAGCATAAGTAAAAGCGTTTCTGGCTTTATCGAGTTGGGCCGTATCTCCACGCGCCGTAACAAACAAAAGTCCACAATAAACTAGCACAATCGCGACGAATGGAATTGCGATTTTAATGATAATATCCACAACCTTTTGGAAAAACTGCGGAATGCTATTTACGCCACTAGCAATTGGATTGACCAGATTTAGATTTATCTGAGTTACGGACGGTGTTGGTGTGGGCGGTAAATTTTCCTGGTTGGCTGAACCATCTCCAGCTTCATCTTCTTGGGCATAAACATATATAGTGCCGACAGCAAAAAACCCGAATGAAATACCTAGAACGAGAATCAAAATAAAATTTTTAAGGCGACTATTCATGACAATTTAATTTATTCCAAATATTGTAAGCAGTGGCCCCTGATAACCCAATGCAACCAAGATAAGCTTTATTATACCCCAACACAAAAGCGCCAAAATAAGTCCGACGACAACATGCCATAACATCGTTTTGGCCTTGTCTTTGGCACCAGAGTTTCCTCCGCTGGTCAAAAGAAGTATTCCCGCCCACGCCACGACAATGGCAACAACTGGGAAACCGATGGTGAATATCAAAAAATCAACCACATTGTTTACAAGGACGATAAGCATATTGAAATCACATTCCGGTCCGCCGACAAATCCACACGGCACAAGTCCGCCATTTGATGTTGTTGTTCCAGGGTTTGGACCGGGGTTTGGATTTGGATTGGGATCGTTTGGATCTACAGGTGGAACTTCGAAATAAATAGGTGTTATGATATTTACTCCATCTGTATTTTTGATAAACAAATAATAACTCGAACCCGGAGTTATATTGTTATAGGTATTTTGAAAATACCCGTTACCATTTACAACTCCCGTACCTCCCGTAGTAAGACCGGATGAACCAACCAAAGTGGCATTCATGGGCGCATTCTCTGTAATAGTGGTACCGGGTGCGACTTCGTAAATCTCCAAAACAATCTGTGCGGCCATAAGAGCCTGGCCATTTGTTGAATATATATTACCACTTACATTTACACTCGTATTGTTGTTTAGATAAGTAAAATTTATATCTGGATTACCAAATTGACTGGTTGTGGCGTAGCCATAAACGAATAGAGGTGAACACTGCGGATCAACGTTCGGGTTCGTCTGTGGTGCCACTTCTAAAATATCAAAATAATAACTAGTGACGGGAAAAAGGTTTGGGATAGTTAGACTAAAAACATAAGGCGGGTTAAGTATCTGTGCTTCTTGATTTATATATTCATATGTTCCATTTGATTGTCCTGCGACACCGGTGCCCCAGGCAATACAGAATGGCTTTGGGCCAGTTGGAACAATCGGTATCAAATGCGCGTTGTTTATACTGATAGAATGATCAGTCGTAGTTATGTTTCCCCAGTTTACACCAGCAATCGATTCTGCTTGAGAAGTTGGTGGCGCCATAATGTCTCCATCGGCACGAACAACACTAAACGAAAAAAGTAAAATGGAAGTTATTGCGGATATTTTTAAAAAATTTTTCATCATTTTATTAACAAAAGTTCAAGTGCCGTATCTGCAGTCTTTACAGCCTCCTCTTCGGATGAAAGTCCCGAGCTAACATCTTCGACCATTTGACCAAATATTTCGTTTGTTTTTAAGTAATTTGGGTCAACCCAAGATCTGGAATTTAACGCCGCGTTATAAAAAACTTTTTGATATTTATTTATCTCAGTCTTGGAAAGCAAGTCTCTACGTACCGGAGCCATGCCCGATGGCGCAACCAACAACCAAGTATTCGCTCCGTTAGCCAAATCAGCAGCAATAGTAATGGCAATTTGTGCATTTGGAGAAGTCGTCGGAACGGCAAAAGCATAAACGTTTGCATGAGTTATGGCATTATTTAATTCTTTGACTTGTGGCAATGTCGCTACGTCAAAATTTAAATTTGGATTCTTGGCTTTGATATTTGTAAATTCGCTCGCCATACCGAGATAAATCGCCAAATCACCCGCAATGAAGGCGTTTTCGGAATTTGGTTTGGTCTTATTCCAAGAATAAACATTTTTTAGCGAGTCAGAAAATTCGTTGTAAAATTTTACTGACTGTTGAGCTGGTCGAGAAGACACGGTCGAAGGGCTATTGAGCAATGTTTGATATCTTCCGGAAACATCCACTCCAACGATGTTGTTGTTTAGTTGTAGAATTAGTGCCGACAAAATTTCTTTGGCGTTTTTAATATTTGAAAATTCTCCCAAAGCAATACCGGACTTTACAATCTGCTGAGCCCCGTTTTTGATAGTGAGTTTTGGTACATACTCAAACAAATCACTCCAGTACTTTGGTGGGGTTGTATAACCGGCATTTTCCAACATGTCTTGGTTGTAATACATGACCAGCGGATCGGCAAAGATAGGGAAGCCCAGGAATCCGGTCGAGGTCTTGAAGATACTAGCTGATCGAATATATGTGTCGTCGTAGGTTCTTTCTGGCAAATATGTAAAAGGAATGTTTACGATTTTATCAGAATAAGTAAAAATCAGATTTTGTGATATCAAGAAAAGATCTGGTAGTCCCCCAAAAGCATAGGCATTTAGAAGTTCGGTCTCAAAAGTGCGCGGATCTTTTTCGACATATTTTATTTTGATAGCCGGATTGTTGGTATTGATAAATGTTATCGCAGAAGACAGATCCTTGGCTGGAATTGTTCCCCAAATTGTAATGCTCGAAAGAGTCGCTCCACCGCCAGTATCTTTCTTGCTCAAATCAATAGCACCAGAAAATATCAAAACGCCGACGAAAACAAAGACGCCGAAAAATATCAAAACGCCAACCTGAAAACCTTTCATCCCGATAGTGGCAGGTCGCGGTCGCCACTTTCCCGTTTTATTAGATTTTTAATAATCTTTTTTGCAATCATTGTAATTACTCCCACATAGCGACCGCGGCCACTAACGGGATTTCATACCTTTAATTGTAAGACAAAAAGGCTTAAAAGACTAAAGATTTATGTGAATTGTGTGAAGCAGGCCACCCACAGCTTTTGAAAATCCGAGGACTTAAATGCATAGACACGATTTCGTAGGATTTGAAAAAGCTGTGGGTGGCCTGCGTCTAAGATAGTCTCTTTACAAAAACCATTCCATAATGATGCTCGCCGGCATTTATGTTCTTTTGGAATTCAAATGTGTTGGTTTCAAAGATTCTACGCGCAGTTGCTTCATCAACAACCATGTTCGGCTGGGGACCCATGGAACCGAATGATTCGCTCCAGTCAACGAGCAGTAACTTCCCTCCGGTTTTCAAAATTCGCGCTGCTTCGCTCACAAGCCCGGCTCTGGATTCGACTTGGAATAAAACATTTACAACAATTACCGCATCCACGGAATCGGCGCGAAGCTTTGTGCCACCGACGATCTCAACATCGCCCCAAATTATTTCAATATTTTTGATTCCCTTCTCGTCAGATTCTTTTTTCAATCTTTCAAGAAGATTTTTCTGAATATCAACGGCAAAAACTTTACCGTGCTCACCGACAGCTTCAGAAAGCGCGTACGCATAATACCCATAGCCAACGCCAAGGTCAGCGACAACGCTCCCCTCGCGAACCATAAAATCTTTTACTATCCTTTTCGGATCATCGATCATAGGTTAAGTATAGAGTAGAAAGTATTAAGTAGGAAGTGGATTTTACAGATTATTGACTAAACATCATTCGAAGACTATCATCAAAGTATTAATAATTTACATAATATAAATTATGGGCATGGAAAAAATGGGTGGAAAACCAGCTAACCAAGAGGACGTTGGAATAATTCACGAACAATTTTTAGAGGATATTGCACACGACAAGCTCAACGAAAAATGGAAGACGGTCGAGCATCTTTTTACTACCGCCGAAGAAAAAGAGCTTAGAGAAATGTCATTAAAACCTGAATGGAAAGACAAGGCTGAAAAAATCCTAGCAGCAGCAGAAACTCTGAAAAGTGCGCTTGTTGACGCAAGGATGGAACTTATGACTGGAGAAAAAAGAGAGAATCCAGAATATACGAAGTGGAGAAACCCCGCTAATTAATAATTTCTATAGAAACGTCACGCTTGCCACAGAGTCGCCTTCGCGAGGGCGCATGATTTTGACGCCTTGGGTCGAGCGAGACTGGACCGGCACGGCATCGATTTCGACACGAATCACCTGACCTTTCTTTGACATGGCGATAAGCTCTGACTGTTCTTCGGTCACAACTCCCGCCGCCACGACGTTGCCGGTTTTTGGTGTAATCTTGAAAGTTTTGACACCTGAGCCTCCACGGCCTTGGGTTTTGTATTCTTCGATTTCACTTCGCTTACCCAAACCATTTTCCGAAATAACGAGGAAAGTAATATCTTTTTGATTTTTGTTTATAACGCTCACGCCGACGACGTTATCAGATGCTTTGACGAGTTTAATTCCGCGAACACCGCCCGCGCCACGTCCCATTTCACGAACTTCTGACTCTTTGAAACGAATTGATTGACCCATTTTGGTCGCAATGATAACTTCGTCGCCTTTGTCGAGGAAGTTAGCCGACAGAAGCTCGTCACCCGCATCGAGTCTGATCGCGATAAGTCCAGAACGACGAACATCTTTGAAACTCTCTGAGGCCATTTTCTTGGTCACGCCTTTTTTCGTTACAAGAAGAAGATACGGACTCATAGCCTTGGCGTCTTTTGAAAGCGCCACAATCGAAGTCACCTTTTCCTCGGCTGAAAGTTGGAGGAAATTCATGATTGATTTGCCCTTGGTCGCACGACGGCCCTCTGGGATTTCATACATTTTTAGCTGATATGCTTTTCCAAAGTTGGTGAAGAAAAGAAGATCGCTGTGTGTCGAAGTTTTGAGAAGGTGAGTGACCACATCTTCTTCTTTAGTCTCAAGATCGACAACGCCGACACCACCGCGCTTCTGCGTTTTGTATTCGTTTGGATCGGTGCGTTTAACATATCCACCAGCAGTGAAAACAAGTACCGAGTCAGTATCTGGCACCAAATCCTCTTCAGAAATTTCTTTGACGCCACCTTTGACGAATTTGGTGCGACGGTCATCACCGTGCTTTTCACGGATTTCTTGGAGTTCGGTAGAAATGACTTTCAAAATTTTCTTTGGACTCGCCAAAAGATCGCGCAAGTAGGCGATGAGCGTTTGTTTTTCTTTGAGTTCATCTTCGACGGCTTTGCGCTCGAGTCCGGCAAGTTTCTGGAGACGCATTTCGAGAATCGCTGTCGCCTGGAGATCCGAGAATTTCCATTTCTTCATCAAATTAACCTTGGCTTCGGCAACATCTTTGGAAGCACGGATAACTTTGATGATTTCATCGATATGATCGAGGGCTTTTTTGAGTCCGAGAAGGATGTGTTCACGAGCGAGCGCCTTGTCTAGGTCAAACTGTGCGCGACGTTTGACAACAATTTCTCTGTGCGTAATAAATTCTGACAAGAAATCTTTGAGCGACAGAGTCTGTGGCACGCCGTCGACAAGTGCCACCATGTTGAAGTTGAAATTTTGCTCAAGCTGAGTGTGTTTGTACAAATAGTTCAAGACTTTTTGCGGATGTGCCGTGTTTTTAAGCTCGATAACAATCCGAATCTCGTCGGTTGATTCATCGCGCAAATCTTTTAAGCCCACGATTTTCTTGTCGCGGACCAAGTCGGCGATATCCATGATAAGCGAGGCCTTGTTCACACGATAAGGAATTGATTTGATGATGATTTGCGATTGGCCAAGTTTTGTCTCTACTATCTCGGCTTCGCCACGGCAAACAACTCCACCACGCCCAGTCGAATACGCCGCCAAAACGTCTTTTTTATTGTAAACCACTCCACCGGTTGGAAAGTCGGGCGCCTGGATAAATTCCACCAAATCTTCTGTCGTGGCTTTCGGGTTATCTATTAGATGAAGCGTGGCATCGACGACTTCGCGTAAATTGTGCGGAGGAATATTTGTCGCCATACCAACAGCAATTCCCAGGGTTCCATTTAGAAGAAGTGCCGGCACCGCCGCTGGAAGCACAGTTGGCTCTTTCAAGGTGTCGTCGTAGTTCGGACGGAAGTCCACGGTGTCTTTTTCGATGTCGCGAAGAAGTTCACTTGAAATCTTTGACATTTTGGCTTCGGTATATCGCATCGCGGCGGCGGAGTCCCCGTCAATCGATCCAAAGTTTCCCTGACCGAGAACTAACGGATAACGGAAAGAAAATTCCTGCGCAGTGTTGACCATCGCATCATAAACCGATGAGTCACCATGAGGGTGATATTTACCTAACACTTCTCCGACAACAGTCGCAGACTTTCGAAATTTGGCCGAAGAGGTAAGTCCCATTTTATGCATGGCGTAGAGGATTCGACGATGCACAGGCTTTAGACCATCGCGAACGTCTGGCAGAGCACGCGAAGTGATGACCGACATGGCATAAGCCAAATATGATGTGCGCATTTCTGTGACGATGTTTGATGGCAACAACTTATCGCCTGGAATATTTATTTCTTTATCTTTCATATCTTTTTTCATCCCGATAGTGTTAGGCTGTTTTTAGACGGCCGTTTATTAAACCTCTAGTAATGAATCCGTTTCTGTAGTTTTGTAATGTTTGTCTCTCCATTGTATCTCATATTAATACTATGGGGATTCTAACACGTCGACTGCCGGCACCATTTCGTCTACTTTACTCTTGCTTTCTCTGATGTCGGTTTTTATGGTTTTGAAATCCTCTTTTGCTTTTTTGAAAATCATAAACAATGGTTTCAGTTCGTCACTTTTTGATTTTGTGACCACTTCATCAGAAGTTTTTTGATTTTTCAAGATCAAAATCCAGATTCCGACGACCAATAACGTAATCAATCCAGCCACCACAAGAGCAAGTTTGTTCTTGGACGCATCAGACTTCAGTCGCATTTTGGCCAACCATTCCATAAATTACTCAAAAACAATAACTTCTCCCGTTTTGCCGACGAAATCTTTTTTCTTGATCGTTAACTTGTCGATGGCTTTTGTCCCTTCGGCTCCGGCCTCTTTCAAAAAAACTTTCAAAGAATCTTTGTCGTAATCCATCGGCACGACCATCTTGGCATTGAAAGAGTTTGCGAGTTTTTGCGCCGTCGCCGCATCAATTGTCGATTTACCACCAACAGGGACAAAAAATAGGTCGGGTTCGTCGACGGCCTCAACAAAACTTTTTGGGATTGAATCCTTGCTCGAAAGTGCGCCAATGAAAACAATTTTGATGTCGTCGAGAGTAATTAAATAAATCGTATTGATGTATTCTTTTTTATCAATTTCAGCACGTGATTCGAAACCCTGAACATAAATATCGCCAATCTCATATTCACCAGGACCATTTACCAAAAAAGGTGGAGTGTCACCAAATGTCGCAGAATCGACTCCGTTAAAATCTGGATGATTTGTAGTAATCAAAACAGCGTTTGAACCAAATTTGGCTTTGTTAAACTCTTTGGAATCTTTGGAAATTGGATTTAGAGCGACAGTAAAATCTCCTTGGGAAATCTTGAAGAATTGTTTGCCGAAATATTGAATAATCATGGGTCCTATTTTAGCAAAATTAAGCTCATTTTCAAAGCAATTTTTAGACATTTTCCCTACCCTTTTCAAATACTTAATACTTGACAATCTGTCAAAGATATGTAGTATACAAACAAAACACACCCGCAACATGAAGAACCCTTTCAGTAAGCCTAAGCCCGCGGAACGCAAGAAAAAAGTACCTTCCGAGCCACGCATAACGATTGGACACATCGTCCTCGCCGTGCTTCTCTTCCTGGGATTGGGAGGAGGGCTGGCCAAGGCCTTCGGTCAGAGCGCCGACACGCTCTACATCTACCAGGATTGCAACGGTACCGGATTACAACTGGTCCCAAGCACCATGGTGCGTGGTTTCGGCCTGGATACGCGTCAGATTGTCGGCGTTGCTTCGAACATCGAAGTGAGCGAAACTGTCGTTAATTTCACCGACGACAAAGGACGCAGGTACTACGTGAGCAAAGAGAACGTTACGCTCACCTGCCGATAAGCACCTGCGCGACGTTGCGAAGCCCCCGGATGATCCGGGGGCTTCTTCATTTAAACCAAAAATTCTATAACGTCTCCGTCTTTCACTACGTATTCCTTCCCTTCTGTTCGG